>NZ_JBGAME010000007.1:0-207221 GCF_044223235.1 Mycobacterium sp.
GAACTTCTTCATGGTGATCACTCCCGGTGATGTCGTAGCGGCGGTCAAGCGGTGGTGCTTCGTGCCGGTCTGACTGTCTAAACCAGCAGGTCAGGGGATTAATTCCGGTGGCAGGAATTGATCGCCGACTGGCAGAAACCGACCGGTCGCGCACGCCCGCCATACGCCGAAATCTGCGCGAGGGCTGCGCCCGCCGCGCGAGCACGACCGTGGCGCAGAAATCGACGCGGCGAGCACGCGAGCCAACGGCGACGCAGAGAGGACGCGAAGCGCCTACGGCCTGACGGGATGACGGCTCAGGATCGACACCCGGTTGAACGCCCCGATCGCGATCGCGACCCACACAACTGCCGACACCTCGTCGTCGGTGAGCACCGCGCGGGCACGCGCATATTCGCGCTCGGCCGTGTCGTTATCGGGCAGCGTTGCGGTGATCTCGGCCAGCCGAAGCGCGGCCTGCTCACGCTCGTCGAACAGATCGGTGTCCCGCCACACCGACAGCGTCGCCAGCTGACGCGACGTCACTCCGGCGGCCTCCGCCTTGCGGACGTGCACATCCAGGCAGTTCGCGCATCCGCTGATCTGCGACACCCGAACGTTGATCAGCTCGACGAGGCCCCTGGACAGGCCGATGTCCCTCGCCGCGGCCGTCACCGTGGTCGCGACTCCGATCATGGCCTTGTAGACCGCAGGAGACTGCTTGTCGACGTGGACGTGCTGAATCTCCATCGTGCTCCCGGATTCGGCCCGCACCCCCGCGGGTACTGTCGGTTTGTCGCGATCGATGCTACGCAGCGGGAGGTTATAGCCATCAGCAACCTGGAATCCGCGCCGGTCGAATTCGACTGTGTGGCCGGGCCCGCCGAACGCATCGAGATCATCGAACCCCGCGCCGTACCCCTCGGCGGCCCACGAGCGATGAAGGTCCGCAGGACCCTGCCGGTGCGACAGCGGTCGCTGATCGGCGCGTGGTGCTTCGCCGACCACTACGGCCCCGAGAACGTGCGCGTGCGCGCGGGGATGGACGTCGCCCCGCATCCGCACACCGGGCTGCAGACGGTCAGCTGGCTGTTCAGCGGGGAGATCGAGCACCGCGACAGCAACGGCGTGCACGCGATGGTGCATCCCGGCGAGCTGAACCTGATGACGGCCGGCCGCGGCATCTGCCATTCGGAGGTGTCGACGCCCGCGACGACCATCCTGCATGGGGTCCAGCTCTGGGTGGCCCTGCCCGATTCCGACCGGCACACCTCGCCGGACTTCGCCTATTACGCACCGGAACCGGCACCGTGCGGTGAGGCGTCGGTGACGGTGTTCCTCGGCCAGCTGGCCGGACAGCGCTCGCCGGTGTTCACCTTCACACCGCTGCTCGGCGCCCAGGTCGATCTGCCCCCCGGCGGCACCGTGGAGTTGGACGTCGACCCCGCCTTCGAGCACGGCCTGCTTCTCGACGCCGGCTCGCTGGAGGTGTCGGGCACCCCGGTCGCCTCCGGTGACCTGGCCTACCAGGGCATCGGTCAGCGAACGGTGTACCTGCGCAACACGTCAACGGAGGAGCACGCGCGGTCGGTCCTGCTGGGCGGCACTCCGTTCACCGAGGAGATCGTGATGTGGTGGAACTTCGTCGGCCGCTGTCACGACGAGATCGTCGAATACCGGGAGCAATGGCAGGCGCGATCCGACCGCTTCGGGGAGGTCGTCGGCTACACCGGAACCCCGCAGCGGCTGCCCGCTCCCGCGCTGCCGACCACCCGGCTCAAACCACGCCAACCACCCAGCAGGAGGGAGACCCCGTGACACTCACCGACAAGACCGGCGCCCCGGTCACCGTCACCAAGGAATCCGACGCCTTCACCATCGATGTCGACGGAAAGACGGTGGGCCGCACCGAATTCGCCGAACACGACGGGAAGCGGGTGTTTTACCACACCGAGGTGGACGAGGCGTTCGGCGGGCGCGGCCTCGCCACGCTGCTGATCGGCGAGGCGCTGGACACCACCCGCGCCGATGGCGAACGGATCGTGCCGGTGTGCCCGATGGTGGCCGCCGTGGTGCGCAAACGCGAAGACTTGAACGACGTCGTCAGTCCGCCGACGCGCGAGATCCTGCAATGGCTGAGGGACACGACGAACTCACCGCACGTCTAAACGTCGGCGCAGCGCCCTTTGCAGGCCCTTCGCCGTGGGCGGCTAAACGCGCAGATCAGGGCGCTGACCGGGATGTTCGGCCAGCCAACGCTGCTCAACGCGCTTGACCCGGTGGTGCTCGAACGCGATCGCCAGCGCACCCGCCGTGACGAGGGCGCCGGCAACCAACCCGAGAATCAGTGACAGGTTGGTGTTGCCGTATGCCGTCGCCGCTACGGTCCCGGCAATAAGGACGGTGCCGACGGCGATCAGAAGCAGGCCGGGCAGCCACAGCGTGTCGGTGAAGGATTCACCGGCGTGCGGTTGGGTGGTGCGAGAGTGATCTATCGGGTCGTGATACGCACCCTTCATCGGTATCTCCCTCCGTTGCAGAGATACCTTCAGGCTACGCCCGTTGTGACACACATCACTCGCGATTCAGGTGTGGACGTGCAGCGGGCTGCCCGCGAGAGCGAGCAGCGCCTCCCCGATCGCCTCGCCCTGCGTCGGGTGCGCATGCACCAACCGCGCCGCCTCGGCGACCGGCGCACCGAGGCCGTACAGCATCTGCGCCTCGCCGACGAGCTCACTGACCCGGTCGCCGACCATGTGCACACCCGCCACCCGCCCGTCGGGCGACTGCACCAGCTTGACCGCACCGGCGGTGCCCAGGATCTGGCTCTTACCGTTGCCCGCCAGGTCGTAGACCAGCGTGCGCACATCGTCGCCATGCAGCTCGCGTGCCCGCGCCTCGGTCAGGCCGACCGATGCCACCTCGGGATGCGAGTAGGTGACCCTGGGGATGGCGGTCTCGTCGAGGCGCGGCGGGTCGAGGCCCGCAATGTCCTCGGCGACGAAGATTCCATGTGCAAATCCCTTGTGCGCCAACTGAAGTCCTGCCACGATATCGCCCACCGCGTAGACGTTGGGCATGCTGGTGCGCAGCCGCTCGTCGGTGCGGACGAAACCGCGGTCCAGATCGACGGTCAGATCCTCGGTGTTGGGCTGGCGCCCGACAGCCACCAGCAGCACCTCCGCCTCCAGCGGCGGCCCCGAGCCGAGTTCGACGATCACGCCGTCGTCGTCCTGCTTGACGCCAGTCACGCTGACGCCCGTCTTGGCGGTGATGCCCCGCTTGCGCAGACCGCGGGCCAGCTGCTTGGAACAGAACTCGTCCTCGCCGGCGACCAGCCGGTCCAGCGCCTCGAGAACGGTGACTTTGGCGCCCAGGGAGGCCCAGATGCTGGCGAACTCTACGCCGATGACCCCACCGCCGATCACGACGGCGTCCTCGGGGAGGAAATCCAGCGTCAACGCCCGGTCGCTGGACAGGATGTTGCCGCCGACCTCGATCCCCGGCAGCTCCCGCGGTCGTGACCCGGTGGCCAGCACCACGTGCTCACCGCCGTAACGATCGTCGCCGACGACCACGGCACCCGATTCGTCGAGACGCCCACGGCCGGTGACGATCTCGACGTCGTGAGCGTCGAGAAGACCATGCAGGCCCTTGTAGAGCCTGCCGACCACGCCGTCCTTGTAGGCGTGGATGCCGGTGACGTCCACGCCGCTCAGGTCGGCCAGGACACCCAGTTTCGCTGCGGCGCGGACGGTGTCGGCGACCTCGCCGGCGTGCAGCAGCGCCTTGGTGGGTATGCAGCCCCGGTGCAGGCAGGTGCCGCCGACCTTGTCCTCCTCGATCAGGATGACCGACTTGCCGAGCTCGGCGGAGCGGATCGCGGCGGCATAGCCGCCGGATCCGCCGCCGAGGATCACCACGTCGGCGCGGTGTTCGCTCACGTTCCGGTTGCTTCCCGGATCGCCGCGATGACATCGTGTGGCTTCTCCATATGCGCCATGTGCCCGGCCCCGTCGACCAGATGCACCGTCGCCGCACCGCTCAGGCCGCCCGCGTTGGACGCGGGGACGATCTTGTCCTCACGGCCCCACACCGCCACGACCGGTCCACCGAATCCGGCGGCGTCCGCGGTCACGTCGACGCCAGACTTGTCACCCTCGACCAGACCGGCCACCAGGGTGCGCAGCGCCTGATCGACGCCGTCGAGCCGCTTGTATTTCAGCAGGTCGTCGATGAGCTGGCGATTGACCAGCCCCGGGTCGGCGAACAGGTTGAGCAGGTGCGGTTTGAGCTCACGGCGCGACTCGGCCTGGGCGAAGCCGCGCAGATACTCGGCGTTGATCTCCGGGCCGTATCCGACCGGTGAGATCAGCGTGAGCGACGCCACCTTGCCGGACCCGACCGGATCGGCGGCCGCCGCCGTGATCACCGCGCCACCCATCGAGTGCCCGACCAGGTGCGCGCGGCTCACGCCGACCGCGTCGAGGAAGCCGAGCAGCACCTTGGCCAGCGACGGCACGGTGCCCTCGCCGACACCCTTCGACGACGCCCCGTGCCCGGGCAGATCCAGGGCGTAGGTGACCCGGTCGGCCGAAATCGGTTCCTGCACGAACAGCCACGAGTTCTTGTCGCCGCCGTAGCCGTGCACGAACACCACGGGATCGTGTTCGGAGTCGCCCTCCCCCAGTACCGCGTAGGAAATCTGATGTCCACCGACCTCGACGGTCTGCACCTTCGGACCCGAATCATCCTCGATGGCACCGGATTCCAATTGCTCGCGGGCTTCGGCGACCACCGCGTCGATCTCGTCCTGAGGGACCTCGGCGGGCGCGACCACCGCGATGGTCCCGCCGACGGGCACGCTCTCGTTGACCTCGACGACCAGCGCGCGCACCACGCCGGTCCAGGTCGACTCCAGCTCCCCGGCGATCTTGTCGGTGTCGATCTCGCACAGCTCGGTGCCGTTCTCGATCTCGTCGCCGACGGAGACCAGCCAGTCGGTCACCTTGCCCGCTTCCATGGACAGGCCCCACTTGGGCATGGTCACCCGCTGAATACGTTCATCCATAGCCGAACTCGTCACGAAGATCACTTGCTCCACTCGGTCACGGTCTTGGCCGCATTGACGATGTCCTGCACGGACGGGATGTAGAGGTCCTCCAGCGGTTCGGCGAAGGGCACCGGAACATGCGGCGGGCTGACCATCTTGATCGGCGCCTTCAGGTCACCGAACGCCTCGGACACCACCTGTGCGGAGATGTCGGTGGCCAGATTGCAGCGCGGGCTGGCCTCGTCGACCACCACGAGCCGGCCGGTGTTCTCCACCGACTCCAGGATGGTGTCCAAGTCGAGCGGGCTCACGGTCCGCGGATCGATGACTTCGGCTGACACGCCGGAGGATTCGAGCTCCTCTGCGGCCTGCTGGGCGAACGACACCATCCGCCCGAGCGCGACGATGGTCACGTCGTCGCCCTCACGCACCACGTTCGCCTCGCCGAACGGGATGGTGTAGCTCTCCTCCGGTACGTCGCCGGTGACGTCGTACATGGCCTTGTGTTCGCAGAAGATCACCGGATCGTTGTCCCGGATGGACTGGATGAGAAGGCCTTTGGCCTCATACGGGCTGGACGGCAGCACCACCTTGAGCCCGGGCAGGTGGGTGAAGACGGGGTAGAACGCCTGCGAATGCTGTGCGGCGGCACGCAATCCGGCGCCATACATGGTGCGGATGACGACCGGCGTGACGGCCTTGCCGCCGAACATGTAGCGGAACTTGGCCGCCTGGTTCATGATCTGGTCCAGGCAGACCCCGGCGAAGTCGATGAACATGAGCTCCGCGACGGGCCGCAGGCCCCGGGTGGCAGCGCCGACCGCCGCACCGACGAACGCCGATTCGGTGATCGGGGTGTCGAGCACCCGGCCGGGGAACTTGTCGTAGAGACCCTTGGTGACGCCGAGCACGCCGCCCCACGCGTCGTCCTCGCCGGGCGCCCCGGCACCGCCGGCGTTGTCCTCACCCATCACGATGACGGACGGGTCGCGCTCCATCTCCTGGGCCAGTGCTTCGTTGATTGCTTCTCGGTAGCTGAGCTTGCGGGTAGCCATGGTGTTCGTTCTCCTTCGAGTGTCAGTACTTGACGTAGACGTCGGTCAGCAGGTCTTCGGGTGCCGGCACCGGCGCGGCCTTCGCCTCGTCGACGGCCTCGTCGATCAAAGCGGCGACCTGGCCGTCGACCTGGTCGAGCTGGGCGTCGGTGAGCCGGCCCGTCTCCACCACGCGCGCGCGGAATCGCTTGAGGCAGTCCTGGTTCTCCTTGACGGTGGCGACCTCGTTGGGGCCGCGGTACTTCTGCTGGTCGCCCTCGAAGTGGCCGTAGTAGCGGGTGAACTTCACCTCGAGCAGGGTCGGTCCGCCGCCCTGGCGGGCCCGCTTGATCGCCTCGCCCGCGGCCTCGTAGACGGCGAAGAAGTCGAAGCCGTCGACGATGACACCGGGCATGCCGAACCCCGCGGCACGGTCGGCGATGTTGTCGGCCGACACCGACCAGGTGGAGCTGGTGGCCTCCGCGTAACCGTTGTTCTCCGCAACGAAGATCGCGGGCAGGTTCCACACCGACGCCAGGTTCATCGCCTCAAGCGTGGTGCCCTGGTTGGAGGCACCGTCGCCGAAGAACGCCACGCCCACCCCGCCGTCGCCCTTGATCTTGGCGGCCAACGCGGTCCCGCAGATCAGCGGCGGACCGCCACCGACGATGCCGTTGGCGCCGAGCATGCCCTTGGACAGGTCGGCGATGTGCATGGAGCCGCCCTTGCCGCGGCACGAGCCGGTGCTCTTGCCGAAGATCTCGGCCATCATCGGCTTGATGTCCACGCCCTTGGCGATGCAGTGCCCGTGCCCGCGGTGAGTCGAGGCGATCGTGTCGCGGTCGGGGTCGAGGTGCGCGCACACCCCGGTGGCCGATGCCTCCTCACCGGCGTACAGGTGGACGAAGCCGGGGATGTCACCGGTCGCGAACTCGTCGTGGACGCGGTCCTCGAACGCCCTGATCGACCTCATCGTGCGGTAGACGTCGAGCAACTGGGTCTCGTTGAGCACGGACGCGTCGGGCGCGTCGGCACCAAGTGAGGACAGTGTTTGTGTCATCGGATCTCCTCTGCGATTGAACTGATCAATTCCTCTGAACTGCTTATGTGTTCGTCGGCGAGCGTGGCCGGGACGTCGATCACCCGGGGGCCGTCGATCTGGAGCGTCACCGTGACGCGGTCGCCGGGACCGAACTCCAGTTCCCGTTCGCCGTCGAGTGCGACGGTGCCGCTGTCGAGTCGGACCTGGCGGGCAACGCCTGGCGCGATGGCCTCGCAACGCAGCAGCCCGACCGGCTCGAGCAGTCCGGGCGCGATCGGAGCCAGCACGGTCCGGGCCGCCGGGCCGCCGAATTGCACGGCGACTCCGCTGGGTGCGGTGCGGCCCGTCGGCAGGATCCGGCCCGGGATGGACGACAGCCCGATCGCATGCGGTTCGGCGAATGTGCAATAGAGCTCGCGCAGCGTGTCGGTCTTCCAGATCGCGCGGGAGCCGACGTCGCGCACTGTGTTCACGCACACGTCGACCAGGGCGATCTCGTGGCGGTGGGTGCCGTCGGGGCGGATGAGGTCCACGTGCAGCGTCTTGGCCCGCGCCGTCCGGGCAGGCACCCGCCCGGTGGCGATGAGCCCGAGCGCCATGCCGGCGACGGTGGCCTCCATCATGATCGGGAAGGCGTTGTTGGTGCCGGTGCTCAGCGCCAGCATCGGGGTGTCACCCAGACCCGGCGCCGCCGCGCGCATGGTGCCGTCACCGCCGAGCAGCACCACCGCCGCCGCGCACCGCTGGGCCATCACCTGCGCGAAGCCGGTGGTGTCCAAGGCGGTACCGGTCGGGTTCGGCAGGGTCAGGAAGTCGATTTCGGGGAGCCGCACCCGCGCCTCCGCCGGCGCCGCCTGCATCCTGCGGATCTCGCGCAAGACCCCTGCGGCGATGCCGAACGTGTCGGTGGACAGCAGCACCCGCTCCACTCCGATGGCGCCGACCGCGCGGATGATCCGCAGCACCATCGACGTCTTCTCGGTGTTCGGGAACACCGAGGCCTGCGCGACCACGCGGCGAATGTCGCGGCCGGACATCGGGTTCGGAATGATCCCGACGGCGCTGCCGGGGACCACCGGATGTTCGGACACTGCCACTCCTGCCTGTGGGCTGTTTCGCCCGCGTTAGCAGTATGTGACGACAGTCACAGGGGCGGTCAAGGGTTGCAGGGGGTTGCGGCGCCGCAGGCCCGAGTATCTGCTGTCGTGACTGCAGCGTGCCGAGCGCCGGATTGTTGCGGCATTCAGCCCGGGACCAGCGCCGATCCGGTAGATCCTGTGCACATGGGAGTTGATGAGCGCGAGCTCACCGCGCACCGCGCCGGCGCTGGGCGCCTGCGACCGGCCATCGTGATCACCGCGCTCGGCGTGGTGTTCGGTGACATCGGCACCAGTCCCATTTACACGATCCAGACCGTGTTCAACCCGAAGGATCCGCACCCCGTCCCGATCGCCGAGCACACCGTGTTCGGAATCGTCTCGCTGATCTTCTGGTCGGTGATGGTCATCGTCACGCTCACCTACGTAACGCTGGTGATGCGGGTCAACAACCATGGTGAGGGCGGCATCATGGCCCTGATCACGTTGCTCATCCAGGGCCGAAGCACCCGGGGCAAGCGCACCGCGATAGCACTGGCGGCCCTCGGGATCTTCGGTGCCGCACTGTTCTTCGGCGACAGCATGATCACACCGGCCATCTCGGTGCTCTCGGCGGTCGAAGGCTTGAAGATCATCGACCCCGGCCTGGAGGAGTGGGTGGTGCCGATCACGGCGGTGATCATCGTGACGCTGTTCTCGGTGCAGCGCAAAGGCACTGCGGCGGTCGGCCGATTGTTCGGACCCGTGATGATCGTCTGGTTCTGCGCGATCGGCGCATGCGGGATCGCAGGCATCGTCGCGCACCCCGAGATTCTCCGGGCGCTGTCCCCGACCTACGCGCTGGGATTCATGGCAGGCCACTTCCACTACGCCTTCTTCGCGCTCGCGGCCGTCGTGCTCGCTGTGACGGGCGCCGAGGCGCTCTACGCCGACATGGGGCACTTCGGGCGGAAAGCCATCACGCTTGGCTGGTTGCTGCTGGTGCTGCCCGCCTGCACGCTGAGCTACTTCGGCCAGGGCGCGTTGCTGCTCGGCGACGAAAAGGCCATCAGCGCACCGTTTTTCCTCATGACACCGGAGTGGGCACGCCTTCCCATGATCCTGCTAGCGACCGCCGCGACGGTCATCGCGTCACAGGCGGTGATCACCGGCGCGTTCTCGGTGGCCTCCCAGGCGGCGCAGCTCGGCTATCTGCCCAGGTTGCGCATCGCGCACACTTCGGCGTCGGAGGTGGGCCAGATCTACGTGCCGTGGATCAACGGCATGCTGATGGTGGCCGTGCTGACCCTGGTGTTCGCCTTCCGCAGCTCCGAGGCGCTGGCGTACGCATTCGGGATGGCGGTGACAGGGACCATCACGATCACCACGCTGCTGTTCCTCTACCTCGCCCACACTCGATGGCACAGCCCGATCTGGCTGGTGGTCATCGGTGGCGGCGCCCTGCTGACCGTCGACCTGCTGTTCTTTGCGGCGAATATGACGAAGTTGGTGCACGGCGCATGGCTGCCGCTGCTGATCGCCGTCACGGCATTCACCGTGATGACCACCTGGCAGCGTGGTCGTCACATCGTCACCGCGGAGCGGGCGCAGATCGAGGGCCCGCTGCGGGAGTTCATCACCGAGATCAGCCATCGACAGCCCCCGCTGGCCCGCATCCCCGGCACCGCGATCTACCTCAATCGGGGCAGCGACAGCGCGCCGCTGTCGCTGCGCGCGAACGTCGAACACAATCACGTGCGCCACGAGCACGTGCTGATCGTATCGATTGACACCGATCCGATCCCCAGAGTCTCTGACTCCCAACGTGTTTCGGTCGACAGCCTGTGCCACGCCAGCGACGGCATCATCCAGGTCGACGTCCGGTTCGGCTACATGGAACGTCCCAATGTGCCCGCTGCCCTGCGCCTCGTCGACCCCGAACTCACCGACGGGTCGCTGTCCCTGGGCGACGCCTCGTACTTCCTGTCGAAGCTGGAGCTGTGCGCCGGCGACAAACCCACGATGGCGGCGTGGCGCAAGCGACTGTTCATCGCGACGTCCTACATCACCGCCGACGCCGCGGCCTACTTCGGCCTTCCGCTGGACCGGACCGTCATCATCGGGTCCCGCATCGAGGTGTGACCCACGGGAATCACGGATACGGGAACTGCGGTTCATGCAGTCGGTTGAGGATCGGGATGCGTTCGATGATCCGGTCCCGCAGCCGCGGCTGCGGCGGGGGCGGCGCAGGAACCGGTGGCGGCGGGATGTACACCGGCGCAGGCGGGGCCATCGGTTCGGCAACGGGCACGGGAGCAACGGTCGCCGGCGGTGGGGCGACGGCGATCGTCGCGGCGACGGGCGGCACCACCTCCGCGGGCCCTGCCGGGACCACAGGAACCTCCTGCGGCGCGGCCGGGATCTCCTCCGAAGCGGCGGGGATCTCCTCCGGTACGACTGGCGCGGGCGGGGCTGCCTCCGGCGCTTCGACCGCGGCCGGCGGCGCGGCAGGCAATGCCGGGGGCGGTGCGGCCGGTGCGGGGACGACCTGCGCAACCGGCGGAATGCCGGCTGCGCGAGCGGGTTCGGCGGCCACCGTCCCGTCGTGATCCGATCCCGGTGCGAACCTCAGTCCGACAGCCACGGACACCGACACGACAAACGTCAGCACGGCCGCGACGAGCACCGACGTCAGCGCGCCGACCCGCACCGTGCGAGATGGTCCGGCACTCTGCGGCGAAACACCGGTCATCGCCAGTGCCACGCCACGTGCCATCGCCAGCTCCGCTTCCGCCGCGGAGAAAACCGGCACCGCGGCGTCCAGCGCCAGCCCGGACACCACGCCCTCAAGGACCTGGGGTTCCCCCGAACCGATGACGAAGACAGCGGCGGGCTGTCTGCGCTCGTCGGCCAGGATGGCGCGCACCTGAGCCGTCAACCCGGCGTCATCCTCGCCGGGAGACCGGTCGATGGCGTCGACCGTGACCTGATGGGTGTCCACCGCCGCGACGAAGGTCACGTCGGGTTCGACGATGCAGACCGTCACGTCGTCGTACCCGGCGACGTCGGCGATGCCCGTTGCCAGCGCCCGGGCCGCCGCGACCGGCGCCACCACGACGGTGCCGTCGACACCCCGTGCTGCCATGGCGTCCAGCAGCATGATCGAGGCCGGCTCGGCGTCGGCGGTCGCGCTGATGCCGATCGCGCTGGGACGCCGGGAATCGTCGCCGAGCAGCGTTTCGAGCAACTCGTCGGGGTCGAAAGCCGCGAGTGAGTCCACGTCCAGTTTTCCGCGGTCGACGGGTGCGCCGTCGCCGGTCGGGCCCTCGACGAACACCCAGCGGATCGCTGTCGACGTCATCGAAAGGGCCAGCACAATGTCTGCATCGGCGTGCATTGATACCTCTGATCTGCCTGTCACTGCGGTCTGAGGTTACCGTCGGGCGCCGCGACGCGCGGCGCGGGATCCGGGCTCAGAACCCGACGGCCTGTCCGTCGCGGCGGGGATCGCTGGCCACCACATAGCCGGCGCCAGCCCTATCACCGGGGCTATTGCCGGCGCCATTGCCGGTGCCCGCGCCGAGCCGCCAGATCGCCTGACAGCTGCCGAACTGGTTGTAATCGTCGACCATCGCCAGCCGATGTCCCCGGTCGCGCAACCCGTCGAGGGTGGCAGGCGGAAACCCGTTCTCGACGCAGACCTGCAGCCCCTCGAGCCAGCGGAACCGGGGCCCGTCACAGGCCGCCTGCGGGTTCTGCCCGTAGTCGGCGATTCGCACGATGACCTGCACATGGCCCTGCGGCTGCATCATCCCGCCCATCACGCCGAAGCTCATCACCGGAACGCCGTCCTTGGTCAGGAAGCCCGGGATGATGGTGTGATAGGGCCGCTTGCCCGGACCCACCCGATTGGGATGGCCGGGCGTGCGGACGAACCCCGCGCCGCGGTTCTGCAGGGAGATCCCGGTGCCCGGAACCACCACGCCCGAGCCGAAGCCCATGTAGTTGGACTGGATCATCGACACCATCATTCCGCCGGCATCCGCCGCGGTGAGGTACACCGTGCCACCCTTAGGGGCGCCTGCCGCGGCAGGCGTGGCGCGTTTCGGGTCGATGAGCGCGGCGCGTTCGGCGAGATACGCGGGGTCCAGCAGATGCTCTGCGCGGGTCGTCATCGAGTCGGAGTCGGCGACGTGGGCCTGGGCGTCGGCGAACGCAAGTTTCACGGCTTCGATCTGAAGGTGCATGCTCTCCGCGGAGTCCACCGGCAGCGACGCCATATCGAAGGTGTCCAGGATGCCCAGCGCCATCAGCGCGATGATGCCCTGCCCGTTGGGCGGAATCTCGTGGACGGTGTAGCCGCGGTAGTCCCCGGCGATCGTGTCCACCCAGTCGGCCCGGTGACCAGCCAGATCTGCAGCGGACAGCACGCCGCCGCTGGCCGCGGAGTGCTCCTGCAACGCCGCGGCCAGCTCGCCGCGGTAGAACGCCTCGCCTCCGGTCGCGGCGATCTTCTCCAGCGTCGCGGCGTGCTCGGGGAACGTGAACAGCTCGCCTGGCTGCGGCGCCCGCCCGTCCGGCATGAACGCGTCGGCGAAACCGGGCTGGGACGCGAACAGCGGAACCTGCGCGGCCCATTGCGCGGAGATCGCCGGGGACACCGGAAAACCATCGCGGCCGTAGCGGATCGCCGGCTGGAACAACCTTTCGAACGGGAGCCGACCGAACTCGGCATGCAACTGCACCCATGCCGACACCGCTCCGGGCACGGTGACGGAGTTCCAGCCGACCGTCGGGATGTCTGAACCGCCGAAATACTCCGGCGTCCACGCCGCGGGTGCGCGGCCCGAGGCGTTCAGCCCGCGCAGCTGCCGCCCGTCCCAGACGATGGCGAACGCGTCCGAGCCGATGCCGTTGGACACCGGCTCGACGATCGTCAGGGTGATGGCGGTGGCGATGGCCGCGTCGACGGCGTTGCCGCCCTCGGCCATCATCTGCAATCCGGCCTGCGCGGCAAGTGGCTGCGACGTGGCGACCACGTTTCCGGCGAGCACCGGAGTGCGTGGCCACGCGTAGGGCAGCTGCCAGGAGAAGGGAACGGACACTTGACCGACTGTATGCCCGGCATGCGGCGGTGCGGACCACGTGACCGGCAGACCGAACTCGGTGCGAAGGCAATGTTTAGGGAAACCCCCGATTCCTCATACGACGCTTCCCGCAAGACTGACGTCAGCGTCCGGCACCAGCGGGCGTGAAATGGGGGAAGGGGGACTTTGTGCTGCATCGATTCGAGGAGGATCCGGGGGGAAGCGAAGCCATCACCGAGGTTCACGGCGCTGGAGCGGGGGTGGTGGACGTGACGCCCAGTGGACGGACCCCGAGTGACATGCCGGGTCTGGACATCGCCGAGATGCGATCCTGGCAGAACTTCCTGGAAGCCACGTTGCGGTTGTCGGCGAAGCTGAATCGCGAGTTGACCGCCGCTCACACGGTGACGCTCGACGACGTCCGGCTCTTACATGCACTGGCCACGGCCGAAACCGGACACGTCCGGATGGGCACGTTGGCCGACGCGCTGTTGTCCACGCCCAGCCGCGTCAGCCGCCAGGTGGACAGGTTGGCCGCACGGATGCTGGTGAGTCGACTTACCAGTGAGAAGGACGGGCGCTACGTGCTGGCGACCATCACCGGCGACGGACGGGCGGTTCTGAGCGACGCCATGGCGAGCTACGCCGGCGCCGTACGCATGCACTATCTCGGGCCACTGTCGCGGGCCCAGACCGCAGCCATGGCCGAGAACTGCCGACGGATCAACGCCGCGCTCACCCCGCAGGCGAGGTCGGCCAAACCGGATAAACGGGAAGGCGGATCGCCGTCGATCCACAGCGTGTGCTGACGGCCGGCCGTCTAGATGTCAGGCACGCCGGCCACGGGCATCGTCACGGTCAGCGAGGTGCCGTCGCCCGGTGGGCTGGAAATGTCCAATCGGCCCGAGACGGCTTCGACGCGGTCCTTGAGTCCGATCAGGCCGGATCCCCCGCCCGCAGCGGCGCCACCGACACCGTCGTCGCTGACGGTGACCCGCAGGTACTCGCCGTCGTTGGTCGCCGTCACTGTCACCTCGGATGCATCCGCGTGTTTGGCGACGTTGGCGAGCGCCTCCGCGACCACGTAGTACGCGGCGACCTCGACCGATTCGGGCAGCCGGACGTCCACGTCGACGTCGACCGTGACGGGCACGGAGGACCGACGCGCCAGCGTCTTGATCGCCGGTCCGAGGCCACCCTTGGACAGGATGGCCGGGTGCATGCCTCGGGATAGTTCCTGAAGGTCGGTGTGCAATCCGGTCAGGCCGGTCACCACACGGGACAGCATCTCCCCCGTCGGCCCGTCCGGGTCGGGAACGGTCGCTTCGAACGCCCGCACCTCCAGCGCCAGGGATACGATCCGCTGCTGCGCGCCGTCGTGCAGATCGCGCTCGAAGCCTCGACGCGCCTGATCGGAGGCCGCGACGATACGCGCACGCGAGGCCTTGAGCTCCGCGCGGTTCTCGGCGTTGTGGATCGCGATCGCGATCAGGTCGGCGAAATCGCTCACATGCGCTTCGGTGTTCGGCGGCAGCGGCACGGTGTGCCTCGACCCGGCCAGCAGCGCGCCACGAACCCGGCCGCCAACGATGACCGGGGCGCCCACCCCAGATCCCACCCCGAGCGCGCGCAACCGGTCCGCGATGGAACCGGTCAAGTGCGTGTAGTCGTCGATGCGCGCGGGCCGCCCGGTGCCGAGAACCCGGGCACCGAGGCTGTCGCCGTCAAGCCGAAACCGTTCCCCCACAGTCATTGTGGCCGTCGAGCGGCTGTCGCGGGCGGCCAGCACCACCACACATTCATCGCCGTCCGGACCCGGTCCGTAGCCCAGCAGCGTCACGTGTTCCACGTCGAGGCCGCGGGCCAACTCGGCCACGGCCACCGGATAGACCTCGTGCGGTTCCGCTCCGCGCGCCACCAGCGTTGCGACCCGCCGCAGCGCCGCCTGCTGGTTGGCCAGCGCACTGGCCTCGGCGCGGCGTTGCTCGGATTCGGCGGCCCGCAGCCGGGCCTGGCTGGCCAGGACGTTGGCCAGCAGCGCGATCGGCAGGAATACCACCAGCGCGGGAAACAAGCTGTCGGCGCCTTCGAGATGAAAGTAGACGTAGACCAGCGCACTGGCCAGCGACGTGGCGACGGCCAGTCCGAGCCCCCAGCCGGCCGACACCACCAGGACACCGAGCAGGAACACCGCACCGAATGCGTTGTCCGGCGCGACCCTTTTGAGTAACAGCACCGCGATCGTCTCGAAGGCGATGAACCCGGCCGCGACCAGCACCCCCAACCACAGCGGCCGAGCCGTCGGGCGCAGCACCAGCGACAGCAATCGCCCGTGCAGCCATTCCCATCGTGAGGTCGCCGGTGGCACCGGGCTGATGGTAATGCGCGGCGGCACGTTTAACATGCCCGCGCCGTGCGCCCGTCACACCGCGATCGCCAGGTCCTCGTCCTCGTTCTCCTTGGGCAGCACGACCGCTTCGCCCGCGGTGGGCAGGCTGATGCCCACGCTCTGGACGTCGATGTAGCCGTACTGGGTGAGGTTGAAGTAGGGGGTGGCCGAGCTGACAATTTGCAGCTTCAGGCGAGAACCATCCTGGGTCGGCGTGTCGGGGGTTGTCGTGTAGGTGATCGCCTCCATCGGGATTTCCACGGTGTGGGTCCGGCCGTCCAGCGTGACCGGGACGGGCGTCACGATGTTGCCGACCACGAGGCCGGTGTCCTCGTCGACGATCTGGGCGTAGACGTGGCGGCTGGTCCCGATGCCGGAGTAGGTCATCGAGAGCACCGGCGCGCCGACGATGTGGGTCTCGGCGTCGGGATTCTCGATCGGGACGTCGACCGCGTTGCTGGCCTCGGAGCCGAGGGTGGGGGCGAGCAGAGTGGGCGCAAGCGTGTTGGGTCCCGATCCGCCGAGCAGCGGGATGATCGGCAGGAATCCGTTCCGAACCGGGGCGAGCGGGTAGTCGACCGGGGTGCCGTAAAAGTCCGTGTTGGACGGTAGGTCGTCGGAGTACCAGAAGTTGCCGTTCTGGTCGATCCAGGTGAACGTCGGCGTCGGCAGGTCTTCCGGCGGCTCCTCATCCTTGAGGTACAAGTCGAGCCACGCGATGGTGCGGTCCCTGAGGAGGTCGATCTGGAAGGCGGCGACCTCGTCGCTGTTGGTCAGGCAGTAGCCATGGCCGCCGCAGAACCAGATCATCTGCAGGTCCGCGGGGTCGACGTTCTGCAGGCCGTCCAGATTGTCGATGGATTGCTGCAGCGGGAACAGCATGTCGGCCGTTCCCTGCAGCACCAGCACCGGGATGTCGACGTTGTCGAGCAGGAAATAAGGCCCGCTGCTGCTCAACAGGGCCTGCTGGCTCTCGGTGAGGACGCCCAGCACGGCGCCGGTCAGGATGCCCGAGTAGATCTGCGTATTGATTCGCGAGCCCGTCTCCACCAGCCCGAGGAGCAGCAGCGACGACCATGCGGTCTTGAAGGCGTCGTTGGTGTAGAGCGAATCTTCCAGAGAGTTCCACGAGATCGCCGGAACCATCGCGTCGACGCGCGGGTCGATGCCCGCGGTCACCCACTGGATGCCGCCACCGTAGGAGCCGCCGACCATGCCTACCCGCGGATCGCCGACCCCATCGAGTTCGACACCTTCCTGGGTGGCCACCCAGTCGATGATGTACTTGACGTCCTCGCCTTCGAATGCCGGCGAATCCAGTTGCAGCACACCGCCGGACGCGAACTCGCCACGCGGGTCCCAGGTCACCACGTTGTAGCCGGCGTCCCGCAGGGGTTTGAGCCCGGGGACGATGTTGGTGACGATCATCTCGGAGTTGGGGTCGATGTTCCCCGCGGTGGCGATGCCCGGACCGTTGAGGATCGTGGGCGCCTGACCATCGACCAGGGTGTCGGCCGGGGCCGGGAAGAAGTTGACGCTGATCTGGGTGCCGTCGAAAGAGGTCACGAACGTGGTGAACGCGACCGGCCGCCCTGCGGCTTGCTGGCTGGCATTGATGGAGATGTCCTGGCTCACCGACGCGCCGATGATCGGCTGCAGGACGGTCGACAGGATCGGCACCTGGTACAGCCGGACGATGACGGGTTCGATGAAATCCCCGAGCAACGGGATGCCTGTCACGGCCGCGACGAACGGGGTGGTCTCGCTGACCAGGACCGTGAACGTCTCGGGCTTCCCCTCGTCGAGAGCATCGAGATCAGGCAGGTAGGTGACGTTGCCCGCGGTGTCGACGTACGCCTTGCCGCCGAGGTTAGGTTGCGCGACGACGTAGTAGGCCAGCGGGTTTGTCGACGTGGTTTCCGCATCCAACGGGCCCTGGATGACGCCGTCGCGGAATCTGATGTCCGGGTCGACGGTGATCGGGTTGGTCAACAGTTCGCGGCGCGCGGCCGCCGTCACAATCCAGTCGACCGGCGAGTCGGCGGGTGTGGTCGGCGAGTTGCCGGCGAAGGGGTCGACGACCTGGCCGGCAAGGCTCGTGACCAGCGTGGTCAGGGTGGTCAGTGCGCGGGGGGGTGTGGCCGGCTCCGGCGCGGGCGCGGGCGCGGGCGCCTGCGTCGCGGCCTCGGCGCGTCCCGCCGCGACCCGCGGACTCGACAGCCAGTCCTTGGCAAGCTGTTTCACCTCGCTGGCCACCGTGTTGTTCGGGGCCGGGTCTGTGGCCGTGGTCGCCCCGGACAGGATCGAGGTCAGCCGCTCTGTGATGGACGACCCGGCCGGACGAGCGTCGGACTTCTCGGTGCTGGACTTCTTGCTGTCGGGCTTCTTCGTGTCCTCCCGGTCCCGGACCCGCGTCGTGGACTGTTCGTCTCCGTCGGTCTGGTCCGCGGTCTGATCGTCCCCGTCGGCAGTCCCCGACTTGACGGTCTTCTTCGGAGGATTGGCGGTTGAGAACAGTCGAGGCGGCGTCCGCTTCTCCGTGTTTTTCGTGTTCTCCGGGTTCTTCCTGGTGGTGGCGCGCTCGGATTCGCCGGATCCCGAACCCGTCGAGGCACCCGCGCCCGTCACGCTGCCGCCACCCGGCTGCGACTCGTGCCCCGACGATTTGACGGTCGATGAGGTCTCGCCGTCGGACGTGGGTTCGGCCGATGCCACCCCCTGCCCGGACGCGATGGCTATGCCGATACCTAATGCGACCGCCAAACCGCCTATCCGACCGACATACCGCGAAGCGCCCATAACGTCCTCCAGGGGCCGACCAGCAACCCGCAGACTCTATCCCCGGCGCAACCTAAGCGTTGGCTATTTGTTACATTAGAAATTCTTAAGCTTCGGCGTCGTTTCGTTGTGCCATCGGCCGATGGCTGAGGTTCCCACTAGACCCTCCGACGCGCGGACGGCACGCTGCGGCCTGCAGCAAATCGTGGTCAAAAGTGTTGGTATAGACCATCGTTCGTCGTCATCACGGACCGAACCACCAGCGCGGCACTGGCAATGGACATGCGGCAGGACAGCTGCTGGTCGCGAATGCCCTCCGGGCGGCGAACGCCCGCCACGCTGGGAGTTTCCTGTTTGCCATCACTGCCATACTCCGACGATCGCCGAGTCCGCAGCGAATGCGAACCGGACGCGTCGACGCCGCCCTACCCGCCGGGCGGCAGCTGGCGCGGCCCCTGCGGTCCCCGCACTTCGCGGGGCCCGCGCGGTTCGGAGAGCTCACGGTCGTGCTCGGCACCGGACGCCCCGGATGTTAAGGACGGGCGCTGGTCCCGCACTGCCTCGTCCAGGGCCGCATCGGTCTCGGCGCGCCACGGACCCGACGATTCGACCCACCGAGGACCATCCGCGGTGCCCGTCGCCGCAGGGGCAGGCCCGGCAGGCAGCTCACCGTTGTCCTCGGTGTGAATCACCATCTTGCGCGTTCGCTTGAAACTGAAGTGGATTTCCTCGGTGTCCTCGATGACCTGCCGTGCCACCCGCAGCGGCTTGGTCGTCGTGTCGATGGCAGTGGCGACGATCGGTGGCACAAACGGGCGGATCCAGCGGACAGCCGTCTTGGCGACGTCCGGAATGATCGGGATGGACGGCAAACCGCCCTGGCTGCGAGGTTCGACCGCACCGCCTGATGGCGCCTGCACGGGCAGGTTCTCCCGCTCTGTCACAGCCGTATCCTCCCCGCTGGTCGTCACGCCCGCATTCTCACCGATGCCGGGTATCGGCATCGTCGTCCAGCTCGCGGCTTCGGCCTCGGCGGCGATCGGCAGGTAAAGATCGTGGTCCATCACCTCGAGCCGATGGCGCTGCGTTGCGCGCGTCATCGGCTCGAACACGGGCATCGGCTCGGTCCCCATCGCAGGCTCGAGCGCCTCCATGACCCGCCTGCGCTGCCGCTCACGGTCGATCTCGGTCTGTGCCGCCACCCCCAGGCGCGCACTGGCCAACTGCTGCTCAGCCCAGATGGCGTCGGCGGCGGCGCGCAGCTCGGCACGTTTCACCGCGATCGCGGTGTCCGCGTCCAGGCGCGCGCGCTCACGCTCGGCGCGCGCCGCGACACCGCGGTCCTGAGTCGTCTCGCCGCGCCACAGTTTGAGGATCAGCGGCAACAGGCTCAGCAGGGCGAACACCCCGATCAGCAGCAGCCGCAGTGCCAGCGCACCCGGATCGTGCAGCGTGTGGTCATTCATCGCCACCCAGCGCGCGCCGAGTCCGCGATCGGCATCGGCTATGGCGGCATCACGCGCCCGAGCCACGGCCGACTCCTCGTCGGCGATCTGGGCATCCAGGGCGGGTGCGCGGACGGCCCGCGCATCCAGCGCGGCGTCGAGTTCGCCTTGCGTGTCCGCCAGGTACTCGTTGGCCGTCCGGCTTTCGGGTCCGGCACCGGGCACGCCGGTGATGCGCGTCGACGGGCAGGCGGGTGAAGGGTTGTACTCGCAGCGCGCCACCACCAGCGCCTCCTCCCGGTTCGCACGGGCCCGCTCCACCGCGTCGTCGAGCGCGCTCCGCTCCGCTCGGGTCCTGTCCAGGTAGGCCGAGGCCTGCACGAAGGCGGGCGCCGTATCGGCGCTTCGAGCCGCCCGCACGTCGAGTTGGCGGTCTATGGGACCGGAGAAGACGACGACGGCGGCCAGTTCACCAAGCAGCCCGCCGACGACGACCGCCACCGCCGCCCGCCCACTCAGCCCTGCCCGGCTGCGCAGCGGGCCGCTGGAGATCGCGCGACTGACCGCGCCGACGAGGAGGCCGACCACGACGGTCGCCGGCACGATCGCGGCGACGGGCCAATCGGTCGACTCCGTGATCGCCACGGCAGCGATCAGCCAACCGACGACCGCGGTGAGCAGCACCACGGTTCCGGCGATGGCGTGGGTGGAGCGCTCGTGCGGTTCGCCGAGCTCGCGCGGATTCGCGCCGCCGAGCCAGATCAACCCCGCTTCGATCGGTGACCCGGCGGTAAACGGCTCCGGGTTTCTATGGGCGCACATGGGAACTCCAGACCCCTTCAGGCTTCTGCCGGTGTGATCGAGGGCGCTGGCCGCGCCCCGCCGCACGCGGGTTGGTGTTGTCGGCCAACCAGTTTCAAACCCCCTGCGGATCGCCATCACGCCGGTCCGAATACCGCGATTCTTTCACAGCCGCGCGGCGTCCGCTCCGCATGGCGATGGGCGCCACTGCGAGCGGGTCGATGAGATGCCGGCCACATTTCGGCGGACGGCAATCGATGCGGCCGCCGTCAAATGCACCCATGGGCGACACCTGTCACCGCGCTGATGGTCATCTGGCGAGTCGCGATTATCGACTTGCCGGACCACCCTCCTCCGACCTCGCCGATGCGGGACCGGGCAGCTGCTCGCCTGTAAACATCGATACTCGTTGTGCCCCAACAGATCCCGAGATTACAGTCGTTTCACCCCGACGACGTTCGCGGCGCTACTCGACGTCGCCGGCCAGGATCGCGCGGGTGCGCCCCGAAGATCGAAATCTGTTAGTGCGGCGCGCAATTCGAACAATGCCGCACCTTGGCGACGGGCAAGATCGAGGGCCGCGACGACGTCGGCACGACGGGCTTCGGATTCGGAGCGGGTGTGGGCGCGCAGCCGCAGCAGTTCGGCGTCGTAGAAGGACATGCCGATGTCTGCCGACGACTGCAGCCCGGTGTTGAGGCGGTCGCGGGCTTCGCCGAGCCGTCCCGCCGCGATCAACAGCCGCCCGAGGACCGCGTCGAAGAAGGTGGTGTACGCGTTGAATCCCAACGAAACGGCAGGTGTCGAGCAGCGCGGCCAACGTACCGGCGTGCGCCGTCGATCGTCGCGCAGGTCGGTGCCACCCAGTTGACAGCAGCGCTCGAAGTCTGCGACGGACCTGCTGTCTTGTTGGCCGTGCACGGCCGCCGAGAGGACACCCCGATCCAGACGCAGCGCCATCTCCTGACGGTCGCGATCGCGGTCTCCCGAGATCGAGATGCGGTCGAGCTGTGTGAGGACCCGGGTCAGGTAGCCGTGGGCCTCCGCGAGCGCGCCGCGACGCCGTGCCGAAACGGCGGCCTGCTGGTAGGCCGAGGCCGCCTCGCTGAATCGCTCCGCACGCGCGTGGTGGAGGCCCGCCCGCGTCCACCCGGGCGCGTGCCCAACACTCCTGCAGACAGGCCAGCTCGCGGTCTCGGAGAACGCTGGCCACCGGATACCGGTGTCGGTCTCCGCCACGAGAATCGTGGCCCGAGTTCGGCCTGACGAGCCCAGTAGCGCACCACTGGTCCTCGGCCCCCGGGTGAGTGCAACACTGAGACGCGGCACGGGTCCTGTGTCCCAGACTCTTTCGCCTCCGACCACCCGCGCTCGCGACGCGGGTGGTCGATCCCACCTCCGCACTGCGGAGGTGATCTCAGGCGAGCAGCTCGTAGTTGTCGGGGCAGTACGCGCCCACCGAGGCCACGACGATCTGGGCGGCCTGCTTGACGGTGATGTCGTTGACGGACAGGATCTCGACGGCGATGTCTTCCGGCGCGTAGCCCTCGTCCAGGGCGTCGCACACGGCATGGGCACCGGAAACCGCGGCGTCCGGATCGTCGAAGGCGATTCCGGCGTTCTCGATGTCGGCCAGGAAGGCGTCGTCGGCCGAGTAGAACGCGCCGGCGGAGCCGGAGGTGGCCAGTGCGGCGAGGCCGAGGGCGGCGCCGGTGAAAGCGGTGGCAGCGATCTTGGTGGCGAAGTGAGCAAACATTGTGGATTCCTTCGTGATGTCGGGGTGGGATCCGACTTTCCTGTCGGTGACATCAGAATCCGATGCGCGTCTTGAAGGATTCTTCAAAGATTCTTGGCGCTGGCAGCCGCCCGTACCACGGCCCTTCTCAAGCGTATTCCATCCACCATTTGTGCAGGTCGTCGAGGTTGTCGCCGACTACGTCGGCGAGCAGCAGGTTGGACTCGACCGTCCACACCACATCGGGCTTGTCGTTGTAGGTACCACAGGCGATCCGGCCCGCCGCATCGTCTTCGGGCAGGTTTGAGCGCCACCGGGTGGGCGAGTCGTTCGTGAAGCCTGGGCAACGCAGCAGTTGCTGATATGCCCCGATCGACCGTTGGAATCCGTCGTTCAGGGCGCCCCGGTCCGGAAACAGCGAGTAGAGCGCCGCCGTCGGACCGCCGGCGATTTCGCCGGGTCCGCACTCCACGGTGGCCAGCGCGCCGCTTGCGACAGTACGGGCCGGCTTGCATGCGGTCCGTCCGTAACCACGGGGCAGCAGTCCGAGGAGCTTGTCGTTAGATGCCTCGGCAGCGTCCTGGGCTGGCGACGTGATCGACGTCGTTTCGACGGTGGACGTGACGGGTCCCGGCCCAGACCCGGATGTCGACGATTCGTTGTTGACCGCCCAGAAGACGCCGACTCCGCCGAGCACGACGGCGAATGCCCCGCCCGCGGCGGCGACAGGAACCCACAGATTACGTTTACGCGCACCGGCTTTGGGCGACGGGGCCGACGCAGCGGCGGCCTGCGCCGAGTCTTCGGCCTGTCCGGGCGGCGGTGTGTAGAAGCCCGCCATGGGTCGTGGTCCCGATGGCCGGGTCGGCGTCGCAATGGGCATGGGTGGCGGGGTGGGATGGCCCACCTGAGCCGGCGGGGTCGGGTATGCGACAGGCATGGGCGGCGGGGTCGGATGCGCCGCTGGCGGTGGAGACGGCGGGGTTGGATGCGTGACGGGTGCCGGGGCGGGCGGGGTGGGATAGGCCGGCCGACCACCGGCAGCCAGCCCGGGGCCGGTCTTGCCAGGAAATGTCGCGGCCTCGCTGCGCTGCAGGATGGTCGCCGCCTGATTCTGGTCTCGGGCCGTCAGCGCATCGTTGGCCGCCTGAGCCAGACCACCGGCAGCGGCATAGCGCTCGTCGGGCTTCTTGGCCATACCCCGCGCGATCACCTCGTCGAATGCGCGGGGGATGCCCGGCCGAAGGTCGCTGGGCCGCGGCGGCGGCTGCATCAGGTGGGCGGTGATGACCACGCTGACACTGTCACCTGGATAGGGCTGCGCCCCCACCAGACACTCGTGCAGTACACAGGCCAGCGCGTAGACGTCGACCCGGTAGGTCACCTCGTCGGTGGTGAACCGCTCCGGTGCCATGTAGGCGTAGGTCCCCACCGCGGTCCCGAGTTCGGTCAGCTTCTCATCGTTGGCCGCGTTGGCGATGCCGAAGTCCACCAGATAGGCGAAGTCGTCGCCGGTGATCAGGATGTTCTCGGGCTTGACGTCGCGATGGACCACGCCGACCTCGTGCGCGGCGTCGAGCGCGGAGGCGATCTGACGAACGATCGCCACCGCTCTGGCCGGCGGCATCGGGCCGGACCGCTTCAACACCTTGCGAAGGTCGGTGCCGTTGATCATCCGCATCTCGACGAACAGCAGCCCGTCGACCTCGCCGTAGTCATGGATCGGCACCACATGCGGCTCCTGCAGCCGACCGGCGGAATGGGCCTCCCGATGCAGCCGCGCGCGGAACACCGGGTCGTCGGACATCGCCTCGGGCAATAGCTTCAGCGCGACGATGCGGTCCTTCACGGTGTCCTCGGCCTCGTAGACCTCACCCATGCCGCCCTTGCCGATCAACCGCTTCAGGTGATAGCGGCCGATTCGGGAACCGACCCGCGATTCCCGCTCGGTATCACCCATCCGCCACACCTCCGGTGCTCGCTCAGCTAACACACCCTAATGCCTTTACGGCCTGCTCACAGGGGGAATGTTCGACGGCGACGGGGCATGGCGACCCGCGTTTCACATCAGGATGGCGCCGACGTCAATTCCCGTGGTCGCTGGGTCCGAACCGCGGAGCCGCTAGGCGCGCGATCGGATCTCGAACGTGAATTCATGATCGCAGATGCGGATTCGGTCGCCGTCGTTGAGCGCAACGGGACCGTGTATCCGCTGGTGTTGGACGTACACTCCGTTAGCCGAACGGGTGTCGAAGATGACGAAGTTAGTGCCGGTGTCGATGATCGCGGCGTGGTGTCGGCTGACGTTGGAATCGTCGAGGACGATGTCGTTCTCGTTGAGCCGTCCGATGCGCGTCGCGGCCGCCCGCAACGGGTGGCTTTGCCCGTCGTCACCACGCAACTGCGCAACGGCGGAGTTGGCGCTGACCGCCGTCCGCTGCTCGATGCGGGTAATGGTGCTGATGGCGGCGGTCCGGGCCGCATGCTTCACGTTCAACGGCTCCTGACGCAGGATCCGCTCGTAGAGCGCTCGGACGGTGGGTCCCGGATCGATCCCGAGATCGTCGGCGAGTGTGGTCTTCAGTCTCCGGTATGCCTCGAGTGCGTCGGACTGTCGCTCGGCCAGATAGTAGGCGGTGACCAGCTGAGCCCATAGCGGCTCGTGGTACGGGTGTTCGGCGGTCAGGACCTCCAGCTCGCCAGTGACGGCATAGCCACGCCCACAAGCGATTTCGCATTCCGCGTAGGCGGTGTGCACAACCAGTTTGTCCTCGGCGAGCGCGGCGGCGTACGCATCGGCGAACTGGAAATCCCTGCGCAGATCGTCGAGCGCAGGCGCGCGCCATTCGGCGAGCGAGGCCGACAGGTGGCGACTGGCCTGCTCGAATCGGCCGGCCGCCGCCGCCTGCACCCCCGCCGCCTTCTCGGCGACGAAACGCGAGATGTCCACGGCGGTTTCGCCGACGGTGAACCGATATCCCGGCGGCACCCTCGCCACATGTGCTCGCGAGTCGGTGCCCGCATTGTCGAGGATCTTGCGCAGGTTGGAGATGTAGGAATGCAGGCTTGCCTGCGCCCCGGGCGGCGGCGACTGCTCCCACACCGCATCGACCAGGGCCTGCGTGGCGACCGGCTTGTTGCGGTTGATCACCAGCACGGCCAGCACGGCCCGTTGCTTGGGCGTGCCCAGTACCAGCGGTGTTCCGTCGACCGTCACCTGCAACGGCCCGAGCACACCGACGTCGAGCGCATTCTCCGCCATCGGGCCTATTTGACCCCCACAGAGCGCGAAGGCGCAAGATTTCGGCGTGGCACTCAGGCCGCGGGGGCGTCAAGGTTTCGCCAAGAACCTGCCAAGAGCGCGGCGTCATTCTCTGACTGTCAGCAACAGCAAACCCCCTCACAAGGAGCACCACATGTTCAGTCACGTCCGCAACTTCGTCCGCATGGCAACCGGCACCGCAGTGCTCGCCTCGGCACTCGGGTTGGCCGCATTCGGCAGCGCCGGCACCGCGAACGCCGCCGTGTGCTGGGAGCAGTACTCCGACGGCAGCTACTTCTACTACTACTGCTAGTCAACGCGCACCACGGTCCGGGCGTCGCCACCGGGACGACCACACCCCGCGACGACTTCGCCGTCGCAGGGTGTGGGTGTCGATCGGCAGCCCGGCCTGCCACTGTCCTATCGAATGGTGTTCTCCACCAGCTTTTCCGGGCCGATGGTAGGCGTATGCTGCTGTGCGGCAAGGCAGAACGCGATCAATCCCGCGGACACCTCACGGATCACCTGCTCGGCCTCCGACCACGTCGGCTGGAAGCTGCTGCCGCATTCGATGCAAAAGCCGTATACCTTCGCCCTCGCGTGATCGGCGAAATGGCGACTGAACGCGTAGTCGTCACTGGCACCCGAGGTCGGGTACAGCCCGTAGGCCTGCTCGGCGCCGTACCTGCCGCCCCGCACCCCCGCGATCGCATCATCCAGCACGGTGCTCAGCGCGACCACGTTGTCGAGGTCAGGCTGCGGGATGTACTCCCGGTAGACCGCGTCGTTACGTCGGCCACGCACCCCGTCGAACGCATCGTTGCCGAAATTCTGGGCGCACTCCGTCGTCTGGTTCTGGTCACTGCCCCAGCTGTGCAGTATCACCGGGACCGCACTGTGCACATCGACGAGCCAACGGATCAGGGGGTCGCCGTCCAGCAGGGACACCACGTTGCGGGTCTCCGGCTCGGATGCCGGTGACGGACCCCGGTACACGTCGTGGTCGCACGGGTCGGCGGAGGTCCGCACGCCCGAATCGGGTGCGAACTTCGCCGAATGGTCCCACAGGAAGTCGAAGTTCCGGTTGAGGTCTACACCGATGCAGCCGCCGTCGTTGCGGCGACGGTTCTTGCGCCACATCGGTTCCGAAGTCTGGCTGAACCGACGCCCGTCCGGATTCACGCAGGCGTAGATGTACAGGTTCAAGGTCTCCACCAGCCTGCGGATGTCGCCGACACCGAAACTCAGGCCGCCGTAACGCAATCCGGTACCCCGGTCGTATGCCTCGAGCAGGTCGGCCGCAAGCGAGACGAGCGCGTCGGGCGGAACCCATTCCCGGGCATGCATGCCGCCGAGCAGCAGCACGCCGGGCGCATCGGCCGGGGCCGAGCCGATACGCAGTACGACACCCTCGCGGCCCTCATGGGTGCGGTTCGGCACATCGACCAACGTCGCCGCCGTCGGGTATGCGGATGCGAGATTCTGTAGCGCAGAATCGATCTCGTCGACATTGAGGTAAGTCACCGCGTCACTCCTTCTCACCCAGCCCGCGCGGGATGGCGCCCCGTACGGCGTAGCGATTGCCCTCGGCGACTTCGCCTTGGCGTTGCAAACCCGCCTCGGTCGCGTTCTCGAGGACCCGCACAGCTGCCCCGCCCGCGGCTCGCGACCCGCGGGCCGCGTCGATCTGCGACTCCGACAGATATGCGTTCACCACCAGTTCGTCACCCCTGCGCCGCACGATCGGACGACATCCCAAATCGGGCTGGATCTCGTCGGTGAGCGCCTTCAATTCGTCCGTCGTGGCCGCGGTGATCTCCACGTGGAACACCGGCTCCGTCATCTCGTTGCACCACCCGTCGCTTCGTCGTCAATCACTGAGCACCGACGTGCCGACCGGGTCAAACCGATTGTCGCGCACGCTCTTTGCCTGCAGCACCGCCTCGTGGGCGTTGACCCGGCCGAACCCGTAATCGTCGTTGTGCCCGTCCGCGTCGTAACCCACGCCCCCGATCTTGTCGGCCGATTCGCGCATGATGCGGCGCAGCTCGTCGCGGGTCAACGCGGTATCGACCGACAGCGCCAACGCGGCGCATCCCGCCGCACACGGCGCGGCGAAGCTGGTACCGGTGCTGGTGCCGTAGCCACCGTTGCCTTTGGTGCTGAACACATCGACACCGGGTGCGATGAGCTCCACCTCGGGACCGCGGGCGGCGTTGTCCTCACGGTCGTTGCGATCCGACCGGACGACGGCGATGACGTCGCGATGCGACACCACCTCATCCTTGAGCACATCGACGTTGCGGCCGTTGCTGGCCGCCCAGAAGATGGCGAGCCCGCGTCCACCGCGGCCGTTCACCGCCGCGAACTGCAGCGCCAACTCCAGGGTCTGGGTCAGTTGCCACACGGCGACGTTCGGCCCGAGGCTGGACACCAGGATGTCGGCGCCGGCGGTGGCGCTGGCACCCGCCACCTCCGTCGACGGATCCGCGGCGTAGGCCACCGCGCGGGCAAGCGTCGTCTGCGTGCCGACCTGGTCGCCCAGGCAGGCGATGAGCAGCAGCTCGCATTCCGGTGCAGCTCCGCATCCACCGACGCCGTTGTCGTGGCGGGCGCCTACCATCCCGGCGCAGAACGTGCCGTGGTCGCTGTTCGGCATACCGGCCGTCCCCTGCACGAAGACGGGCGGATCGGCGCCCGCGTCCTCGAAGAACCCCGAGTCGGTGACGATCCCCGCCGCGAGATCCTCATGGGACGGGTTGAATCCGTTGTCTATCACCGCGACTCGTACACCGGCTCCGCGACTGAGCTCCCACGCCTCTTCGGCCCTGACGTCAGCGCCGGCGACGCCACCGCCCTGCCCGGTGTTCGCCCACTGCCACTGCTCGCCGAAGCGAGGATCGGTCGGGGTGAAGCGCGCCGGAATGTGTTCGATGAAGGCGGGTTCGGCGAAGACGAACCGCGGATCGTCGTGCAGACGCACCGAGGCGGCCAGGGAGTCCTCGCCCGCCTGTGCATCCACCTCGAACAGGTTGGGCGCGAAGCGGAGTTCGTTGCGCACCGTCAGACCCGCGTCGGCCAGCGCCCGCTGCGCCTCGGCTGCTGACAGGTCCTCGCTGAGTTGGACGTTGAGACGCTGGGTCGCGACCGCGACGGTGCCGTCGGGCTGACGAACGACCCGGCCGACCTGGTCGGTGTCGTGCACTGCCGCCCCCTCCTCCACCGACCGTGACACGTCGGGGCTGGGCGTCACAAAGAGCCAGTTCGCGTCGCGGAAGGCCGCAAGGGTGGGATCATCGATCGTTCTCTCCGCCGTCGCGGATGGCGTCCCGAACGCGTCGGGCGTCACGCCCCGGACACCTGCGGCGACCCGAACCGCGACCACGTCCTCGAGTACGTCGACCGTCCTGAGTTCGCCTCGCGAGTAGTATTCGCGTTCCACTTCTTCCCCTCCTCAGTGATGGCCACCAGCGGGTGCTGGTGGGTGCGCTTCAGCCGTTCTGCTGAGTGTGCCGCCTGCCGGGGCTCGCAGACATGAGTAATCGCCTACCCGAGTTCTCCCAGTGGAGGTAACCGCAGTACGCGTAGGACACACACGACCACCTCGCGGAGCATCCTTCGAAGGAGGTTGCGCAGCATTCAATTTTCTGGATAGACCACCTAATAATCCCCAGTTGGAGGATCCCCATGGGCGGACCTGGTCCACCCGCGTCGGCGCGACGCTCGCGAGATCCACTTTTTTCATGCATCGCGCGGGAGCGGAGCTGCAAAGCGTCGATCTCGGCGCAGACTGGCAACTCGTGACAACTCCGTCCCGACAAACACGTCAGGCCCCCTCGAAAGGGGGCCTGACCAGCGTGGCAGGTGCAGGATTCGAACCTGCGTAGGCGTTAGCCGACGGATTTACAGTCCGCTCCCATTGGCCGCTCGGGCAACCTGCCGGGGTTGTCACACCTCGCCGTGGCCGGGGCCCCGGGTTTGGTGCGACTAGCAGGGTACAACGAGGATGGTCCCAACACGAAAACGCACCAGACCCGGGAAGGGGACGAGTCCAATGGCGGATTCATCGTTCGACGTCGTCAGCAAGGTCGATCACCAGGAAGTCGACAACGCGCTCAACCAGGCGGCCAAGGAACTGGCCACCCGTTTCGACTTCCGCGGCACCGACACCAGCATCGCCTGGAAGGGCGAGGAGGTCGTCGAGATCGTCAGCTCCACAGAGGAGCGCGCCAAGGCGGCCGTCGACGTCTTCAAGGAAAAGCTCATCCGCCGCGACATCTCGATGAAGGCCTTCGACGCCGGTGACCCGCAGGCCAGCGGTAAGACCTACAAGGTCAGCGGGTCCATCAAGCAGGGCATCAGCAGCGAGCAGGCCAAGAAAATCACCAAGCTCATCCGCGACGAGGGCCCCAAGGGCGTCAAGGCTCAGATCCAGGGCGACGAGATCCGTGTCAGCTCCAAGAAGCGCGACGACCTGCAGTCGGTCATCGCCTTGCTGAAGGGTGCCGACCTCGACGTGGCGCTGCAGTTCGTCAACTACCGGTGACGCCGGACGGCATGCGCTCCGGCGCCGCCGCCGATGATGAACAGCTGAATCGCGATGAGGTTCGTCAACTCCCGGTGAATGCCCGGGTGACGCCCATACCCTGATCGGCATGGCACCTGCGAAGCGCGAACCCAAAGTCGTCGTCCTCGGCGGAGGCTCCTGGGGCACCACCGTGGCATCGATCTGTGCGCGGCGCGGCCCGACGCTGCAGTGGGTGCGCTCCGAGGAGACCGCCAACGACATCAACGAACACCACCGCAACACCCGCTACCTCGGCAACGAGGTCGAGCTCGCGAACACCCTGCGCGCCACCACCGACTTCGTCGAGGCCGCCAACTGCGCCGACGTCGTCGTGATGGGTGTGCCATCGCACGGATTCCGGGGCGTGCTCAACGAACTCGCCGCGGAGCTGCGACCGTGGGTGCCGGTGGTCTCGTTGGTCAAGGGTCTCGAGCAGGGCACCAACAAGCGAATGAGTGAGATCGTCGATGAGGTGCTGCCCGGCCATCCGGCCGGAATCCTGGCGGGCCCGAACATCGCCCGCGAGGTCGCTGAGGGCTACGCGGCGGCGGCCGTACTCGCGATGCCCGATCAGCACCTAGCCGCCCGGCTCGCAGAGTTGTTCCGCACCAAGCGTTTCCGGACCTACACCACCGACGATGTGGTGGGTGTCGAGATCGCGGGCGCGTTGAAGAACGTATACGCGATCGCCGTCGGGATGGGCTACTCGCTGGGCATCGGGGAGAACACCCGGGCGATGGTGATGGCCCGTGCCGTGCGGGAGATGTCCAAGATGGGTGAGGCCGTCGGCGGTCACCGGGATACCTTCGCGGGCCTGGCCGGGATGGGTGACCTGATCGTCACCTGCACCAGCCAGCGCAGCCGCAACCGCCACGTGGGTGAGCAGCTCGGCGCGGGGAAACCCATCGACGAGATCATCGCGTCGATGAATCAGGTCGCCGAAGGTGTCAAGGCCTCCAGCGTGATCATGGAGTTCGCCGACCGGTACGGCATCAGCATGCCGATCGCGCGCGAGGTCGACGCCGTCATCAACCACGGCGCGACCGTCGAGGACGCCTACCACGGGCTGGTCGCCGAGACGCCGGGCCACGAGGTGCACGGCGAAGGGTTCTGACCCTCGATCAGTTGGCGAACGGGTTGGTGCCGTCGGGCCGGATCACCAGCGGGTTGACCTGGTTGACGATGTACGTGCCCGCCGGGCTGATGACGAAGCCGGCCTGGTTGCTGCTGTCGATGCACGCCGTCATCGTTCCGTCGGTACCGCAGCTGATCGTCCGGTAGCTCAGCCGCGTGTTGGCGGGCAGCGGCTTGGCCTCTGCCCCGACGACCGCGAATACCGAACCATCGGCGCTGGCGAAGCCCGGCGGTCCACCGGGGCCGCCGCTGACGAGGTTGGCTCCGCCGGGCGCGCCGGGCAGCGGCCCGCTGCAGCCGTACGTGCCATTCCGTTGCAGCACGCAGGTAGCTCCGTCCGGCGTGCTGAACGCGTACCAATTTCCGTCCATGACGGCGTACTCCGACGGCTTGACCGGCGTGTAGGCATTGACGTTCGGGGCCGGAGGTGCGGGCGGAGGGTCCGGTTGGGCGGCAGCCACGCCGGGCATGCCGATGGTGGCCGCTCCCACCGCGGATGCGATCCCGATCAGAATTCTGCTCACCACGACCACACAGTAAAGGTCGCGAATGTGAGGTGCAGCGTTACCGCGAGATTTATGCTCGCCAGCATCGTTGTGTCCCGCAAACACTACGAAGGGGAAATGCCCGCTGATCGCTCCAGCCCGGCACGGCTTCGACGACCCCCACCGGCCCCCTGTCAGCAACATCGGTTCGGACTCGCTCCCAGGTGGCGCCGAGGTCGGCACCGGCGCTCGCCCGGGCACGGGAAGCCCGATCGCTGGTTGGCGAGCCGCGGGGGTCGCCCGGGCAGCGCCGACGTGCCCTCGTCCCCACCGTCCTTGGCGCAAAACTGATCACGATCGCGGTGGTCTGGTGGTTGTGGCGGCTGCGTACCGACGACTCCACCGACGTTCCTGCGCTGACGTGGTCGCTGTCCGGTTGGCTGGCTGCCGCTGCTGCCGCCGCCATCGTCGTCGGACTGTTGGCCATCAACGGATACATCAACATTTCCGTATCGAATCACCCTGTCGTGACCCGCTATTCGGGTCTGTTGGTGGGCTGCGCGGTCGGCATCGCGGTGGGCACCGCATTGGTGTTCGGCATCGGAGGGGCCTTCGGACCCGTGCGCCCACGGGTCTTCCTGGGTGTGATTGCGCTGGTCGCGCTCGGCGCGCTCGCGGGACGGTTGCGCAATCCGAAGGCGCGGGTCGCCGGCTACCTGAGTGCGCTGACACTTGCCGCGATCATCACGTTCGGCCTCACGCCCCTCACGTCGCTGGCCGCCTCACCCGCGATGGGCAACGACGTGACAGACCCTGCAGTGGTACTGGCGAAGTTGATCTTCCTGCCGGCGCTGATATTCGCGGCGGTGTGGCTCATCGTCTCCGCGATCAGGCGGCGACAGTCGGGTTGGCTGACCTACCTGCTCACCGTGGTCGCCTGGATGGTCGTCATCACGGTGTGGGATTCTGTTGCCCCGCCCGTGCAACTGATGAACTTCGACGCCGTGCTGACGGTGCTGCTGGCGATCGCGGCGGGCTTGTACGCCCTGGGACTTCAGCGGGCGATCGACCGACTAGAGATCGTGGTCGCGACGGTGGTCACTTTCTTGTTGATCGAAGGCCCGATGATCGTGGCGCTGCTGCGCGAACCGCTGCAGATCCTTCCGATCCTGCTCGCCATCCTGGGTGTCGGGGCGGCCTCGGTCTGGCAGGACGCGCGATTCTTCCCGGACCAGGACGAGCAACGGCGCGCGATGATCCGCCTGGGCACCACGACGCTGTTCTACTACGTGCTGATGGCCGCGGCCTTCGCCATCGACATCGACGTCGTCGCGCTGGTCAACGGCCTCGAACAGTGGACGCTGAGCTTCTTCTCGATACCCCTTGCCCTGCTGTTGGTGGCCGCACGTCCGCGGGCCGAGGCTGCGCTCTCGTCCGAGCCGCCACCGATCGCTGACGGGCCTGCGGCCCCGGCGCCTGCGGATTAGTAACGGCCGGGACCCATCCCGGCCATATCCTCCAGCCGGCGGATGCGGTCGGCGATCGGCGGATGGGTGGCGAACAGCTTGCCCATCTTCTCGCCCGCGCGGAACGGGCTGGCGATCATCAGATGCGCCTGGTCGGCCAGCTGCGGCTGCGGCGGCAACGGGGCCGCCTCCACCCCGCCGGAGATCTTGCGAAGCGCCGATGCCAGCGCCAGCGGGTCACCCGTCAGCTCGGCGCCGGACTGGTCGGCCTGATACTCCCGTGACCGGGAGACGGCCAGCCGGATGACGGTCGCCGCGATCGGGCCCAGCAGCGAAACCAGCAGCAGCGCAAGGGGGTTCGCCCCGCCTTCGCGGTTACCGCCGAACATGCCCGCGAACATCGCGAGGTTGGCAAGCGCCGTGATCACCGACGCCATCGCGCCTGCCACACACGAGATGAGGATGTCGCGGTTGTACACGTGGGACAGTTCGTGGCCGAGCACCGCCCGCAACTCACGCTCATCGAGGATCTGCAGGATTCCCGTCGTACAGCACACCGCGGCATTGCGCGGATTACGACCGGTCGCGAAAGCGTTGGGGTTGGCCGTATCGGAGATGTACAGCCGCGGCATCGGCTGGTGCGCCGCGTTGGCCAGCTCGCGCACGATGCGATGCATGGCGGGCGCCTGCAGCTCGTTGACCGGCTGGGCGTGCATCGCCTTCAGCGCCAGCTTGTCGCTGTTGAAGTACACGTAGGCGTTCATGCCTACGGCGAACAGCACGGCCAGGAACATCACGTTCCTGCCGAACAGCGCGCCAACGAACACGATCAGCGCCGACATACCCACCAGCAACAAAAACGTCTTGAACCTGTTGGCATGCGGATGCCACGTCATCAGCTTCCTCCTCGAAAGTCTCCGCTGATCTAACGCTTCACCGGGCTGGATCGGTTCCGAAACCGGAAACCGTCAACCATGCCGGTTGACGGTGTAATCGACCAGCGCTGCCATCGCCTGCCGCCCGGGACCGTCGGGCAGGTAGACCAACTCGGCGCGAGCCCGCTCGGCGTACCGGGCGACCGTCGCCTTGGCCTTTGCCATTCCCGATGAACCCCGCAGCAGCCGCAGCGCCTCTGCCACGTCGTCGTCGTTCTCGACGGGCCCGACCAGCAGGCTGCGCAGCCGGTCGGCCTCGGGCCCGGACTCCCGCAGTGCGTACAACACGGGCAGTGTGTGGACGCCTTCGCGCAGGTCGGTGCCGGGCACCTTGCCGGACTCGTCGGGGTCGCTGTCGATGTCGATGATGTCGTCGGAGATCTGGAACGCCGTCCCGACGATGCCGCCGAGCCGGCCCAGCCGCTCGACCTGCTCCTCGTCGGCGCCGGAGAAGGTCGCCCCGAATCGGCCGGACGCCGAGATCAGGCACGCCGTCTTCTCGTACACCACCTTGAGGTAGTGCTCGATCGCGTCGACGCCCTCTTCGCTGCCCCGCGTCTCCCGCATCTGGCCGGTGACCAGCAGCGCGAACGTCTCGGCGATGATGCGAACGGCCTCCGGCCCCAGCCGCGACACCAACCGAGACGCCGTCGCGAACAGGTAGTCGCCCGCCAGGATGGCAATGTTGTTGCTCCACCGGGCGTTGGCGCTCGGGGCCCCCCGGCGGACCTGGGCCTCGTCCATGACGTCGTCGTGATAGAGCGTCGCCAGGTGCACCATCTCGATCACCGCACCTGCAACGGTGACCTGCCAGGCGTCGGGTTCTGGCCCGAGCCTGGCCGACAGCACCGTGAACAGGGGGCGGAAGCGTTTGCCACCGGCAAGGAACAGGTGGTGTACGGCCTCCGACATCAGTTCGTCGGCTTTGCCCAGCTCAGTGGACATCAGATCTTCGATGCGGGCAACCCCGTCCCGGACATCGGCGGCAAATGTTGCGTCGCCGAAGTCCACGCCCGCAACCACAGTCGCTGGTGTCCTCACCCTGCCAACATACTGGGAACCATGGACGACCGGTGGGCGGGAGCGCAGCGACCTGGGAATCGGGACCGACGAGCAGTGGCGTCGACAGCACCCTCCGGCGCGGAAGCGGGAGATCGGCTGCGGGCCGATGTCGTCGTGGTCGGCGCCGGGCCCGCCGGGTCGGCGGCCGCCGCGTGGGCGGCCCGAGCGGGCCGCGACGTCCTGGTGGTCGATGCGGCCCAGTTTCCCCGCGACAAGGCGTGCGGCGACGGCCTGACGCCGCGCGCCGTCGCCGAGTTGGAGCGACTCGGCCTCGGCGGCTGGCTCGACGGGCGAATCCGGCACCGCGGGCTGCGCATGTCGGGGTTCGGCGCGGACGTGCAGGTCGAGTGGCCAGGGAGGTCTTTCCCGTCCACCGGAAGCGCGGTCCCGCGGACCGAACTCGACGACCGCATCCGCTCGGTGGCCGCCGACGATGGCGCCAAGATGCTGCTAGGCGCCAAAGCCGTTGATGTTCGCCATGATTCGCGCGGCCGGGTGGACACGGTCGTCCTCGGTTCGGGGGCGGAGATCGGGTGTGGGCACCTCATCGTCGCCGACGGCGCACGCTCGACGCTGGGCCGCGCCCTCGGCAGGGTCTGGCATAAGGAAACGGTGTACGGCGTCGCGGTGCGCGGATACCTCGCCTCACCGCGCAGCAACGAGCCCTGGATCACGTCGCATTTGGAACTGCGGTCCCCGCAGGGCGAGGTGCTACCGGGCTACGGGTGGATCTTTCCGCTGGGCAACGGCGAGGTCAACATCGGCGTCGGGGCGCTTGCGACGGACCGACGACCCGCCGACGCCGCGCTGCGGCCGCTGATGTCGCACTACACGTCGCTTCGGCGGGAGGAATGGGGATTCGACGGCGAACCGCGGGCGGGGTTGTCGGCGCTGCTGCCGATGGGCGGCGCGGTGTCGGGCGTCGCCGGCCCCAACTGGATGCTGATCGGCGATGCGGCGGCGTGCGTCAACCCGCTCAACGGCGAGGGCATCGACTACGGCCTGGAGACGGGCAGGCTGGCGGCCGGACTGCTGGATGAGGCCGATCTGTCGCTGGCGTGGCCGGCCGTGCTGCAAGCGCATTACGGGCGCGGGTTCTCGGTGGCGCGCAGGCTCGCGCTGCTACTGACACTGCCCCGGTTCCTGCCGTTGACCGGCCCGATCGCGATGCGGTCGACGACGCTGATGAGCGTCGCCGTCCGGGTGATGGGCAACCTCGTCACCGACGAGGACACCGACCTGGTGGGGCGGCTGTGGCGGTCGGGGGGCCTGGTGTCGCGGCGCCTGGACGAGCGCCCACCCTTTGCCTGATTCCCCGGCGAGTTTTGGGGGGATTTGGTGGATTACGCCTTGGTGGCGGCGTGCAGCGCGACGATCCCCCCGGTCAGGTTGCGCCAGCGCACGTCCGACCAGCCCGCGGCGGCGATCCGGCGCGCCAACTCGGCCTGGTCCGGCCAGGCCCGGATCGACTCCGCGAGATACACGTAGGCGTCGGGATTCGACGACACGGCCCTGGCGATGCGGGGCAGCGCCTGCATCAGGTACTCCTTGTAGGCGGTGGCGAACAGCCGGTTCGTCGGCGTCGAGAACTCACACACCACCAGCCGCCCGCCGGAACGGGTGACCCGCGCCATCTCGCGCAGCCCCTCGCTGTGGTCGACCACGTTGCGCAGCCCGAAGCTGATGGTCACCGCGTCGAACACGCCGTTTGCAAACGGCAGACGGGTCGCATCACCCGCGACCTTCGGAACCTCGCGGGTTGCGCCGACGGCGAGCATGCCCACCGAGAAGTCGGCCGCGACACACCACGCGCCCGATGCGGCCAACTCCACCGTCGAGACGGCAGTACCCGCCGCGAGGTCGAGCACCTTGTCGTCGGGGCCGATGCGCAGCGCCGAACGGGTGGCCCGCCGCCAGTAGCGGTCCCTGCCCCCCGACAGCACTGTGTTGGTGAGGTCGTAGCGGCGCGCGACGGCGTCGAACATCGACGCCACCTCGCGGGGGTTCTTGTCCAGCGACGCCCGGCTCACCGGCCCGACGCTACCTGTGGCGGCGCCGGGCCGCGGAATAGCGGCGGCCGGTGAGACGTAGATTGCGGTATGAGCACACGGGTCTGGTTCATCACGGGGACATCGCGCGGCTTCGGGCGGGCCTGGGCGATAGGTGCGCTGGAGCGCGGTGACAAGGTCGCCGCGACGGCACGCGACACGTCGACGCTCGACGGCCTCGTGGACGCCTACGGTGATGCGGTACTGCCGATCGAGCTCGACGTCACCGACCGCAACGCGGACTTCGCCGCGGTCAAGAAGGCCCACGACCACTTCGGGCGCCTCGACGTGGTGGTGAACAACGCGGGTTATGGCCAGATCGGGTTCGTCGAGGAGTTGACCGAGCAGGAGGCGCGCGACCAGATCGAGACCAACCTGTTCGGGGCGTTGTGGATAACCCAGGCCGCCCTGCCGTACCTGCGGGCACAACGCAGCGGCCACATCATTCAGGTGTCGTCGATCGGCGGCGTCACCGCGTTCCACAACGTCGGCATCTACCACGCCTCCAAATGGGCGCTGGAAGGGTTGTCGCAGTCGCTGGCGCTGGAGGTCGCGGACTTCGGAATCCACGTGACGCTGGTCGAGCCTGGTGCGTTCTCGACCGACTGGGGCGGCTCATCGGCCAAACACTCCGACCCGATCGCCGACTACGCGCAGGTGCATGCGGAATCCGACCGCATCCGTAACGAGCGGATCGCCAAGATGGGTGACCCCGCGGCCTCTGCCGCCGCCCTGCTCAAGATCGTGGATGCACCCCAGCCGCCGTTGCGGGTGTTCTTCGGCGGCAGGCCGCTGTCGCTGGCCAGGGCCGATTATGAGAGCCGGCTGAAGACCTGGGAGGAGTGGCAACCGGTGTCCATCGAGGCAGAGGGCTGACTTCACCCCGTCCCCCCGTCAGGCGGCGCGGGAGAGGCGCTGGCCGAGCACGGCCTCGTAGTGGCCGAGCAGCTCATTGCAGATCGCGGGCCAGGTGCGGCCGAGGACGCTGCGGCGCGCGGCGGGTGAGTAGCGCCGCCGCTCACCGATCAGGTGGTCGACCGACGTGCCGAGCCGGGCTTCGAATTCGTCGACCGGCAGCAGCAGCCCGGTGCGGTAGGGAACGACCAGGTCCCGCGGTCCGCCTGCATCCGGCGCGATCACGGGCAGACCCGACGCCATCGCCTCCTGCACCGTCTGGCAGAACGTCTCGTGTTCCCCGGGATGCACGAAGACATCCATGCTCGCGTAGGCGGCGGCGAGTTCGGCGCCGTAGAGCGCACCGGTGAAGACCGCCGACGGCAGCGCCGCCCGCAGCTTCGCACGATCGACCCCATCCCCCACGATGACCAGCTGCAGATCGGCGCGGCCGGCCAACACCGCCAGGCGCTCCACGTGCTTCTCCGGCGCCAGCCTGCCGACGAACCCGACGATCGGTTTGCCTCCCGGTGACCACCGCGCGCGCAGTTCGGGGTCACCGGCCGACGGCGCGAAGCCGGTGATGTCAACACCGCGCGCCCAGTGATGGACCCGCGGAATTCCGTGCGCGGCAAGGTTTTCCATCGCCGAGGTCGACGGTGCCAGTGTGCGGTCGGCGCGGCTGTGCAGGTGACGGGTCCACGCCCACGCCGCACGCGACGCGATGCCGACACCGTAGCTCTGCGCGAAACCAGCGACGTCGGTCTGGAACACCGCCACGGTCGGCACGCCGAGGTGCCGGGCGGCGTGCAGCCCGCCGTACCCGAGCAGGGCGGGCGACGCCAGGTGCACCACGTCGGGGGCGAATCCGCGCAACACCCCGACCATCCGGGGCCGCGGGACACCCAGCGGCAACGACGTGACCTTCGGGAACATCCGCGACGGGACGCGGTGCACGCGCACCCCGTCGTGAACCCGGCCCGCACGTGGCTCGCCGCGCGGCATGTCCGGGGCGATGACCAGCACCTCGTGCCCGGCGCGCCGCAGATGCTCCATCACCCGCAGAACCGAGTTGGTGACACCGTTGACGTTCGGGAGAAACGACTCGGCGACGATCGCGACACGCACGCCACGATGCTCACATCGGCGGCTGTCCACCAGGTTGCGGACAGGAATACGACACGCGAAGGTCACGAACACCCTCGACTGCAACGGCCCCGGCGCGAACTCGCCGATTACCGTCCCCGCCCCGCCGGCCGGTGCTGTGATAGCAGTGACGGCCATGCCGGGTGAGCAGCCGTCCCGGCGCTCACCGGTGTCCCGCCGCGGTACCCATGGGAACGAGGTGGATCGATGACGAACTACCCGCAGGGGACGGTCCTGACCTGCAGTCACGAGAACTGCGGATGCCGAGTCCGGGTGGAGGAGGAATGCCATTGCGCCGAAGCGGGCGACGCCTACCGGTGTAGCTGCGGCGCGGAGATGGTTCCCGTCGAGGCGTGACCGACGCTCACCACTCGATCTGGGCGGTGTCGGAGATCACGTCCGGGCGAAGATCGCGGGGCGTGGTGCGGCCGCGGAACTGCGCCTCACTCAGGCTCGCGTCGAACACCACCTTGGCCTTGGTGGCGATATCCTCCACCGTCTTCTCCATGACCACGAACTCGGCGAACGGATCGCGCCGCTGCAAGCCGTCGAGTGACTGCGTGACGATGAACCCGCGGGTCCGCAGTTCGTCGCCGATCCGGTAGATCAGCAGCTTCCAGAATTCGATGGGCACGTGGACCGTCCGATACGGCGGATCGGTTTCGGCCAGGACGGGACCGGCCATCACGCTGACGCGCGAGTCGTCGCCGTCGACGCTGCCGAGCAGCGCGTTCTCCAGCCGTCCCCACACCCCCTTGAGGGCGGACTGATTGAAGTTGTCCATTTGCGGTGTGATGTTGGTGAGGAAGAAGGAGTCGGCGTTCGCCTTGACCGCCTCGGCACGCTCACCCCACAACAGGTCCGCCCGGCGGGCGATGTGGCCGCGATCGAGTCGGTTGCGCTTGTACACGTTGTTGCCGGTCTGCAGCTTGGCGTCGATGCGAGGATCGAGGGCGAACTCGAGGTCGTCCCGCCCGATCGGGTTCGGGTCATCGGGTCTCGGCAGGGCCGCTCCGTCGATGTTCCAGGCCACCCAGCGACACAGCTGACGACTCCTGCTGAGTGCCAACGAGAATCGGGTGTATTTCACGACGGGTGAACCATCGACGGCCACACAATCATCGATTTCCGTACACACCGGCACCTCGACGCGCTGCCCGACGAAGTCTGCGTCGTAGCCGGCGCGCCCGGCCAGCACGGCGCCAGCAGTTTCTGTTGTCATCGCCTGTCTCCTTATCTCAGCGGGCCGTCAGACCCAGGTACGCCAACAAGAAGTTCGACCACTTCTCCTTGTCCACGAATTCGACCGGGTAGAAGGTGTTTCCTGGTTTGTAGGCGCCGTGGTCGGCGTCGTTGTCGAACTCCAGCTGTGTCTTCGGGAAGTAGATCGCCAGCCCCTCCGAGCCGAATGCACCCTGCCGCGAGATCGACGCGTAGTTGTCGATCACCATGTCGGTGAGTGTCGTCCTGGCTGCGGTCGCCGTCTTGGCCAGCGCGCTGTCGACACCGCGGGCGTTGGCCACCTGATCGAGGAACCGGCCGAGGTCGATCGAGTTCAACCCATAACCCGGCGCGTAGTTCTCGCACGCGTTGCGCGCCTTGGTCAGTACCGGCAGCTGCGTCTGCCCTTCACTCCCGCCCGGCCCGTGCTTGAGGCTCTTGGCGGCGGCATCGGCGAACTTCGAGACCGCATCGGCCAACGCGGTTGTCTTGGACAGGTCGATCGCCGACAGCGTGGTGGCGTCGCGATCGCCGTAGTACTTGCGATAGCCCGACACCATCAGCGATCCGAGGCCCGCGGCATCGGTGCCGGCCGGATCGGCGACCAGAGGCTGTAGGAAATTGTCGTAGCTCCAACCGTCGCCGGGTTCGAGCTCCTCACTGCCGACCATCACCGAACCGCTGTCGCGCAGCGCATACGCGGTTTCCAGCATCGACATCAGGCAGGCGTCGAAGCCGATCACGTCGATCTTGCCGTCGGCCACCAAACCCAGCAGGGTGTCCTGGATTTCGCGGTTGTAGAGCTTGTCGCCGGTGTCCTCGTCGTGTGACACGTAGCGGACGGCCCCGTGCAACCGGGTGTCGTCGGGGATCGGCTCCAGGCTGCCCAGTTGGCCGTCCAGCCGGCCGCGGGCCGCCTCCCGGCTGCGGGCGATGCGGGTGAGGTCACGCCGGTCCAGGGGCATCCGCAGGATCTGCTTGCGTCGCCAGCCCTGCCCGTGATCCCAGATCGCCAGCATGGTGCGTTTGGCCGGGTAGGCGTCCCTGGCCCAGGTGACGAAATCGCCAAGTGCCGCACCGTCGCCCATGTTGGTCGCGCCGAGATCGGCCAGGGCGACGGCCTCGGTGGGTTTCATCCCCTTCTCGACGCGGAACCGCAGCGTCTTGGACCACGCGCCATACTTGGTGCTGTAATGCCGCTGGGGACGGCCGAATTCGACAAGGATGTTGACCGCACCGGTGCTGCCCACCTTGGCCATCTGGTCGAAGTTCTTGAACGAGAAGGGTTCCAGATTGTTCTTGGCGTTGAGGAACACCAAGATGTTCCACTCGGCGATCGCCGACCTCCTGGCGCGTGCCATCATGACACCTCCTGTAGTGACCGTGCGGTGCTGATCTGCACCGCCTCGCCGCAGAACGCGAGCAAGCCGCTCGTCATCTCGGCGATGACCTTCTTCATTTCCGGGTATGGCGGATGGAACGGGGTCGGGTTGTCCTCAGATCCCCATTCCACGGTGAACGCAAGCACTTTGGGCAGCGCCGGATCGGTGATGTGCCTGCTGTAGGTGTAATCGTCGGACGTCCCCGCCGTCGGATACAGGTTGGCCGACTGCTGCACCGCGTAGCAACGCCCGCGTGCCGCGGCGATGCCCTGTTGCATCGCGGCGCCAAGGCGGAGCATCAACGCGTGGTCGCCCTCGAGCAGATACTCCCGATAGGCGTCGTCGAAGACACCGCGCGTACCGTCGAAAGCCTTGTTGGCGAACGACATCGACGCGTCGCCTGCCTGGTTCTCGTCGTCACCCCAGCTGTACATGATCAGCTCGCCGTAGCTGTGGACGTCGACGAAGTAACCGATCTCGGGGTGCCGGTCGAGCAGCCAGACGACGTTGCGGGTCTCGGGTTCGGATTCCGCACCGGGTCCGACGTAGACCTCGGGATCACAGGGCCGCGTCGAACACGAGATCGGCGCGGACGGGGCGAACGCGGTGGTGAAGTCCCACAGGAAGTCGAAGTTGCGGTTCACGTCGACGCCGATGCAACTCTCGTCGCCGTCGCGGTCGGCAGGCGCGGGTCGGCGGTTCTTGCGCCAGTTCGGGTCGACGGCGAAGCTGTGGTTCCTGCCGTCCGGATTGACCTGCGGGAAAATGTAGATCGCCGCCGAGTCGACGAGCCGCTGAATGCCGGGCGCGCGGAACCGCCGGTTGCCGATCGCGATGCCCTTTCCGGCCTGCCACGCGGTCAGCAGCCGGTCGGCGAATGAGATCAGGATGTCCGGGCTGCCCCACTCCCTGGCGTGCACACCGCCGATCAACAGGATCCCCGGCACCTCGGCGTCGCGGCGGCCGATCCGAATGGCCTTGCACACCCGGCCTTCCCAGGTTCGGTGCGGAAGCTCGATGACTGCGGCGGCGGCGCGGTGCTTGGCGGCGAGCTCGTCGATGCGTGCCTCGACCTCGGCCACCGACAGGTAACCGCCAGGGGCCTGTCCGGACGGCGGGGGCTCACCGGGCCGCGCGGAGCGGGGAACCTGCGCGGGCGGCGGCGCGGTCGGCACGTCTTCGACATGGTCGACCTCAAAACCGGCCCGCGTCAGGCGGTCGAAGACGGCAGGCTCGCCGAAGGCTTGCACCCGGTAGCGGCCGTCGCCGAGTTCACGAAGTGTCTGCCGCACGATCTGCACACCCTCGATGCCTGCGAGGTCGGCCATGGCACGTTTACCCGCCCCGATGATGTTGACTCGCTGCATGGACCCACCCTCCCGCGTGTCACCGCAGCTCACATCGTGCGCGCGTGGACGGAATCGGACACGAGTATCGGCATACTCGAATCACGGCACCCGCCCCCGCAGGTGCCGCGCGATCGGCGACGAGCACCGCACGGTGCGGACGTAGGGTGTTGGTATGCGGGTGGCTCGGGTGCTGGTGGCGGCGCTGATGGTCGCGCTCCTGACACTCACCGCCGGGTGCACGCGTCAGGTCCGGGGCTCCGCGCTGCCCGATCCGCGCACACCCGGTACCGCGGTCACCGACGACGGGTTCGGCATCATCGTCGGCGATCCGGCGGCACCGGTGCACATCGAGCTGTTCACCGAACCGCAGTGCAGCCACTGTGCCGATCTGCAGGCCGATTTCGGTAAAGCGATCGGCAGCTACCTCAGCCTGGGCCTGCTGGCCCTGACCTATCGCCCGGTGGTCTTCCTGGACACGGCCACCAATGACCATTCGGCACGGGTGAGCAACGCCCTCTTCCTGGCGGCCGGACCGGATACGTCAGCCGCGGTCTTCCAGACGTTCGTCGAAGACCTGTGGGCACACCACGGGGTCGACGACGGGCCGACCGACGCCGAAATCGCCGACATGGCAACCAAAAGCGGCATCGCCGATGCGACGGTCGACAGGATCGAATCCGGCGACAAGGCGCTGGACGTCCAGGAGATGTCGGATACGAACTTCGGTTATCTACTCGATGTCGACCCGGTGAATCCGGGCACGCCGACGGTCTACGACCTCGATAACAACGACAAGATCGACATCTACAACGACAACTGGCTGTCCAAGTTGATGTCCGCGGCGTAGCGGGTCACTCCTCAACAGGCCTGGAGGTGGTCTCGATCGGCCTGGCGGCAGTCTCGATTTGCCTGGAGGCGAGGCGCTTCTGCACCGTCCCCAGCAGGATCAGCGCGCCGCCCGCGATCAGCCAACCCACCACCGCGATCGAGCCGGCGGGAATGATCGCCAGCGCCGCATTGCGGTCCTGCACCCGCACCAGGTCGGGGTCGTTCTTGTCGTACTCGACGTAGATCCGCATTCCGGTATCCAGTTCAGACGGGTAGAGCACCCCCAGTTCGGGCCGATACGTCACCCGGTCGGGCGTGACGAACTCGATCGTCGACCGGCGCGGGCCCGCACTGAGCACCTCGGCGGCGGCCACGCCCATGTTGCGTTCGATCTGTCTGTCGTCGCGCCACGCCCCGACCACCAGCAGCACCGACTGCAGCGTCACCATGCACGCGGCAATGACCACGCCGATGCGGATCCGCCGCAGGATCCGCTCCGTGCGGGTCTCGTCCGGCTCGCCGTACAGATGCGGGATCAGGTTGTTCCACAAGGCTTTCAACCAGGACCGCGCCGCATCGACGAGGATGTGCGCCCGCGACCGGACGGTCCCGGTGCGCGAGTGCACCCCAACGCTCACAGCGCGGCCTTGATCGACGCGTGCAGCGCACGCAACGACGACCGGTCGGCCTTCACCTCCAGGACCCGCATCCCGTCGAACGGTTCGGCCAGCGCCGCGGGGAGCTGGTCGACCTCGACCTGGCGGCTGTCGACGTGATACGCGCGGCACAGCCCGCCGACGTCGACGTCGTGCGGGGTTCCGAAGATCCGCGACGACACGTCGGAGAACCGCGGGTCGCCCTGCTCGAGCAGTTCGAAGATGCCGCCGCCGTTGTCGTTGGACACGACGATCGTCAGGCTGCGCGGCGCGGGCTCCGTGGGGCCGATCAGCAGTCCGGAGCTGTCGTGCACAAACGTCAGATCACCGATCAGGGCGACGGTGCGCCCGCCCGTCGGATCGTGCGCTAGCGCCGCACCGATGGCCGTCGACACCGTTCCGTCGATGCCTGCCACCCCGCGATTGGAGCGCACCGTGACACCGTGGCTGTCGAGGCCGACCAGCGCGGCGTCACGAACCGGGTTGGAGGCACCGAGCACCAGCTGATCACCGGGGCGCAGCGCGCCGGCCACGGCGGCAGCTACGTGCAACCCGGTCGTCAGCGGATGCGCATCGAGTTGGCCGCGCACGGCGTCGATCGCGTGGCTGTTGGCCTCGGCACACCGGCGCAACCACGCCGGGCTCGGCGCCCCGGTCAGGACGGCGCGGGTGCCGGTGGCCAGCGAGTTGCCCGACACGTCGGGCCAGCGCGGGCCGGTGGTCAGCGCATACACCGGGACCGACGGATCGGCCAGCAGCGCCGACACCGGGCGGTGCAGCGTCGGCCGGCCCAACATGATCACCTGCTGGGGGCGCAGCAGCCGCAACCCCAACGGGTGCAGCGGGTTGTCGGCGGGCGGAGCGGTCGGCTCGGCGACGGTCGGCAGCGCGGCCAGGTTCGGGTGGACACCCGCGCCGTGGCCGGCGATGACGACGGTGTCGGGGGTCAGGTCGATGTCCACGGGCTGGTCGAACGTCACCGCCGGCGTGTAGGTCCACGGTCTGCCCCCCGGGCGCCCCTCCGGGGCATACGATGCCGCGGGGTCGTGCTGCGGGTCGGGCACCAGGGGTTCGCGCAGCGGTATGTCGAACTGCACGGGGCCTGCGTTGGCGGTGCGGGATCCCTTGGCGGCCACCAATACTCGGCATGTCGCCGAACGCCATTGGGCGTTGAGGGTGGCCAGCTCACCGGGCGCGGCAGAGCGAAGCTCGGGGGCGAGGCCGAGGCTGATGACCGCCCGCACCTGGGTGCCGAAATAACCCAGCTGCTCGAACGTCTGGTTGGCGCCGGTGCCCAGCAGCTCGTAGGGGCGGTTGGCCGACAGCACGATCAACGGGACCCGCGCGTAGTTCGCCTCCACCACCGCCGGCCCCAGGTTGGCCACTGCGGTGCCCGACGTCATCGCGATCGGCACCGGGGCTCCCCCGGCGACCGCCAGCCCGATCGCGAGGTATCCGGCGGTGCGCTCGTCGATGCGCACGTGCAGCCTGATGCGGCCCGCGCGGTCGGCGTCGTCGAGGGCGAACGCCAGCGGCGCGTTGCGCGAACCCGGGCACAGCACCACGTCGCGAACGCCGCCGCGAATCAGTTCGTCGACGACGACGCGGGCCTGCGCCGTCGAAGGGTTCACCCCTGCAGCCTATCGGCGAAGAAATCCAGCACCGCGGCGTTGACGGCCTGCGGCTGCTCGATGAAGCCCAGGTGGCCTGCGTCGGGAATCTCCAGGTAACGACCGTTCGGCAGGGCGGCGGCGACCTCGCGGCCCAGGTGCGCGGGCAACACGATGTCGTCGGCGAATCCGATGACCAGGGTGGGGGTGGTGATGGCACGGTATGCGGGCAGCCGGTTGCCCTCGGGCTCGACGTCCAGCTGGCAGCGCAGCCCCGGCGTCGGCTTCGTCGGCCACATGGAGAACATCGCGATCCAGTCCCGCACGGCGCGTTCGTCGTTCAGCGTCCGTGGCGAGAAGCTCTCGATAAGCCGCACTTTCGCGTCGTAGCTGGCGGGCAGCCGAATCCCCGAGTCGTAGAGTTGGCGTTCGGCGGTGCGAAAGAACGCCCGGGCCTCGTCGTGCCTGCCCCTGGTCGCCATCAGTACGGTGCGACTGACCAATTCGGGGTGGGCCAGCATCAGTTCCTGGGCGATGAAGGACCCCATCGACACCGCGACGATGCGCACGGGCGCGATCCCGAGTTTGTCGATCAGGGCGGCGGTGTCGGCGACCATCTGCTTCGTCCCGAAGCCGTCGGCGTTCTCGGTGGCGCCGATTCCTCGGTTGTCGAAGGTGATCGCGCGGTAGCCGGCGCGCACGAACTCCGGCACCTGGTTCAGATGCCAGGTCCGGCCCGCCCCGCCGCGACCGGCGATGAACAGCACCGGCTCCCCGGTGCCGCGCTCGTCGTAGGCCAGATGCACACGACGACGCTACATCGAGCCATTTCGGCGTGCCCGGGCACGCCGACCCGCCCACACCCCGCGGTTGGCCCTCGTCAGCGCACCGGATCCGCCGACAACAGTTCGATCGCGCCTGCCTTGGTGGCCTCGGATGCCTTGGAAATGTGACCGGAGTCATAGGGCGGCTGCGGGTCGTACTCGAGGAACAGCTGAATCGCCCTGGCCCGGTCGTCGCCGGCGATCTGGCCGGCCAGCCACATCGCCAGGTCGATGCCCGCGGAGACACCGGCGCAGGTGACCACCCGGTTCGGTTCCGCCCCCGAGTCGACGACACGCTCGTCGTCCACCGGAACCGCCCCGAACTGCGCCAGGAACGGCAACGCGGCCCAGTGCGAGGTGGCGCGGCGACCGGTGAGCAGCCCCGCCGCCGCCAGGATCAGCGATCCGGAGCACACCGAGGTGGTCCACTCGGCCGTCCGGTGCGCCCGTCTCAGCCAGTCCAGCAGGACCTCGTCGCCAAGGTGCGCGAACGTGCCTCCCCCGCCGGGCACCACGATGATGTCGGGTGCAGGGGTGTCCTCCAATGAATGGGTGGCTTCGATCGACAGCACGCCCGAATCGGCGGTGACGGGGCCCGCCTCACGCCAGACGAACCGCACCTCGGCGCCGGCCAGGTTGCGCAGCACCTCGTAGGGGCCGATGAAGTCAAGGGCGGTGTAGCCGGGGTAGGTGACGATGGCGATCTGGGGCATGGCTGTCTCCTCTTGTCGTGTTGTCAGGCGAAGGTTCGGCGGTAGTGGTCGGGTGAAACACCCAGCCGTCGAACGAAGTTGCGCCGCATCGTTTCCGCCGTGCCGAAGCCGCACCGCGCGGCGATGGCGGTGACGGTGTCGTCGGTCTGCTCGAGCTGCCTGCGCGCGGCTTCGGTGCGGACCCGTTCCACGTAGGCGCCGGGCGCCTCCCCGACCTCGTCGGTGAACACCCGGGTGAAGTGGCGTGGGCTCAACGCGGCGCGCCGCGCGAGTTCGGCGACGCTGTGGGCGGCTCCCGGGCGGGATTCGATGATCTCCTGCACGTCGCGGATGGTCGCCCGCTTGGCGCGCGGCACCCACACCGGCGCGGCGAACTGGGTCTGGCCACCGGGCCTGCGCAGATAGAGCACCAACCATCGGGCCACGCTCTGGGCCAGCCCGGTTCCGTGGTCATCCTCGACGAGCGAGAGCGCGAGGTCGATGCCCGAGGTGACCCCGGCGGCCGTCCACACCCGCTCGGAGCTGCGCACGAAGATCGGATCGGCGTCGACCCGGACCGAGGGGAACTCCTCGGCCAGCGTCTTCGCGAACGCCCAGTGCGTGGTGGCGGTGCAACCGTCGAGCAGCCCGGCCTGCGCGGCCAGGAACGCCCCGGTGCACACGCTGACGACGCGGTCGGCGCGGGCCGCCGCGGCGCGGATCCACGCGATGACGTCGGCATCGGCACGCAGCGCATCGACTCCCCAGCCGCCGGGCAGCACCAGCGTGTCGATGGGCTCGCCGGTGTCGGTCAGCGGCCGAGCGACGAACGACAGGCCGGTGCCGGTCGTGACCGGCGCGCCGCCGGCGGAGACGATGCCGACGGTGTAGCCGTCGTCGTAGCGGTCCTGCGCCGCCAACCTCAGCGTGGCGGCACTGAACACCTCGAAGGGGCCGACCACGTCGAGGGCCTGAACCCCGGAGAAGCCGAGGATGACCACCGATCGCGTCATGAACTCCAGTGTCGGCGGCCGTCGTGATGGCGTCTACGCCATGGAGCCCACAGATCAGGACGTCGGCAGGGCTCCAGCCGGCAGGGCTCCGGCCGGTCTTCATTGTGCGGAGAGCACCGCCGCACACTCGGTGGTGCGATGGATCCACCACTGCCGGCGTTGGCGGGATACCTCCAGCGCCGCCAGCCGTTCCGGATCGGGCGTCACCGACCTGACGGGCAGACATCCGTGCACCGGTGCGATCGGTTCGGCGACGTCCTCGACGAACAGGCTGCCGGTGCCCAAACCGCAGGCGTGACGCAGGTCGGGCAGGCACCCCGCGGCCAGCAGTCCGCGCGCGATCCCGACCGCCGAATCCAGCGCGCTGGACACGACCACCGGAAGGCCGATCCGCGCGGCGATCTCCAGCGTCCGCGCCACCCCGCCGAGGGGGGCGACCTTGAGCACCGCGACGTCGGCGGCGTTCGCGCCAACCACCCGCAGCGGATCGTCGGCCTTACGGATGCTCTCGTCGGCGGCCACGGGCACATCGATCAGGCGCCTCAACTCCGCGAGTTCGGCCACCGTGGAGCACGGCTGCTCGAGGTACTCCAGCGCCCCGTCGGCGGTCAGCGCCCGGGCCGCGGCGACAGCCTGCGCCACGGTCCATCCTCCGTTGGCGTCGACCCGCACCGTCGGCACCACCGCTCGCGCCGCGTTGACCCGCGCCACGTCGTCGTCCAGCGTCTGCCCCGGTTCGGCGACCTTGACCTTGGCGGTGCGGGCACCGGGAAAGCGGGCCAGCACCTCGGGCACCTGCGCGGCGGACACGGCGGGCACGGTGGCGTTGATCGGGATCCGGTCTCGGTGCGGTGTCGGCGGCTCGGCGTATGCCGCCTCGATCGCCGACGCCAACCAGACCGCGGCCTCGGCAGGCCCGTACTCCAGGAACGGACCAAACTCACCCCAACCGGCGGGCCCTTCGATCAATGCGACCTCGCGAACATCGATGCCGCGGAAGCGAACCCGCATCGGCAGGGCGACGACGTGCAGCCGGTCGAGCAGGTCATCGAGTGCGGGCCTCACTCGTCCCATACTGCACCCGTGCCGTGGCAACGCCGCACCCGGCTGCACGTGCCCGCATCTGTGAATCACGACCCTTATCTGTGAATCATGACCCTTATCTGTGAATCATGAAAGGAAACACCGCGCCGGTGCCGTTCTCCCTTTCCCGCGCTGTGGCTTCGGTCACATCATGGGTTGACGTCGGATGCGAAGGGGGTCGCAGAAATGCCGTCAACGCCACTGGGGACCGGTATCGGATCACGCAGCATGGACAGCGTGACCACCGCGGTCCTGCACAGCGAGCTGATCCATCCACCAAAGGCTCACAGTAACAGGACAATCCGCCACTTCCATGTCGGCGCCACGGATGTCGGCCCGCTTGGGTTCGTAAAGGGCGGCACGCTGCTGGAGTGGATCGACACAGCCGCTTGTGACACCGCAACGCGATGGAGCGGACACCGCTGCGTCGCCGCCTCGGTCGGCGGCTTTCACCTCACCCGACCCATCGGCGTCGGCGACTTCGTCGAACTGGACGCCGCCGTCGTCCACACCGGCCGATCCAGCATCCACGTTCTGGTCGTCCTGCGAACCGGCGGCGCGGCGCTGCAAACCACTCAGTGCCCAATGGTTTTCGTCGTCGTCGACGAAAGCGGCAATCCCGTCGAGGCTCCCTCGTGGACTCCGCTCACCATGCTCGAACTGCAGCGCCATTGGCAAGCGCGGGTCCGGACCCGGATGCGCACCCTGGTCGAGGCCGCCATGGATTTCGATGACTGCTACACAGCGACCGTCCCCGGGACTTCCGTGCCGTGCGCCACGCGTCACGTCCTCGTCGGCCCCGCCGACGCCGACGTAAACAGTCGGGTTCACGCGGGCCGAGTGATGCGGTGGATGGACGAGGCGGCGCGGGTGTGCGCGGCCGATTGGACCCGCGCGCAGGCAATCACGTCCTACCTCGCCGGAATTCGCTTTCATCGGTCCATCGCCGTCGGCGATGCGGTCGAGATCACGGCGCGGGTCATCCATACCGAGCCTCGCAGCGTCCACACCGGCATCCGCGTCACCATCGACGCGGGCGGCGGCCGGCGCCTGGTGGCCCACGGGGTCGCCGTCATGGTGTCACTCGACGCCGGCGGCGCCGCCGAAGCCGTGCCGATATGGCAGCCCTCCTCCGAGGCGGACCGCCACCTCAAGGAGCGGGCTCGCCAGCTGGACGCACTGCGGCCGTTCACCGAACCCCTCACCGCGGCTGCGCCGACACTCGGCCACCGCGACAGTCGCCGTCGGCAATCTCGGAGCAATCGCGACATTTCCTCTGCTGCAACGGCCTAACGATTGTTCGCCAACGACACCAACAACACCAACGACACCAACGACACCAACGACACCAACGACACCAACGACACCAACGACGTTGAAAGGTGGACCGATGGAGACACCACAGACACTGCACGGCCAGCTCTACCTGCTGGCCTACGACCGCACCCGGCATCGATTCGATCTGGACAGGCGCTGGCTCCTCGGATTCGGGCTGCGCGCCGCCATGCTGACCGACCTCTTCCTCACCGGTCACCTGCGGGACGACGAGGGTATCGCATACCGGGCGATGGCATCGCCGCCCGGTGATCCGTTGCTGTGCAGCGTATTCAACACTGTCGACGTGAAACGACCGAAGACCTGGGCGTGGCTGGTCGCCGCACACAAAGAACGGGCCCCTGCACTCGTACGCGATCAACTCATCGAAGGCGGCTGGCTTCGGTCACGGCGATCCTGGACATTGGGCGTCATCCCCAGCGCCCGGATCCGACCTGATGACGAGGACGTCGTCATCAGTCTGGCGGACCGCGCGATCGTCGCACTCGGCGGCGCCACCGCGGGCCGGCCTGTCGACCCACGGCACCTTGCCCTGGGACTGCTCGGCGTACTCGCCGAGATGCCAACGCTGCCGAGCCCTCACCAAAGCGTCACGCGCGCCAGGGAAGTGCGGGACCTGACCGAGTTCGCCGCGGCGCCCATCGTAGGGCTGAGCAAGGCGGTGATGTCCGCGTACGACGAGGCGCGAGGCCGCAGCAGCGGCACGTACGTCACAGCCGGCAGCAGCGGGTGCGGCGGTGGCTGCGGCGGTGGCTGCGGGGGTTGTGGTGGCTAGACTGCGGCGCGGCCGTCGGCGCATCGATCGGGTGGAGGCTGCGCTGGCCGCGCTCGAACTTCCTCCCGCCGTGTTCAGGACATGTCCGTGGCGGCCGCGCCATCTCATCGACGAAGGTCTGCGACAGTGGTTCCGCTGCTGCGCGCCTGGGATGGGCGACGGGCGCGTCATCGGGATGCCCTCGCGCGCTGTGGACGAGGCCTGGCATGGCCTGATCCTGTGCACCGTGCGGTATTCGGCGTTCTGCACGGAGGCTTACGGCACGTATCTGCATCACCACCCCAGGGGTGGCGAGGCCATTGGCATTCCGGGGGCAACGGATTCGATGGACGATCAGCTGCGCCGCACGGTGCTCGCATGGTCGAGGGTGGCAAAGCCCGGTGAAGAGTGCGTCCTGTGGGATCTCGACGAACGTGTCGGTGTGGACGAGCCGTGGGGAGTCGACCTCGCCTGGGCCGCGACTGTCCAGACGGCAGCCCCGCGACCGCACCTCGCCGTGCGGCCGACGATCACACCGTTGCCCGGGCCCGGCCTTCCCAGTAGGGCTTCCTCAGGTCCTTCTTGAGGATCTTGCCGGTCGGGTTGCGCGGCATCTCGTCGACGATGTCGACTGTGCGGGGGCACTTGTAGTGCGCCAGGCGCTCGCGGCACCACCCGATGAGCTGCTCGGCCGTCGCGAAATCATCCAGCACGACAACCGCTTTCACGGCCTCTCCCCACTTCTCGTCGGGGACGCCGATGACGGCCGCCTCCACCACTGCAGGGTGGTCGGCGAGCACCCGTTCGACCTCGATCGAGTAGATGTTTTCGCCGCCGGAGATGATCATGTCCTTCAGGCGGTCCTCGACGAAAACGTATCCGTCCGCGTCCACGCGCCCGATGTCACCGGTGCGGAACCACCCGTCGGCCGTCACGGCGTCGGCGGTCGCCTCCGGGCGATTCAGGTAGCCCTTCATCAATTGCGGTGTTCGGAACCATAATTCACCCTGATCGCCGGCCGGGACATCGTTGAGCGTGTCCGGGTCGACCACCCGCACCTCGACACCGCCCAGCGGCTTGCCCGCGCTCACCAGCCGATCGGCGCGGCCGCCGTCGCGGTGATCTGCGGCTGAGAGGGCCGTCACCGCACCGCACACCTCGGTCAGTCCGTACACCTGGATGAAATCGGTGTCCGGCCACGCCTCCAGCGCCTGGTGCAGCAACGGCAGCGGCATCGGCGAGGCACCGTAGCCATATGTCTTGAGCGCCCCGAAGAGCTTGACCGCGTCCGGGCCGGCCTCCAGCACCTTCGCCAGCACCGCGGGCACAAGGAAGGTCCGGTTGGCGCCCTTGAGGATCGCGCCGGCCAGCGACATGGCGTCGGGATCGCGGGTCATCACGCTCGGCACCCCGCTGTGGACGCCGAACTGCACATACGCCGACCCGCCGACGTGAAACAGCGGCATCGACACCATGTTCACGTCGTCGGGCTCGACCGCCCAGTCGGCGAATGCGTTCACCGTGTGTGCGATGACGTTCGCCTGCGTGAGAGCAACGCCCTTCGGCCTGCCCGTCGTCCCCGATGAGTACATCACCATGCACACGTCGTCGGGCTCGACGTCGGAGGCGCGGCCCACCGCCGTCGCGCCTGCGATCAACGCCTCGTACTCGTCACCGTCACCACCGGTCGGCGTCAGCGCGAACACCCGCTGCACACCGGTGAGCCGGTCGCGGATCCTGTCGATCGTCGGCGCCAGCTCGGCTCCGACCACGACGACCTTCGCCCCGCTGTCGTTGAGGACGAAGTCGAGTTCGTCGCCGGAGAGGCGGAAGTTGACCATCGCATTGGCGGCGCCCAGCGAGGCGGCGGCCATCGTCAACTCCACCCCGGCGGGATGGTTCTTGTCGAGGTACGCGACGACGTCGCCGCGCCGCACGCCGAGTGTGGACAGGGCGCCCGCCAGCCTGCGGACGCGATCGTTCCACTGGGCCCACGTCCACGTCCGATCGAGATAGGTGAACGCCGTTTCGTCGGGTTTCGCCTGCGCCCAGTGCGACAGCCGGTCATCGAGGAATCGGGGTTCGGGCAGCTCAGACATGTCACGAGCGTGCCACGCCGTCGGAGTCCGTCAGTCGGGTTTGGCGAACCCGGACACCGAACTTCTCAGGCCTGAGAAGTTCGATGAAAACTCGATGAGATTCGTCGTCCGCCGGTGTCGATTTCGTGGGTACCCGTTCGACGTATCGATGAGGGCACGATGAACGGCCCGTCCTCATCACCGGTATCACCGGTATCACCGATCACAGGCCACGACGCGAAGGAGATTCCACGATGACCCGGTACATGCTGATCATGCGGTCCACCCCTGAGGCCGAGAAGGCGATGGAGAACCTCGACTTCAACGAGATCCTCGCGGCGATGGGCCGCTACAACGAGGAACTCATCAAGGCCGGCGTGATGCTGGCCGGCGAGGGACTCACCGGCCCGGAGGAGGGCTTCGTCGTCGATTTCAGCGCCGATCCGCCCGTCGTCACCGACGGCCCGTACACGGAGGCCAAGGAGCTCTTCAACGGGTTCTGGATCCTCGACGTGTCATCGAAAGACGAGGCCAAGCAGTGGGCGCGGAGATGTCCGCTGGGCCCTGGGGTCAAGCTCGAGGTGCGCCGCGTTTCCGAGGTCGAGGAGTTCGATCAGGACAACGAGTGGATCCAGAAGGAGCTGGCCTGGCGTCAGGAGAACGATCCCCGCTACGCCAAGAAGTAGAAGCGTCCTTCGTGTGCCTCCGGTGACCCCCGCGAGTGCAGGCAGAATTGGGGGCGATGGATGGCACGGATCTTCGGCAGACCGTCGACGCCGTGTGGCGGATGGAGGCCGCCAGGATCGTCGCAACCCTGACCCGCGCGGTCGGCGACGTCGGCCTGGCCGAGGATCTGGCCGCCGACGCACTCGTCGACGCCATCACCCAGTGGCAGGACACTGGCGTGCCCCGAAATCCGGGAGCGTGGCTCACGACCGTCGCCAAGCGCAAGGCGATCGACCACTGGCGCAGACGGGACGCTCTCGACGCCAGGGTCGCCGCCATGGCGCGCGACCTCCAGACCCTGCCCGCGGAGCCGGCGTGGGATCCCGACCACATCGACGACGACGTGCTGCGGCTGATCTTCATCGCGGCCCACCCGGCGCTGCCCCGAGAGGCGCAGATCGCCCTGACGCTTCGGGTGGTCGGCGGCCTGACGACAGAGGAAGTCGCGCGGGCGTTTCTCGCCCCGAAAGCGACTATCGCGCAACGCATCGTGCGCGCCAAGAAGACGCTGGCCTCGGTCAACCCACCGTTCGAGGTGCCGCCGCGCGAGGAGTTCCCGCAGCGGCTCTCCGCGGTGCTGTCCGTCATCTACCTGATCTACAACGAGGGTTACTCGGCGTCGTTCGGCCGGCGCTGGATCCGTGACGAACTGTGCCGCGAGGCGCTTCGGCTGGGCCGCGTGCTGGCGGCGCTGACGCCTGACGAACCGGAGGTGCACGGGCTGGTCTCGTTGATGGAGTTCCAGTCGTCACGGTTCGCGGCACGCACCGATGCCGACGGCACGCCGATCCTGCTGGAGGACCAGAACCGCGCCAAGTGGGATCGCGCCCAGATCCGGCGCGGTGTACAGGCGTTGGAGCGTGCGGCCGCCGCGATCGCGCGGCGCGGCAGTGGCTGGGGACCGTACGCCCTGCAGGCCGCCCTGGCCGAATGTCACGCCACCGCGCCGACCGCCGCCGACACCGACTGGGCCAGGATCGTGACGCTCTACGACGGGCTTCTGCAGGTGGCCCGCTCGCCGGTGGTGGAACTCAACCGGGCCGTCGCGGTCGCGATGGCCGATCCGCAGGCCGGCCCCGCCGAGGCCCTTCTGCTGGTCGACGGCATCGGCGGTCTCGACGCGTCCCACCTGTTGCCCAGTGTGCGTGGCGAACTGCTGGCGCGGCTGGATCGCCGCGATGAAGCCGCTGCGCAATTCGACCTGGCCGCCGCCATGACCGACAACGAGCGGGAGCGGGAAGTGCTGGCGAACAAGGCCTCTCGAGCTCGCCGCCGGGCGTGAACCGTCAGATCCCCGGCACACCGGTGCGGGCCGCCACGGACGCGGGAGACGCGGTGTCGAACACTTCGATCGCCACGTCCTGGTCGCGGTAGCTGCCGATCTGATGCAGACCGGCGGTGGCGCCGATGATGTCGTTGGCGTGGTCCCCGGTCATCGGATAGTCGGCGACCGGGTGCCGCCAATGCGCCGCGAGCACCGTCGCACCGGGCGCAACCCGCGGCAGTTCTCGGTCCAGCACGGCGCGCAACACATCCGGCGGCAGATAGTAGCCGACCTCGGAGAGCACCACCAGATCGAAATGCAGTGCCGGCCAAGGATCGTCGAGCGACTGGTGGAGTAGGGCCACGCGGTCGCGGCAGCCAGTCGCCATGAGCCGGCGGTGCGTCGCCTCCAGCGCTGCGGCGGCGACGTCCGCCGATGTCACGTGATCACAACGGCCCATGAGCGCTTCGGTCAGCACGCCGACCGAACAGCCGGGTTCGAACGCGTGGCGGTAGCGCGGATAGGGCAGCATCGCCATGCAGATCGCGAACTTGCGGCGCTCGTACCACCGGGTCTGCAGCTGCCACGGGTCCGCCGACTCGGCGTACATCCGGTCGAAATAGCTGTCGGGCAGTCGCGCGGTCACCGGAACAACACCTCCCCCACTGCGAGCAGCCGTTCCAGCACTGCGGGCGGCAGCACCGGATCCGGCATCTCGATCTGACTTCGAAAGCACTGCACCGCTTTTCGTTTGCGATCGGCGGCGTCCAGCGACACGGGGACCGCGGCGGCCGTGTGCCAGGGCACCGCGGCGTCATCGGGGCGGCCCCAGTGCCACATCCAAACCGGGTACTCGACCAGGACGGCACCCTCACGGGCGCTTGCAGTGGCCGCAGCCCGGCCGACGGCCTCATGGTCGGGATGCCCGTCGCCGCGCCAGGTCGCCGCACACCAGGTGCCTGCCGGCTTGTCCGCCAGGATCTCGGAGAGCGCATCGGCCAGCGTCGCTTCGCATTCCCCGAGCGCACCGTCGGGCAAGCCGAGGCGGATCGGCGCGGACAGCCCCAGAGTTTCCAGCGCGCAAAGAAGTTCGCGGCGGCGCAGATCCTCGAGACGTTCACGGCAGGACGCCCACCGACCGGGGAGTGCGGCCCCGCCGTCGGTGGCGGCGACCACCTGGATCGGCACCCCGAGCGCGCCGAGCGTGGCCGCGGTCGCCCCGAGCCCGAGTGTCTCGTCGTCGGGATGCGCTGCCACGATGACGGTTTCGCGGCATGGGCCCAGATCCACGGCAGGCAGCGCCGCCACGGCGCGGGTCCAGACTGCCGTCGGCGTGCCGCGCTCGGTCAGCGGCGCCGCGGCGAATTGTGCCGCGTTGCTCACCGGGGCGTCCCCGCGAACACCAGCCGTCCCAGCTGCTCGAGGTCACGTTCGGCATGGCTTTGACGGACGTAGATCGCCAGATCCGCGACATGCCGGGCGTGATCGGCGACCTCGCACAACGGCGCGGGCCCGAGCGCCCGGCCGGTGCGGGTGATGGCCTCGTCGACGGCGGTCTCCGCGACCGCCCGCACCCGCATCGCGGTGCGTTGCGCACCGCCGGCCCGGTCGTGCGGGTCGGCGTCGACCTGCTCGGCCGCCCACTGCAGGACCGCGTCGGCGGCCGTGATCGCCGCGTCGACGGCGCCGAGGTGCGCGAGGGCGTGCGCGTCGGCTGCGCGCGCATACAGCGGAGCCGCCACCGCCCGCGCCCCGCCCAGCCAGCATGCGGCGACACCGATGGCGCCGTGCCAGAATCCCGGCCGGGTCAGATACGCGCCAGGTTGGCCGACCGCGACCGCGGGCGCGCCGCTGAACTGCACCGAGCGGGTGTCTGAACCGGCCATACCGGCATTGCGCCAGCCGCTCGGCAACGCGCACACGCCGGGGTCGTCGAGCGACACCGCGAACAGCCCCCGCTCTCCGGCATGCGGGCCGAACTCCAGCCGGGCCGTCACCAGGGCGTGCGTGCACAACCCGGCGCCCGAGCACCACACCTTCGTCCCTGCGAGCGCGATGCCGTCGCCGTTGCGGCGGGCACCCAGCACGGCATCCTTGCCCTCGGCCGCCCAAACCCCCCACAGCTCGTCGGGTTTGGCGTCGGGCCCGTTCAGCTCGGCCAGGATCGCGACCGCGTCGGTGTGCGCCTCTGCCAGTCGGCCCGCCACCACGTCGACGGCGGTGAGTTCGGCCAGCCGCCGCCAGCGTTCGGCCGTCCGCCCGGCGCCGGGCAGCGGCAGATCCAACGCACCCGTCGCGATCCAGTGCCTGACCAGCCGCGCGGTCATATCCGCTCACCGGACTCTCGCCGCGCGCCGCCCACTATCCCGCGCAGATCTGCCGCGAAACCCCCGGGCGCGCGTCCGTCGCGACGATCCGACGTCGTCACCGACAGCCGGGTGTCGCGCCGGATGCGCATCCCCGCCGCCTCGAACCGCTCGACGAGTTCCCTGTCCTCACCGGTGGCCAGCGCGCGGAATCCGCCGACGTGCCAGTACGCGTCGGCCCGGAACCCCATGTTCGCGCCGTGCACATGGTCGTGACCGCGGCCGTTGGAATGGAATCCGCGCCGGTAGCGTCGCACCGCTTCGGCGGTGACGCGGCGCCACACCGGCAGCCGCACCACCCCCAGCACCATGTCCTGGTCGGTGGCTGTCATCGTGACCAGCCAATCGGCGGGCACCACGCTGTCGGCGTCTGTGGTGGCATACCAGACCCTGCCCTGGTCGATGGCCTGATCGATGTCCGGGCACAGCGAGCGGGCATGACGGAACCCGGCCGCCCGTGCCGCCCCGACGTTGCCCTCCTGCACGGCGACGAACTGCACGTTGGGGCCGAACTGCCCCGCCAACCGCTCGCTGGCGTCGTCGCATGCGTCGAGGACCACCACGACCAGCACGGGCACCGGCATGCAGGCCGCGGCCGTGGCCAGCGCCCGCAGACAGCGCGGCAGGTGATCGACCTCGTTGTGGGCTGGAACCACCACGATGGTCTTCACGATTGCCTTGTCGGCGTCTGTCACTGGGGAGTAGTAGCCCGTCCGCGGCCGCTTCACACCTGGCACCATGGCAGCCATGAATGACGTCGACGCGGTGCTATTCGACTACTCGGGCACTTTGTTCCGGCTCGAGGAGGACGAGAGCTGGTTCCACGGCATGGAGCTGGACGACGAGGACAACACGGAAGTCGACGGCCACGTGCAAGCCGAGTTGATGCGGCGGCTGACCGCGCCGACCGGCCGTTCAGTCGAGATGACGCCGGAGGCCTACCAGGCGTGGGTCAACCGCGACCTGGCCCCGCACCTGCACCGCGAGGCCTATCTGCACGTCCTGCGGAAGTCTGGCCTGGCCCGCCACCACGCCGAATCGCTGTACGGCCGGGTGATCGACCCGGCGTCCTGGACCCCCTATCCCGACACCGCGACGGTGCTGCGAACCCTGCACGAGCGGGGCGTCAAGACCGCGATCGTGTCCAACATCGCCTTCGATCTGCGGCCGGCGTTCGACGCGATCGGGGCCATCGACGTTGTCGACGAGTTCGTGCTGTCCTTCGAGGTGGGCGCCGTCAAGCCCGACCCGGCGATCTTCGAGACCGCGCTGAAGCGGCTCGGTGTGGAGCCCGCCCGGGCCGTCATGGTCGGGGACAGCGAGGAGGCCGACGGCGGGGCGGTCGCGGTGGGCTGCGGATTCCTGCTCGTCGACCCGCTGCCGACGGCGCAGCGCCCCGACGCCCTGCTGACGGCGCTCGACCTCGGGTAAGCCCAGGATGGCTACTCTCGGAGTGATGACCGAACGCATCCGTCCCCCGTGGTGGCTCAAACCGATGAACAAGGTGTTGATGGCCGTCACGAGACTCGGCGTCAACGGGCCGATGGTGCTGACCGTGACCGGCCGCAAGTCCGGCAAACCGCGGTCCACTCCGATCACGCCGATGATCGTCGACGGCCGCCGCTACGTCGTCGGGGGATTCCCCGGCGCGGACTGGGTGCGCAACGCACAGGCCAACCCCGACGCCTCGTTGCGGAACGGACGGCGCACGGAGCAGGTGCACATGGTCGAGATGTCCCCGGAGGACGCCCGCCCGCTGCTACGCCAGTTCCCGACGCTGGTACCCACCGGGGTGGAGTTCATGAAGAACGCGGGTCTGGTCGCCCAGGGCACACCCGAGGAGTTCGAGGCGCTGGCCGGGCGCTGTGCAGTGTTCCGGTTCGACCCGATTACCGTGTGAGCCCGTGACGTTTGATCCCAGCGTGTGGCGGCCGGTCCCCGGCTTCGCCGACCTCACCGACATCACCTATCACCGCCATGTCGTCGACGGCGCGCCGAAGCCGACGGTGCGGGTCGCATTCGACCGGCCGGAGGTGCGCAACGCGTTCCGTCCGCACACCGTCGACGAGCTGTACCGCGTCCTGGACCACGCCCGCATGTCACCCGACGTCGGGGTGGTGCTGCTCACCGGAAACGGACCATCACCCAAGGACGGCGGCTGGGCGTTCTGCTCGGGTGGCGACCAGCGCATCCGCGGCCGGACCGGCTATCAGTACGCGAGCGGGGACACCGCGGACACCGTCGACGCCGCCCGGGCCGGACGGCTGCACATCCTCGAGGTGCAGCGGTTGATCCGGTTCATGCCGAAGGCGGTGATCTGCCTGGTCAACGGCTGGGCCGCGGGCGGCGGGCACAGCCTGCACGTGACGTGCGACCTGACACTGGCATCGCGGGAGCACGCCCGTTTCAAGCAGACCGACGCCGACGTCGGCAGCTTCGACGCCGGCTTCGGCAGCGCGTATCTGGCCCGGCAGGTCGGGCAGAAGTTCGCCCGCGAGATCTTCTTCCTCGGCCGCGCCTACACCGCAGAGGAGATGTTCGCGATGGGAGCGGTCAACGCCGTCGTCGACCACGCCGATCTGGAGGCCGAGGGCCTGCAATGGGCGGCCGAGATCAACGGCAAGTCACCCCAGGCGATCCGGATGCTGAAGTTCGCGTTCAACCTGATCGACGACGGTCTGGTCGGCCAGCAGGTATTCGCCGGTGAGGCAACACGTTTGGCGTACATGACCGACGAGGCCGTCGAGGGGCGCGATGCGTTCCTGGAGAAGCGCGACCCCGACTGGGACCCGTTCCCCCGCTATTTCTAAGGCTTCACACGCGCCTCAAACCCGCGACCTGACGGAGATCGAGATCGATGGGATCGGCACCCTGGCGAATCCGGCCGTCTGACGGCACGGGTTGGCCGAGAAAATCGATTGCGGGTGCACGCCATCACCAGCCACCATTGACGGAGCCGGTCGGATGACGTGACGGCTCCGTCGCCCGACCCGACCGGAGAGAACCGAGGGGAATGGGACCATGGGCTACTCCAAGGGCGACACCGTCACGGCCCGCAGGCAGATCGAAGGGATGAACACCCCTCTGGTGCCCGCGGGAAGCCGGGGAACCGTAGTCGCAACCACGTTGTTCGGAAGACCCAAGCGCGTGCACTTCGCGATTGCCGACGGCTGGGGCGTCAAACGCTTCCAGATGGACGTGCGGCCCGGCGATGTGGAGCGGACCTGACCGGACCGCTGCGCCGGTAGATCGCGAGCGATCAGAAGCGGAACGTCGTCTGCCCGTGCGGTGACTTCGCGAACCCGATCACCTTCACCGGTGTCACCCTGAACACCAACGCCCTGACACCGTCGGGGTCGAACACCGCGTCATCGACGGCGAAATCCCATTCGTTGCTGTACTTTTCGCGGTACGCGTCGGCATAGCACCGCAACGCCGTACGGCCGCGGATGCGCACGGCCATCCCTTCGAGCACCACGTCCAGACCGCTCTTCCACGTGTTGACCCCGGTCGTGACGGCCACCGCCGCACCGTGCCCGATGTTGCGGGCCTTCTGCTCCTCGGCGCCGGTGCAGAACACGAACCCGTCGACATCCCAGAGGCCGACCAGTGGGGTGACGTGCGGACGCCCGTCCACGCGAACGGTGGTCAGCCAGTACAGTTCCGCGGCGGTCAGCGCCGCGCGGACCTGCGACCAGCTCGTCGGTTCGTCCGCCTCGCTGAAGCGTCTGTCGAGAGTGCCGTTGATCGTCGTCATACCGGTGATGACCGCCGGCCCGGCGACATCTCATCGCAGGCCGATCGCGTCGCCGACGAATACGGGTCCAGACGGCCACGGACGGTGATAGACAGGCCTCATGGAGATCCTGGCCAGCCGGGTGCTCTTCCGGCCGGTGGACTACCGGCGGTCGGTGACGTTCTACCGGGATGCGCTCGGCCTGGCCATCGCACGTGAGTACCCGGGCGGCACCGTCTTTCACGCTGGCCAGTCATTGATCGAGATTGCCGGTCACGGCGGCCCGCCCGCGGGGGCACCACCATTTCCCGGCGCACTGTGGCTTCAGGTGCGGGACGTCTACACCGCCGAGGCCGAATTCGCGGGCCGGGGAGTGACGATCACCCGCTCAGCCCGCCAGGAACCGTGGGGTCTGCACGAGATGCATGTCAGCGATCCCGACGGGGTCACCCTCATCTTCGTGCAGGTGCCCCCCGATCACCCGCTACGCCGCGACACCCGCGGCTGACGGCTCACTTCTTGGGCAGCATCGGGAACAGATCGATTCCCGTGTGGTGCACGATCGTCGTCCGGGTGATCCACAAGACCGCCGTCAGGATCACCCAGCCGACGAAGACGAACAGCAGGATTCCGAGGTACTTCAGCGCCGGATTGCCTGCGTGGACCGTGCCGTCGACGTCCTGGCCGCCGACGCCCTTGGAGTAGGCCACCATCCCGCCGGCGAAGACCGCCGGTAGGCCGGCGCCGAGGAGCAGCCCCACCACGAGCACCTTCAGGATGCTGTCCAGGTATGTCATCTAGATGTCCTTCGTCTGACGCTGTCGACAGTGGATCGGGTTTCAGACCGCGGTCGTGGAACTGGTGTCCCTGGTGCCGGCATCGCGGATCTCGGCAGGCACAACGGAGTTCGTCGAGGAGTCCCAGTCGGCGTTGACGTTGCTGGAGTCGACCTTCTGCTGCTGGGCGCGCCACCACATGTAGAAGGACAGGGCCACCAGGATCAGGAAGATCAGGCCGTCGCCTGCCAGCGCCGAACCGGTGAGGCGCTCCACCCCGTGCGCGAGCCAGAACGCCAGCGCCCCGACCAGACCGGCGGACGGCAACGTGATCAGCCAGGCCACCACCATGCGGCCGGCCACCGCCCATCGGACCTCCGCACCGGGCTTGCCCACGCCACTGCCGAGGATCGAGCCCGTCGCAACGTGCGTGGTGGACAAGGCCATTCCCGCGGCGCTGGAGCTGAGGATGATCGCGGCCGACGACGCCTCGGCGGCCAGACCCTGGGGGGACTCGATCTCGACGAGGCCCTTGCCGAGGGTGCGGATGACCCGCCAGCCACCGAGATAGGTGCCGAGGCCGATCGCCACCGCGCAGCTGAAGATGATCCAGAACGGCAGACCCTGCTCCTTCACATCGCCGGTCAGGTGGCCGGTGGTGATGAGCGCGAGCGCGATGACGCCCATCGTCTTCTGGGCGTCGTTGGTTCCGTGGGACAGGGCAACCAGCGAGGCGGTCGCGATCTGGCCCCAGCGGAAGCCCTGCTCGCGACGCTTTTTCAGCACGTTTCGGGTGATCCGGTAGACCAGCCAGGTCCCACAGGCCGCGACGATGCAGGCGATCACCGGCGCGGCGACCGCGGGGATCAGCACCTTCTGGGTGACGCCGGTCCAGTTGACGCCCGCCAGCCCGACGGCGGCGAGCCCGGCGCCGATGAGCCCACCGAACAGCGCGTGCGACGAACTGGACGGGATGCCGAACAACCAGGTGAGCAGGTTCCACAGAATGCCGCCGATGAGGCCGGCGAAGATGATCGTCAGGCCGGTCGACGCGTCGATGGAGGGCATCAGCGCGCCGGTCTTGGAGTCCTGGATCTTGAGCACTGACGTGGTGACGGTGACCGCCACCTCGACCGATAGGAACGCGCCGACGAGGTTGAGGATGCCGGCCAGCAGTACCGCGGTCTTGGGTTTCAGTGCGCCGGTGGCGATCGATGTCGCCATGGCGTTGCCGGTGTCGTGGAACCCATTGGTGAAGTCGAAGGCCAGTGCCGTCACGATCAGCAGCACCAGGATGATCATCTCCGCGCTCATGGCGCTAATTGTGGGACCACTCCGCGCTTTTTGACTAGTGATAGAAGTCCCAGATGCGGCCGCCGACCAGGCAATCCAGGAGACGGGGCGCGGAGTTCATGCGGAGTTCATCATGCGTCTGCACCCCGTTGGGCGGGTATGCCGCGGGCCGACGACATTTGCCGCGCGGTACTACGATCGGACGCATCCCGCAAACCGGAAGCGCAAGCAGTGATACCACCCGGAGGATGACCCAAAGTGACCAAGTTCGTCGCCAGGATCGTGGCCTGGATCACCGCGGGCTATCCCGACGGGGTACCCGGACCCGACCGAGTACCGCTGCTGGCGTTGCTCACCCCTCGTCTGACCAACGAGGAAGTGAAGCTGGTGGCCACCGAGCTGATAAGTCGTGGTGAGTTCGACCACGTCGACATCGGAGTGCTCATCACCCAGATCACCGACGAGCTGCCCTCCCCAGACGACATCGAGCGGGTGCGGGTGCGGCTCGCCGCGAAGGGCTGGCCGCTGGACGATCCGCGCGACAGCGAGGATGCGGGCGACAGCACGGTGACCCCGGAGGACACGGAATAGCCGTCCTGCATGCCGTCGCCATGCCGGACGGTCCACCGGCACTGTCACTACTGCCGGTGCTGGAGCGGGCGCTCGCCGGCCGCGGCCCGGCGCTTCTGCCGGTGCCCGCCGACGACGCGCGCCTGACCGACCTGCTGACGAAGGCTTTGCGCGCCGACGACGACATCGACGACGACGTGGCGGTCGTCGTCTCGACGTCCGGGACCACCGGTAGGCCGAAAGGCGCTCTGCTCAGCACGGCCGCACTGCGGGCCAGCGCCGATGCCACCCATCAACGGCTGGGCGGACCCGGCCGCTGGCTGCTGGCGCTGCCCGCCCACCACATCGCGGGACTGCAAGTGCTGGTTCGCAGCGTGGTCGCCGGGTCGGATCCGGTTGCCGTGTCACCCAGCCTGGACCTCGCCGCACTGCCCGCGGCGGTGGCGGCGCTGGGCACCGGCCGGCGCTACGCGTCGCTGGTCGCGGTGCAGCTGGGCAAGGCGATGGCCGACCCGGCCGCCGCGGCGGCATTGGCCGAATTGGACGCGGTGCTCATCGGCGGCGGTCCGATGCCGCGGGAGATGGCCGAAAATGCCCGTGCCGCAGGCATTTCGGTGGTACGCACGTACGGCATGAGTGAGACGGCAGGTGGCTGCGTGTACGACGGCATCGCCCTGGATGGCGTGCGGGTGCGGGTGGATCCCGGCGGGCGGATAGCGCTGGGCGGCGTCACGGTGGCGAACGGTTACCGCAATCCGGTCGATCCCGACCCGTTCGCCGAACCCGGTTGGTATGTCACCGATGATCTCGGCGTGCTCGACGGTTCGGGCGCGCTGCGGGTGCTGGGCCGCGTCGACGACGCGATCAGCACGGGTGGGTTGACGGTGTTCCCCGCGCTCGTGGAAGCGGCGCTGGCCACACATGCGGCGGTCGACGACTGCGCGGTGTTCGGGGTGGCCGACGAACGACTGGGGCAACGGGTCGCCGCCGCGGTGGTGGTCGCCCCGGGCCGTCCGCCGCCGTCACCGGCCGACCTGCGCGACCACGTCGCCCATACGCTCGACCCCACCGCCGCCCCGCGCGAGGTCCACATCGTGGCCGAGCTCCCCCGTCGCGGAATCGGCAAGCTGGATCGAAAGGAACTGGCCGCACGCTTCTCCGCTCAGGGATGATGGGCTGATGCGCCGCGAAGTGAATTCGGTCGACGAACTCCGCGAGATCGTCGGAGAACCGCACCCCGACGTCGCCAACAAGGTCCGCGACCGGCTCAGCCCGGTGCAGCAGGATTGGCTCGCCCACTCACCGCTGGGATTCGTCGCGACGACCGACGCCCGGGGCCGGGTGGATGTCTCGCCCAAGGGTGACCCACCCGGTTTCGTGCACGTCATCGACGACACCACGATCGCCATCCCCGAGCGGCCTGGAAACAAGCGCGTGGACGGCTACCTCAACGTGCTGCAGCGACCGTACGTCGGCACGCTGTTCGTCATCCCCGGCCGGGGCGACACCCTACGCATCAACGGCACGGCGCGATTACTGGCCGACGCCGACTACTTCGACGCGATGACGATCAAGGGCAAGCGTCCCATCCTGGCGCTGGAGATCGATGTCGAGGAGGTATTCTTCCACTGCGCCAAGGCTTTTCTGCGTTCCGACACGTGGCAGCCCGAGACCTGGACCCCCACCGCGGTGCCGAGTGTGGCACAGCTCGCCGCAGCCATGCGGACCGAATGGACGCAGGCCCAGCTCGAGGAGTACTACGGCGAAGAGAACATGCGCGAGATCCTCTACTGACCTGAGAGTCAGATCCGGTTGGTCTGCACGGTGCCCCCACCCCCGCGAGCGTGCGCATTTGTACGGTTTGGCTCGGCGTGTCGCGTACAAACCCGCACGCTCACGGGGGTAGCAAAAGTGGGGCACGGGGGTAGAGGGCGGGAACGGCCATGGGACGGCCATAGGGTGGACGCGTGAAATCCGATCGCAGGGAAGCGGTGGCCGTAGGCGTGGCCGTCGTGCTGGTCGTCGCGGCGTTCGTCGTGCCGCACCTGCATCTCGGCGTCGTCACACCCTTGATCAACAGCAGCGCCGACCGGATCCACAGCTTCGCCGACACCGCACCGATCTTCGGATGGTGGGACGCCCATGTCGGCTGGGGCACCGTCCCCGCCATCACGATCGGTATCGCAGCGGTGCTGTGGGGTCGGTCGGTGGCGCAGCGGCTCGGCTGGCGGGCACTGACGCTGGCCACCTGGGCGACCTCGTGTGCCTGGGCGTTCTCCCTTGCGATGGTCGACGGCTGGCAACGCGGGTTCGCCGGCCGCCTGACCGCGCGCCACGAATACCTGCGTCAAGTGCCCACCGTGACCGACATCCCCGGGGCGCTGCGCACCTTCGCGGCCAGAATCCTCGACTACCAACCCGATTCGTGGATCACCCACGTATCCGGACATCCACCGGGGGCGCTGCTGACCTTCGTATGGCTGGACCGCATCGGGCTGGGCGGCGGCGCATGGGCAGGACTGCTGTGCCTGCTGGCCGGTTCCAGCGCAGCGGCCGCCATCACCATCGCGATCCGGGCGCTGGCCGACGAGCCGACGGCCAGGGCGGGCGCCCCGTTCCTAGCGGTCGCCCCCACCGCCATCTGGGTCGCGGTATCCGCGGACGGCTACTTCGCTGGTGTGGCCGCCTGGGGCATCGCCCTGCTGGCGCTGGCCACCCGCCGTACCGTGCGACGGCCCGCCCTGGCCGCCGCTGCCGCCGGTCTGCTGCTGGGCTGGGGCTTGTTCCTCAACTACGGGCTGGCACTGATGGCACTGCCCGCGCTGGCCGTTCTGCTGTCGGCGGCCGACCCGCGCGCGGCGCTACGGGCGCTGGCGGCCGCCCTGCCCGCCGTCCTGGCCGTCGTCGCGGTGTTCCTTGCCACCGGATTCTGGTGGTTCGACGGCTATCTCCTTGTACAGGAACGCTATTGGCAGGGCATCGCCAATGACCGCCCGTTCCAGTACTGGGCGTGGGCGAACCTGGCCTCGGTGGTGTGCGCAGTCGGGTTGGGCAGCGTCGCGGGCCTGGCACGGGTGTTCGACCTCGGCGCCATCCGACGCCGCTCGGGCCTGCACCTGGTCGTGCTCGCCGCGCTGCTGGCGATAACGTTCGCCGACGTGAGCATGCTCAGCAAGGCCGAAACCGAACGCATCTGGCTGCCGTTCACCATGTGGCTGGTGGCCGCCACCGCGCTGCTGACGCCGAAATCAGCCCGTTGGTGGTTGGCCGTCAACGTCGCCGGTGCGCTGGTGCTGAACCATGCGATCCTGACGAACTGGTGACCACCGCGCCAGCGCGACGTAGGCAAGCGCGCACACCCACAGCGCGGCAACCGAGATCCACAGCCCCAGAGGATAGTTGCGGTCCAGCACGGTCGGATTGTCGGGCCGCGCGCCCGGCCTGCCGTACACCGGGACGGCCAGCAGGACCAGGACGACGCTGCCGAACGCCGCCAGCGCGACCGGCGCCCACCACCGCCGCGGCAGCAGCCGTCTGCCCGCGAAACCCAACGCCACGCACAGCGGCGCGAACACCAGATCGTGCAGCACCACTCCGGCCAGCGCCCACACCGCGATCCGCAGAATCACCACCGGCGGGTGCTCCCAGAGCAGCACCGCACCGTATCCGGCGACGGCCATCCCGGCCAACAGCAGTGCCGTCCGCGCCGCCGTCACGGCAGGACCTCGATGCGGGACAGCCACTTCGTCTGCAGCACACCGGGTCTCGTCGGCGCGATGAGCCGACACGGATAGCCGTGGTCGATGTGCAGCGGTTCGCCGTTGAGTCGCAATGCGATCAGGGTTTGCGAGTCGCGCGCATGCCGGGCGGGCAGCACGGTGCGCGAGTAGGGTCCGGGCGGCTCCAGTGAAACCATCCGCGTATCGGCGTCGGGCGCCCCGCCGACGGTAGCGATCAGATCGGCCAGCACGACACCGGTCCATTCGGCCTGCACACTCCAGCCCTCGACGCATGCGATCGGCAGGCGGTGGGTGGCCTGCGGCATCGCAACCAGTTCGGCGAGCGTGAACTGCCGCGTCACATCACCGTTCACCACCGTCAGCCGGTAGCCGGGCGACTGTGCGGCACGTATCACGCCGGCCGCCACCGCCGAGCGGTTGACCGGAACCCCCTGCGGCCCTTGGCCGGAGCGCGGCGCCAACACCGAAACTCTGCGCAGCCAAGGGACCGTCTGGCCTGCCGTGACGACCGTCGCCAGCGCCACCGCGAGTCCGGTGCCCAACAGCACCGTGCGCCGGGTCGGGCCGGTCAGTTCGCCGGACGGAATGTCGTCGAGCGGTTCGCCCAGCGCACGCCGGATGACGGGCAGCTTGACCCCGATATGTACCACCAACGCACCCGCCGCGACGTAGGCCATGGCGTAGTGGCTGGTGGTGAAGAAGAACTTGAACACGTACCACTGCGCGATGTTCAGCAGCCCGGTGGACAGCTGGAAGAGCATCGAGGAGACGAGCACCAGAATGGACAGTCGTTCCAGCTGGCGGACCGGGCCGCCGATGAGCGGGCGTTCGAACAGCTTCGGCCACACCGACCACAACTTGACCACGATCAGCGGGATCGCCGCGATGCCCGAGATCACGTGCAGGCCCTGCGTCAGCCGGTATAGCCACACCGGGCGGGTGGGCCACCAGAACCACGGCTGCGGATGCTGGATGAAATGGCTGATCAGGCCCGTGATGAAGCACACCGCCACGGCGATGCCCAGCGCCAGCCCGACGCGGGCGGTTACCGCCGTTCCGCGCAACACCGTCCTGGTCATCGAGGCACCAGGCTGGCCACCACGCGGGAGCCGATCGGGTGGACCGCCGCGACCCTCAAGCCGACGTCGTCGGCGAGTCGATCCGCACAGTTCGCCCCCACCGTCGCCCACCGAAACCACGGGCCGATCGTCCGAGCGGACTCCAATCGCACCCACGCCATGGTGACTCCGGTTGCCGCGCCGTCGAATTCGACCAGGCAGCGGCCGCAGGCGGAAAGCAGCTCGGCGGCCCGGCGCAGGATCCGCCACGGGTCACCGCCCAGTCCGACGTTGCCATCGGCCAGCAGCACCGTCTGCCACCGCCCGGTGCCCGGCAGAGGATCGAAGACATCGCGGCGCAATGCGGGCGCGCCGTTGCGCCGTGCGATGTCGATGGCGGTCGCCGACAGGTCGATCCCCAGAGCCGGAGTCCCGCCTTCGATCAAGCGGGCCACCAACCGTCCGGGACCGCAACCCAAGTCGATGGTCGGGCCGCTGCACAGCCGTACCACGGCCCGATCGAAGGTCACGTCGGCGTGCCGCCCTCCGAGCCAGCAGCCCACGGGCAGCCGGTGCAGGCGCCCGTCGTCGTGGCGAACCCAGCACCGTTCCCCGTCCAGCGCCCGGTCGTAGAGGTTGCCCAGCACGTCACACCCCCGCGGCACGGGTGGCCTGCACGAACCAGCCACCGGGCCGACAGTCGCGGCGGACGGGCTCGATGTCTATGACGGTGTCGACGTCGGTGAGTTCGGTCAGGAGCTTCACGTCAATCCCCGTGTCGCGAAGTGCGGCCAGCGTTACAGCCCCGGTGTCGGCCCTCGACATCGCGACCGTCCGCAGGCACCGGGCCATGGCGGGGTCGGTAACGCCCAACACCCACCAGCCGCCGTCGCGGGCCATGCCGAGGACGGCGTCGGCGGCCAGCAGCCCGCGGGCGCACTCGGCGATCAGGTCGGCGCCGACCTGCGGGGTATCCATCCCGATCTGCACGACGGGCAACCCCACCGCGGCGGCGTCGGAGTGCGCGTTGACCAACCGCTCGGCGAAGTCGGCGCCCCGTTGCATGACGACGGTGAAATCCGCCAGCCGACGGTCGATCTCCGGACCGCGGACGGCCTTCCGCAGATCCCCGGTCAGCGCCACGACGCGGTCAGCGACCGGCGCCGCGGCCACCGCGTCGAGAGTGTCCAACAGTGCGGCAGCGGCGATCTCCGCGGCAGCCCGCTCACCGACGGCGGCGGCCAACCTGGTCTTGGCCAAGCCCGGCACCGGGGCCTTGGCTACCACCAGCACGGTGACCCCGAGACACCCGTCGGTCACGAGATCACGCGCCAGAAATCGATGGCGGCGATCAGACTGCCGTGCAGCGATCCGCTCACCTTCGAGGTCCCGCCGGTGCGCGGTCCGTAGGCGACGTCATGTTCGACCACGCGCCAACGCGCAGCCGCGGCCCGCACGAGCAACTCCAGCGGATAACCCGACCGGCGATCAGCCACCCCGAGCGCCAGCAGGGCGTCGCGACGAGCCACCCGCATGGGGGCGATGTCATGAACGGGCAAACCGTGACGGGTCCGCAGCCGCCAACACACCACCGCCGTGCCCAGCCGGGCGTGCCAGGGCCACCGTAGTCCGCTCGCGGGGCGGCGCCGCCCGATCGCCATGTCGGCTCCGCGGTCGAGCTCGGCGACCAATGCGGGCAGGTCGGCAGGGTTCAGCGAACCGTCGGCGTCGATGACGGCAACCACCGGCGTCGTCGCGGCGAGCACTCCCGCGTGGACCGCGGCGCCGTAACCCGGCCGCTTCTCGCGCACCACGTCGGCACCATGGCGGCGGGCGACCTCGGCGGTGGCGTCGGTGCTGTTGTTGTCGACCACCAGTGGCCGGAATCCGGTCGGCATCGCGGCCAGCACGCCCGGCAGCGACTCGGCCTCGTTGAGACACGGCAGCACCACGGTGACCGCACAGTCGGGCATACCCTCAGACGGTAGGCCAGCGCGCCGGCCGCGACCACACTCAAGAGTGACGAAACGATGACGTCCCTGCAGGTGGCGCCGGCATCCGGCTAATCTCTGACGGTGTGGCTCGGGTCCTGATCGCTGACGACGACACCGTCGTCCGCGAGGTGGTGCGCCGCTATCTGGAGCGCGCCGGCCTGGAGGTGGTGGTGGCCGACAACGGCACCGACGCGCTTCGCCTGCTGGGCAGCACCCACATCGACGTCGCGGTACTCGACGTGATGATGCCCGGGCCGGACGGCCTGACACTGTGCCGCACGCTGCGACAGCGTGGCGAACTCACCGTGCCCGTGATCCTGCTGACCGCCCTCGGTGAGGAAGACGACCGCATCGCCGGGCTGGAGGCCGGTGCCGACGACTACGTGACGAAGCCGTTCAGCCCGCGCGAACTGACGCTGCGGGTCCGGTCGGTGCTGCGCCGCACTCCGGCGCCCACCGGCATCCAGCCCATCGACTTCGCGTTCGGCGAACTGACTGTGTCCACGGCCGCGAGATCGGTGTCGGTGCACGGACATTCGATCGGCCTGACCAACCGGGAGTGGGATCTGCTGCTGTTCCTCATCACCCACCCCGACACCGTGTTCACCCGCGAGGAACTCCTCAGTGCGGTGTGGAACTGGGATTTCGGCGACCTGTCCACGGTGACGGTGCATGTGAAACGCCTGCGGTCCAAACTGGGTGACCAGCACCGGCTTCAGACGGTGTGGGGCCGGGGGTACATGTGGAGTGATCCGGACCGGAGATCCGATGCCCGCAAGTGACTTCTGGGAGATCGTCGGCTGGGCACTGGCCTGCTCCATACCCGTGGTGCTGGCGGGCGGGATCATCATCCGGGTGGCCCGGTCATGGTCGCTGGCACTCAGCATGGTGGTGCTGGTGCTGATTCCCACTCTGGCGACGTTCACCGGGGTGCTGGGCGCCAGCGGGTTCATGGTCACCGAGACCTTCGAGCGGACGGCGGTGGTCCTGGTCATCGTGTCGGTGGTGACGGTGCCCGCCGCGGTGATGCTGGCGCGCTATCAGGCCCGCCGCACGGTGTGGGAACAGGAGATCCGCGCATCCGAGCAAGCCGCCGAGCAATCCCGGCGCCGGCTGATCGCCTTTGTCAGCCACGACCTGCGCACGCCGCTGGCCGGCATCCGGGCGGTGTCGGAGGCGATCGCCGACGGTGTGCTCGCCGATGGCGAGGTGCGGATGCACGCCAAATACATTGAGCAGGAGTCCGTTCGGCTGGCCGAGATGGTCGACGACCTTTTCGAGATGTCCAAGATCAACGCCGGAGCGATCCAGCCCGCGTTCGACCGGGTGGCGCTGGACGAGGTCGTCGACGATGTGCTGGCGGCCCACCGGATCGCCGCGGAACGCGCAGGCGTTGAGCTGACGGCCGCGCTGCCGGAGGAACCGGTCCGGGTAGTCGGCAGCGACCGTGCTCTGGTGCGGGTGTTGTCGAACCTGGTGGCCAACGCCATCGCCCACACCCCAGAAGGCGGCAAGGTCGAGCTGGCACTCGGGTGCGACGAACATGGCGCCTGGGCCCGGGTCGACGACACCGGCGTCGGCATCGACGAAGCAGACCTGCCCCGGGTGTTCGACATCGCCTACCGCGGATCCAAAGACCGTGTCGCGCGCGTGGATTCCTCGCTGCCCAGCGGTTCCGGCCTGGGCCTCGCCATCGCCGCCGGCCTGGTACAGGCCCACCACGGCACGCTTTCGGCACGCAACCTCGATGCAGGTGCGAGGTTCGAGGTGCGGCTGCCGCTGGCGGAGTGACACGAGTCAGCCGCGCAGCGGCTCGAACGCGAACGCGCGCAACCCCTCCCGCGGATCGACGGCAGCCCGGAAGCCCAGCACCTCAGCGGCTCTTCCCGGGTCGGCGACGATGTGGCGGACGTCGCCGCTGCGGTACTGGCCGGTGACCACCGGCCGCGCATCACCGCGCGCGTCGCAGAGCTGGGTCGCCACCTCCAGGATCGAGATGGGGGCGCCGGAGCAGACGTTGAACGCCGCGAATCCGTTGTCGCAGGCCGTGACGGCCAACGCGTTGGCGGCAGCGATGTCGTCGACGTGGACAAAGTCACGCATCTGCCGACCGTCCTCGAAAACCCTTGGGACATTGCCGGATTCCAACTGAGACCGGAAGATGGCCGCCACCCCCGAGTACGGGGTGTCGCGCGGCATCTGCGGTCCGTAGACGTTGTGGTAACGCAGCGCCGCCACCCCGCCGCCGACCGCTTCGGCCCACGCCTGTGCGTAGTGCTCCTGCGCGGTCTTGCTCGCCGCATAGAGGCTGCGTGGCCGCAGCGGTGCGTCCTCACCGACGGTGCGCCAGGCCAGTTCCTCACCCCCGATGGGGCAGCGGTGCTCGAACACTCCGGCGTCCAGATCGGCCCGGGTACGCGGGAGCGGGTCCACCGAACCGTGCGTTCCGCACGCGTAACCGCCCTGCCCGTAGACCACCATCGACGAGGCCAGCACCAGCCGCTGACAGCCCGCGGCGAACATCTCGGCGAGCAACACCGTGGTGGCGTAGTCGTTATGGCTGCCGTAGGAGGGAGCGTCGGCGGCGTTGACACCGGCCCCGACGACCGCCGCCTGGTGACACACGACGTCGACGCCGCGCAGCAGCGGAGCGAGCGCCTCCGAGTCGCGGATGTCGACCAGCTGACACTCCGGCGGCGGTTGGGCATCCCTGCCGTGCGCGGCCGGCAACATCGCGTCCACCGCGACGACCTCGTGACCGTCGGCGCGCAGCGCGGCGCCCACCCGTGCCCCGATGAAGCCGGCCGCACCGGTCAGCAGCACCTTCACGGCAGATCGAACGGTAGCTTGACGCCCTGGTGCGGTAGGCAGTGTTCGCACGTCCGCTCGGCGGGGACGACCTCGAGCGCCTCGCGGACCAGCTTCTTGAACGGGACCAGGTTGCGCTCGAACTCGGCGAAGACGTCAACCGCCCTCACACCTGCGCCGGCCTCCACGCCCGCGTCCAGGTCGGTGACCAAAGCGATTGCTGCATAACATATTTCAAGCTCTCGCGCCAGCACGGCCTCGGGGTAACCGGTCATGTTGACCAGCGTGAATCCCTGCCCGGCGAACCATCGACTTTCGGCGCGGGTGGAGAATCGCGGACCTTGGATGACCACCATCGTGCCACCGTCGACGACCCCGGGCAGATCCGTGGCCGCCGCGCGCAGCGACGGGCAGTATGGGTCGGCGAACCCGACGTGGATGGCGCCGGTGCTGAAGTAGGTGTCCGGGCGCCCGCTGGTGCGGTCGACGAGCTGATCGGGCACCACCATCGCCCCCGGTCCCAAATCGGGGCTGAGACTGCCGACCGCGCACGGACCGAACACCCGCCGCACGCCGATGGCACGCAGCGCCCACATGTTCGCCCGATACGGGACGGTGTGCGGCGGATACTGGTGGCTGACCCCGTGGCGGGGCAGGAAGGCGACCTCGTGCGGTCCCACCGTGCCGACGGTGATCGCTGCGCTGGGCGCCCCGTACGGCGTGTCCAGGGTGACGCTGCGGGCATCGGATCCGAAGAACGAGTAGAAGCCGCTGCCGCCGATGACTCCCAGCACCTATCTGCTCCTCACGTCCGCTGACACTTATCTGCTCCTCACGTCCGCTGGCACTTATCTGCTCCTCACGTCCGCTGGCACTTATCTGCTCCTCACGTCCGCTGGCACTTATCTGCTCCTCACGTCCGCTGGCACGTCCCATTGTCTGCCATGCGACGATGACGCTGATGGCAACAGTCGCCCAATGGGTGGAGGGCGCCCGCCCACGCACCCTGCCCAACGCAGTTTCGCCGGTGATCGCCGGCACCGGTGCCGCGGCCTGGCTCGACGGCGTGGTGTGGTGGAAGGGGCTGCTGGCGTTGCTGGTCGCGGTGGCCATGATCATCGGGGTCAACTTCGCCAACGACTACTCCGACGGCATCCGCGGCACCGACGACGTCCGCTCGGGACCGCTGCGGCTGGTGGGCTCCCGCCTCGCCTCGCCCCGTGCGGTGCTGACCGCGGCCATCGCCAGTCTGGCGGTCGCTGCGACGGCGGGACTGGCGTTGGCGCTGACGACGGCGCTGTGGCTGATCCCACTAGGCGCCGTCTGCGTCGCGGCGGCGTGGCTGTACACCGGGGGCTCTAAGCCGTACGGGTATTTGGGCCTGGGCGAAGTCGCGGTCTTCGTCTTCTTCGGCCTCGTCGCGGTGCTCGGCACCCAGTACACCCAGGCGCTGCGGGTCGACTGGGTGGGCCTGGCCGCGGCGGTCGCGATGGGATCGCTCTCATCGGCGGTGCTGGTCGCCAACAATCTGCGGGATATCCCCACCGACGCCCAGTCGGGCAAGATCACCTTGGCGGTCCGACTCGGCGACGCGCGCACCCGGATCCTGTATCTGGGGCTACTGGGTGTCGGATTGACGACGACCATCGTCCTGGCGTTGGCGACACCGTGGTGCCTGGCTGGTCTGGCGGCGGCCCCGCTGGCCGCACGAGCGGCCGCGCCGGTGCGCGCGGGCCGCGGTGGCCGGGACCTGATCCCGGTGCTGCGCGATACCGGACTGACCATGCTGGTGTGGGCGGTGGCAGTTGCTGTGGCGCTCGCCGCGGGTTGACCATCCGCACCATCGATTGTCTGCTCGGGGCGTGAATCGCCGGCGTGTCGCCGCCCGGAGCGCATGCCCGACGCAGTCAGCCTCCCCCGGCGGAATCTGCACCTACCGGATAGCTTCAATTGACCTGTGTCGGTCCCACCGGCTATTCATGTGCGAGGGAAGGGATGGTGATGGTTTCGCTGCGAGTGGTCGTCGCCGACGACGACGTGCTGCTGCGGGAGGGACTCGCGAGCCTGCTCGACCGATCGGGGTATGACGTCGTCGGACAGGCCGGCGACGCCACCCAATTGCTGGCGCTGGTGCGCGATCACAAGCCGGACCTCGCCGTCGTCGACATCCGCATGCCGCCGACCAACACCACCGAGGGCCTCGACGCGGCGCGAGTCATCCGCGCCGAGTCACCCGGCACCGGCATCATGGTGCTCTCGGCGCACGTGGACGTCGAACACGCCACCGAGCTGTTGGCCAGCGGCCACGCGATCGGCTACCTGCTCAAGGCCCGGGTGACCGACGTGGCCGACTTCGTCGACACGCTGGAGCGGATCGCCAGGGGGGCGTCGGTCATCGACCCCGCCCTCGTGCAGGAACTGGTGTCCGCGCGGCGGCGCGATGACCCGCTGGCGGTGCTGAGCGGCCGTGAGCAGGAGGTGTTGATGCTGATGGCAGAGGGCCGTTCCAACGCGGGCATCGCCCGCAGGCTCTGGGTCACGGAAGGCACCGTCGAGAAGCATGTCCGCAGCATCCTGACCAAGCTCAATCTGCAGGAGACCGGGGACGATCATCGGCGCGTACGCGCGGTGATCACCTACCTCGAGGCTCGCTGATCGGTCGGGCCGCCGGCGACGTGGCCCTGACAACCAGGTCCAGGACGGCGTCGGCCGACAGGGCGAACTTCGGCACGAAGCCGGCCGCCGGGCTGACCGCGATCAACTCGGCGAAATCCTGCTCCGAGTAAGTCGAGACGAGGATGACGACGGGCGGCTCGGCCATGCCGGGTCCGCAGAGTGCCTCGGCGAGGTCGAAGCCGTTCTCCTCGCCGAGTTCGACATCTACCAGTGCGACGTCGGGATGAAGGTCGCGGCAGCACGTCATCGCGTCGGCCGTGTTCGACGCGGCAGCGACAACCGAAATGCCCCCGCGTTCGAGCATATTGCTCAGCACGGCACGGAAGTCGGCGCTGTCGTCGACGATCAGACAGCGCACGGCACACCCTCCAGCAACACATCCTCAGGGTGACAGACCCGGAATCGCCTACGCATTACCGTTAACCGGAATCGTGTGCCGCGGGCAACCGGGGTGGTCGCCGATCGTCACCGGTATCACTGAGGCCCCCTGGCTGGCAATAAACCCGACTCCTGTCAGCGTTTTATATGACCGATGACCGAGCGCACAAGCGAAACGCAGGCACGGGAAGCACGGTCTAGCCGTCCTTCACTCCCGGCCCGATTGCTGCGCGTCGTGTTGCGGCCGAAGGCGCCGCCGCTGGCCGAAGGCATCGCGGTCGCCGTGACGTTCATCGTCGCCGAGACGATTGTGGTCTATAAGCTGCGCGAATTCGCTCCCGAGAACGCCTTTGGGGCGCTGTTCCTGCTCGGGGTGCTGGTGGTCTCCGCGGGATGGAACTTCGGCCTCGCCGTGGCGACCTCGTTCGCCAGCGCGGTCGCCTACGTCTACTTCCACATGGCCACCGGCGGATCGCCGTGGGACATGCGCGTCGAAGACGCCACCGCCATCGCAGTATTCCTGCCTGTCGCCCTGCTGGCGAATGTCCTCGGGGGCCAGGCGCGATTGCGCGCCACGGAGTCCCGTCAGCGCAGACAGGAGGCCGATCTGGCGGCCGAACTCGCCCGGCTCATGCTGCGGGCAGGAAACCTGCAGCCGGCGTTGGAGGCGGCGGGGAGGCGGACCGCCGAGGTGCTCGGGTTGAAGTTCGCGATGCTGGAGACCGGCAGCGTCGCCCCCGCCGATCGGCAGTCGGCGATCACTCTCCGCGAAGGTCCCGCTGTGTTGGGCACCCTGCTGGTGCCCGCGGATCTGGACCCTCCCGCCCGCCAGCGGGTCAACCGGTTCCTGCCCTCGCTGGAGGCGCTGCTCGCCGCCGCCCGTGAACGCGGCGCGATCAACGCCGCGCTGGAGGCAAGCCGCAAGGAATTGGAACGGTTCTTCGACCTCACCTCCGACCTGCTCTACATCGGTGGGCCCGAGTATTTGCGCCGGGTGAATCCCGCATTCGAACGGACCGTGGGCTACACCAGCGGCGAGCTGCTGTCGCGGCCGTTCCTCGGCCTGATCCATCCCGAGGACCGCAGCCGCACCGGGCAGCTGCTCGAAACGCTGTTGGCGGCGGGCGGCTCGGCCCAGTTCGAGAACCGCTGCATCCGCAGCGACGGCGCGGACCGTTGGCTGGAGTGGAGCGTGGTGGCCGACGACGGCATCTTCTACGGTGCCGCGCGCGACGTGACCGAGCGGCGCCGCGAACAGGACCGGCTCCGCGAAGCGCAGATGATGGTCGAGGCGAGCCACGCCGAGGTCAGCGCCCTGGCCGCACAGCAGACGGCGCTGCGCCGCGTCGCCACACTGGTGGCGCGGGGTGCCGATCCGACCGAGGTGTACCCGGCCGCGATCGTCGAACTCTCGCGCGGTCTCGGCGTCGACCACGTCTCGCTGATCCGGTTCGACCGGGACGACGCGATCGTGATCCTTGCCGCCCGCGACCAGGCGGGCGGGTCCCGGTTCGTGGTCGGTGAGCGGTTGGCGCTGGCCGAATCGAACATCCTGCCTCGTGTGCGCGACACCGCCCGCCCCGTGCGCATCGACAGCTTCGAGGGCGCCGACGCACCAACCGGCCGCGTCCGCAGGCTCGGGGTGCGCTCGGGCATCGGGGCGCCGATCGTGGTCGACGATCGGGTTCGCGGGGCACTGGTCATCGGATCAACGGCCACCGAGCCGCTGCCGCCCGACACCGAGGCACACATCGCCGACTTTGCCGACCTCGTTGCCACGGCGATCGCCAACGCCGAAACCCGCGCCGAACTCACCGCGTCGCGGGCACGCATCGTGGCCGCCGCCGATCAGGCGCGGAGGCGGTTCGAACGCGATCTGCACGATGGTGCTCAGCAACGGCTGGTTTCGCTCGGGCTGGCGCTGCGCTCGATCGAGGCCTCGATTCCAGCATCCGAACAGGACCTGCGCGACCGCATCGGCAATGTGGTCACCGGTCTGGTCGCCGTGTCCACCGATCTGCAAGAGATCTCACGTGGCATCCACCCCGCGATCCTTTCCAGGGGCGGTCTGGGTCCCGCGATCAGGACACTGGCGCGCCGTTCACCCTTGCCCGTGGAACTCGAAGTCGACGTCGACGCCCGACTGGCGGAGTCGGTGGAGGTCGCGGCCTACTACGTCGTCGCCGAGGCGCTCACCAACGCGGCCAAACACTCCCGCGCATCGACGGTGCACGTGACTGCGACCGTCGACGGTGGTGGTCTGCGCATGTCGATCAGCGACGACGGGGTCGGCGGGGCGACCGCCGCGGGCGGGTCCGGACTCATCGGACTCAAGGACCGGGTGGCGGCCATCTACGGTCAGCTCGACATTTCCAGCCCCCTCGGGGGCGGGACGACCCTTCTGGTCACGATTCCACTCGACTGCGCAGAGCCCCAATGCAGTTGATCCCGCCGGCCATTCGCTGTCGGGAGTGGCCGGCGAGGTCGACCGCATCGGGACCTAGCGATGGCCGCCGGTGTGGTGGAACAGCAGGACATATGGTCCGATGAACGGATCCTGCATGCCGTAGTCGACGGTCGGCGGTATGGCACTGACCTGCGCATTACCGTCGGACTGGCACACCGTCGACGTCGCTGCGGTCGCGGCACACACCGTCCCGGTGGGTGCCGCACCCGCCGCGGGTGCGGCGGCGATCGCCAGCGTTCCAGCTGCCGCTACCAGCATTGCCGACGCAAAGACCTTGCTCGTCATGTTGCGTTACTCCCTTGTCGCCCTTCATATTCGGGACAACTCCAGCATCGCTCCGGGGAGTGGCGGTGTCCTCAGCGCTGACACCCATCTGGCGGCCCCCGCTAACAGCCATCGGAGATTACCCGCTGTCCCCCACCGCCTGTGTCACGACAGGAGCGCGCCCAGGAGGCGGTCGACGTCGCCGTCGGTGCTGTAGAGGTGGAAGCCGACACGAACCGCTCCGGCCCTCACGGACGCGCGGACACCGGCCCGGGCCAGCCGGTCGGCCGCACCGTCGATCGGGATCGACACGATGGCCGAATCCTGCTGCGCCAGCCCCAGTTCAGAGCACACCCGATTGGCCAGCCCGCGCGTGTGCGCCTCGACGACGCCCAAGTCCAGCGTAGCGAGCCACGGCAGCGTCAGACCGGCACCCAGCACGCTGAACCAGGTGGGCGAGGTGTCGAACCGCCGGGCGGCCCCGGCCAGCCGCAGCGGCAGCCCATAGATCGACTGCCACGGCCGCTCACCGGCATACCAGTTCGCCGCGTGCGGTGTCATGATGCGGCTCACCCTGTCGCTCAACGACATCCATGCGGTACCACGCGGCGCCAGCAGCCATTTGTAGCCAGCGGCAGCCGTGACGTCCGCCCACCCGAGGTCGAGGCGCCGGACACCGATCGCCTGGGTGACGTCGATGACGCTGAGAGTGTCGGTCCCGCTCAGGTTCGCGCGCATGGTGTCGATGTCGAGCACCGCCCCGTTGGCCGACTGCACCAGGCTCACTGTCACGACATCGAACTCCGGGGCGGCGGCGATCAACTCGTCGGCCGTGAACTCCGTCACCGTGACCCCGCGGGCGGCCTGCGCGGCGAACGGGAAAGTGGTGCTGGTGAATTCGCCCGCGAGCGTCGCGACGCGGCTGCCGTCGGGAATGGCGGCGGCGACCAGCGCGAGGACAGCCGAGACGCTGCTACCCATGGCGACCGAGTCGGCAGGCACGCCTGCCAACGCGGCGTAGCCCTCCCTGGCGACGCGCACCGGTTCGTCGAACGTGACCGGATCCATCGTGCCCGCCTGCCACTCGGAGATGCAGTCGTGCAGTGCCCGGATCACGAACTCCGGCGGAAGGCCGTAGGTCGGAGTGTTGAGAAACCCGTCAGCTCCGGCGAATTCGGCCCCGAACGCCTCTCTCGTCCGGAACGGAGTCATCGCTGGGCCGCTCCGGTATCGCCCTCGTCGGCCGGCTCGCCCCTCTGTCCGGAGGATGGCTCCGGCTCGCCCCGGAGCCGGGCCCGCAGTTGCTCGCGGTCGGCGCGGCGGCGCTCGTCGAATGCCGCGATGCTCGAGGTGGCGCGCCGCCGCAGCGGCGCGAACAGCCAGATCCCCAACGGCAGGGCGATCACGATCGCGAAGAGCATTACCACCGCGAGGGGAACGCTCACGCCCAGCAGGTTGCCTATGCCATAAATTGCCGCGGTCAGGACGGCAACCAGCAGCAGCCGCGCCCCCACATATGCCAGGACGTCGGCCACCAGGCGGGGGGCGGGCCTGCTATTTGTCACGACCCGAGCCTACCGACGACGCGTATATTCGGATCAAGGAGGTTTGCAGTGGCGTATTTGCTCCTGACGCTCGTCATGGTCGGGTTGGTGTACGTCGGCTGGCGGTTGGTGCGAACAGATACCGCCCGCCCGCAGCCGCGCGTGAAAGGTCCGGACGACGACCCGGACTTCCTGCGTCGGCTCGGCCACGGCGACAACAACCCGCGGACCTGATGACGGTCGGCCCTAGTGATGCGGGCCGCGGGGCTGCTGCGCGCTCGCAAAACCGTCAGCCACGACCGCAGCGAGGTCGATAAGGGCATCCCTGGTCTCCGGCTTGAGACGGTCCAGGCTGATCTCGGCGCCCTCCTCCAGATGCGGATCGAAGGGCACCGACCGCACCGCCCGGCAGCGGCGGGAGAAGTGGTCCACCACCTTCTGCAGATCGACTTTGCCTGACCTGGGCCGCACCGCGTTGATGACCGCGATAGAGTTCCGCACCATCTCCTGATGTCCGTGGGCGTCCAGCCAGTCCAGCGTCGCCGAGGCGCTGCGCGCGCCGTCGACCGACCCCGAACTGACGACGATCAGGACGTCGGCCTTGGCCAGCACCGCCGCCATCGCGGAGTGCATCAGACCTGTGCCGCAGTCGGTGAGCACCAGGCTGTAGAACCGCTCCAGCACCTCGAGGGTGCGCGTGTAATCGGCGGCGCTGAAGGCCTCCGACACCGCGGGGTCACTTTCGGAGGCGAGCACCTCCAGCCTGCTCGGCCCTTGTGAGGTGTAGGCCCGCACATCGCTGTAGCGCTCGATGCCCTCCGCGTCGCGGAGCAGATGACGAACCGTCGCCGGCGTCTCCAATGGCACCTTCTGGCTCAACGTCCCGCGATCGGGGTTGGCGTCGACGGCGACGACCCGGTCACCCCGGGTGGAGGCGAAAGTCGCCCCGAGCGTGGCCGTGATCGTCGTCTTGCCCACGCCACCCTTCAACGACAGCAGCGCGATGCGATAGCAGCCGTGCAGCGGTCGCCTGACCTGTGTCAGTAGGTCGTTGTGGCGGCTGACCTCCGCACTCTCGCCGACGTTGATCAGCTTGAACGACGCCAGGTACAGCCATTTGCGCCAGCCACGGGACGGCGCGTGCTGCGGCTCACCGAGCAGGGCCACGGTCGACAGGTCCAGGTAGGGCGGCGGAAGGGCGACGGGCTCCGTCACCGGGGCGGCGTGCTGCGGCTCATGATTGCTGACCGGCACGCCGTTCGGGGGCGTCGGCGCGGTCCATTCCGGTTGCGGGCGGTCGACTGCCGGGGGTTCGGCCGCGGCGGGGTCACTGAACCGATGCTGCGCACGGAAGCCGGACGGACTCGCCGGCCCGGGTTCGTTCCGCTGATGGCGCGGGTGATGTTCGCGAAACTCGGACACGACCTGATTCTCCGTAGACCCCGACGTTGTTCTCCGTAACTGCCCTCCGGCCGACCTTAGCGCGCGGCGCGGACCCGCTGTGTGAGCGGCGCGTGGTCTGACCGAGGTTGCCCGGATTACCCGACGCCGGCGTACGAATGCAGTCCGACGGTGACCAGGTTGATGAAGAACAGGTTGAACACCATCGCGATGAACCCGGCGACGTTGATCCAGGCCGCCTTCTTGTCGCGCCAGCCCGCGGTCGATCGCGCGTGCAGGTACGCCGCGTAGATCACCCACGCAATGAACGACACCGTCTCCTTGGGATCCCAGCCCCAGTACCTGCCCCACGCCTCCTCGGCCCAGATGGCCCCGAATATCACGCCGAATCCGAACACCGGGAATGCGAAGATCGTGGTGCGGTACGCGATCCGGTCCAGCGTCTGCGCGTCCGGCAACCGCCGCACGATGCGCGCGACGGCACCGTCGCGTCCGGAGGTTTCGAGTCCTCCTCGCGTGCGGGGCGCGCCCAGCGGAGACATCTTCAGCAGGAACAGGATGCTGGCCACGCCGGCGACGAGGAACACCCCCGAACCGAGGCTGACCACCGAGACGTGGATCGGCAGCCAGTAGGACTGCAGCGCGGGCATCACCGGGGCGGCGTGGCTGTAGAGCCACCGGCCCGACACCGTGAGCAGGATGAGCACGGGGACGAGTACGAACACCCACAGCGTGCGGAACTGCGGCCGTCGCAGCACCACGATCGCGGCCACCAGACCCGAGAAGCAGGTCAGGTTGATGAACTCGTACATGTTGCCCCACGGCACCCGCGAGGTAGCCAGCCCGCGCAGCACGATGCACGCCAGCAACAACGCCGTGCCGAGGTAGACGAGTGACAGCCCGGCCTGGCCGATGCGCTCATCCAGTGGGCGCGTCGGTGTCTCGGTCACCACGCCGGGGGTCGCGCTGTCGGAGGACACACCGCTGAACCGCCCGGTGGACCGTGCGGCTCCGGCAGTTCGTGCGCCTCCCGCAGTTTCGGCGACCAGCTCGCGGTCCTCGACCCGGCGGCCCCGGCTGTAGGCCAGCTCGATCGCCAACAGCAGCAGCGCGGCGACCAGCACGACGACCGACGACGTGAAAGCCCAGTCGGAATACCGGGCCAACCCCAGGTCGATGTCAGTACTCATGCGCGATCCGCTTCGCTCCTCGCTTGCCACTCATACGCGATCCGCTTCGCTCCTCGCTTGCCACTCATACGCGATCCGCTTCGCTCCTCGCTTGCCACTCATCCGCGATCCTTCACGTGACCTTCTCCCGCGACTGCTCGGGCGCCGCGTCGAATCCGTCCAGCAGGCGTTGGGCCATCCGTTCGAACTCGTCACCCCATCCGGAGTTGTCGGTGCGGGCCAGGCCACCGAGCTCGACGCTTACGGTACCCGGCCCGGCCTGCGCGATCCGAACCCAGACCCGCCGGCGGCGCACCACCAGCGAGACGAGCAGGCCGCCCATCATCGACATCGCGAACACCAGCACCCACACCTGGGCCGGGTCGTGGGACACCTGCACGTTGACGAACGGGACCGCGCCGTCGAACCTGACCACGGTGCCGTCGTCGAGGCGAGTCTCCTCCCCGGCCCGCAGGTTGACGCGCGCCTGCCTGGTCAGCCGGCCCTGCTCGATCAGCCGGGGGTCCAGCGAGAACAGCGACTGCGGCCGCCCGGTGTCCAGTCCGGTGTCGCCGCGGTAGATGTCCACCGCCACGGCGGGGTCGTTCATCGCGGGGAAACTCGACGACAGCAGCGTGCCGTCCAACAGCTCGGTGGGTGCGAAGAGGCCCTGCACCGCGATCTGGTGTTTGCGGCGCTCGTCGGCGTCGGGGTACGTCCCTGCCGGGGGGTCGACGCGGATCACGCCCGACGACAACAGCGTCATCGGATCGTCGGGACGCCACTGCACGGTGGTGGTTCGCGTCTGGCCGTCCGGGAAGGTGACGGTGAACGTCGGCGCATACCCGTGACCCTGCAGGTAGATGCGGTCCCCGCCGACTCGCAGCGGGTGGTTGACCTCAAGCCGGTACGGCTGCCAGGTGCCGGTGCTCAGGTCGGCGCCGGACTGGTACTCGATGTCGGCGGCGAACGACGTCGCCTGCCCGGAAGCCAGATAGGTGGCCTCGAAATCGTTGGCCCGCAGACAGATGGGGGTCAGCGACGTGCCGTCGACGGTGTTACCCGCGCGGAAGGAGTCGAACGCCGCCGGGGACGCCGAACAGAACCCCGGCCCGCCGTCGGCGATGACGATGACGTTGCCCTCGTAGCCGAACATCTTGCCCGCGGCCACCGCGACCAGCAGGCCGAGCAGGGAGAAGTGGAAGACGATGTTGCCGAATTCGCGCAGGTAGCCCTTCTCGGCGGAGATCTCGACGACGTCGCCGGACTCGTCGGTGCGGGTCACCTTCCGCCAGCCGCGGAACTGTCCTTTGGCGACCTCCGCCACCGCCGCAGGTTCGCCGCCAACGTCGGCGCTGAGATGTTTGGGCAGCCGCCCCAGATTGCGCGGCGCGGGCACCGGCACCGCCCGCATGCTGCGGACATGCTCGATCATCCGCGGCGTCAGGCAGCCCACCAGCGAGATGAACAGCAGCACATATATTGCGGTGAACCAGAAGCTGGAGAACACGTCGAAGGCCTCCGCCCGATCCAGCCAGGGGCCGATGGTCGGATGTTCGGCGATGTACTCGGCGACCTTCCCCTCGTTGAGGCTGCGCTGCGGCAGCAACGCCCCCGGGATGGCGGCCAGCGCCAGCAGGAACAGCAGCACCAGCGCGGTGCCCATCGACGTCAGCGTGCGCCAGGTGTTGCGGATGTAGGCCCCACCCGTCCCGCCGAGCAAACGCAAAACGTCCCCACATCGCCGGTTTTCGGGGACTTTTGCGTCTGCTCGCGGGGAGGAGGTGGGGGAAGTAGGGGAGGTGACCATCAGATGGGCAGCCTCACGTCGCTGACGAAGGCATCGCGCACCCAGGACACGAAGTCGTTCCACACCCCCGTGACCAGCGCGGCGCCGACGAGGATCAACAACACCCCGCCGAAGATCTGAATGGCCCGGGTATGCCTGCGAAGCCAGCCCATCCCCTGCACCGCGCGGGCGGATCCGAAGGCCAACAGCACGAAGGGGATGCCCAGGCCGAGGCAGTAAGCGATCACCAGCAGCACGCCCCTGGCGACGTTTGCCCCGTCGGTGGCCGACGCCACGGTGATCACGCCGGTCAGCGTCGGGCCCAGACACGGCGTCCACCCGAGCGCGAAGACCGCCCCCAGCAGCGGTGCGCCCGCAAGCGTCGAGACCTGCCGAGGGGTGAACCTGGCCTGGCGCTGCAGCGCCGGGATGAAACCGACGAAGACCAGACCCATCACGATGGTCAGCACACCGCCGATGCGCTGCAACAGAAGCTGATTGGTGATCAAGGCGGTCGTCATGCCGAGCACCGCGACGGTGCCCAGGACGAACACCGTGGTGAATCCGGCCACGAACAGCGCCGCCGCGCCCGCCACCCGTAGCCGCGGCGAAGCATGTCTACGCGACGAGCCGACGGCGGCCGTACGCACGCCCGGCCGCCCCTGCACAGGCGCCTCGGCGGAATCCACCCCGACGACCGCGGCCAGATACGACAGGTAGCCGGGCACCAACGGCACCACACACGGTGACGCGAACGACACCAACCCGGCCAGCACGCACACACCGAGCGCCACCAGCACCGGGCCGGCGGCGGCAATCTCGGCGAATCCGGTCACGCCCGCGCGCCCCCAGCCGTTCGGGCGGGGTGTGCGCCGACGCGCAAGCGCTCGTCGGTGCCGGTCTGCTCCTCGCGCAAGCGCTCGTCGGTGCCGGTCTGCTCCTCGCGCAAGCGCTCGTCGGTCATGCGCTGCCCGCCTGCCCGGTGTCCGGCTCGGCGGCCAGGCGCTCGACCACCGGCTGCAGATCCTCCGCGAGCAGTTCGCGCAGGAACACGGCCGCCACCCGATGCTGACGGTCGAGCACAACCGTCGACGGGATCACCGTCGTCGGGTATTTGCCGCCAAAGGCGATCATGGTGCGCATCGGCGGGTCGTAGATCGACGGGAACGTGACATTGCGGTCGGTGACGAAGTCCACGGCGGCGTCGCGGTTGTTGTCGCGGACGTCGATCCCGAGGAACGCCACACCTTGATCGCGGGTCGCGTCGTACACCTCTTGAAGCTGACCGATCTCCGAGCGGCACGGTCCGCACCACTGGCCCCACACGTTGATCACCACGACGTCACCCGCGAAGTCGTCCAGCGAGATGGTCTTCGCCGGGTCGAGCAGATCGGGCCCGGAGATGGGGCCGGGGCGACCCCGGCTCTCGGGTGGGTCGTAGGTGATATCGGTCTTGCCACCCGGCGCGACGAACTCGAATGTCCCGCCCTGGGCGACCGCGTCGTCACCGGTGGCGCAGCCACTCGCCAGCAGGACCGCCGCGACCAGGGGGAGGGTGAGCCGCTTCACCGGCCCGCCGGTTCGCTGTACGAGACGTCGACGAGGGTGTCGCCGTCGTAGACGAACGAGGTCACCGACGCCACCGAGCACTCCCGCGCGCGGGGGTCGTGCCAGAGCCTGCGGCCGGTCAAGGCCAGCCGCAACGTCCACACCGGCAGCTGATGACTGACGCACAGCGCCTCGTGGCCGGCCGCCCGTGCGCGGGCCTTGTCGACCGCGGTGATCATCCGCGCGGCGATGTCCTTGTAGGGCTCGCCCCACGACGGTGTGAACGGGTTGCGCAGTTGCCACCACACCCGCGGGTCGCGCCAGGCCCCGTCGCCGGGTGAGATCCGGCGACCCTCGAAGAAGTTGGCGGATTCGACCAGATCGGGGTCGGTATCGATCTCAAGACCGTGCCGCGCGGCGATCGGCGCGGCCGTCTCCTGAGCCCGCTGCAGCGGGGACGCGACCACCAGCACGATGTCCTTCTCCGCCAGTGCGTCCGCGACGGCACGTGCCTGAGCCTGGCCCCGATCCGACAGCCGGTAGCCGGGCAGCCTCCCGTAGAGGATGCCGCCCGGGTTGTAGACCTCGCCGTGACGCATGACGTGCACCGTGGTCACGGGGCGCGATGGGCCGGTCATCCCGGTCGGGTCGCTTCGGCGGCGGCACGCGCTGCGGCGGGCAGTGCGGCTTCGATGCGGTCGAACGCCTCGTCGTCCAGCGCGGCCGAGACGAACCAGGTTTCGAAGGCGCTGCACGGCGGATACACGCCGGCGTCCAGCAGGGCGTGGAAGAACGGCGCGAACCGCCAGGTCTCACTGGCCCGTGCCGCGGCGAAGTCGGTCACCGGGCCGGCGCAGAAGAACACGCTCAGCATGTTGCCCGCGCGCTGAACGCGGTGTGCCACACCGGCTTCGGCGAGGGCCCCGGTCAGCAGCGCGGACAGCCGGTCGGCGTTGGCGTCCAGTCGCGCATAGACCGCGTCGTCGGCGGCGCGCAGGGTGGCCAGGCCGGCGGCCATCGCGACCGGATTGCCCGACAGCGTGCCCGCCTGATACACCGGGCCGAGGGGGGCCAGCCGCTCCATCACCTCCGCGCGCCCGCCGAAGGCCGCGGCGGGCAGGCCACCGCTCATCACCTTGCCGAACGTGAACAGGTCGGCATCAACCCCGTCGACGCCGTACCACCCCGACCGGCTCACCCGGAATCCCGTCATCACCTCGTCGAGGATCAGCAGCGCCCCGTGCTGCGCGGTGATCCGGCGCAGGGCGGCGTTGAACCCGGGCAGCGGTGGCACCGTCCCCATGTTGCCGGGGCTGGACTCGGAGATGACGGCGGCGATCCCGTCGCCGAATCGGCCGAAGACCTCCTCGACGGCTTCGACATTGTTGTACGGCAGCACCACGGTGTCGGCCGTCGCCGCACCCGTGACCCCTGGTGAGGACGGCAGGCCGAGCGTCGCGACACCCGAGCCGGCGTCGGCCAGGAGGGCGTCGCTGTGGCCGTGATAGCAGCCGGAGAACTTGACGATCTTGGCGCGCCCGGTGAAGCCGCGGGCCAGGCGGATGGCACTCATCGTGGACTCGGTGCCGGAGTTGACCAGGCGCAGCCGCTCGACGGGGGCGACGCGGCCGATGATCTCGGAGGCCAGTTCGGTCTCCGACGGTGTCGGCGCCCCGAACGACAGCCCGTTGCCCGCCGCCCGCCGCACGGCCTCGACGACCGCCGGATGTGCGTGGCCGAGGATCATCGGGCCCCACGAGCACACGAGGTCGATGAAGCGATTGCCGTCGGCGTCGGTGAGCCAGTAACCCTGCGCCGAGGTGATGAACCTGGGGGTTCCGCCGACCGACGTGAAGGCTCGCACCGGCGAGTTCACCCCGCCGGGGATGACGGCGCAGGCATCGTCGTAGAGCCGCGCCGACGCCGCCGTGCCGGCGGTTGGAGCGGAGACGTGATCGGCACGCATGGCCACCAGTGTCCCAGCAGTGGGCAAGCCGTCAACTACAGGGTGTAGTGCGCACGGGCATCCCGGCCGGCCCGGACGGATCGACGGCCCCGGAGTGCCGAATCCCGGATGTGAGGATCATGGATGGTATGCAACTCCCGCAACGATTGGCGCGATTCAACCGCCACGTCACCAACCCGATTCAGCGGCTCTGGGCGGGCTGGGCCCCGTCCTTCGGCATTCTCGAACACGTCGGCCGCAAGTCCGGCAAGCGGTACCGAACGCCGCTGACCGTGTTCCCCACCGCCGACGGCGTGGCCATCCTGCTGACCTACGGCCGCAACCGAGATTGGCTGAAGAACATCGTGGCGGCCGACCGCGCCCGGATACAGCGGAACGGAAGGACATTCGGCGTGACCGATCCGCGGGTGATGTCGCGGGCGCAGGCCGCCGAGTTCGTCACCCCGCGCTGGCGACCGCTATTCGCCCGGCTTCCGTTCGACGAGGCCGTTTTGCTTACGCGAATCGACTAATTGTCGCAGAATGCTTTTGTTTGCCGGGGATCGGATGAGCCCCGACAATAAATTGTCGTGCGCGAAGAATTAATTATCCGCTACTGTCCGTCGCGTATCACCGCCCGCTGCGGCAAGCATCGGCGCACGGCCGTCCTGGCGACTAAATCTCTTGCGTAAGAACCTCTTTGGAAGTATTTGAAGGTGTATTGACGGTTCCTGTGAGGCTGACTATCATTGCCCGCTAAACGCAGGCTGATTGTTATACGTCACGTGAATACGTGACGTATGGATTCACTTGTCCCCGAGCCAATAGGGGTGGCATTCGTGACGGCTTCGATCGCGGAATTCCTGCATTCCAGCGAACGAATACAGGCTGCCGATCTCAAGATGTTCAACGGTTTCAACGGATTGCACGGCGGCCTCGCCGTCGCCGCGCTGGTGCGCCGGATGCGGCAGCTGGTACCCGCCGACCGGCGCCTCGCCGCCGTCACCGCCCGGTTCGTACGTCCGCTGGCCGGGCCCATAATCGTCGACGCGGACATCGTCAGGAACGGCAGCACGCTGACGATCACGTCCGCGAGCGCATCCTCGCAAGCAGGCACCGGCGTCGCCGCCACCGCGATCTTCGGGGTTCTGGCGCCACGCGACACCCCGGTGCTCGCACCAGCCATGCCCACCGGCATTGCGGGTCTGGCCGACGCCGAGGTCGTGCACATCCCCGCCGAGTTCATCCCGATCTCACAGCGCATGGAGATCCGGGCGGCCACCAGGGAATTGCCGTACAGCGGATCGGCCGATCCGGTGCTGTGCGGCTGGATCCGGCTCAAGGACGACGTCGCCGAGCCCGACGAGCGGATCACCATCCTTGTCGACTCCCTCGCCCCGTCCTACACGGCATTACTCACCGAGCTCAAAGCCGTTCCGACCGTTGAGATGTCGGTGCAGATATCGGTCGCCGCCGCACAGACCGCGTTCGACTGGGCGCTGGTGCGGGCGACCACGACATCTGCCGACGCGTACGGATACGTGCGGGAGTCGATCGACCTGTGGGCGGAAGGAGGAGAGCACCTGGCGAGCTGTACCCAGCTCAGAGTCGTGCGGTAGCGGGAAGGACGTCGTGCCTGATCACGTCGAGAACATCGTTGACATCCTGTCTGCCAGATCCTGCTCCACGGATCTGGCATACGTGTTCCTGGCCGACGGCACGGCGGGTAGCGAGACACGCTGGACGTTCGCCGACACCGCGGCACACGCCTGCGCGTACGCGGCGGACCTGCACACTCGCGGGGTCGCCACGGGCGACCGGGTGCTGCTGGCCATCAACCCCGGCCTCGACTACATCGCGGCCCTGTTTGGCACACTGCGACTGGGCGCCGTCCCCGTGCCGTGTTTCCCGCCCCTGCGCGTCAAGGAACTCGACCGGTTCGCGGCCATCGCGGGCGACTGCGCGCCTGCGACGATCGTCACCGACGCGATGTACGCCGACCGGGTGGCCGATCTGGCCCGCGGTGCGGACGCCGCGGTGATCCGCACCGACCGGATTGCGGCCACCGCCTGCGACGCCCCGAGCGCGCCGATCTCGCCCGCCGATCACGCGCTGATTCAGTACACGTCGGGATCGACCGGGTCGCCGAAGGGCGTCTGCCTGACGCACCGCAATCTGGTCAGCAACTGCGAAGCGCTCGGGCGCAACATGGGCGAGCAGCGCAACCGCATCGGCCTGTCCTGGCTGCCGCCGTATCACGACATGGGGTTGCTGGGAACGATCGTCCTGTCGATGTACCACGGTTGGCCGCTGGTGCTGATGTCCCCGCTGCATTTCGTGCAGCGTCCCCGCCGCTGGCTCGAGGCGATCACCGACTACCGGGTGACGATCACGGTGGGCCCGAACTTCTCCCTGGACTTGTGCGCGGCCGCACTCGGCGAGGACACAGCGAACGACATTGCACTGGACCTGTCGACGCTGCGCCAGCTCTACTGCGGGGCGGAGCCGATCCACGCCGACACGCTGCAACGGTTCGCGGCGGCAACCGCACCGTTCGGGTTCGACATATCCGCGCTGATCCCCTGTTACGGCCTTGCCGAGGCGACCCTGTTCATCGCGGGCAAGCGCGCGGGCGCCGGCTACCGGGTGCGGCCATACGCACCGAATCGGTCCGTCGTGAGCTGCGGGCACGTCGACAGCGAACACACGGTGCGCATAGTCGATCCGGTCACCCGCGCCGCCGTGGGCGACGGTGCGGTCGGCGAGATCTGGGTGTCGGGATCGAATGTGGCCGACGGCTACTACGGCGACCCGCGCCTGAGCGACGAGGTCTTCGGCACAGAACTCGCCGGGGAGCACGGCCGGTATCTGCGCACGGGTGACCTCGGATTCCTCTGCGACGGTGAGCTGTTCGTCACCGGCAGGATCAAGGACCTGATCATCGTCAGCGGTAGGAACATATACCCACAGGATGTCGAGGCGGCCGCGTTGCGGGCCGAACCGGAAATGCGCATCGCCGCCGCATTCTCCGTGCCCGGCGACGGGACCGAGGAGCTGTGCGTGCTCGCCGAGGCGGCGGCCACCGCGCTGCCCGCGGAGCGCCGCGCCGACGCGGAGAATGCACTGCGCACCGCCATCACCGCGGAATTCGGTGTGGCGCCGCGCATCCGGATCTGCCCGCGGCGCAGCATCCCGACCACGACCAGCGGAAAGGTCCGCAGGCAGGAGGCCAGGCGGATGTACCTGGCGAACAGGTTGCCGTCGTTTGCCCCCGACGCCGCGGCGGTGCGGAGGTGCCCGGCTTGAGCACGGATTTCTCTGTCTCCCACCGGCCTGACCCCCCGCCGCCCGAGCGGGACGTCCTGGCATCCCGGCTGGCCTACGTCACCATCGGGCTGCCGACGATCGGCACCGCCGGTGCCGTCGCGTACGCCGTCTACGACGGCCTGACCGTCGCCGACGTCGCGCTGTTCGCCGCCATGTACCTGATCACCGCGTTGGGGGTGGAGGCAGGCCTGCATCGTTACTTCACGCACCGGTCGTTCGATGCGTCCGAACCCGTCAAGGTGTTTCTCGGCGTCGCCGGATCGATGGCGGCCCAGGGTCCGGTGGTGTTCTGGGTGGCCAACCACCGGATCCACCACGCCTTCGCCGACACCGACCGTGATCCGCACTCGCCCCAACCACAGGGACCCGGCCTGCGGGGCCGGCTGAAGGGGCTGTGGCACGGCCACGTCGGCTGGCTGTTCAACGTCAGGAAGATCGACTGGAGCCGACACACCCGCGACTGGTTGGCCGACCGCCGGGTGATGAAGATCAACACCCATTACTTCTGGCTGGTGGCGCTGGGCATCCTGTCGCCCGGTGTGATCGGCGCTGCCGCAACGCAATCCGTGCACGGGCTGATCGGCGGCATCCTGTGGGGTGGCTTCGCCCGGATATTCGTGCTCGATCACGTCACCTGGGCGGTGAACTCGCTCGGGCACACCATCGGCAACCGCGAGTTCCCGGTTCGCGATGACAGCCGCAATATCGGCGTGTTGGCGCCGCCGACGATGGGTGGGTCCTGGCACAACAACCACCACGCCAGGCCCGCACTCGCCCAGACCCGCAGGCACTGGTGGCAACTCGACGTCGCAGGCGAGTTCATCCGCGTGCTCGACTGGGTCGGGCTGGCCACCAACGTGCACTACCCCCATTCGCCGTCCGCCCGCCAGGCCCCCAGGACCGACGCATGAACACCGAAACCGGCTACTCGCCAACCACTTCCAGGATCAAGGAAGAGTCGCTGGCGCGGATGATCGTGCAGCTCAACCCCAAGAACGCCCGCGCCAAACGGATCGTCGCCCTCGTCACGATCGGGGTGCCCGGCGTCGGGTTCGCGATCGCGCTCTATCTGATGTTCACCGGCAGCGCCACCGCCCTGGACTACACCCTGTTCGCCGTGTTCTACGTCATCCAGATGTTCGGCACCACGATCGGCTTCCACCGCTACGCCGCGCACAAGTCGTTCAAGACGTCCCGGGTCTTCGAGGGCGTGTTGATGATCACCGGTTCGATGGCGCTGGAGGGTCCGCTGACCTTCTGGGTGAGCACCCACCGCCGCCACCATCGGTTCGCCGACGAACTGGGCGACCCCCACTCACCCAACCTGAGCGGGGCGGGATTTGCGGGGCGGGCGAAAGGCCTCTGGTACGCCCACATTCCGTGGATGTTCAGCGATCAGGAGTCCCGGGCGAACGTCTTCGCCCGGGACGTGCTGCGCGACCGCTGCCTCTACACCTACAGCCGCAGCTACCCGCTCTGGGCACTGCTGAGCCTGCTGCTTCCCTCGGCTGCGGGCTTCGTGTTCGGCGGCACGGCCGCAGATGCGTTCTCCGGATTCATCTTCGGCGGATTGGCCCGGGTGTTCGTGGCCAACCAGGCCGCCTGGTGCGTCGGCTCGATCAGCCACATGTTCGGTTCGCGGCCGTTTGCCACCAGGGACAACAGCGCCAACAACTGGCCCGTCGCATTCTTCACCTTCGGCGAGGGCCTGCAGAACAATCACCACGCCTTCCCTGGGGCCTACCGGCACGGAATGCGTTGGTGGGAACCCGATGTCAGCGGCTGGGTGCTGGCGCTGCTGGCCAGGGCGGGAATCGTGTGGGATCTGCGGATGCCCGATCACGACACCATCGCCGGCCGGATGCGGCGCTACCAGACAACCAGCACGGCACGGCCCCATCCGAACCCCGACCCCGAAGGGTGATCATGTTCCGACGCTCCAAAACCCCCGCCATCGAAGGACCGCTGACCAGTGAATCACTGCGCGGCTGGCTGGTCACCGAGTTGGCCCGCCGGGTCAACTGCGCCGAGTCGGCGGTCGACACCTCCAAACCGTTCGACGCCTACGGCCTGGATTCACGGACTGCGGTGCAGGTGTCCGGCGCGCTGGAGAAGGTGGTCGAGCGGCGGCTGTCACCGGCGATCCTGTTCGAACACGAGACCATCGACGACCTCGCCACCTACCTCAGCCGTGAACTCCGCCTGAGCAGTTGACGCGGCGGATATGACCTCCAAGACCATCCCGGTCGAACCCGATCCGCGTTTCCTCGACTTCCTCGAGAAGAGCCACGCCATCGAGGGTGAGAAACTGGCGGCCGCGATACCGAGGGAGTACATGCAGCCCTCCGTCGCACGCGGGCTGGCGGGGTTCGCGATGAGCGCGGCGCTGTACGGCGCGGCGGTCGCCGGGATCGCCGTCGCCGACCACTGGTATCTGATCGGACCGCTGGTGCTCGCGGCGGGTCTGGGCGGATGGGGCCTGCACTGCGTCGGCCACGACTGCGGCCATGGGTCGTTCTCGCGCAACCGCCGGCTCAACATCGCGATCGGGCACCTGTCGCTGCTGCCACTCGTGTACCCGTTCCACGCGTGGCGCCACGTGCACAACTGGCACCATGCGCACACCAACAGCCTCGAACTGGATACCGACTGGCGGCCCATCCCCGAAGCGGTCTATCGCCGGATGCGCCTTCGACACCGATTCCTCTACGTGAGCATGCGGACGTGGGCGGTGTGGGCCGGTTCCGTCAACTATTGGGCACAGTCCGCCTTCCGGCCGTCGTACTTCCCGAAGCGCGAAACGCGTCGCGAGGTCCGCCGATCGATCGGGTTCGTCGTGCTGGCCGGTGGTGCCTATCTCGCGGCACTGGCCTACTTCACGGGCTGGCACGGGCTGCTGCTCTGCTTCGCGGCCCCGTGGCTGGCCACCCACGCGTGGTTCAGCATCACCACGCTCATGCATCACAGCTCCGAGGACATTCCGTATCTGCCGCAACAACACTGGACCCGCAACGCGAGCAGGCTGCTGGTGACCACCGACTACGAGTACCCCCGATGGTTGTTATTCCTCACGCATAACATCTCGCTGCACACCGCACACCATGTGGCACCGACCATCCCCTACTACAACCTGCGGAAGGCCCAGATGGCGCTGCGCAGACAATACCCGGACATGGTTCGGGTGGAGCGGGCCAACATCGGCACACTGTGGACAATTCTGCGCAAATGCCGTTTCTACGACCCGATCTCGGGTCTGTACTCGACACGGCCGATGCGCCGCGCCGACTCGTCTGAAACGCAGATGTCGTGACCCTCGATGGTGCCCGGACCGGCCGGCTGGCCGCCGGACTGGCCAGGGTGCACCGGATCCTGCCCCGCGCATGCGGATATGTGCACACGGCGATGTTCGTCAACACCCGCGAACTCGGCAGCTTCCCCGACGACCTGTGCCCCCTGGGCGCCAGCCGCGTGCCGCTGAGGGGCGTGCCGCGCGTCGCGGCGGCCTATGTGTGGGGTGACGGCGAGGCGTCGGTGCTCGCGTTGCACGGCTGGGGGGCCGACAGCACAGCCATGTCCGCCGTCGTGCAGCACGCCCTTGCCCACGGTGAAACCACGGTGTGCTTCGACGCTCCCGGCCACGGGATCTCGCCGGGCTCGCAGGCCACCATCACCGACTACGCCCGCGCGACAGGCGAAGTCCTGCAACGATTTCCGTCCATCCACACCGTCGTCGCGCATTCGCTCAGCGCGCTGGCGGCGGTGTCGGCCGTCGCGGAGACACCCCAGGCGCACGTGGGCAACATGGTCCTGCTGGCGCCGGCATGCTCGCTGACGGGCGTACTCGAACGGTGGGCAGCACACCGCCGCCTATCGCGCGGGGTGGTGGATGGGATATACCGCGAACTCGCGAACCGTGACGGAATTCCGGTGTCGCACTGGGATATCCGAACGCTGAACATGCCTGCATCGGTGCGGCTGCAGGTCCTGCACGACCCAGCCGACGACATAGTCCCGATCGACGATTCGTACCTCATCGCCGCCGCGGTGAACACCGGTGTCGAGGAAACGGACACCGGCCACCACGGCATCGTCGCCAGCGACGCGATGCGTTCGGCGCTCAGCGCATGCCTGACCGCCAGATCCGGATAATCGACAGGAAGGTTGACCCGAATGCAGGTGCTCGAGTCCTCGGTGCCCGCCGCCCTGCGGGCGCAAGCCGACCGAAACCCCTCAGCCACGGCGTTCACGTTCATCGACTACGAGGCCGATTGGGCCGGCTTCACCGATACCCTGACCTGGTCTCAGCTGTACCGGCGGGCGACGAACGTCGCCTATGAGCTCAGCCTGTGCGCGGCGCCAGGCGACCGCGTGCTGATCCTGGCCCCCCAGGGGCTCGACTACGTCGCCGCGTTCCTCGGCGCACTGCAGGCAGGCATGCTGGCCGTCCCCCTGTGGGTGCCGCACGCCGGCGGCGGAGACGAGGGTGTCACCGCCGTGCTGCGGGACACGGCGCCGACGGCGATCCTCACCACGACGGCGTTCGCCAGCGCCGTCGCCGACTATCTACCCGCCGGACCGCGGGTGCCGGCGCCCACCGTGGTCGAGGTCGATATGCTCGACCCCGACACGCCGAGGAGCTTCGAAGGCCCCGAAAGACATACGGGCGCAGCGTATCTGCAATACACCTCCGGTTCGACCCGCCAGCCGGCCGGTGTGGTGGTGTCCCATCAGAACCTGGTGACGAATTTCGGCCACGTGCTCAACGACTACTTCGCGCCGTTCGGCAGGCAGGTCCCATCCGACACCACGGTGGTGTCGTGGGTTCCGCTGTACCACAACATGGGGTTGTTCCTGGGACTGTGCGCGCCGATCCTGTCCGGCATCGGGACAGTGCTGACCAGCCCGGTGGCGTTTCTGCAGCGACCGGCCCGCTGGCTGCAGTTACTGGCGACCAACTCCCGATCCTTCTCGCCCGCACCGAACTTCGCATTCGAGCTGACGCGGCGGATGACGACCGATGACGACATGGCCGGCCTGGATCTCGGCAACCTGCTCGGCATCGTATGCGGCGGTGAACGGATACACGCCAACACCATCCGGGCGTTCACCGACCGGTTCGCCCGGTTCAACCTGCCGGAATCGGCGATCCTGCCGTCCTACGGGCTGGCCGAGGCCACCGTGTACGTGGCGACCCGGGGACCGGGCGCTCCCCCGCGGATCGTCCATTTCGACACCGATCGGCTCGCCGAGGGCCGGGCGGTCCTGCGCGGCGACGGGCAGGGGATCGCATCGGTCAGCTACGGCTCGCCCCGGATGCCGATGGTGCGGATCGTCGACCCCGACACCGCCAGCGAATGCGCACCGGGGACCGTCGGTGAGATCTGGGTGCACGGCGACAACGTCTCCGCAGGCTACTGGCACAGACCCGACCAGACCTCGCAGACGTTCGGCGCCAACCTGGCCGATCCCAGCGCCGGCACACCCGCGATGCCGTGGCTGTGTACCGGCGACCTCGGCGTGATCGTCGACGGCGAGTTGTTCATCATGGGCCGGATCAAAGATCTGGTCATCGTGGACGGCCGCAACCACCATCCCGACGACATCGAGGCCACCATCAGGGCGGCCACCGGTTGCCGCTCCGCGGCGATCTCGGTACCCGCCGACGACACCGAACGGCTGGTCGCCGTCATCGAGCTCGAGCCCCCCGCCGGCCACGACGCCGCAACCACCCTGCGTGTCCTCAAACGCGATGTGATGACGGCGATCGCCAAGGCACACGGGCTACGCGTCGCCGATCTGGTTCTGGTGGCCCCGTTCTCGATCCCGATCACGGCGGGCGGGAAGATCCGGCGCTCGGCGTGCTCCCAGCGGTATCTCGCGGGCGGATTCACCCGCCTGGACGGTGGCGAGATCACGCCCGCCAGGTGAGCACCTCGCCCTGCTGTGCGGTCATCACCGTCCCCGGCATCACCCGCAGCCGGTAGGGGGTGAGCCGCAATACTGCGAACTGCGGCGAGGTCGGGCCGTCGCGCCATATCGGGATGATGGCCGGGTCGTAGCCGACCGGCGCCGGCGCGGAGACGAAGTTGTTCCACACCTCGGTGCGGGTCTCGTCGTCGAGGTACCACTCGACGAGGCATTCGGCACTGCACGTGTCGTGGTTGGTGGTCCAGTAGCTCACCGACAGGTACGGGTGGGCGGCGAGGTGGGCCCGCTTGAGCGGGGTGGGCGCGGTGGCCACCCAACCGAGCAGATCGACCCCGTCCCATTGCCAGAGGGGGTGCAGGATCCGGCTGCGGGGCCTGCCATCGCGATCAACCGTGGCGGCCGACGCCCACACGATGCTGTGCGCCATGCCGATGAATGCGGGTGCGATCTGCTCCAGGGAGGCCATAACGCCCATCCTGCCGCGCCACACCTTCGCCGAGTGTGAACCTGCGGCGAATCCCGCGGTGATCGGCGGCCGCGCCGCCCCGAGATCGACGTTTCGCAGGCAAAGTGCGAGTGGACGCCTGCGAAACGTTGATCTCGGGGCGTCAGTCGAGTATCAGCGCCCGGCCGACCGTCACTCCAGTGTCAGCGTGGTCGCTTCCGGCAGCTCCGCCCGTGAGGTGTCCTTCAGATCCACCCCGGAGCGCCCCAGTGTGCGCGCCCCCGCCACCAGGCCGGCGACCACCCGGGCGGCATCGGCGTAGCCGAGCCCTTCGGGTGGGTGGATGTTGGAGATGCAGTTCCGGTCGGCATCGCTTCTCCCAACCCGTGGAAGGTGGGTGAGATAGATGCCCAGGCTGTCGGCGACCGACAGTCCAGGGCGCTCGCCGATCACCACCAGCAGCGTCCGCACACCCATCCGTTCGCCGATGTGATCGCCGAGGGCGACCCGGGCCTGGGTGGCGATGACGGGCGGCGCGATCGTGTAGCGCTCCCCCAGCGTGGCGACCAGCGCCGTCAACAGGCCGACACCGTGGTCGACCAGGGCACGCGGGGAGAGCCCGTCGGCCAGCACCACGCCGACGTCGAACGACCCGGTGGGTGCCCGGTCCAGATCCAGGGGGAGGCGGCCCAGGTCCGGGCGGCGCAGATACTCGCCGCGGCCGCCGGCCCTGCTGGCCACCACCGCGGGCTCGCCGATGCCGACGGCGGCCACTTCCCGCGCAAAGGCCGGGACGTCGAGCGGGATGTGAACGGCGTCACGGGCGGCGGCGTGGGCGACGCTGAACTCCAGCACCCGCGACGTCGGCAGCGCGTTACCCGCGCGGCCCAACCCGATCCTGGACTGCGTGGTCGCCCGGAGCCGATCCCAGAACTCCTGTGCGGCAGGGCTGGTCACGCGCCCACCTTGCCCGTCAGCGCCCGCAGCGGGGACTGATCCACGTCGACGGGCAGCACCCGGCCGCGGGCGTCGCTCATGCCCAGCCCGCGCAGCCACGCCTCGAACTCGGGAGCGGGCCGCAGCCCGAGCACCTGGCGTGCATACAGCGCATCGTGGAACGACAGACTCTGATAGCCCAGCATCACGTCGTCGGCGCCGGGCACCGCGATGACGAAGGCGACGCCGGCCGCGCCGAGCAAGGTCACCAGCGTGTCCATATCGTCCTGGTCGGCCTCGGCGTGGTTGGTGTAGCAGACGTCCACTCCCATCGGCAGGCCGAGCAGCTTGCCGCAGAAGTGGTCCTCCAGCCCGGCGCGGATGATCTGCTTGCCGTCGTAGAGGTACTCCGGGCCGATGAACCCGACGACGGTGTTGACCAGGAGCGGCTGCAGGTCCCGGGCCACCGCGTAGGCGCGGGTCTCCAGGGTCTGCTGGTCCACCGGCAGGCCTCCGACACCGAGGTGGGCGCCGGAACTCAGCGCCGAACCCTGACCGGTCTCCAGGTACATGACGTTGTCGCCGACCGTCCCCCGTCCCAGCGAGCGCCCGGCGGCCAAGCCTTCCCGCAGCAGCGCGATGTCGACGCCGAACGCGGCGTTGGCGCCCTGGGTGCCCGCGACCGACTGGAACACCAGGTCGACGGGTGCGCCGCGCTCGATCAGCCCGATCGTGGTGGTGACGTGCGACAGCACGCACGACTGGGTGGGGATCGCGTAGCGGGTGCGGATGTCGTCGAGCAGATGCAGCAGATCCGCGGTGGCTTCCGGGGAATCGGTGGCCGGGTTGATGCCGATGACGGCGTCACCGCAGCCCAGCAGCAGGCCGTCGAGGGTGGCGGCGGCGATGCCGCGCGGATCGTCGGTCGGGTGGTTGGGCTGCAGCCGGGTGGCCAGCGTGCCCGGTGCGCCGAGAGTGGTGCGGAACGCGGCGTGCACCCGCATCGCATGCGCGACCGCGATGAGGTCCTGGTTGCGCATGATCTTGCTGACGGCAGCGGCCATCTCCGGGGTGATTGCGGATGACACCGCGGCGATCGTGGCGGCGGCGGCATCCGCGTCGGGTCCCGCGGCGACGTCGAGCAGCCAGTCGCGCAGACCGCCGACGGTCAGATGCGAGATGCGCCGGAACGCCATCCGGTCATGGTTGTCGACGATGAGGCGGCTGACCTCGTCCTCCTCGTAGCCGACCACCATCTCCTCGAGGAAGACCTCCAGTCCGACGTCGGCCAGCGCCCACTGGGCGGCGGCGCGTTCGGCGTCGGAGGTGGCCGCGCAGCCGGCGAGTTCGTCGCCGGACCGGCGCGGTGTCGCCTTGGCCATCAGGTCGACCAGTCCGTTGAAGCTGTGGGTGATTCCCCGGACGTGGCTGGTGTACTGCTTCATTCGGGGACCCGGCACGCCGCCGAGAGTAGGCAGTGGATGTAACGCGGCCTGGCGGCGGCGGTGTCGGCGGTGTTACGCCGCAGTGGCGGCGGGCCCGTGGGTTCAGCCGCTGCGCCGCAACCGCGCCGCGCCGAGCACCGCCAGCACGCCTGCCACCGAGGCGAAGACGAATGCCACCGCAAGCATGGCCGGCGAATAGGCCACCGACGTGGTCTCCGGCTGGCCCGGCAACACCGGGGCGACGATCACCGTCGCACGCGCCGTGATCCAGCTCGCGACACATGCCGCGGCCGCAGCGGCCGCGATCAGCAGTTCGATGACGGCGCGCCGCCTTCCGTGCGTCACAGGGCTCTCCCGTCGACCAACTCCGTCAGCGCCGCGCGCAGATCGCGGTGGCGGCGCGCCCACGCCTGCGCGGTGCGGTCACCGGTCAGCCGCAGCCCCACCCCGGTTCGGCCGCGCGGAACCCCGGTGAGTTCACCCAGCGCTCGCGCCGACTGCCAACTGGGCGCTTCGGAACCGGTCGCAGGCGGATAGATCCGCACGATGTCGCTGACCCTGATGGTTTCGGTGCCCTGACGCAGAGATTCCGCGGTCAACTCGACCGATGTGTGCAGCCGCGCCGCTTTGACCTGAAGCGCAAGGAATCCTGACACCAGTACCAGGAAGATCGACGGCACCAGCGGCTGCAGTCCATACCCCACCGACAGCTGGATCGCCATCATGGCCACCGCCGACGCAGGCCCGGCCAACAGCCAGCACCAACTCGCCCCCGGTTCGGAGAACAGCACGTGAGAACGGGGGCTCCCGCTCATTGCCGCCCGCGCTTCCCGCTCATCAGCCGCCCGGTCACCGACCCGCTCGTCAACCCGGTCACCGACCATCGGCTTCGCCGTCCCGGTACCAGGCGCCGGCCGCGGGACGGGTCAGCAGCACCACCGCCACCAGGATCGGCAGCAGCCCGACCAGCACGATGGGCTGGCCGACCCCGGCCACGACCGCGATCACCCCGAGGATCACCAGGGCGACAAGGGCCAGTGCGATGACCGCCCGGCGGTAGCGCACGTCACCGCGGCGGGCCCGGCCCGCCAGGAACGCCAGCCCGCCACCGGTCAGGATCGCCCCGACCCCCGTGGCGCGGTAGATGAGCAGGAAGCTGTGAACCTGCTCGTCGGTCATCGACGGATCTAAGGCGCGGCGCACCACGTCGAAGCTCACGGTTGCGGCGATCAAGCCACCGACGATGAGCAGCACCGCGCCGGCAAGCAACAACCAGAACGCCACGGTCACCAGGCGGGGACGGGCCGGGGTGCCCGGCGGCGGTGCTGTCATGGTCGGGCCAGCCTAGCCGCTCAACGCGTGAAGAAGACGTGGGCGTCCCGGCGATGCAGCAGGAACATGCCGCCCAGGATCAGTACCGACCCGACGATCGTGGCGGCCGCGTACACGATCGCCGCGACGGTCGGCCGGGCGACCGTGAGCAGGCTCGTGACGGTGTACACCACCGACGCGAAACCCCCTCCCGTCAGCAGGGTGCGGGCCCATCGGTAGCCGTGGCGCATCAGGATCATGAACGTCACCACCACCGCCGCCAGCACCACCACGAACACGGCCGAGACCGCGTAGACGACCGCGGGCCGGTGCTCGCCCGGCGCGGCCACCAGATCGACGCAATACGCGACGACCATCAGCGGTAGCGCGACCACCCACAGCCAGAAACCGGTGTCGACGTCGGGCGGCCGGGTCACTGGCTCCGCTGCCGACTGCTGCCGGCGCCCCGAATCCGGTGTCACGCCAGCCAACCGGCCACGTCGGCGGCCCAGTAGGTCAGCACGATGTCGGCGCCCGCCCGGCGGATGGCGGTCAACGTCTCCAGCGCCACCGTCGGACCGTCGATCCAGCCGTTGGCGGCGGCGGCACTGATCATCGAGTACTCGCCGGACACCTGATACGCGGCCACCGGAACCGGGGAGATCTCCGCCGCTGCCCTGACCACGTCCAGATAAGCCATCGCCGGCTTGACCATCACCATGTCGGCGCCCTCGTCGATATCGAGGGTCACCTCGTGCAACGCCTCCCGAGAGTTGCCCGGATCCTGTTGGTAGGTGCGGCGATCCCCGCGCAGGCTCGAGGCCACCGCCTCACGGAACGGGCCGTAGAAGCCCGAGGCGAACTTGGCGGCATACGCCAGGATCACCACATCGGCATGGCCGGCCGCGTCGAGGCCGTCGCGGATGGCCGCCACCTGACCGTCCATCATGCCGCTGGGGCCCACCACGTGCGCACCCGAGTCCGCCTGCGCCACAGCCAGTTCCACGTAACGCGTGTTGGTGGCGTCATTGTCGACCCCGCCGAAGCGGTCCAGCACACCGCAGTGACCGTGGTCGGTGAACTCATCCAGACAGGTGTCGGCCATCAGCACCGTGTCGTCGCCGAGGTCCTTGGCCAGGTCGCGCAGCGCCACGTTGAGGATGCCGTCCTCGGCCACCCCGGCCGATCCGGTGGGATCCTTGTCCTCGTCGCGGGGAACTCCGAACAGCATCAGCCCGCCCACTCCGGCGGCTACCGCGTCGGCGGCGGCGGCACGCAGCGAGTCCCTGGTGTGCTGGACGACGCCGGGCATCGAAGGAATGGGTCGCGACTCCGTTAAACCGTCGGCGACGAACATCGGCAACACCAGGTGCCGCGGCTCCAGGGAGGTCTGCGCGACGAGCCGGCGCATGGCAGGCGTCGAACGCAGCCGGCGCGGACGCTGTCGTGGGTAGGCCATGGACGAAGCCGGGTCAGCGCCGCCGGCTCTTCTTGCGCGGGGGCGGCAACGCGCCCTCGGCCCGCAGCCGCGCCGCGTGCTCGGCCAGCGCCTCGACGAGCGGGCCGACGGCGGCGACCTCCGGCTGCACGTCGACGCGCAACCCGAACTCGGCCGCGGTCTCGGCGGTCTTGGGCCCGATGCAGGCGACGATCGTGCGGGCGTGCGGCTTGCCCGCGATACCGACCAGGTTGCGCACCGTCGAACTCGACGTGAAGCACACGGCGTCGAACCCGCCGGTCTTGATCATCTCGCGGGTGTGAGCGGGCGGCGGGGCGGCGCGCACCGTGCGGTAGGCGGTGACGTCCTCGATCTCCCAGCCCCGCTCGCGCAGGCCTTCGGCCAGCGTCTCGGTGGCGATGTCGGCGCGCGGCAGCAGCACCCGGTTGACCGGATCGAAGATGTCGTCGTAGGGCGGGAACTCGTCCAGCAGGCCCAGCGACGACTGCTCACCCGACGGCACCAGTTCGGGGTTGATGCCGAACGCGCGCACCCGGTCGGCGGTGGCCTGTCCCACACAGGCGATCTTGACGCCGGAGAACGCGCGCGCATCCAGGCCAAACTCGTTGAACTTGTCCCACACCGCGCGCACTGCATTGGTCGAGGTGAACACCACCCATTGGAACCGGCCGTCGACCAGCCCCTTCACGGCGCGTTCCATCTGCGCGGGGCTGCGCGGCGGCTCGACGGCGATGGTCGGCACCTCGATGGGCAGGGCGCCGTGACTCACCAGCTTCTCGCTCATCTCGCCTGCCTGGTCCTTCGTGCGCGGCACCAGCACGGTCCAGCCGTACAGGGCGCGGCTCTCCCACCAGTTGAGCTTGGCGCGGTTGGCGACCGTCTTGCCGATCGTCACCACCAGCGGGCCCGCCAACTCGGCGCCTGCCCCGTTCTTGTCCGCGAGCCCGGCCAGCGTCGACTCCACCGACTTCTGCTGGCAGGTCGTGCCGTGTGCGGTGACCACACAGGCCGTGGTGTCGGCCAAGCCGTATTCGATCAGCGTGCGGGCCGCCTCGGCCAGATGTGACGCGGTGGCGTGCAGGATCAGCGGGCCGGGCGCCGCGGCCAGCGCCGCCCAGTCGACGTCCCCGCGGACGTCGGCGACCGTGTGCGACGACCCCAGCGGCAGCCCGGCGTAGCTGGGCACCGCGGTGGTGTCGGGCAGGCCCGGCACGATCTCGAAGTCCAGGTGCGTCTTGGCCAGCGCGGTCACCTCGGTGATCACGGAGTCCACCGACAGCGGATCCCCCGCGACCAGGCGCACCACGTCGGCACCTGTGCGCGCCTCGGCGGCCAGGATCTTGGCGACCTCGGCGGGATCACCCAGCGCGGGCCGCACATCCGGCCCGCCGGGAATGGTCGGCGCCGGCCCGGTCGCCTCCGCCGGCGTGTCACCGTCTGCGGCGGCAGGCGGGGTGGGAACCTCGGGCAGCGGTCCGGACGGCGGCGGCAGCGCCGACCCGACCAGTGCCACCACCGCGTCGGGGACGTCGGGGTCGGTGAAGACCAGCGCCGCGTTGGCGAGCACCGCCTGCGCCCGCGTCGTCAACAGGCCGGGATCCCCCGGACCCGACCCCACGAACGTGATGCGGCCGGGCTTTGCCTTACGCCCTCGGGTCGTCATCTCAGTCACTCCGCTCCACCCGCTCAGTGCCTAGTCGCGTTCTTCGCACGGCTGACCGCACTCATCCCGCTTGCTCCGCTATGAGTTCGCGCGCACCGAGCTCGAACAACTCCGCAGCCACCGAGAGCCCCAGCTCCCTGGCCCGCCCCGGAGTCCCGATCCCGGACGCGCGGATCACGTCGGATCCGTCCAGTGCCGCCACGCAACCGCGCAACGACAGCTCTTCGAAGACACGACCTTCCTCATCGATCGACTCGACCACCTCGGCGATCGCACCGACCGGTGCGGAGCATCCCGCCTCCAGTTCGGCGAGCAGGACTCGCTCCGCGGTGACCGCGGCGCGGGTGTCGGCATCGTCCAACTCCGCCAACAGTTCCCCCAGCGCTCTGTCCCCGCTGCGGCACTCGACTGCCAGCGCCCCCTGAGCCGGCGCCGGCAACATCTGCACCGGCTCCAGCGTCTCGGTGACGGCATCGAGGCGTCCGATTCGGGCCAGTCCCGCCCGGGCGACCACGACGGCGTCGAGATTTCCGCTGCTTACCCTGTTCAACCTGGTGTCTAGGTTCCCCCTTAGGGGGCGGATTTCCAAACCGAGACCCAATGCTCTAAGCTGTGCGGCCCGCCGCGGGCTGGACGTGCCGATGACCGAGCCGGCCGGCAACTCCCCGAGCACAAGCCCGTCCCTGGCCACCAGGGCGTCGCGCGCATCCATCCTCGCGGGAACGGCGGCGATGACGAATCGCGGATCCACCGCGGTGGGCAGGTCCTTGTAAGAATGCACGGCGACATCGACCTGGCCGTCGTGGATCGCCTCACGCAACGCGGCGGTGAACACCCCGACGCCGATGTTGGCGATCGGTTCGCTCGAACGGTCGCCCTCGGTCGAGATGATGACCAGTTCGGCGCTGTGTCCGCGGGCCACGAGCGCGTCCCTGATCGTCGCGGCCTGCGTGGTCGCCAGCAGGCTGCCCCGGGTGCCGATCCGGATCACGAAAGCCGCTCCGCACGACGACGGCTATGTGACGCCACGGGACGGACGGGAGAAATGACCGGCGGGCAGGAGCGAAGCGACCGGGGAGAAATGACAACCGCCAAGCTCTACTCGGTCTTGTCGAGATCGGTTGCAAGCAAAGGAAGCTCGCTGGCGGCCACCGCGTCCACCGCCTGCGGATCCAGCTCGAACAACTCGCGCAGCGCCTCGGCGTAGCTGCTGCCCCCCGGCGCGCTCGCCAGCTGCTTGACCCGAACGGTCGGAGCGTGCAGCAGCTTGTCGACGACGCGGCGCACCGTCTTGGCGACCTCGTCGCGGTACGCGGCGTCGAGCCCGGGCAGCCGGTGGTCGAGCCGAAGCATCTCCGCCTCGACCACGTCGGCCGCTCGCTGCCGCAGCGCCGTCACGGTCGGGGTCACCTCGGCCACGCGCTGGCCGGCGAGGTAATTGGCGACTTCTGCGGCGACGATCGCGCGGGCCGCTTCCGCATCGGATGCGGCGGCGCGGGCCGACGGCTCACGCTGGATGCGGTCCATGTCGACGACGTAGACCCCGGGCAGTCCGGCGATGGCCGGGTCGACGTCGCGGGGCATGCCCAGGTCGCAGATCACCAGCTCACGCTGCTCAGGGCGGCCGGTCAGGCCACGATGCGCATCGGCCAGGGAAACCACCGGTCGCACGGCACCGGTACAGCACACGACCACGTCGGCGTCGACCAGCTCGGCGGACATCCGGTCCAGGGACCGGGCGTCGGCCTCCACCCCCTGCTCACGCAGGCTGTGCGCCAGCCGGCGCGCCCGCGGCAGGGACCTGTTGACCACGACCACCTTCTGCACCCCGGCGCGAAGCAGGTGTTTGGCCGACAGCGCACCCATCGAACCGGCGCCCACCACCACGGCCCTGCGGCCCGACAGCGATCCGAGTTTCGTTTCGGCCATCTTCAGCGCCACCGACACGACGGACGCGCCCGCGGCGTCGATACCGGTCTCGGAGTGCACACGCTTGCCCACCGACAGCGCCCGCTGCGCCAACTCGTGCAAGGTCCGCCCGACGGTGTGGTTGGACTCGGCCGACGCGTAGGCCCGGCGCACCTGGCCCAGCACCTGCTGCTCGCCGATGACCGCCGAGTCCAGCCCGGATGCGACGGCGAACAGATGCTCGACGGCGGCCTCCGCGTAGCGCACGTACGCGTACTTGGTGAGGTCGTGAAGCGACATGCCGGAATGCTCGGAAAGCACCTGACCGATGACGGAGAGCCCGCCGTGGAAGGCCTCGACGACGGCGTAGACCTCGACGCGGTTGCAGGTGGACAGCACCATCGCCTCGGTCACCAGGGAAGATTGCAGCACCTGGTCGATGATCTTGGCCTGATCGGATTCGTCGGTGCTCAACTGCTCAAGGACCGACACCGGCGCGCTGCGGTGCGAAACCCCGAACAGCAAGACACTCACGGCTGCACCACCACGTCAAACAAGGTAATCGCTCGGCTGCAAACCCACCAAATTTGTGGTGAATGCCCCGTGACTAGTCGCGTGACTGATCTCGCGCGAGGTCCGCGCGCAGCCGGGGTTCGTCGACCTCCCAGTAGCTGTGCTCGGCGCCGTCGAGCAACACCACGGGGAGCCGATCGCCGTACTCGGCGCGCAACGCGGTGTCGCCCGTGGCCGCGGCGGCGTCCACGTCGGCGACGGAATAGTCGAATCCGAATTCCGCCGCCAGCGCCGACAGCTGCCGCGCCGCCGCCTCGCACAGGCCGCATCCTGCGCGCGTCAGCAACACCACCCTGGACCGATCGCCTGGTTCATGCCGCTGCTGATCCACACCGCCAGTATCCGCACCCGGTGCCCTACTGTTGATTCGTGTCCGACTACCCGGGGATCGAGGCAGGCCTGGACAGCCCGGCGCAGGCCCTCGCCGGCGAAGCGAGCGCCGAGGCCGCGGTGACGCACCTGGCCTTGGATGCGTCCGAAGGCCCCGTCACGCCGCCGCTCCCCCCGCCCGACCTGACCGCCGCGGCGTTCTTCGACGTCGACAACACGCTGGTCCACGGATCCTCGCTGGTGCACTTCGCCAGGGGTCTGGCCGCCCGAAAGTACTTCACGTACGGAGACCTGGGCCGCTTCGCCTACGCGCAGGCCAAGTTCCAGCTCACAGGACGGGAGAACAGCGACGACGTCGCCGCGGGCCGCCGCAAGGCGCTGGCGTTCATCGAGGGCCGGCCCACCGCCGAGCTGGCCGGCCTCGGCGAGCAGATCTACGACGAGATCATCGCCGACAAGATCTGGCCGGGCACCCGCGCGCTGGCACAGATGCACCTCGACGCGGGCCAGCAGGTGTGGCTGGTCACCGCCACCCCCTACGAGCTGGCCGCGACGATCGCCAAGCGGCTGGGACTCACGGGTGCACTCGGCACCGTCGCGGAGTCCGTCGACGGTGTATTCACCGGCAGGCTCGTCGGCGACATTCTGCACGGCACGGGCAAGGCGCACGCCGTGCGGTCGCTGGCCATCAGGGAAGGCCTGAACCTGCGACGGTGCACCGCGTACTCCGACAGCTTCAACGACGTGCCCATGCTGTCGCTGGTCGGTACCGCGGTGGCGATCAACCCGGATGCCGCCCTGCGTGACCTGGCCAGGAAGCGCGGCTGGGAGATCCGGGATTTCCGCACCGCCCGCAAGGCGGCACGGATCGGCGTACCGTCGGCCCTGGCGCTCGGGGCGCTCGGCGGCGCCCTGGCCGCGCTGGCGTCGCGGCGGGAATCGCGCTGATAGGCTCGCGCTCTATCCATCAAGCGAGCGGAAGCACCACCCATGAGCATCGCCGCAGACATCATCGGTACGCACTACCGGTATCCCGATTACTTCGAGGTCGACCGGGAGAAGATCCGCGAGTTCGCCCGCGCCGTCAAGGACGAGCATCCGGCGCACTACAGCGAAGACGCCGCGGGCGAATACGGCCATGACGCGCTGGTGGCCTCGCTGACGTTCCTGGCCGTCGCGGGCCGGAAGGTGCAGCTGGAGCTGTTCAACCAGTTCGACGTCCCGATCAACCTGGCGCGGGTGCTGCACCGCGACCAGAAGCTGATCTACCACCGCCCGATCGTGGCCGGGGACAAGCTCTTCTTCGACTCCTACCTGGATTCGGTCATCGAATCGCATGGCACCGTGATCAGCGAGATCCGCGCCGAGGTCACCGACGCCGCAGGCGAGCCGGTGATGACCAGCATCGTGACGATGCTCGGCGAGGCGGCCCATCCCGACGAGGCCGACGAGGTGAGCTCACAGATCGCCGCCGCGCGCGACGCCGCGCTGGCGAAGTTCGTCGCCGGCCAGAACAAGTAACGGCGCTCGGCGCACACCCTTGCGCCCTTGCCCCCACACGAGCATGCGTGTCTGTACGCGACACGCCGCGCGCGCGTACAAATGTGCACGCTCGCGCGGTGATGACGCGAGAACGGTCTAGCCGAAGAACATATTGCGGCGACCCGCCAGCAGTTGATACAGCGTCTGCTGGATGGTTTCGCGCACGTGGTCGGTGAGCTCGAAGGTCACCATCGGGTCGTCGGCGGCGCCGTCGTCGTAATCGGCGGTCGGTATCGGCTCACCGAACTTGATGTGCCACTTCGACGGCAGCGGCACCAACCCGGCAGGACCCGCGAACGGGAAGAACGGCGTGACCGGGAAGTACGGCAGACCGAACAGCCGCGCCAGCAGCTTCATGTCGGCGATCATCGGGTAAATCTCCTCGGACCCGACAATCGAGCACGGCACGATCGGCGCCTTGGTCCGCAGCGCCGCCGACACGAACCCGCCGCGGCCGAACCGCTGCAACTTGTACCGATCTCTGAAGTGCTTGCCGAGGCCCTTGTAGCCCTCAGGGAACACCGCGGTCAACTCGCCCGCGGCCAGCAGCCGGTGGGCGTCGGCCGTGCATGCCATCGTGTGGCCGGCCTTGCGGGCCGCCTGCCCCAACACAGGCGTGTCGAAGACCATGTCCGCGGCCAACAGCCGAAGGTCGCGGTGTACGGGATGCTTGTCGTGCACCGCCACCGCCGTCATCAGCCCGTCGAAGGGCAGGACGCCGGCGTGGTTGGCCACCACCAATGCCGCACCGGTTTCGGGCAGGTTCTCGATCCCGCTGACCTCAACCCTGAACCATGAGTTGAAAAGCACTCTCAGCAAAGGCAAAAAGACCGCATTGTTCAGATGCGGATCGAATCCGAACTCGTCGACGGCATAGTCGCCCGCCATTCGTTTACCCAGGAATTCGCCGACAGCCGCGATGTTTTTGGCGAGTTCGGTCGGCGTGTCGTCGACGGGCGTGTCGGCCACGGAGCGCCGGTGATCGATCTCGCGGACCACCGCGGCAATCTGGTCGGCCGACGCGCGGGCGCCCTGATCGATCAGAAGCGACGGATGTCGCCGCGCGCTTTCGGCACGCTGACCCACACGCCGGGTAGACGACGTCCGGCCCGAATTCGCGTGCAGTGGAATAACTTTCGCCTTCGGTTCACCCGACAAATCGACACCTACTCCCCGCCCGAGTATGAGATCGGCCGCTACCGGCCCCAACGTTGCGCCGCCGCCACGGCGCGACTCTCCATTGAGCGTACCCACCGCGGGTCGATAATCGGAGTCAAACCTCGACCCCGAACGTAATCGTCGAAAGCCTCGACAGTCGTCCACTTCGGCGTATAGCCGAGGTCGTTTCGCATTCGTGTCGTATCCATGACGCGGCCATAACTGATGTAGTTCAACTGTTCGCGATCGACCTCGGTGTAACCGGCCCGCACCACCGAATTCACCGCCCACAGTGCTGATCGCGGCATCGGCAGCGCAATACGGCCCGAGCGCCGAATAGCCTGCGACATCATGATGATTCCGGGGCCGCCGACGTTGAACGTCCCTGCCTTGCCCGCCACCGTGGCGCGCTCCAGTACCCCGAGCGCATCCTGCTCGTGCAGCAGCTGCAGGCGGGCGTCGTGGCCCAGGATCGTCGGGACCACCGGGCCCGCGAGGAACCGCGACAACGCGGTGTCCATCGCCGGTCCGATCAGGTTCGCCAGCCGCAGGATGGTGACCGCGATGTCGGGACGCCGCCTGCCCAGGCCGCGGGCGTAGCCCTCGATGTCGATGCTGTCCCTGGCGAATCCCTCACCGGGCGGCCGCCTGGCGCTGCTGTCCTCGGTGAACAACACGGGGTCACGCGAGCTGGAGCCGTACACCTCCGAGGTCGACTTGAGGACGACCTGACGCACCGATGGCGCCTTCTGGCACGCGGCGAACAGCTGGATGGCACCCATGACGTTGAGTTCCTTCAGCGTCGCCCGCCCACCCGAGCGCGGCGCGTAGGACGCCGCGGCGGCGTGCACCACGGTGTCGACGTTCCCGTTGCGGATCACCTTGGCGATGAACGGGTTCCGGATGTCGGCCCGTACGAACTCGGCCCGTCCCATCCGGCGCAGCAGATCCTTGCTCGGCGCGATCGCATCGACGGCGATGATGTGATTGATCAGCGGGTTCTGCGCAAGCCGAGCAACCAGATAACCACCGAGGAAGCGGCACGCCCCGGTCACCAAGACCACCTTGGGGTAGTGCCCGGCGGGAGTCGACGAGTCACTGGACCCCCCGTTTGTACGCCCCCCGGAATCCATCAGGTCAGCCTAATGGGAAGGCTTGCAAGCTACTTGCCGAGCGCCTGGGAGCTACTTGCCAAGTTTTCTGCGCTGCACCCGGGTACGACGAAGCAGCTTGCGGTGCTTCTTCTTCGACATACGCTTGCGCCGCTTCTTGATGACTGAACCCATGAACTCCGCTACCTGATCTTTCGCATTCCTCCGCCCAGCTCCGCACAGCAGAACTGAACTCGACCCGGTCACTTTACCCGGCACCTCAGGCCGCGCGAAAACGCCCGGCCCGACGCCGGTTGTCGTGCGTTGCGGTCGCCTAGCCGGCGTCGAAGTACGACGTCTCGAGCAGGTCGTGGACCGCCTTCGCGTGCACTCGGAACGATCGACCGACTCGAACGGCGGGTAATTCGCCGTTGTGCACGAGCCGGTAAACCGTCATCTTGCTAACCCGCATGAGGCTGGCGACCTCAGCGACGGTGAGAAATTGAGCTCGTGGCGGCTGGCCGTCGGCAGCGCCGTTGTCCCGCTTACCGCCAGCCGAATCCCGCGCCGATGGCCCGTTCGTAGACGTCATCGCAACCCAATCCATCAGGCACAGGCCGCCCCAGCGGCTTCCCCACCGCTGGCGCAAAACCCGTGCATACAACGAGGAGAATAGCGGGACCAATGGGGTTACTGCGACGGGTGTGGGGTAATCCATCGAAAAATATCGAACTACTGCGATGTGATTCCCAGCTGCGCAGATCGGGTCTTCGCCGCGTCCACCGCATTGGCGACCGCGGACCGCAATCCGCCGCGCTCGAGTTCCCGCAGCCCAGCGGCCGTGGTCCCCCCTGGCGAGGTGACGGTGGCCCGCAGCTGAGCCGCGGTGGTGTCCATCGCCGTCCCCATCGCCGCGTCGCCCGCCGGGTTCGCCTCGTCGAGCCGCTCGAGCAGCATCGCGGCCGAGCCCGCCATCGTTTGCACGACGAGGTCGGTGGCCACCGCGCGCGACAGCCCCACCGCCACGCCGGCGTCGACCAGCGCCTCGACCATCAGGAAGAAGTAGGCAGGCCCGGAGCCCGACACCGCGGTGACGGCATCCATCTGCGACTCGGGGACGGTGAGCACGCCGCCGACGGCGTCGAAAATGGACGACACCTCCTTGAGGTGGTCGAGGGTGGCGAACCGCCCCCTCGCCAGGGCGCTGACGCCCCCGCCGACGACCACCGGCGCGTTGGGCATCACCCGGATCACCGGGGAGCCGGCGGGCAGTTTGGCCTCGTAGAACGAGGTGGTCACCCCCGCGGCGACGGTGACGAACACCTGCTCGGCGGTATCGGTCTCCGCGTGGGCGGCCGCATCGGCGACCTCGTCGACGACGTTCACCACGTCGCCTGGTTTCACGGCGACGATGACGTAGCCTGCGTTTTCCGAGGCATCGGCCACCGAGGTGACGAACACCGAATACTTCTCGGCCAGGTACTTGGCTCGATCGGGGCTCTTCTCGGCGACCACCAGGTCCTTGACCTGGCGACCGGCACGCAACAACCCGGAAAGCAGAGACTCGCCCATGCTTCCGCCACCGATGATCGCGATTCTGGCCATGGCGCACAGCATCGCATGACGGTGTGCGGCCACGCGCTTCCCGGGGTGCTTCGGGCCACCGGCGATTCGGGCGGTCAGCGCAGCAGGTACGTGCGCGCGAACTGCAGTGACTCGACGAGCAGCGTCTCGCGCTCGGCGGAGGTGCGCGCGCCGGAAGTCGTCACTTCGAGGATGACGTGCCCGGAGAAGCCGCCGGTGGCCAGCATCTGGCAGATCTCGACGGTGGGCTGGGTACCGCGGCCGGGGACCAGGTGCTCATCGGTGGACGCACCGCTGCCGTCGCACAGGTGCAGGTGGACCAGCCCGTCGCCCATGCGCTGGGCCATGTCGATCGCGTCGGTGCCCGCCGTGGCGGTGTGCGACAGATCGAGCGTGTAGTGGGCGTGCTCTCCGTCCAGGGGGTCGTAGGACGGCGCGAACGCCGAGATGCCGGGACCTGGCTTCCCGCCGCGCTTGCGCATCCGCTCGATGGACGTCTGGCCTGCGCCGAAGAACCGGTCGGCCCGGAAGGGAAACATGTTCTCGACGGCCACCATCACTTCGCTGTCCGCCTCCAAATCGGCCACCTGCTCGCCGAATCCCTCGGCATAGCGTCGCTGCCAGCGGAACGGCGGGTGCACCACCACGGTCTGGGCGCCCAGCTGCTCTGCGGCGCGCACGCTGCGCTCCAGCTTGGTGATCGGATTGGACCCCCACACCCGCTGCGAGATGAGCAGGCACGGGGCGTGCACGGACAGGACCGGAACGCCGTAGCGGTCGGACAACCGCGCGATGGCATCCATGTCCTGGCTGGCAGATTCGGCCCACACCATCAGCTCGACGCCGTCGTAGCCCAGCCGCGCTGCGTACTCGAACGCGGCCTCGGTGCGCAGCGGATACACAGAAGCCGTCGACAGGCCGACCTTGATGGATGGGCGCACCGGCGCCTATCCCGACTGAAGCAGCGCCAGCGGCCCCAGCGTCACCAGCGCCCCGACCGCCACCGCGATCAGCGTGCTGCCGATGTCTTCGGTCTTACGCACCACCCGCACGCCGACCACCAGACCGAGGATGACCAGGACCGACAGCACCAGTGCGACGATGTTGTTCCATTTCCACAGCTGATCGAAGGCCACGAACAGGCCCGCCCCGAACGCCACGGCGATCACACATTGCCCGACGACGGACGCGCCGCGCAGCAGCGTCGACAGCCTCGACTCCGGCTCAGCGTCGGCCTCGTCGGTGAGGTCCTGGAGGTCCCCGTCCTTGAGCTCGTCCTCGAGTTCTTCGGCGCCCGACTCGCCGCCGCGGCGTGCCACGTCGTCGGCGACCGTGTCGCCGCCGAACAGCGGATCCTGGCTCGACCGGAGGTACGACGGCAGCTCGTCGGCGTCGGCGTCCTCGACGATGTCGTCGGCATAGTCGACCTCGGGTTCCTCGACGTCGATCGCGCCGTCGAGAGCATCGCCCGCGTCGTCGACGGTGTCGGGACTCATCTCTTCTGCGGCGCCCGCGGCGGTCGTCGGCCGGCGCCACAGCGGACGGCGCGGCGGTGCGGTCACCGGTTCGGGCTCGGCCTGGGTTTCGGGGTTGCCTTCCGCGTCGACTTCTGCCTCGGCTTCCACTTCTGCCTCGGTGTCCGTCTCGGCCTCGTCTTCCGGTTCCACGGGCTGCTCGTCAGCCGCGCTGTTCGTCTTCGCCGACGCCGGGGCCGGGGCCGGGGCCGGGGCCGCCAGCTCATCGGGCTGAACCGCCGCATCGCGAACCAAGGGGGTGGGCGAGGCGGCATCCACGGCGATGATGGGGATCTCACCGGTCAGCTCGGCGACACTTACGGCGTCGGTGTTACCCCGGCGGCGCCTGCGTCGCCCGCTCACCGGCGGGGAGCCGATCGTCCCGTTCTTGGCCAGCAACTCCGCGACCGATATCGGGCGGCTGTCGGGGTTGCTGCTGTCTGGTCCTGTCATCGTGTGCTGCCTCTGGGCCCTACCACTCTGCGATGTCGGCGCGGGTGCGCCTCCGGTCCTGCGCTCAGCGTCTGCGCACGGGCGTCTCCACGAAGGCGGTTCCATCGGCCTCGCTGTCGAGTTTCCGCAGAATCAGGCCTTCCCGCAACGCCCAGGGGCAGATGTCCACTGTTTCGATATTGAGCGCGCGCATGCTCGCCTCAGCTACCAACGCCCCGGCAACGATCTGCGGGGCCCGCTCGGCACTCACCCCTTCCAACTCGGCACGGTCAGCCGCCGTCATCCTAGAGATGAATGCTATTAGCTGCCGTAAACCGGTGGCAGTCAATGTGCGCTTTACCCGGGGGCCCGCCCCAGAGGGCGCCGCACCGGTCAGCCGTGCCAGCGACCGCAGGGTCTTCGACGTGGCGACCGCGAGATCGGGGCTGCCCGCCTCGAGCATCGTTGCTCCTGCCTCGGCGAGTTCGGTGGCCAGCCAATCCCGCAACACCGCCACCCGGCGCCTGCCCGGCGGATCGTTGGCCAACCACTCCCGCGTCAGCCGGCCGGCGCCAAGGGGCAGCGACAGCGCGACCTCGGGCTCCTCGTCGACGCCGTTGGATAGCTCCAGCGAACCGCCGCCGATGTCGATGTTCATAATGCGGCCCGCGCTCCAGCCGTACCACCGCCGCACCGCCAAGAACGTCAATCGCGATTCGTCGACCCCGCTGAGCACCTGCAGTTCCACCCCGGTCTCTGCCCGCACCCTGGCCAGCACATCGTCGGAGTTCCGTGCATCGCGCACCGCTGACGTCGCGAACGCCATGAGTTCCACACATCCGGAGCTGGCGGCGATCTTGGCAAGCTCGTCGACGGTGTCGATGAGCTTGTCGGCACCCTTGCGCGTCAGCTTGCCCGAGTCGTCGATGGCCTCCGCCAGGCGCAGCGCGGCCTTGGTGGAACTCATCGGCGTCGGATGACCACCACGGCGCGCGTCGACCACCAACAGATGAACCGTATTGCTGCCGACGTCCAACACGCCCAATCGCACGGAGACCAACCTAGCGGGGAGCAGTTCGGTCGGCGAAGGCACCGGGTGGGCGGGCGGGAAGGCGTACCGTGGGCGCGGAAGGGCGGGGCGGGAAGGCGTACCGGTGGGCGGGCGGGAAGGCGTACCGGTGGGCGGGCGGGAAGGCGTACCGGGTGGGCGGCGGGAAGGGAAGGTGTACCGGGTGATATCGAGCGCGCCGGGGGTTCGGGCGGGAGGATCCTCGTCTACGGTTGAATGCCGTGACAACCTGGTCTTCTGATCACCCCGGCGAGGTGGAGCTCGACTTCGCGCGCGAGTGGGTGGAGTTCTACGACCCGGACAATGCCGAGCACCTGATCGCCGCGGATCTGACCTGGCTGTTGTCCCGGTGGACCTGCGTCTTCGGGACGCCGGCATGTCGGGGCACCGTCGAGGATCGGCCCGACGACGGCTGCTGCTCACATGGCGCGTTTCTGTCCGACGACGACGACCGCGCCCGGCTCGACGACGCGGTCAAGCAGCTCACCGCCGACGACTGGGAGTTCCGGAGCAGAGGCTTGGGCCGCAAGGGCTACCTCGAAATGGACGAGTACGACGGAAAACCCAACCTGCGGACCCGAAAGTACAAGGGCGCCTGCATTTTTCTGAACCGTCCCGGCTTCAAGGCGGGAATCGGGTGCGCGCTGCACACCAAGGCGCTCAAGCTCGGCCGCGAACCACACACCATGAAGCCAGATGTCTGTTGGCAGTTGCCGATCCGGCGCACCCAGGACTGGGTGACCCGCCCAGACGGGACGGAGATCCTCAGGACCACCGTCACAGAGTACGACCGTCGCGGCTGGGGTGAGGGCGGCGCCGATCTGCACTGGTACTGCACGGGTGACCCGGCGGCGCACGTCGGCGTCAAGGCGGTGTGGGAGTCGTACGCCCCCGAACTGACCGAACTCCTCGGCGAGAAGGCCTATGCGGAGCTGGCCGCAATGTGTAAGCGGCGCAGCGGTTTAGGGCTCATCGCCGTGCATCCGGCGACCCTGGCCGCGGATTAGCGCGATCATGAGCGAAGCCCTGTTCCTGTTTCGCCTGATCCCGCCGCGCGACGACTTCGCGCAGACGATGACCGCTGACGAGCAGCAGGTGATGGCTCAGCACTCGCAGTACTGGCAGGAGTTGCTGACCGCGGGCAAGGTCGTGGTGTACGGTCCGGTCGCCGACCCGGAAGGGGTCTGGGGGCTCGGGATCGTCCGCGCCACCAGTCGCGGTGAGGTCCTCGAGTTGGGCGATGACGATCCGTCGGTTTCCGCCGGCGTCAACACGTTCGAGGTCTTCGAGATCATGGGCGCCCGCACCGGCTGACCGCTCTGCCCCTCATGGTGAACATGTCACCGACGATTGACCGGGCGCAACGGAAGCGATCTTCGTTGATGGCGGGCTTGCCACCGGCGCTCGCTATGATCAATGCGATGCTGACGGCTTCGGATCCAGTCACATGGCAACCGCGGCGCATCGCCATCGCAGGAGTAACGGGTTCGGGCAAATCAACTCTGGCCAAGGCCCTGTCTGAACGCCTCGGGCTTCCCTACGTTGAGATCGATAGTCTGTTTCACGGCCCCGACTGGCAACCGAGACCTGAGTTCGTCAGTGATGTCGAGAGAATCATCTCTGGACACTCGTGGGTGATCGAGTGGCAGTACTCATCTGTCCGTCCCCAGATTGCCGAGCGTGCCGACACACTGCTCTGGCTGGATCTCCCCACACCGATCGCGCTGTATCAGTTGGTGCGCCGAACGATCCGTAGGCGGCTGCAGCGCGTGGAGTTGTGGAACGGCAATTACGAAGTGTCCCTGCACAGATTCTTCTGCGATCCCGATCACATCTGCGCTGGGGAATCCGAACCCGCAACAAGTGTCGCGACCGGGTACCTGCTCTCGATGCACGCCATTCAAACTTGCGCGTGGTGCGACTCACGTCCCGGCAGGAGATCGATGTCTGGGCCAGCCACCTCGCCACCGATCCCAGAACGGATAGCCGCTAGCAGTCCGCTAGCAGGGAGACCGCGGGGCCCTTGATCCGCCCTCGACACAGCCCGTCGGCCTGCCACTGGTGAACCGCGGAGACCCCACGACGATCTACCGAAGGGATGATCGACAGCACCAAGAGACGCAAAGCCCGCCGCGTTGCGCGATCAACTGCGCAGTCGTTACAGACGAAGTCGCCGCGCGAGTGCCCCCTTGCCTCCGCGCGAGGGACGCAAAGATGACCGAACTGGGAAGCTTGCGTCTCGCGGGAAAGGGGAAGCGATCAGCCCTCGAGCTTGTAGCCCAGGCCGCGGACGGTGACCAGATGCACCGGGTTGGCCGGGTCTGCCTCGATCTTCGACCGCAGACGCTTGACGTGTACGTCGAGCGTCTTGGTGTCCCCGACGTAGTCGGCACCCCACACCCGGTCGATCAGCTGGCCGCGGGTGAGGACCCGTCCGCTGTTGCGCATCAGATACTCGAGAAGGTCGAATTCCTTGAGCGGCAATGTAACCGACTCCCCGTTGACGCTGACCACATGACGCTCGACATCCATCCGCACTGGCCCGGCCTCCAGCACGCTGTCGCCGATGCCCGAATCGTCGGCGTCGCTGCCGCGCCTCAGCACGGCCCGGATGCGCGCGATCAGCTCACGCGCCGAGTAGGGCTTGGTGACGTAGTCGTCGGCACCGAGTTCCAGCCCGACGACCTTGTCGATCTCGCTGTCCCGTGCGGTCACCATGATCACCGGCACACTCGATCGTGACCGCAGCTGCTTGCAGACGTCGGTACCGCTCATTCCCGGCAGCATCAGGTCGAGCAGCACGATGTCGGCGCCGGAGCGCTCGAATTCGGCCAGCGCCGAGGGCCCGTCGGCGACAACGGTGGCCTCGAAACCCTCTTTGCGCAGCAGAAAGGCCAGGGGATCGGCCAGGGACTCCTCGTCCTCCACGATCAACACACTGGTCATCGGTCTCAATGGTCCTCTCGGTCGTCCGATGGGTCATCGGTCTCGGGGTTCGCCGGAATCGACAGTGTGAAGGTCGATCCCGTGCCCGGCTGACTCCACAGCCGGATGGAGCCGTTGTGATTGGCCGCGACGTGCTTGACGATCGCGAGGCCCAGCCCGGTGCCGCCGGTGGCCCGGGAGCGCGCCTTGTCGACGCGGAAAAAGCGTTCGAAGACCCGTTCCTGGTCGGACTTCGCGATGCCGATGCCACGGTCGGTGACCGCGATCTCGACGTTGTCGCCACGGCGCCGTCGGCTGATCGAGACGGATGATCCGTTGGGCGAGTAGGCGATCGCGTTGGAGATCAGGTTCGCCAGCGCCGTCACGAGCAGCGTCTCGTCTCCCAGCACGCGAAAGCCGGTGGGCGCATCGGTGGTGATGGCGATATCCGCGTTGTCGGCGGCCACCTTGTGCCGCGACAGCGCCTCGTTCACCACGGTGTCGACCTCGACGGATTCCAGGTCCGGCAGCCGCTCGGCACCCTGCAGCCGCGACAGCTCGATCAGCTCGCCGACCATATTGGCCAGCCGGTGCGATTCGGCGAGCATCTTGTTGGCGAAGTGGCACACGGTGTCGGGGTCGTCGGCAGAGGCGAGCAACGCCTCGGCCAGCACGCCCATCGCCCCGACGGGCGTCTTGAGCTCATGGCTGACATTGGCCACGAAATCACGCCTAGTGGCCTCCATACGGGCATGCTCGGACTCGTCATCGACGTAGACGACGGCGAACCTACGGTCCTCTTCGGTGAGCAGCTTGACCTGGCCGCGCACCGAAAGGCCGGAGCGACCGGGGTGTGCCCGCCTGCGCGGGGACAGGTCGACCTCGATGTCCTCGCCGGTGGCCAGCGTGCGTTCGGCGGCCAGCCAGGCGCGGTCGTCGAGCAGCCGGTCACGCACCAGGCCCAGCTCGCGGGCGCGCTCGTTGAGGTAGACGACGTCACGATAGGTGTCCACGACGACGATGCCCACCGGCGCCGCTGAGACGATGTGCGCGAGCATCTGAGAGACGGTTATCCCTGCCTGCGCGGATGCCTCGGCGCGCCTGCGCTCGGTGATCCGCGGTGCGAGACCGGCACCGATCGCGGCGCCGATCGTCAGTGCGAGGAGCGCCACGACTGCCGTCAACAGCAGCGCACTTAACGCACTCACGAGAAAAGCGTACGCATTCGGTGAACGTCATCCCAGCAGCGTGCGGCCAAATCGGGACAAGTCACACACTCCCGACCAGGTATTCGCGGTGCGTTCACGCGATGTTTGCCGGTGCGATGCCGCCGGCCCCGTCAGGCACCTACTTGGCGGCGCCTTGGGCCGCAACGGCGGCGGCGCCTGCGGCGGCGGCCTCCGGGTCCAGGTAGGTGCCGCCGACGACCTTGGGCTTCAGATCGCCGTCGAGGTCATAGCGCAGCGGGATGCCGGTCGGAATGTTGAGTTCCACGACCGCCTCGTCGGACATGCCGTCGAGATACTTCACCAGCGCGCGCAGCGAGTTGCCGTGCGCGGCGATCAGCACGGTCTTGCCTGCCTGCAGGTCGGGCACGATGGCCTCGGTGAAGTAGGGCACGAACCGGGCGACCACGTCGGCCAGGCATTCGGTGAGCGGTCCACCGTCGATGTCGGCGTACCGCGGGTCGGCGTCCTGGCTGTACTTGCTGCCCTTCTCGATCGGGGGCGGCGGAGTGTCATAGCTACGGCGCCAGGCCATGAACTGCTCCTCGCCGTACTTGGACTTCGTCTCCGCCTTGTCCAGGCCCTGCAGCGCGCCGTAGTGGCGTTCGTTGAGACGCCAGTCGCGGTGTACCGGGATCCACAGCCGGTCCGCCGTGTCCAAGGCGACGTGCGCGGTGGTGATCGCCCTCCGCAGCAGCGACGTGTACAGCACGTCGGGCTGGCGATCCTCCTCGGCGATCAACTCCCCCGCGCGGACGGCCTCGGCCCGGCCCTTGTCGGTGAGATCGACGTCTACCCAGCCGGTGAACAAATTGAGTGCATTCCATTCGCTTTCGCCGTGGCGAAGCAAGATCAGCGTCGAGTCTCCCATGGCACCGATCCTCTCACGGGCGGCACCGGCCGCGCCGGGTAACGAGATCAAGGTCGGGTGTGCAAGACGCGGATATTCGCCAAGTACTCCGCCATGAGTACAAGGCGCCGCAGAACTCGCGTACACCTCTACCCTTGGGCGCAGCTCCTGCGCAAACACACCATGGTGCGTCCGATTTCTACGACACATGGGGGGATATCCATCGTGACCAGCGCAACGCATACCAACAACATCACCGCCTACGAGGTGGTCGGCGACTCCGGACCCACAGAAGATTCGGCGGCGGTACCGGCTACCGAGTACGAATCACCCAACGGGCTCGACCTCAACAACCACAACCTCGACGCGGAGGTGACCAATGCCGCCGTACAGCCGTCCGAGGACGTCCAGACGGAGGCCGGTGAGCCCGCGGGCGGCGATGAAACCGGGGGCGGCCCCACCGTCCTGGATGCGATCGTCGGCAGCTATCCGGAACTGGCCGACCTGTCCCGGGTCATCATCGGGACGGACGACCGCGTCCGGATCCAGAACACCGGCGTCTACCCTTGGTCGGCGATCTGCGCTCTGCGCATCACCGCGGCCGACGGGCGCCAGTTCATCGGGACCGGGTGGTTGATCAACCCGCGCACCATCATCACCGCGGGCCATTGTGTGTTCCTGCATGACGCGGGCGGCTGGGCTCGCTCGATCCGGGTCGTCCCCGGATGCAATGATGCCGCCGAGCCGTTCGGCGCCCGGGTCGGCACAGCGCTGCGCAGCACGACGGGCTGGGTCAACAGCAAGAAGCGTGAAAATGACTACGGCGCCATCCTTCTGGCAACCCCGTTCGATCGGTTCCCCGGCTCCTTCGGATTCGCCACCCGGTCCGACTCGGCGCTGCTCGGCTCGGCTCTGAACCTGTCGGGTTATCCGGGTGACAAGGGCGGGCGCCAGCAGTGGTTCATGGCCCAGCGCCCCAAGTCGGTGTCCGCCCAGGTGATCACCTACGACATCGACACCTACGGCGGTCAGAGCGGTTCGCCGGTGTGGGTGCTGCAGAACGGCAACCGCTACGCGGTCGGTGTTCACACCAACGGAAGCTCGTCGGGCAACTCGGCCACCAGGATCACCAGTGGGGTGTTCAACAACCTGCAGAACTGGAAGAACCTCGGGGCCTGAGGTTGGCCGTCGTCGCATTCCAGGATGCCGCCGGGCGGCCGTTGTCAGGTGCTGTGGTCAGCATCGTCGCGGCGCCAGGCGAATTCCACGACCTCGCCATGATCACTGATCGCCTGGGTGAAATACGTTTCACACCCACAGGATTCGGTGATTACGAGTTCGGCGTGTACTTCGGGGGTTCGACCAGGAACGTCCTGGTGCGCATCGTCGACGCCGACACCCGGCTGACCGTGGAGATGGATTAGCGCGCCTCGGGATGCTCGATGAGGTGCTCGAAGGCCCGCAGGTTCTTCAGGGACTCACCGCGGGCGACCCGCCACTCCCACTCCTTCTGGATCGACGAGCGGAAGCCCAACTCCAGCAGGGTGTTGAAGTCGGAGTCGACGGCCTCGAGCACCTGCCCGAGCACCCGGTCGATCTCGTCGGCGGTCACCGCGCTCAGCGCCATCCGCCCGACGAGGTAGATGTCGCCGACGTTGTCGAGGGTGTAGGCCACCCCGTAGAGCCTGCGGTTGCGCTTGAGCAGGAAGCGGTAGACCGCCTCGTGGTTCTCGTCGGGTTTGCGGCAGACGAACGCCTCCACCCGCACCGAGTGCTCCCCGATGGACAGGATGGTGTTGGTCTTGAGCCTGCGTTCGCCGGGCAACTCGACGATGATGCCGGGCAGCCCACCGTGCGCCCCCGCGTGATGGGTGTAGATCAGGCCGTGCTCGTCGAGGGTGTCCTCGATGACCCGCTGCACCGATGCGGTCAAGCGCGGACACCCCTTCGCATCGAGAACCGACGTCCGGTGCGCGGGGGTGTCGCGGGCTGGTGGTCCCGCCGGTAGTCGACGATCGCACGTCCGTAGCTGGCGAGCAGCCCGTCGACGGTGTGTAACCACGAGAAGCCGCCGGCGTGCTCGACCGCGGCCGCGCTCATCGTCTGCGGGCCACGGCGCAGGAGGTCGTCGACGGCCCGTGCCCAATCACCCGCGTCGTGGCCGTCGACCAGGGTGCCGCTGACGCCGTCGCGCACCGCGACCGGCAGCCCGCCGACGGCCGCGGCGACCACCGGGGTGCCGCAGGCCTGGGCCTCGACCGCCACCAGCCCGAAGGATTCGGAGTAGCTGGGCACGACGACGAGGTCGGCGGCCCGGTACACGCCGACGAGCTGCTCACGCGTGCGCGGCGGCAGGAATGTCACGCGCGAGGAGATGCCCAGCTCGTCGGCCAGCCGGATGAGCGTGTCGGGCGCCTGCAGCCCGCTGCCGGATGGCCCACCGGCCACCAGCACCCGCACCCCTGGCAGTTTCGCGGCTGCGCGCAGCAGCACATCGGGCGCCTTGAGCGGTTGGATCCTGCCGATGAACGCCAGCACCCGTTCGTCGGGCGCCAGCCCGAGTTCGGCGCGGGCGGCGAGCCTGTCACCGGGGGTGAACATGTCGAGATCCACCCCCGGATGGACCACGTCGATTCTGGCCGGATTGGCATGATGCAGCGAAATCAGTTGGTGCGCTTCGAGTTCGGTATTGACGACCAACCGGTCGGCTTCGTCGACGACCTGCTGCTCACCCACCGCGCGCAGCGGCGGCTCCGGTGAATCACCCTCGGCCAGCGCGGCATTCTTCACGGAGGCCAGCGTGTGCGCGGTGTGCACGAGCGGAACCGCCCAGCGGTCCCTGGCCAGCCAGCCCACCTGACCGGAGAGCCAGTAGTGCGAATGCACGACGTCGTAGTACCCGGGCTCGTGGGTCGCCTCGGCGCGCAGCACGCCCGCGGTGAACGCGCAGAGCTGCGTGGGCAGGTCGTATTTGTCGAGTCCCTCGAAGGGGCCGGCGATGACGTTGCGCACCAGCACCCCGGGGGCCACCCGCACAATCGGCGGATCGGCCGACGACGTGGCCCTGGTGAAGATCTCCACCTCGACGCCGCGGCGGGCCATGTGCAGTGCGGTCTGCAGCACGTAGACGTTCATGCCGCCCGCGTCACCGGTGCCGGGCTGGGCGAGAGGTGAGGTGTGCACGGAGATCACCGCGACGCGTTTGGGAGCCGGGACGGCGACATCCGGACCGACAGCCCGGACGCCTTCACCGTCGGGCTGCGCCGCAGGGATCCCGGTCGGATTTGAGTCACGCCGCACTCCGCTATCTTTGCACTGTCCGCGAAGGGCCCTGGTCGCGCGGGGTCGCCCGGCACGCGACGCGTGCGGCGCATCGGCACCCGACGCGTGCGGCGCTTCGGCGATCAGGCGGCCAGCGCGCGCCGCATCGCGCCGATGGGGTCGGCGTAGATTCCGCCGAGGGAGACCACGCCGGCGCCCGCTTCCTGCACCCGGTTGCCGAAGGCGGTGACGCGGATGGCCCGGGTTGGCAGCACCGATCGCGCGGCGTAGGCCTCTTCGACCTGCCCCATGGCCTCGGGGTACTCGGTGAACGCCTGGCCGCCGACGACCAGGTCGTCCGGGTTGAGCAGGTCGCGCAGGAGAGCTACGGCCTCCCCGAGCACTCGGGCCCGTTCGGCCAGCAGTTCCACGGCCCGGGGATCGCCCTGTCGGGCCGCCCGCTGCACGGCGGCCAGTGTGGAGGCCGCACCGTCGGGCGCAACGATGCGCAGCTTGCGAGCCGCCGCGAGCACGGCCTCGTCGCTGACGGTTGACTCCAATTGGCCACTGCCGCCCAGCAATTCGGAGTGTGCGGGTAGCGCGGCGATGGTTCCCGGGCCGCTGATCGGCGAATGCACCTCACCGCCGATCGACAGTGCGTAGCCGACGGTCTCGCGCGCATATACGTACAGGCTGGTCTGGGCGGGACCCTGCAGGCGGCGCACGCCGAGCAGCAGTTCGGCACCAGCCATGGCGTCGACGTGGGAGGCCAGCGACACCGGCAGCCCGAGCGCCTCCGCCAGCACCGGCCCGACGGGCGCATCCGACCAGCCCAGCCGCGAATGGTTCAGGTGTCCCACGGCGGAATCGACGACGCCGCCCGCGGCCACCCCCACCCACAACGGCCTGCGGCGGTGCCAGCGGCCGAGGTAACGCCGGGCGCTCTCAGCCAGCGATGTCAGGGCGGCAGCCTGCCCGCCGCGCGGCGTCGCCGTCTCAACCGCGTCCAGCGTCCTGCCGAACAGGTCGGTGGCAACGATGCTGGTGGTCCTGGCCCCGATGTGCAGGCCCAGCGTCAGGAACGGTTCGTGATTGACCTCTACGGGCACGCGTGGGCGACCGATCGCGCCGGACACCGCGAGGTCGGCGCGTTCTCGCAGCACCCCCGCGTCCAAGAGGGCGGTCACCTGACGGTTCACTGTCGCGATGCTCAGCTGGGTGACTTTGGCGATGGTGTCGCGTGCGATCGGGCCGCGGGTGCGGGCCGCTGCGAAAACCGACGCGGCGGCGGCGTCGGCCAGCCGCAGCGAGGGGGCGACGATGTGATGGCGGTTCAGCGAGGGGCGCTGCCGGAGAGCGGTGGCGGTGTGTACGCGAAGCGCGCGATCCGAGTTGAGCACGGAGGTGTCCTTATTGTGAGTCGGGTGGTGGGCGGTGGCCACACCTGGAGACTCAGAAGGACGGGCGGAAAGTCCTTGGCTCGGTCAGGCGCGGCGAGATGCGCGACAACAACAACACGCGCGCCGCGCGGCGAGGCCGAATGCCTGACCAGTCCGATACACACGAAGAACTTAGCACGCCAACTAAGGTTGTTCGGATGACGACTCCTCCAGCCGGCCAGCGCGTCGCGGTGGTGACCGGGGCCAGCGCCGGAATCGGTGAAGCGACCGCGAAAACTCTTGCCGCACAAGGCTTTCACGTAGTGTGCGTGGCGCGCCGAGCGGGCCGGGTCGAAACGTTGGCCCGCGAGATCGGCGGAACCGCTGTTGTGGCGGATGTCACCGACGACGCCGCGGTGGCCGATCTGGCGCGCCAACTCGACCGAGTCGATGTGCTGGTGAACAACGCAGGTGGGGCGCGCGGACTGGCACCGGTGGCCGACGCCGATCTGGATCACTGGCGCTGGATGTGGGAGACCAACGTGCTGGGCACGCTGCGGGTGACACGCGCGTTGCTGCCCCTGCTGATCGCCTCCGGCGACGGGCTGATCGTCACCGTCACCTCGGTCGCGGCGCTGGAGACGTACGACGGTGGGTCGGGTTACACCTCCGCGAAACACGCCCAGGGTGTGCTGCATCGCACGCTGCGCGGTGAGCTGTTGGGAAAGCCGGTGCGGCTCACCGAGATCGCGCCGGGAATGGTGAAGACGGACTTCTCGCTGCGCCGCTTCGAGGGCGACTCCGCGCGCGCCGACGCGGTCTATGCGGGGCTAACCCCACTGGTGGCCGAGGACGTCGCGGAGGTCATCGGGTTCGTCGCATCCCGGCCGTCACACGTCGACCTGGACTTGGTCGTGATCCGGCCGCGCGATCAGGTGAGCGGCGGACGGCTCAACCGCCGCCAGTAGGTCCTCCCCCTGTCGAGCGTCGACTTATGCGACGCTACATCGACGCGCGTGTGCGACATGTCCACGCTCGGCGATTGGGCGCGTCAGCCACCGGCGGGAGCGGGGCTTGTCGTCGGCGTGCCCGACAGCGTCGGTGCGTCCGACGGTGTGGCAGGCGCGCTCGCGGGGATACCGGACGGTGTCTTGGCGCTGATGGCCGACATCGACGTCCACTCGTCCCAGCCGACGGCCCAGTCCCAGATGTCCCCGTCGGCGTAGGACAGCTCGATCGAGGTGCCGCTGACTTCGACCGGGTCGCCGTACACCGCGCTGTTGAAATACTGCTGCGCGTCGTCGATCGACAGGTTGATGCAGCCGTTGGTCACGTTGGTATTGCCTTGCGCGCCAAGGCTTGCCGGGTTCGCATGGATGAACTCGCCGTTGTTGGAGATGCGCACCGCGAACCGCTCGTGGACGTTGCTGTACCCGGCGGCCGGGTTGGACATGTAGAAGTCCTCGTACTTCTCGGTGACGACGTGGACGCCGCTGCGGGTGACGTTGCGCGGCAGGTCGCCCTCGCCGTAGCTGCACGGGAAGTCCATGATCACCCCGTCGTCGGTGATCACCTGGATACGGTGGCTGGACGCCTCCGCCTTGACGACCTGGCGGCGCCCGATGGAGAAGTCCAGCGTGGCGTCCTGCGCACCGTAGGCGCCATCCCCGAACGGCACGCCGTACAGCCGGGCGTCCACCCGCACCGTGGTCCCCGGCGGGAAGTACTCACGGCTGCGCCAGTGCACCCGCGACCCGGCGGCCTCGTCGGGCAGCCACGCCCAGCTCCCCTCCACCGCCGGCTCGGTGGTGACCTTCAGCGCCTTCTCGACCGATGCCTTATCGCTGATCGAGGCGTCGAACTGCAGGATGACGGGCGCCGCAACGCCGACGACCTGGCCGTCGGCGAGCTGGAACTGGCCGTTGACCTGCGTGGTGGGTTCGACGGTGGTGAACTCGCCCGTGACCGGGACCGCCTTGCCATCACGGCCTACCACGGAACCCGCCCAGGTGTAGGTCACCCCGTAGCCGAGGGGTTCGGTGGTGGCATAGGCGGTGTGGTCGCGATTCAACTCGCCCGCGACCACCTTGCCGTCGGCATTGGTCAGTGTGAGTCGCTGGATCCAGCCGTTGCTGACCTCGACCCCGACTGGAGCGGTGGGCGCCACGCCGGTGGCGGCGTCGGCGGGCTGGAACGTCAACGACGGCGCGGCGGGGGCGGCCGCGTCATCCGGCTTGCCGGCCGGGTGTTGGGTACACGCGGCCAGCGCGCCCGGGGCGGCGATCACCGCGAGGGCGGCCAAGGCACGCCGCCGACTGATCGGCGGCAATCCGCGGGCTGGGCTCACGTGTAAACAGGCTACCTAGAGAGTGCACCCAACCAGTACCGGCTCCGGTGTGAGTTCGATCCCGAATGCCGAACGCACACCGTCGCGGACACGTCTGGCCAGCGCGATCACGTCGGCGGTCGTGGCCCAGCCCCGGTTCGTCAGCGCCAGCGCGTGTTTGGTCGACAGCGTCGCCGGGGCGCCGGCGCCGGGGAACCCCTTGCCGAACCCGGCCCGCTCCACCAGCCAGCCCGCGGCCAGCTTCACGCCGTCGTTCGCGAGATAGTGGGGGACGGCGCCGGCAAGGGGTTCCCCGACGGCGACGCGCAGCCTGTCGAACTGGGCGGTCGTCACCACGGGATTGGTGAAGAACGAGCCGACGCTCCAGGTGTCGTGGTCGGAGTCGTCGAGCACCATGCCTTTGCCTGCCCGCAGCGCGAGGACCGCGTCGCGGACGCGTACCGGATCCGTGCGCGTGCCGGGTTCGGCTCCCAGGACCGCGGTGAGTTCGCCGTAGCGGAGCGGCGCGCTGCGGCCCGCGGAGTCCAGCCTGAACTCCACCTCGAGGACGACGGCCGCATCGGAATGCTTGAGGACGCTGGTCCGGTAGCCGAACCGCAGCTCCCCGGGCGCCACCCAATGGTCACGCCCCGTCCGGCGGTCCAGCAGCCGCACCCGGATGATGGTGTCGGCCACCTCCGCGCCGTAGGCCCCGACGTTCTGCACCGGTGTGGCCCCCGCCGAGCCGGGGATGCCCGACAGGCATTCCAGCCCGCCCAGCCCGTTGTCCAGGGCGGCGACGACGACGTCGTCCCACACCGCACCGGCCTCGGCGCGCACCAGGTCGCCCTCGACGGTGATCGCGGCGTTGGCGACCCGCACCACCGTCAGGTCTGGCTGATCGTCGCCGAGCACCACATTGGAGCCGCCGGCCAGCAGCAGTACCGGTCCCGACCCGTCGGCGTCGAGGGCCCTCACCACCGCGACGAGCTGCTCGGTGGTGGCGCAGTCGATCAGGCGGCGGGCCACAGGCCCGACCCGCAGCGTGGTCAGTGGGGCCAACGGAACCGATTCGGCGACCGCGACACCGGCGACACGCGAACTGACCACGGGCGGTAACGGTAGCGTGACCAGCTATGCCGCGCTCATTCGACATCGCCGCCGAATACGAGGGCAGCGTCGAACAGCTACACGGGACATTCGGCGAGGATCCGTACTGGCAGGCGCGGCTTGCCGATTCCGGCGCCGACCGCGCGACGCTGGACTCACTGCAGGTCAGCGCGGACGGCGCCATCGGCATCACGACGACACAGGTGCTGCGCGCCGACCGGCTGCCCGGCGTCGTCGCCCAGTTCTACCGGGGCGACCTGACCATCAAGCGCGAGGAGCGCTGGACCCCGGTGCGTGACGGCCGGGCGACCGGCAAGATCGTCGGCACCGTCCCGGGCGCCCCCGCGTCGCTGTCCGCCGCGATGACCCTGGCTCCGAAATCGGCGGGCACCGGGTCGCGGCAGGAATTCACGATCACCGTGGACGTCCGCGTCCCGCTGGTCGGCGGCAAGATCGAGGAGTTCATCGGCAAGGGATTGATCGACCTGCTCATCGCGGAGCAGCGGTTCACCACGCACTGGATCGCGGAGCACACCTGAGGGGAACGCCGGGGCCGGTCGGGCAGCCCACCCGCGGCACCACGGGCCACAACCGGCTGCGCCGCGGCGACCGCTGGCTGGTCCACGAACCGCGCGTGCGGACCGCGATCCAGTCCGCCGCCGACCCGCTCGCGATCGACCTCGGATACGGCGCACTTCCGATCACCACGCTGGAACTCGCGGAGCGCCTGCGCGCGGTGCGGCCGGATGTGCGCGTCGTCGGTCTGGAGATCCATCCCGAGCGCGTAGTGGCCCCGCGGCGCGGCGTGACCTTCGCCCTGGGTGGGTTCGAGCTGGCGGGGCTGCGTCCGGTGCTGGTCCGCGCGTTCAACGTGCTGCGGCAGTATCCGCCCGAGGAGGTGCCCGGCGCGTGGGCGATGATGCGCGCCCGGCTCGCCCCCGGCGGGCTGATCGTCGACGGCACCTGCGACGAACTCGGCCGCCGCTGCGCGTGGGTGCTGCTGGACGCGGAGGGACCGGTCAGCCTGACCCTGGCGTGCGACCCGTTCGCCATCGACCGTCCGTCGGATCTCGCCGAACGGCTGCCGAAGGTGCTCATTCACCACAACGTCGCCGGGTACGCGATCCACGCGCTGCTACTCGCCGCTGACCGCGCCTGGGCCAGCGCCGCCGGACACGGCGTCTTCGGCCCGCGGATACGCTGGCGGGCCATGTTGGGCTTGCTTCGCGACGAGGGCTATCCCGTCGAGCCGCCCCGCCGCAGGATGCGCGACGGGGTGCTCACCGTGCCGTGGGAGTTGGTCGCCCCTGCGTGAAGTGCACCCGCGAAATAGCATTCCTGGCTGCGATTTTCACCAAAGTGCGACCAGTGCTGTTATCTCGCGGGGAGTTGTCAGACGGGGTCGGGCTCGGGTTTGCGCGCCATGACCATATCGTCGTGTTCGATGGCCTCGACGGTCTCGTCGAGCGCGTCGTCGACGTCCTGTGCTACCTGGATGTCCAGGCCGCGGATGTGCGCGGGCGGCGTGGACAGCGACACCGCGACGTAGGTGACCAGACCCGCGATGGCCGCGATGAACGTCGGCCAGCCGTCGAATTCCGGCCCGATCAGCCCGTTCTCGATGTAAAGGATGGTGTTCTCGACGCCGAACATCGTCGGGGTCATCACGAACAACCCGACGCGCACCACGGCACCCACGATCATCGAGGCGATCGCCGCCTTGGTGGTTCCCCTGCGCCACACGAGGCCGAGGATGAACGGCACGGTCAGACAGGCCAGCATCAGGTCGAACGCCAGCGTGAGCAAGATGCCGGTCTGCTGGACGTAGATCGCGATCGCGATGGACAGCAGCGTCATCGGCACCATCACGATGCGGGTGGCGCGCAGCAACGGGTCGGTCTGGCCGGGCAGGTGCACGCGCCGGACACCGCCGAGGTTGCGGACGCTGACGTTGGAGATCGCCAGGATGGCGCCGTTGGCGGTGCTCATCGAGGCGCCCACCAGGCCGCACAACACGACGATCGTCAGCGCCAGCGGCGCGTAACGGTCCAGCAGCACGAACAGCACCGGTCCGTCGAGTTCCTCGGGCAGGAACGAATGCGCCGCGAGCACCACCAGGCCGAACGGCACGCAGATCGCGACAGTCCCCGCTGAAGCGCTGAAGCAGGCCTTGCGGGCCGCCTCCGGCGACTTGGCGGAGAACACCCGCTGCATGAAGTCGATCGCGACGACGTCGCCGATACCCAGCGCGATCAACGTCGCCCAGTTGATCACCGCACCCTGGGCGGGGTCGGACAGCTGGCCGAGTGCGAGCGGGCCCGTGCCCTCGGCAATGTTGATGCCGTGGGTGCTGGACATCCAGAAGAACAGGCCGATGGCACCGACCAGGATCAGCGCCATCTGGATGATTGCGGTGTACGCGTCGGCGATCAGCCCGCCCGTGCCGGTGTAGGCGACGGCGATGACCGCGATAAGCACCACGCCCAGCCAGTACGGCAGCCCCATGAAGTAGTTGAACAGCAGCCCGCCTGCGACCAGATTGCCCGCCACGAGCATGCAGAAGGCGATGATCAGCAGGATCGACGCGCCGACCTCCACGGAGCGGCCGAACCGCAGGCGGTAGTAATCGGGGAAGGATGTCAACCCCATCCGGTTCATGGGTTTGGCGAAGAAGACGCCCGTGACGAACAGGCACAGGGCCAGGCCGAGGGGCAGACAGGCGCCCGCCCAGAAACCGAACTCGTAGGCCAGGTCGGTATTGCCCAGCGTGGCGTTGGTGTCCACGGCCGCGCCCATGAGAGCACCGCCGACCAGCCAGAACGGCAACATTCGGCCACCGACGAGGAAGTTGGAGCTGTCGCCCTCGACCTTCTTGGAAACGTAGAAACCGACGATCACGACGACGGCGATGCTGATGGCGACGCCTAAGAGAACCATTTTGGAGCCTCCCGATAATGCGTTGGAGTTCTCCCGGGCTTTTCTCCCGCCGTGGAACGCCCGCGCGTCGGTGCCCGGCCGCCTGCGTCTCTCGGACCAGACCCGGCCACCGACGAGCATGACGACCAATGGCAGGCGGAACCCTAGACGCGCCCCACAAGTGAATGTGAGTCGCTGATCAGGAAAGCCCCGGTTCATTACCGGAACCGACGCACGGTGTTAACGACGTGTTGCATCTAGCGCTGGACAGGACTTCGCGGGTCTGCCAACAATGGCCCGCAGGAGCCGGGCCTCGTGGCCCACCGATGGCTCCCCGGACGAGGTGCGTCGTACCCGGTCAGCGACAAGACGGCGCGGAGGAGCACCATGGCCGACACCGATCCCGATGCACCGCTGAACGCCGAGGGCGCCTGGGCACAACAGGCCGAAGCGGCCCTGCCCGACCTGCGTGAGCGCGAGGAGATCGAGCGGGCGCTGACATTCGGGCTTGAGGCGGCGCCGACCATCGTCGACCGGCGGATCTCCACGTTCGTCCGCGGCGAACTCCCGCACTTCGCAGGCGAGCGCGGCACCTTCCTCAAATGCCCCTACGTCGAGGACGTCAACCAGGTTGGCGACGCCGAGGTCGCGGTGTTCGGGGTGCCGCTGGACGCGGGCGCCACCTACCGCCCGGGCACCCGGTTCGGCCCGCAGGGCATCCGCCGCTCGACCAACCTGTTCGGGACCTACAACTACGAGTCGGGCGTGGATCTGCGCGAACAGCTCAACATCGTCGACATCGGCGATGTGTTCACCATCCCCGGCAACCTGGAGAAGTCGTTCGACCAGATCAGCCAGGCCATGGCGCACGTCGTGCAGAAGGGTGTGGTGCCGATCGTGCTCGGCGGCGACCACTCGATCGGCTTCCCGACGATCCGCGGCATGGCCCCCTACCTGGACGGCAACATAGGCATCATCCATTTCGACCGCCACGTCGACACCCAGGAAACCGACCTCGACGAGCGCATGCACACCACGCCGTGGTTCCACGCGACCAACATCAAGAACGCGCCCGCGACGAACCTGGTCCAGATTGGCATCGGCGGCTGGCAGAGTCCGCGTGCAGGTGTGAAGGTAGGCCGCGACCGCAAGTCGACGGTGATCACCGTCGGTGACGTGGAGCGGGTCGGTGTCGAGAAGATCGCCGAGATGGCACTCGAAATCGCCTGGAAGGATGCCAAGGCGGTGTACCTGTCGTTCGACATCGACGTCATCGACGCCGGATTCGTCCCGGGTACCGGCTGGCCGGAACCCGGCGGCCTGCTCCCCCGCGAGGCGCTGAACCTGGTCAAGATGGTGTCCGAGCCAGGCTTGGCGGGCATCGAGGTGGTCGAGTGCTCGCCGCCCTACGACTGGGCCGAACAGACTGCGCTGATGAGTTCGCGGGTGATCCTGGACAGCCTGGCCGCCCAGATCCGGTCCGGGAAGCTCGGCAACAAGGCCGCGGGGCTGAAACGGCACGCCTGGGGGCCAGGCCTAGCCTGACGCCCGTGTAGGTGTAACCGAGATCCGCGTGGGGGTCGTCGCGCCGGCCTGATCGACAACCCCTACGCAGAAATCGCGGTCAGTCGGGCCGTGGCGCTGCGGTCTACGCTGAGGACCATGCGGATTGCGCTGGCCCAGATCGTCTCCGGCACCGAACCGTCGGCCAATCTGGCCCTGGTCGAGGAATACACGCGGCGGGCCGCCGACGCGGGCGCCGATTTGGTGATCTTCCCCGAGGCGACGATGTGCCGGTTCGGGGTGCCACTCGGCCCCATCGCCGAACCTCTCGACGGCCCGTGGGCGACCGGCGTCCGGACGATCGCGGCCAGCTCCGGTGTGGTGGTCGTCGCGGGCATGTTCGCGCCCAGCGGTCCGGACGATCCGGCCGGCCGGGTGACCAACACGCTGATTGCCGCGGGTCAGGGCGTGGACGCCCACTACCACAAGATCCACCTCTACGACGCGTTCGGATTCACCGAATCCCGCACAGTCGCACCGGGCTTCGAGACCGTCCTGATCACCGTCGCCGGGGTCGAGGTAGGCCTGACCACCTGCTACGACATCCGGTTTCCCGAGCTGTACGTCGAACTGGCCCGCCAGGGCGCCGACCTGATCACCGTGCATTCGTCATGGGGGTCCGGCCCGGACAAGCTCGAGCAGTGGACACTGCTGGCCCGGGCGCGCGCGCTGGACACCACGACCTTCATCGCCGCGGTGGATCAGGGTTATCCCGGCGACGCGATCGCCGCCACGGGCCCTACCGGGATTGGGGGCAGTCTGGTGGCAAGCCCCACCGGTGGCGTGCTCGCCCAGGCGGGCGCCGACCCGCAGCTGCTCGTCGCCGACATCGACATCGACGCGGTGGCACGCACCAGGAAGTCCATCCCGGTGCTGCACAACCGCTCAGGGCTCGCTCACTTCGGTAAGGCAGAATCGCGGGGGTGACCGATCCCTGGGCTCGTCCGGAGCCGCTCGACCGGCGACTGTCAGATCCGGCAGATCCGGCCCACGTGGCCCCGTCCGCACCACCCCACCAGCAGTATCCGGTCGGTACGCCACCGGGTTACGCCCCGCCGGCACCCGGCGAACCTCCGAAGGAAGGGTCTTCGCTGTCGGTGAAGATCAAGAACCTGCTCCGCGATCCCGTCTCGGTCGTGCTGATCGCCGTCATCGTCACGGCCCTGACGGCCGCAGGCCTGCTCGTGGGCGAGCTGTACGCCCGCAGCCGGGCCGACGACGTCGTCGCCAGGGTGGTCGAATGCGTTGTCCAGGACCAGGCATCGGTGTCCTTCGGCGCGCTCCCACCGTTCCTGTGGCAGCACATGACCGGCCACTACACCAACATCAACGTCGACACGGCGGGTAATCAGGTGCGCCAGGCCAAGGGCATGAAGGTCGGCCTGCGCATCAACGATGTGCGTCTGGAGGACACCAGCAATTCCAGCGGCACGGTGGGGTCCATCACCGCCGACATCACCTGGTCGGCCGACGGCATCAAGGAGACGATCCAGAACTCCATTCCTCTGGTCGGCGGCTTCGTCACCGGCGTGACCACCAATCCGTCGGCCGGCACCATCGAACTGCAGGGCGCGTTGGGCAGTATCACCGCCAAGCCGGAGGTCGTCGACAACGGGATCGCACTACAGGTGACCAACCTGACGGGGCTCGGGTTCACCCTGCCGCGCGAGGTGGTTCAGCCGGCGCTGGACACCTTCAGCGCGCAGCTGACCAAGGACTACCCGATGGGCATCCACGCCGACAGCGTCCAGGTCACCGACAGCGGTGTGGTGAGCCGGTTCTCCACGCAGAACGCGTCGATCCCCAAGAGCAACGACGACCCCTGCTTCGCCGGGCTCTGACGGGCCGAATCAGAACGGCTCTTCGGTGCCGCCCGGATTGCACCCGGTGGCCATCATCTGCGCGCCGTCGACCTCGGGTCGCCACGGCTCCAGGTTCCAGGACACCTTCCCCGGCTCGGCGAACTCGGCGAGTTTCCAGTGGCAGATGAACTGGGGGCGCATTCCGGGCAGGTCGGCGTCGGGTGAGAGCCGGAGTACCTCGGACCAGGCCTCGTCGGCCTGGGCGGTGGTTCCGATCGTGGCTGCCGCGGCGCGGCCCGACGGCGTCGGATAGACGCGCAGGCTGGACAGGTCACCCCACTTCGCCCACTCGACGTGGCCGATGTAGGGCGGATCGGGGATGGGGGCGGCCGCGGCGGGGGCGGCGAAGGCGACCGAGACAAGACCGAGCGCCGCAACGGCGGCGAAGACGCGAGGCACCTGGGTTATCGGGACTTGCCCTGGATTTCCAGGATCCTCGGACGGACGTCGACGAGGTAGACGCCTGAGGCGACCGCGGCGATCGCCACACCGGTGATGCCGAGCACCAGGGCCAGCAGCACACCGACGCCCAGGATGACCAGCCACACCGGCTTGGTCAGTTTGTCCGCGGCGGTGTAGGCGTCAGGTCGCTGCATCGCGGCGTGCACGAAGGCGTACACGGCGGTCAGCAGTACCGCGATCTGCACAACGAAAAGGACGGTACCCACAACGTGGCTCACAGTTAGTAAGCCTAGGCGGATACCGTCCCAGTCGTCGACCTACTTACTTCTGGGTGACCTTCTTGGCCGGGGCGGCCTTCTTGGCCGGGGCCTTGCGGGCCGGGGCTCGCTTGACCGCGGCACCGACGTTCTCGGCGGCCTCCTCGACGGCGACCCCGGCATCCAGCGCGGCCTCGTCGACCTTCTTGGGCAGCTCGACGCCGACCAGCTTGGCGGCGCGCTCGCCGACGGCGCGGGTCTGGGACGCCACGGTGCCCAGCGCATCCTGCGTCAGCTCAACGGCCTGGTCGGTGTAACCCTCGACACGGGCGGCGGCCTCTTCGAGCGCGGGCTGGGTGCGCAACCGCTCGATGGCGGCCTCGCCACGCTCGACCAGCTTGGCGTAGGTGGCCTGCGCCTGCTCGGCGTAGCCCTCGGCAACCTTGCGTAGCTCTTCGGCGGTCAGCTTCTCCTGCAGCTCGCCGAACTGCTTGGGCAGGTCCTCCTGCAGCTTGCTGAACTGCTTGGGCAGGTCCTCCTGCAGCTTGGTCAGCCGCTCACGAGTCTCGTCGACGCGGCTGGTGAGGCGGGCACGGCGCTCCTCGACGCGGGTGGTGGCGTCGGTGCGGGCCTCTTCGGCACGCTCAAGCAGGGTGGCGACGATCTCGTTGACGGTGGCCAGGGCCAGGTCGGCGGCGCCGACGGCGGCGAACAGCGGGGCCTTGAGGTCTTCGATGGTGGGCTGGGGCTTCTCGGTCATTTTCTCTACTTCCTTTCCCTGAACATTTAGGACGTTCATGCGTTTGCGGATGTGTCAAAGAGCGGTTGATCTGGTGTCAGTCAGTCGCTGGCTCCTCACTTGGCGCTTCCCCGCTCGGCGCTTCGTTCTGCTGGCGAAACGACGTATAGATATCGAGCAGCACCTGCTTTTGCCGCTCGGTGATCGCGGTGTCGTTGATGACCGCATCGCGGACCTCACTGGCCTCGCTGGGTTCGAGGATCCCGGCTCGGACATAGAGGACCTCCGCGGACAACCTCAACGCCTTGGCGATCTGGTTGAGCACGTCGGCGGACGGTTTGCGTAGTCCCCGCTCGATCTGGCTGAGGTAGGGATTGCTGACGCCTGCCTTCTCGGCGAGCTGCCGCACCGACACCTGCGCTGCTTCGCGCTGTGCCCGGATGAAACTGCCGATGTCCTGGGCCGCGTTGTGGACCACTGCGGCGAGGTTCTCGTCCTGTGACATCTGCAGCCCCCTCTCGGGTTATCCGGTTTTCGCCTATTCCAAGCGTAGGCCGGAGTGCTAGCTCTTGCAAGCAGCTGTTAGCACCGTCAGAACAGGAACTGGGCCACCGTGTAGATGACGAGGCCGGCCAAAGCGCCGACGACGGTTCCGTTGATACGGATGAACTGCAGGTCACGGCCCACATGGAGCTCGATTCGGCGGCTGGCTTCCGTAGCATCCCAGCGCTCGACCGTCTCGGTGATGATTGCTGTGATCTCTGTCCCATACTCGCCTACCAGGTGCTGAGCGGCACGCACGATCCAGTTGTCCACCTTGTCGCGCAGTTCGGCGTCGTCGCGCAGCGACTCGCCGATGCGCACCACCGAGTCCGCGATGCGGGTGCGCAGCGCCGAGGACGGGTCGTCCACGGATTCCAGGATCATCCGCTTGGCCGCGGCCCACGCCGTCTCGGCGGCGCGGGCCACCTCGTCGCGGGACATGATCTGCTCCTTGACGTTCTCCGCGCGCTGAATCGTGGCCTCGTCGTGTTGCAGATCGTCGGCGAACTCGAACAGGAATCTCGTGGCCGACCGCCTCAGCTCATGGTTGGGGTTGCGGCGCACCTTGTCGGTGAAATCCATCAGCTCGCGGTGGATGCGGTCGCCCACGAAGTGGTCCATCCAGCGCGGCGACCAGGTGGGCGAGTCCTTTTCGACGACGCGCTCGATGACCTCGCGGGCGTTGAGCGACCACTGGAACGCTCGGTCGCACAGCAACTGGATCAGTGCCTCCTGCCGCCCCTCGGCAAGCAGGGAGGCCAGCACCCGCCCGATCGGCGGCCCCCACTTCGGTTCGGCGATGCGTTTGATGATCATCCGGTCGAGGACGTGCTGGATGTCCTCGTCACGCAGCAGCTCCACCAGCACCCGCAGCACCGTGGACGTCTCGGCCGCCACCCGGTTGGCGTGCACCGGCTCCGACAGCCACTTACCCAGCCGCCCGGCCACCTCGACGTCGCGCAACTTGCCTTCGATGACCTGCGGCGACATGAAGTTCTCCCGCACGAAGGTGCCGAGCCCCTGACCGAGCTGGTCCTTCTTGCGCTTGATGATTGCGGTGTGCGGGATCGGGATGCCCAGCGGATGCTTGAACAGGGCGGTGACGGCGAACCAGTCGGCCAGCGCGCCGACCATGCCTGCTTCCGCGGCGGCCCGCACATAGCCCACCCAACCCGCCGCACCCCGGGACTGCGCCCAGGTGCACACCAGGAAGATCACCGTGGCACCGATGAGGAAGCCCAGCGCGACGATCTTCATCCGCCGCAGCCCCCGCGCGCGCTCCGCATCGGCCGCGGCGTCGGCCCCCGCAAGCACCGCAGCGAATCCGGGGCGGCCGCCGGCCGCATGCCTCCCCGATGGTCCGACCGAGCGGGTCCCGGGAACCGGTCTGTGTGCCACCAAACCATCATCCGCCATCGCGCCCGTGGGCCCCTCCCTCCAGCAGGCCCTGGCCCACTGGCCGGCCGTAGTATCAGGAGGGACTCAGGGAACGGACGACGGCGATAGTGGCACAACGGACCCCGCCGGTGGCGGTGAAAACCGACGGACGTAAGCGGCGCTGGCACCGACACAAGGTGGAGCGCCGCAATGAATTGGTGGACGGCACCCTCGAGGCGATCCGGCGCCGCGGCAGCAACGTCAGCATGGACGAAATCGCCGCCGAGATCGGCGTGTCCAAGACGGTGCTGTATCGCTACTTCGTCGACAAGAACGACCTCACCACGGCCGTCATGATGCGGTTCGCCCAGACGACCCTGATCCCCAACATGGCGGCCGCCCTGTCGTCCAACCTCGACGGCTACGACCTGACCCGCGAGATCATCAAGGTCTACGTCGAAACGGTGGCCAACGAGCCCGAGCCCTACCGGTTCGTGATGGCCAACAGCTCGGCGAGCAAGAGCAAGGTGATCGCCGACTCCGAGCAGATCATCGCGCGCATGCTCGCGGTGATGCTGCGGCGCCGGATGGCCGAGGTGGGCATGGACACCCGAGGCGCCGAACCGTGGGCGTTCCTCATCGTCGGCGGCGTGCAGCTCGCCACGCATTCGTGGATGTCGCATCCCCGGATGAACGCCGACGAACTCATCGACTACCTGACCATGCTGTCGTGGAGCGCCCTGTGCGGGATCGTCGAGGTGGGCGGGTCATTGGACAAATTCCGCGAAGGTCCCCACCCGTCGCCTGCGCTGCCACCACAATTGCTGGGGCAATGAACACAATGAATGAACGATCCGATCTGCCCCAGCTGTGGTCCCACGAACCGCGCACCCACTTGGCCTTTCGCGCCGGCGACAAGATCACCGACCTCGACACCGACGCGACACCGGGGTTCACCGGCACCAAGAAGGACGCGCCCGTCCTTCAGGCGGAGCGCAACCTGCGGCTGGGCGAGCTGCAGGAGATGCTCTACGCCAACAGCAGAAGCGGCGACACGCGTTCGCTACTGCTGGTGCTGCAGGGCATGGATACCGCGGGCAAGGGCGGGATCGTCAAACACGTGATGGGCGCGGCCAATCCGCAGGGCATCCGGTACACGGGGTTCGGGAAACCGACCGAGGAGGAGCTGTCGCACCACTTTCTGTGGCGGATCCGCAAGGCGCTGCCGCCGGCGGGCAACATCGGGGTGTTCGATCGGTCGCACTATGAGGATGTGCTCGTGGTACGGGTGCACAACCTGGTGCCGCCGGAGGTGTGGGGTGCCCGGTATGACGAGATCAACGCCTTCGAGCGCGAACTCGTCGACGGGGGAGCCACGCTGGTGAAGGTGGCGATGTTTTTGTCGCTGAAGGAGCAGAAGAAGCGTCTCGCCGAGCGGTTGGAACGCCCGGACAAGTACTGGAAGTACAACCCGGCCGACATCGACGAGCGGTTCAAGTGGCCGCTGTACCAGGAGGCGTATCAAGCGCTGCTGGATCGCACGTCGACGGACTATGCGCCGTGGTACATCGTTCCGTGCGACAGGAAGTGGTACAGCCGGCTGGCGATCACCGAGCTCCTGATCGATGCCTTGAAGGGGTTCAACATGTCTTGGCCGCCTGCGGATTTCGACGTGGCGGCGGAGAAGAAGCGCCTCGCGAGCGCGTGAGGAGTCGCGCCGGCCGACCTCGTGTGACGACGAAGCGCGCGTGGCGCTGCTCGGCGGGGCGCACTATCACCGCATCCAGCCCGCCGGCCCCGCTGCGGAAGTAGGGTCTGCGGCATGGATCTCGGGCCGGACGAACAGCGGATCCTGGGCAGTCTGCTGGAGAAACAGGTGACCGTTCCCGCGTCTTATCCGCTCACGCTGTCCAGCCTGCGCACGGCGTGCAACCAGACCAGCAGCCGTGACCCGGTGATGGATCTCGACGAACGGACGGTGGAGCAGACCGCGCGGGCGCTCAAGGAGCAGGGGCTGCTGCGCATCGTGTGGTCCGACACGGGACGACGCACGCTGAAATACCATCAGACCCTGACCGAGGTCCTCGCCCTGGCCGACGACGAGCGCGCGCTGCTGACAGTCCTGCTTCTGCGCGGCCCGCAGGCCCCCGGGGAGCTGCGCACCCGGACCGACCGGCTGTATCCGTTCGCCGATCGCGCCGAGGTCGAGGCGTGCCTGGAACGGATGGCCAAGCGCGACGACCCGTTGGTGCGGCAGCTCGAGCGCAGGCCGGGCCAGCAGGACCACCGATGGGTGCACCTGCTCGGTGTGGTCGAGACGGGCGATACCCCGGCCCGGCCCGCGGTCGACCGCGAGGTTCCCATCGCCGACTCACCCGAGGCGCGCGACGGGCGAGTGCGCGCGACCTACGACGCGGTCGCGACCACCTACGCGGATGAGTTCGCCGACGAACTCGACATGCTGCCGTTCGAGCGCTGGCTGCTGGACCGGGTCGCTCCGATCGCCGGCGGCCGGCCGGTCATGGACGCCGGCTGCGGGCCGGGGCATGTGACCGCCTACCTGATCGGGACGGGGGCCGACGCGCAGGGGCAGGACCTCAGCCCGGAGATGATCGCCGAGGCGCGCGCACGCCATCCCGACACCCGTTACGAGGTCGGCGACCTGCGGCGGCTCATGCGCCCGGTGGCCGCCGCGGGATGGGGCGCGGTGCTGGCGTGGTACTCCCTCATCCACCTCGCCTCCTCGGAGCTGCCCGCCGCCGTCGCCGCGCTGGCCCGGCCGCTCGCGCCCGGTGGTGTGCTGGTGCTGGGCCTGCACGCGGGCGACGAGGTCCGCCGGGTGAGCCGCTGGTTCGATGTCGAGGTACCCGAGCTGGATTTCGTGCTGCACGAACCGGCCACCGTGATCGCGGCCGTCGAGGCGGCGGGGCTCACCGACCTCGAGTGGTACCTGCGCGGGCCGCATGGGTGGCGCGACGAAACCACCCAACGGCTGTACGTGCTGGGTCGCCGGGCCTGATCTGAGGACCGACCGCCGGCACTAGTCGAGTACGACCACCGACCAGGAGATCCCGGGCAGCGAGTGCCGATCGATCACGGTGGTCGTGGGTGCGGCTGCGCGCCCGGACCGTAGCAGCGAGCCGGCGACGTGATGGGCCGACGTCGACGCCACGATCCGCTGTGACCCGTTGACCACCACCAGCTCCCCGCCGAAGTCGCGGGTAGCCGCATACAGCCGCCGCTCGATCTCGTCGACACGCAGGTCGGCACCCGCGATCCCGACGAACTGGCCCGCGACGTGCACGGGTGTCGTCGCCGTGACGATGTAGTCGTTGATGCCGTTGAGGTCGACGTAAGGCCCTACCAGACAACGGTTTTCGCCGTTTCTCGGCCCCAGGTACCACTCGGCGCTGGTGTAGTCGTAGAAGTTCAGGCTGCGCTCGTCGAAGTCGAAGGTGGCCGCCGAGACCGCGCCGGCGTCGTCGATCACCCACCAGTCGATCCAGAGGCGGGCGTCCATCAGCACACCGGGGGCGAAAACCACCCCTGCCCCGCTCAGCAGTCCGCCGCCTTTGTGCAGCTCGGCGGCGACTCGGGGCTGCATGCAGGCGATGTCCCTGCGGCTCAGCGGGTCCTCGCCGAAGACGCGGAAGCAATCGACGAGCAGGTCACGCACGACCCTCACCTGCCCGAACACATCGTCGACCATCGCCGCGACGGCGACGTTGATTCGGCCAGCGTCCCCGCTGCGCACCACTGTCACATACCCATCATCTGTTTGTGCAATCCGAGCAGCCTCGCCAAGTCGTCGGTGACCCGTGTTTCGGCCAACGACTGGGCATGATCCTCATTTCCCGCACCGATGGCGAGCACCAGGGCGCGGTGGCAGGCCGCGACTTCGCGGTGCCGCTCGTCGTCGGCGTCGCCCTCCGCTCCCGTGAGCCAGCGCAGTTCGTTGACCTCGGCCTGCAGTCGCATCTCGGCCCGGGTCAGCCGCACCGACTGGGACGCGGCGGCCACCTCGATGAGAAACCTGCCGTCGAGACAACGGCGCTCCCCCGGCTCCGTCGTCCGCTCCAGCAGGTCGATGTGGCCGGTGAGGCGGGTGACGAAATCGGGCGTGCTGCGGGCCGCCGCCAGCCGGCTGGCCTGGCCCGACACCGCCCGCTGCATATCGGCGAGATCGACCAGGTCGTGGCTGCTCATCCGGTAGAGGCGCTGGCGCGCCCGGGCGCTCGACACCCCGGAATTGAGCCGAACGAAGCTGCCGCCGCCGTGGCCGCGGCGCGTCTCGACCAGCCCCCGCTCCTGCAGCTGCGACAGCGCCTCCCGCAGGGTGACCAGCGAGACGCCGAGATCGGCGGCCAGGTCCTGCTGGGCGGGAAGCTGCTCCCCGTCGCGAAACATCCCGAGTGCGATCGAATCGCTGAGCCGTTGCACGACCGCCCCCACCCGGCCGCCCGGCTCCAGGGGCGCGAACACAGCGCTCCTGGCCAGACCGGACAACAGCAAGCCGGGCAACCTCAACTCACCTCCAGCGAGGAGTCACTGCCGCCGCGTGCGACCCGAACGAGCAGACGATCGGAGAGTTCCGATCACCAGGGCAGTATAGGAGGCGGGTGCTTTGCCGAGGTCTCGGGAAAGTCGGCGGGGGGCCGCTCCACCGGCTGTCCCGGGCCCTTGTCCAGCTCGTCGTCCTCGCCGGCGACCAGGGTCTCGTAGGCGAAGTGCTGGTGCATCCAGTCGAGGTGGTCGTTGCGGGCTTCGATGATGCGCTCGGTGTCCCAGCGCGGCATGTTCTGCTGCTTGAAGTGGGTGCCCATCAGGTCGGGGTCGACCTCGTAGACGTCGCGCAGCCGCATGATGACGCCGTCGGAGATGCGCCGGGCCTCCGGGCGGGTGTACTGCTCCTTGTAGACGAACTTGCGCATGGTTCAGTCCTCGTCGTCCTGGTAGGCCTCGTCGAGCATCTGCTTGCCCGGATTCATGATGTTGTTCGGGTCGAGCATCCGCTTGATCTTCTTCATGACGTCCCAGCCCCCGCCCATCTCCTTGGGCACCAGTTCGGCGTCCCCGACTCGGGTGGTGCCGTGGCAGTTGCTCATCGATCCGCCGTATTTCAGTGACACCTCGGCCAATTCGGTCTTGAACTTGATCCAGCCCGCCCAATTGTCGTCGTCGAGTCGCTCTTCCCAGATGCCGATGTCGATCTCGGCGAGGTAGTCGCCCCAGGGCTTGTAGGAGGCGCTGGTGTAGCAGTAGATGCCCCAGTTGTCGAAGATGCCGTATTCGTCGATGTAGCGCTGGGCGATCGCGGTCCACTCGTCACGCACCTTGGGCAGCACATCCCAGTTCAGGGAGGCGTCCTCGCAGTGCCAGGACATCGGGGCGACCTTGCCGCCGGGTATCCGGCCGTGCAGCGGGTTGGCGTAGCGGTCGTGCCGCGAGGCCCAGTCGCCGACGGCCATGTGGTCACCGGTGTAGCGGCCGCCCTCGGCCCTGCCCTTCTCCATCAGGATCTTCGACGCGGCGGTGACCTCCGCCTTGGTGCCGTAAAGTGCCGTCGCCACAATGGAATTCACCCACGGCGGCATCGGGATGAAGGCTTCGTCGTCACGCCTGAGGTACTCGACCTTCTTCTCGTCGAACAACACCGTGCCCGCCAGGGTGGCGATGCCCGACGTGACGATGTGGTGCACCGTCCGGTGCGCCTTCAGGTAGTCGTCGAATGCGAAGAACGCCGCGAACTCGGCCTCCGGCTTGGGCACCACCTCGAGGACGGCCTCGGTGACGATACCCAGCGTGCCCTGATGTCCCATGAACAGATGCTTGAGGTGATAACCGGTGGAGGACTTGCGGATCTTCTTGCCGCCGCCGTCACCCACCCGGATGATCTCCCCGGTCGGCAGCACGATCTCGAAGGACATCACCAGGTCCCGGGTATGCCCGAAACGCGTTCCCAGCAAAGAGAATCCGCTGCAGGCTATCCGGCCGCCCACCAGCGAACACGGATAGGACGCAGGTGTATCCGGATGGAACACACCGTATTTGACGAGCTCCTCGTTGAGCTTCATCATGCTGATGCCCGGGCCCACCGTCACACAGCGGTTCGCCAGGTCGATCTCCTTGATCTCGTTCATCCGCTTGACGTCGACGATGATGCCGCCCCGCAGCGGGACGGCCCCGTCGTTGAGGCCGGTGCCGCCCGCCCGCGGCACCACCGGGATTCCGGCCCGGTTGGCCAGTTTCACGATTTCGGAGACCTGCTCGACGGTGCGCGGCAGCACCACCGCGGCCGGGATGTACTCGGCCCAGCGGTGCACCGGGAACGGCGCGGGCACCCGGGTCCGGTTGGTCCGGCTGGAGACGTTGGTGAGCACCGAACCGGGCTCGTTCATGATCGCTTCCAGGTCGGCGACGACGGCGTCGTCGAGCACGCGGACCGCCGCGGTCGTCATCGGGTCACCTCCAGATCGGAGGCGCCGCGGCGCCCGCCGATCTCGATGCCCGCGGATTCGGCGACCAGCTCGATGATGTCGGCGACCTCGATGCCGGCCTCATGTCCGGCCGTTGCCAGTGGCCGCTCCGACCACACGCAGGCGCTGACCAGCGTGTCGACGTCCAGTTCGCGGGCCCGGGCCAGCCGGGTCCTGCTGATCTCCGCGGTGATCTCCGGCTTCTCGATCGGCAGCCCGCCCCCGCCGCCCGAGCAGTACGACCACTGGGTCACGTGATCGACATCCTTGAAGATCAGGCCGGGGATCGAGTTGAGGATGAACCGCGGCGCCGCGTGGATGTTCTTGCGCTTGTTCAGCCGGCAGGGGTCGTGGTAGGTGACGGTCTTGTTGATCGGCTTCTCCAGCTTGAGCCTGCCGTCCTTGATCAGTTCGGCCACCAGCTCGACGATTTGGACGACTTCGAAGTCGAACTCCTCGCCGAAGTAGGCCGGGTAGTCCTCGGTGAAATGGATGTAGTCGTGCGGCTCGATGGCGATGATGCGCCGGACGCCGGACGTGCGCCAGTCGTTGACGTTGTGTTCGGCGAACGCCCGCGACTGCTCGACGTAGCCCATCTCCGCGGCCGGTCCGCCGCAGCACCACTGCTCGTTCATCAGACCGAACTCGACACCCGCCTTCTGCAGCACCTGGGCGGTGGCGCGGGTGTTCGACGTGCGGTAGAACGCCGCCTCGCAGTCGACGAACATGATCGTTTCGCCGCCGATCGGGATATCAAGTCCCTCAGCCCAATTGCGCACATACGGCTGCCCCTGCGGCTGGCCCTCGTCGGTGGTACCCAGCACCGGTTCGTTGGTCAGGTCCCTGGTCAGCCGGTTCCACAGCTGCCAGCCGTCGCGATCCAGCCCCTTGTCGACCATCAGCGCCCGCGCCGCCCGCACCACCTTCACCGTCTCGGTGCGGGCCTGGTAGAAGTCGCCGACGAAAAGCGTATTGGGGCAACGGATCTCGCAGCCGCCACACTGCACGCAATGCACATAGTCGTCGGCGACGTCCTCGATGTTCAGCAGGCCCTTGTCCATCGCGATGATGTTGGCCATGAACGCCGTTGGCGTGTGGTTCTCGTTTCTGGTCACCTGGGTGACCGGACATACCTCACGGCAGAACTTGTGCCCCGACGAGAAGCAGTTGTATCCGTTCTCCCGCCACCGTTCGACGAATGCGGCCTGACCGTCGCCCCCCGCCGATCCGGTCGCCCCCGACTGGCCGCCCGCCCCAACCGCACCCTGCCCGTTCGTCCCTCCACCATTCTGATCGGCCATATCGCGCCTCCTGGATTTGTGCGGGCCGAACGGGCCCCATCACGCCCGACGATACGATCGCCGCGATCTGAAGGTCAATACTCTGATTTTGAAATTCTGTTCTCGATACTCTTGCGCGGATGTGGCGCACGTCACTACCCTTTCGCTACCGAGCGCCACCGCCCGGCTGACAGGGCATGTCACTTTCAGCGAAATGGAGAGCTCATGTCTGAACACGATGCGGCCCGCTCCGCAGCAGGTGACGAGCAAGCCCACCTCGCCGCACTCGGCTACAGCGGCACGGACTTCCATCGTTCGATGAGTCTGTGGTCGAACATGGCACTCGGGTTCACGTACCTGTCCCCGCTCGTCGGCGTCTACTCGCTGTGGGCCTACAGCCTCAACCTCGGCGGGCCGCCTGCGATGTGGTGGATCGTCATCGTGGGCTGCGGGCAGTTCCTCGTCGCGCTGGTGTTCGGCGAGGTGGTGTCGCAGTATCCGCTGGCCGGCGGGATATACCCGTGGACCCGGCGGCTGTGGAACCGCAAATTCGCGTGGATCGTCAGCTGGGTGTACATCTGGGCGGTCATCGTGACGGTGACGGCGGTGGCGGAGTTCGGCGGAGGCTTCGTCGCCGCGCTGTTCGGCCTCGAGCACACCAACATCGTCCAGTTGCTCACCGCGGTCGGGCTGCTGCTGCTCGCCCTGGCTATCAACTTCAGCGGCACGCACATGCTGGCCAGGGTTGCCAAGATCGGGCTGGCCGCCGAGCTCATCGGGGTCATCGCGCTCGGCCTGTACCTGCTGTTGTTCAAGCGCGTCAACTCGTTCTCGGTGTTCTTCGACTCGATGGGTGCCGGCGGCGACCAGGCCTACATCATCACGTTCCTCGGCGCGGCACTGAGCGGGCTGTTCCTCTTCTACGGGTTCGAGGCGTGCGGTGACGTGGCCGAGGAGGTCACCGATCCGACCCGCCGGATCCCGAAGGCGATGATGCTGACCATCCTCGTCGGCGGCGTGTCGGGATTGCTTTCCTACGTCGGCTACGTGCTGGCCGCACCCGACCTGCAGGCGATCGTGGACGGCGAGGACGCCGACCCGATCCCGGCCATCCTCGAAAGCACGCTGGGCACCGCCGGATCCAAGGTCTTCCTGGTGGTGGCCATCACGGCGTTCATCTCGTGCGTGCTGTCGCTGCAGGCGGCGGGCAGCCGGCTGATCTATGCCTCTGCGCGTGACCGAATGCTGCCGGTGAGCGGGTGGCTGTCGCACATGTCGGAGCGCCATTCCGTGCCGACGAACGCGTTGCTGGTCGCCTGCGTCGTGCCGATCCTGATCAGCCTGTACGTGTACGCGTTCCCCAATCAGCTGCCGCGCATCACGGCGTTCGCGGTGCTGGGCATCTACATCGCCTTCCAGGCCGTGGTGCTGGCCGCGCTGCGGCAGCGCATCAAGGGCTGGCGCCCGGCGGGCAACTGGAATCTGGGCAATTACGGCATGCTCGTCAACGTGCTCGCCCTGGCGTACGGGATCTTCGCGATCATCCTCCTGATCAAGCCGGTCGACACCGGATCGTTCCTGGACAAGTACGTCGTGCTGATCGGGCTGGCCATCGTCCTGAGCACCGGCCTGCTCTACCTGTTCATCGCCCGGCCCGACCGACACTCCGACGACGTCGGCGAGGGCGACGCCATCGAGGTCGCCGATATGCTGCGCGCCACCCGCGCGCGAACCGAACGCTAGCCCGCGCAGCGGCTCAGTAGGTGTAGAAGCCCCTGCCCGATTTCTTGCCGAGCATTCCCGCCTCGACCATGCGCTGCAGCAGCGGCGGCGGGCCGTACAACGGTTCCTTGTACTCCTCGAACATTTTGTCGGCGATGAGCTTGAGCGTGTCCAGTCCGACCAGGTCCGACAGCCGCAGCGGACCCATCGGATGCGAGAGCCCGGCCACGACGGCCTTATCGATGTCCTCGACGGTGGCGAAGCCGCCCTCGGCCATCCGTATCGCGGAGAGCAGGTAGGGCACCAGAAGCGCGTTCACCACGAATCCCGACCGGTCGGTGCAGCGCACCACCTGCTTGCCCAGCACCGAACCGGCGAACGTCTCGACGCGTGCCAATGCGTCCTCGCTGGTCACCAGGGTGCTGATCAGTTCGACGAGCGGCAACACCGGGACGGGATTGAAGAAGTGCAGGCCGAGCACCCGGCCCGGATTCTTCGTGGCGGCGGCGATCTTCATGATCGGGATGCTCGAGGTGTTCGACGCCAGGATCGCGTCGGGGTCGGTGACGATCGCGTCGAGATCGCTGAACAGCTTCGTCTTGACCTTCTCGTCCTCGATGATCGCCTCGATGACCAGCTGACGGTCGACGAGGTCGGCCAGGGTGGTGGTGAACGCCAGCCGGGCGACCGTCGCGTCGAAGTCGGCCTCGCTGAGTTTGCCCTTGTCGGCAGCCCGCCGCAGCGACGTGGTGATGCGCTTCTCGCCCGCCGCCGTCAGCTCTTCGGTCGGCTCGTACACGAGCACGTTCGCCCCGGCCTTGGCGCACACTTCGGCGATGCCGCCGCCCATCTGTCCGGCGCCGATGACGCCGACCCGTTCGATTGACTCGCTCATGTGCTGCCATCCTCCCGTCGGTGATTTCGGCGCGGTTTCGTGCGCTCAGCGTCGATTAGCGCGCCGAAATCGCATGGATGTTTCATAGCAAGAGCCCCGCCCAACGTTCTGGGCGGGGCTCTCAGCCGTGAACCAACGTCAGTGGAACTGGCCCTCTTCGGTGGAGCCGGTCAGCGCGGTGGTCGAGCTGGTGGGATCCACGGTGGTGGCGATCCGGTCGAAGTAGCCGGCGCCGACCTCGCGCTGGTGCTTGGTCGCGGTGTAACCACGCTCCTCGGCGGCGAACTCGCGCTCCTGCAACTCGACGTAGGCGCTCATCTGGTTGCGGGCGTAGCCGTAGGCCAGATCGAACATCGAGTAGTTCAGCGCGTGGAAGCCGGCCAGCGTGATGAACTGGAACTTGAAGCCCATCGCGCCGAGCTCCTTCTGGAACTTGGCGATGGTGGCGTCGTCGAGGTGCTTCTTCCAGTTGAACGACGGCGAGCAGTTGTAGGCCAGCATCTGGTCGGGGAACTCGCTCTTGACGCCCTCGGCGAACTTCTTGGCCAGCTCCAGGTCCGGGGTGCCGGTCTCCATCCAGATCAGGTCGGAGTACGGCGCGTAGGCCTTGGCGCGGGCGATGCAGGGCTCCAGGCCGTTGCGGACCCGGAAGAAGCCCTCCTTGGTGCGCTCACCGGTGATGAACGGCTGGTCGCGCTCGTCGACGTCGGAGGTGATCAGCGTGGCGGCCTCGGCGTCGGTGCGGGCGATGACGACGGTGGGCACGTCAGCCACGTCGGCCGCCAGCCGGGCGGAGGTCAGGGTGCGGATGTGCTGCTGGGTCGGGATCAGCACCTTGCCACCGAGGTGGCCGCACTTCTTCTCCGAGGCCAGCTGGTCCTCCCAGTGCGAACCGGCGACACCGGCGGCGATCATCGCCTTCTGCAGCTCGTAGACGTTGAGCGCACCACCGAAGCCGGCCTCGCCGTCGGCCACGATCGGCACCAGCCAGTTGTCCACCGAGCGATCGCCCTCGACCTTGGCGATCTCGTCGGCGCGCAGCAGCGCGTTGTTGATGCGGCGGACCACCTGCGGCACCGAGTTGGCCGGGTACAGGCTCTGGTCGGGGTAGGTGTGGCCGGACAGGTTCGCATCACCGGCGACCTGCCAACCCGACAGGTAGATGGCCTTCAGGCCGGCGCGGACCTGCTGCACGGCCATGTTGCCGGTCAGCGCACCGAGCGAGTTGACGAACTCCATGTCGTGCAGCTGCTCCCAGAGCACCTCGGCGCCGCGCCGGGCCAGTGTCTGCTCCTCGACGACGTGTCCTTGCAGCGCGACGACATCCTGCGGGGTGTAGGTGCGGGTGATGCCCTTCCACCGCGGGTTGTGGTCCCAGTCGTGCTGGATCTGTTCCGGGGACTTGGGCGTGCCAACGGTCGACATTGACTTAACTCCTTCAATTTTCTTGTCAAGTCGCTGGGTCATTGCGGTCTCACTAGTTGTTAATGGCCCAGCGACTTCGGCGATCTGCTAGGTCGACAATCGCACACGTCATATCCGCAGGTCCACCCGTTTCTGTTGCAAATTTTCGCCAAACTTCGCAGCCAACTTGCGAACTTTGCTAATGCATCAGAACTTGACCGTTTCAGTAGCTACCCGTCAGTAACACAAAGCCGCAGGTCAGTACGGTCGTACTGCTATAACGTGTGACTCAGAGGGCAAAGATGGAGGCGACGGCCTTGGTTTCTTCGCCGACCGCATATGTGAGCGTGATAACACTCCGATCGACGAGGTCCGGCCCGAACTGGTCGGTGGATCCCGGCGGATGGATGTGGGAGATGATCTCCAGCTTGTCCCCCAACGCCACCGGGGCGTCGTGCTCGATGGTGACCCGCAGCGGTGCCCTCAGCAGCTCGGGGGTGTTGTGGAGGTAATCCTCGACCACACTCCAGTACACGGAGTTGTTCATATGGTCGAACAGGTCGATGTCGGTGACCCGGACCGGGTACTCGCGGACCTCGGACGCATCCTCGCGACTGCCCGCCGCGTTGTAAGCCTTCCACCGCAGCCGGCCGACGTCGGTGGTGCGCTGCAGGCCCTGGATGAAGTCGTCGGAGATCCGGGCCGGACCCTGGGTCTCCCTATTGATATTGATCCAGAAGGCCTCCGATTCCACCAGCCCGCCGCCGCGCTTGCCGTCGATGCGCACCCGCATCTCGCACCAGCGGTTGGAGGTGCCCGAGCACCAGCGCCGGAGTCGCAGCGTGTCCTGGAAGTCGATGGGCCTGATCAGGTCGATCATGGTGCGCCGCACGATCCACAGCGGATGGGTTTCCTCGAAACCCAGCTGTCGCAGGTGGTCCTGCCCGACGTCCTGGATGTGGCGGGTCGCGGCGTCGAACCGCAGCCGGCCCTCCCGGTCGATGTCGGCGACCCGCAGCGGCCATTCGGTGTCGTAGACGTCGGGATGCGGGTCGGGTACCGGCATCATGACCTTCGCCAGCCCGCTGCCGGCGACCGTCGATTTGCTGGACATCCCCACAACCTCCCCGGGCCTCGCCCCGAATCCTGCCACCGAGATCATGCCAGGCAGCCGGAACGACGCCGCACAGGCCCCAGTCTGCCAACTATGCGAATGTCGCCTTCGCATTGTTGTTAGGTTGGCAGACGTGGCAAAAACGTTCGTCGGGTCACGGTTGCGCCAGCTGCGCAGCGAACGTGGCTACAGCCAGGCCGCGCTCGCCCAGATGCTGGAGATCTCCCCGAGCTACCTCAACCAGATCGAGCACGACGTGCGACCCCTCACGGTGTCGGTGCTGTTACGGATCACCGAGGTATTCGGCGTCGACGCCACCTTCTTCGCATCGCAGGACGACACCCGGCTGGTGGCCGAGCTGCGCGAGGTGACGCTGGACCGCGACCTGGGTGTAGAAGTCGACATGGGCGAGGTCGCCGAAGTGGTGGGCGCTCATCCCAATCTCGCCAAGGCGATCGTCAACCTGCACCGCCGCTACCGCATCACCGCGGCGCGGTTGGCCGCCGTGACCGAGAACCGATTCAACGACGGCAGCGGGACCGGCGCCATCACCATGCCGCACGAGGAGGTCCGCGACTACTTCTACCAGCGGCAGAACTATCTGCACGAACTGGACACCGCCGCCGAGGACCTGACGCTTCGGATGCGGCTGCACCGCGGCGACCTTGCGGGTGACATCGCGCAACGCCTGGCACGGGTGCACGGCGTGCGGATCGTCAAGCGCACCGACCTCGGCGACACGGTGCTGCACCGCTACGACCGGGAGACCAACACGCTCGACATGAGCGCACATCTCTCGGGCGGCCAGCAGGCATTCAAGCTCGCCACCGAACTGGCCTACCTGGAGTTCGGCGACCTCATCGATGCGCAGGTCGATGAGGGCATGTTCACCAGCGACGAATCCCGCACTCTGGCGCGTCTCGGACTCGCGAACTACTTCGCGGCCGCCACGATGCTGCCGTACCGGCAGTTTCACGACGTCGCAGACAGTTTCCGCTACGACGTGGAGCGGCTCTCGGCGTTCTACTCGGTCAGCTACGAGACGATCTGCCACCGGCTGTCCACGCTGCAACGGCCGTCGATGCGCGGGGTGCCGTTCTCGTTCGTACGGGTCGATCGGGCGGGGAACATGTCAAAGCGCCAGTCCGCCACCGGTTTTCACTTCTCCTCCAGCGGCGGCACCTGTCCGCTGTGGAACGTCTATGAGACATTCGCCAACCCGGGCAAGATCCTCGTCCAGATCGCCCAGATGCCGGACGGACGCAACTACATGTGGGTGGCGCGGACCATCGAGCGCCGCGCGTCACGCTATGGCCAGTCGGGGAAGACGTTCGCGATCGGGCTGGGCTGCGAACTGCGCCACGCCCACCGGCTGGTCTACTCGGAGGGCCTGGACCTGTCCGGTGACAACGCCATCCCGATCGGCGCGGGCTGCCGGGTGTGCGAACGTGACAACTGTCCGCAGCGGGCCTTCCCCGCGCTGGGCCGCGCGCTGGATCTCGACGAGCACCGCAGCACGGTGTCGCCGTATCTGGTCAGGCAGCCGTGACGACGACGAGCGCTTGCGCGAGGAGCCGACGATGACGACGAGCGCTTGCGCGAGGAGCCAACGATGAGGAGCCGACGATGACGATAGAACCGTCCCGCATCCCCACCACCGGCACGCTGCGTGAGCTCGGCCCGGTCACCTGGGTGTTCTGCAAGCTCGCCGCCCGCCGGGTGCGCGCGCCGGAGATGCATCTGCTCACCACGCTCGGTGTGCACAGCCGCCTGATGTGGTCGTTCCTGCCGGTCAGCGGCTATCTGCTCTACGTCGGCAGACTGTCCCGCCGCGACGCCGAGATGGTGATCCTGAGGGTGGCCCACCTGCGACGCTGCGAATACGAGCTGCAGCAGCATCGAAGGCTGGCCCGCAGCCGGGGCCTCGACGCACAGCTGCAGGCGAAGATATTCGAAGGACCCGATGCCGAGGGGCTCACCGACCGTCAGCGCACGCTGATCGCGGCTACCGACGAGTTCGTGATCACCCGCGGCGTCTCACCCGAGACGTGGACCGCGCTCGCGGGCCACTTCAGCCGGCGTCAGCTCATCGAGTTCTGCATGCTCGCCGCCCAATACGACGGGCTCGCGGCGACCATATCCACGCTGGAGATCCCGCTCGACTTCCCCGACTGACACGCCGCGACTGCCGACCGCACGCCGAGCTCTGCGCCAGGGTCGTTCACCTCGACAGAGCAAAGCCCTGCTGCAGATCTCGCGGTGGAGGTGACACCGGCGACGGGGCGAAGCGACCTACAGGTAGGTGGCGCCGAGCACCGCGGCCGAGAAGATCACCGGACACACCGGCAGACACCACAGGAACGCCGCCCACGCGTTGGAGTTCTGACGGTAGCGCGACAACCCCAGCACAACCCCGAGTGCGCAGACTGCCAGCGACCCCGCAGCAACGACCAGAACCCACCCGTTGACGGTTCTCGTACCCATCGCGACGGAGATCGCAAGCAACCAGAGGATATGGCCGACAACCAAGCCGCCGACCCCCGCGACGAGCGTGCTTCTCAAAAGTTGATCATGTGGCCGGCCAGGCCGTGGAAGCATTCCTGAAGCGCCTCCGACAGTGTCGGGTGGGTGTGGACGTTGCGGGCCAACTCGTTGACCGTCAGATCCCACTTCTGGGCCAGCGTCAGTTCCGGCAGCAGTTCGGACACGTCGGGACCGATCAGGTGACCGCCCAGCAGTTCGCCGTACTTCGCGTCGGCGATGAGCTTGACGAAGCCGGTCGGGTCGCCAAGGCCGTGCGCCTTGCCGTTGGCCGTGAACGGGAATTTCGCCACCTTGACGTCGTAACCCTCGCTGCGCGCCTGCTCCTCGGTGAGCCCGAAGCTGGCCACCTGGGGCTGGCAGAATGTCGCCCGCGGCATCATCCGGTAGTCGCCCAGCGTGAGGGTCTCCGCTCCCGCGATGGTCTCGGCGGCGACGACGCCCTGCGCTTCGGCGACGTGGGCGAGCTGCAGCTTGCTGGTGACGTCGCCGATGGCGTAGATGTGCGGCACGTTGGTGCGCATGTAGTCGTCGATCGCGATGGCCTTGCGATCGGTGAGCTCGACTCCCGCCGTCTCCAGGCCGAACCCGTCGATGTTGGGCGCAAAGCCGATGGCCTGCAACACCTTGTCGGCGACCAGTTCCTCGGACTTCCCGTCCTTGCTGACCTCGACGGTGACCTGGCTGCCGTCGTCGTCGATTGACTCGACCTTGGTGCCGGTCAGGATTTTGACGCCGAGCTTCTTGTACTGCTTCTCGATCTCCTTGGACACCTCGGGGTCCTCGTTGGGCAGCGCCCGGGGCAGGAACTCCACGATGGTGACGTCCACACCGTAGTTCTTCAGTACGTACGCGAACTCCATGCCGATGGCGCCCGCGCCGGCGATGATGATCGAGCCGGGCAGTTCGCGGGTCAGGATCTGCTTCTCGTAGGTCACGACGTTCTCGGACAGCGCGGTGCCCGGGACCAGCCGGGTGCTGCTGCCGGTGGCGATGATGGCGTTGGCGAAGGTCACCGTCTCGGTGCCGCCCTCGTTGAGGTCCACTACGACCGTGTTGGCGTCGGTGAACTTGCCGTATCCGTGGATCTCGGTGATCTTGTTCTTCTTCATCAGGAAGTGCACGCCGGCGACCCGGCCCTCGGCGACCTTGCGGCTGCGGTCGAAGGCGGCGCCGAATTCCAGCTTGGCCTCCCCGTTGATGCCGAATACCTTGGCTTCCTTGGTGATGATGTGGGCGAGTTCGGCGTTGCGCAGCAGCGCCTTCGACGGGATACATCCGACGTTCAGGCAAACGCCGCCCCAGTATTTGGGTTCGACGATGGCGGTCTTCAGGCCCAGTTGGGCGGCACGGATGGCCGCGACATATCCGCCGGGGCCGGCTCCAAGTACGACGACGTCATAGTGAGTCACGCGCTATACCCTAATGGGGCGATGTTGCCGAGTGCGGGGCAATCCGCCTGTCAGGGCGCGACCCAGCCGAACACGTACGCGCCGTAGAGCGCGGCCGCACCCGCCGTGGTCGCCAGCGGCGCGGACATCACCGCGATCGCCAGGGCGGTGACGCGGGGCCGGTTCGGCGTCTGGGCGGTCAGCACGCCACCAACGGCGCAGGCGATGAGGTAGAGCAGTAGCCCGAACACCGCGGGTGTCTTTGCCAAGGACTGGAACCACCAGTAGTAGAAACCCGCCCCGATGGCCGCCCCGGCGGCCCACACACCGGCCAGGACGAGGACGAAGACCCAGCGCCTGAGCACCTGATCGTGGCCGGGCACGACGACGGGCTTCGCCGGGATCACGATCGGCTCCGGCGCCTCACGTTCGATCAGGGGGTCACGATCGAGGACAAGTACCTGCTCACCGGTCGACTCAATCCCGGCGGCCAGGGCACCCATGGAGCTCGCCGAATCACGTGGACGGTCGAAGCCTCCGGTGTCGAAGGCCGGCGTGTAGGGCGCCGTCGGTTCGTCGATGTTGGGCGATTCCGCGTCAGCCACCGTTCACCACCTCGATCGCCACCAGGACGGCCAGCCAGCCCGGGGCGATGGCGAGGATGAAGGCACCAAGAGCCGTCACCCAGCGTCGCCCCGACAACAGGATCGTCAGCAGCCCGGTGACGCCGGGCACCGCGACGACGAGCGCGATCACCAGGTCCGGGCGCACCGCGGCGTTGACGAGCAGGGTCGCGGAGATGCCTGCGACGTGCCCGACCGCCAGACCGACCAGCATCACGCTGGCCAGCACCCATGCGCGCGGAAGAGGAATCACACCTCAGACGATAACGCGCAGACGGCCCGCTACCCCTGCACGCTCGCGGCGCGCCCCGCAGGTATCGGGCAGGCGTCCTGCGCTTCCGCGACGATCAGCGTGCCCGTCTGGGCGGGACGTTCGCCGTCGGCGTAGCGGGCACCCGTGATCGGGGGGTGCTGGGCCAGCGCGTCGTTCTCGGTGTCGGTGAACGCGCGGCCGCGGCTGAGGAACCTCATCCCCTCCGGGGATTCCAGGCTGAAACCGCCGCCGCGTCCGGGCACGACGTCAATGACCAGCTGGGTGTGCTTCCACGTCTCGAACTGCGATCCCGAGATCCACACCGGGACGCCGAAGATTCCTTTGCTCCTCGCGTCGGCACCACCGACGTCGAGGACGGCGAGCAGGATGTCGCGGTCACCGACGATGTACTCACCCGCCGGATAGCACATCGGCGAGGAACCGTCGCAGCAGCCGCCGGACTGATGGAACATCAGGTCACCGTGGCGGTTCTGCAGCCGGCCCAGCAGGTCGGCGGCGGCCCTGGTGATCAGTGCACGGGGAGGCGCGCTCATGGTCTGTCCCCTCTTTCGGTCCTCGCTCGGCGAGGTGTAATAGCGCTCACACTACCGGCGCCGCGACAATGTCGGCATGGCCGAACAGACAGGCACCGAACAGACAGGCGCCGATCAGACGGGCGACCCCTTCCTCTGGCTCGAGGACATCACGGGCGACCGTGCGCTGGATTGGGTTCGCGCCCACAACGACCCCACGCTGGCCGAACTGTGCGACGAGCGCTTCGAGACCATGCGCGCCGAGGCGCTCGAGGTGCTCGACACCGATGCGCGCATCCCGTACGTCCGCCGCCGCGGGGACTTCCTGTACAACTTCTGGCGCGATGCGGCCAACCCCCGGGGACTGTGGCGCCGCACGACGCTGGACAGCTACCGCGCCGACAACACCGATGAGCGCTCGCGCGAAGAGCAGACAACCGACTGGGATGTCCTCATCGACGTCGACGAGCTGGCCGCCGCCGACGGCGAGAACTGGGTATGGGCGGGTGCCGACGTCCTCGAACCCGACCACACCCTCGCGCTGATCAGCCTGTCCCGCGGCGGCTCGGACGCCACGGTGATCCGCGAATTCGACATGAGGACAAGGGAATTCATCGACGATGGCTTCATCCTGCCTGAGGCGAAGACGATGATCAGCTGGCAGGACGCCGACACGCTGCTCGTCGGCACCGATCTCGGCGAGGGCTCACTCACCGAATCCGGCTATCCCCGCTTGGTGAAGCGCTGGAAGCGCGGTCAGCCCCTGACCGACGCCGAGACGATCTTCAGCGGCGACGTCACCGATGTGATCGTGACCGGGTCGGTGGATCACACGCCGGGCTTCGAGCGCACCCTGCTGCGACGCGCGGTCGATTTCTTCAACGACGAAATCGGCGAACTGCGCGACGGCCGGTGGGTCCGCATCCAAGCGCCCACCGACGCCACCGTCTCGATCCATCGCGAGTGGCTGCTGATCGAACTGCGCACCGACTGGGAGTACCGGGGCACCCCGTATCCGGCGGGGGCGTTGCTGGCAGCCGATTACGAGGAGTTCCTGGCTGGAACCGCCGAGCTGCAAGTCGTTTTCGCCCCGGACGAGCGCACCTGCCTCGGCCACTACGCATGGACACGTGACCGGTTGCTGGTGGTGACGCTGGCCGACGTCGCCAGCCGCGTCGAGATCGTCACCCCCGGATCCTGGGTGGCCGAGCCGGTGCCCGGCATCCCGGAGAACACCAACACCGTGATCGCGGCGGCCGACCATCTCGGCGACGAAATCTTCTTGGACTCAAGCGGTTTCGATTCCCCGTCGCGATTGCTGCACGGGGCGGCCGGGGGGGTGCTCACCGAGATCAAACGTGCCCCAGCGTTCTTCGACGCCGAGGACATCACCGTCACACAGCATTTCGCGAGTTCGGCGGACGGCACCGCGATCCCCTACTTCGTGGTGGGGCACCGGGACGCGGCCGGCCCCGGGCCGACTCTGCTCAGCGGCTACGGCGGGTTCGAGGTGGCGCAGACACCGGGTTACGGCGGCGTGCTCGGCCGGCTGTGGCTGGCCGGCGGCGGCACGTTCGTGCTGGCCAATATCCGCGGCGGCGGGGAGTACGGGCCACGCTGGCACACTCAGGCCATGCGGGAGGGCCGACACCTGGTGGCCGAGGACTTCGCAGCGGTGGCAACGGATCTCGTCCAGCGGGGCATCACCACCGTCGAGCAGCTCGGGGCGAAGGGCGGGAGTAACGGCGGCCTGCTGATGGGGATCATGCTGACCGAATACCCAGAGCTGTTCGGCGCGTTGGTTTGCCAGGTTCCGCTGCTGGACATGAAGCGCTTCCACCTGTTGCTGGCCGGCGCGTCCTGGGTGGCCGAGTACGGAGATCCGGACAATCCCGACGACTGGGCGTTCATCTCCGAATACTCGCCGTACCAGAATATTTCGGCCGACGACCGCTACCCTGCCCTGCTCATGACCACCTCCACCCGCGACGACAGGGTGCATCCGGGCCACGCCCGCAAGATGACCGCGGCACTGGAGGCAGTGGGGCACCGGGTCCGCTACTACGAGAACATCGAGGGCGGGCATGCGGGGGCCGCCGACAATGCGCAGACGGCATTCACGTCGGCGCTGGCGTATTCGTTCCTGTGGCGGGTGCTGGCGGCGCCGGCGGGAAGCTAGCGGTCGCGCCGGCGCACTCCGCCGAGCATCGCGACGAGGGCGCCGACCACCACCAGCGCCGCACCGGCGGCGATCGTGAGGTTGAGCCAATGGTGCAGGCTGCCGATGGCGTGCCCGACCATCGCGTCGGCGGCCTGGCGGACGTCTCCGCTGGTGGTGTTGAGCGCCCGGTTGACGTAGCGGCGGCCCACCTCGAGGCCGCCCCAGCCGGCCGCGCCGACCAACAGCGCAGACACCCCCAGCGCTGCCAACGCCTTACCCCTGCTGCGTGCGGAGGCCAGGGTCAGCAGCGCGAACACCCCGGTGAGGATCGCACCGCCGACACTCACCCACGGCCCCCAGGTCGCCAGCGGGCGCAACTGTCCCGGCTGCAGTGCACCCGGCACGTTCTCCGTCATCGGCACTGGAAGCGTCTGCGGCACCTGCACATTCAATTCGCTGAGGGTTTGTGCGAATGCGTTGTCCGCCAGCATGGGCGCCAGGTCGACGACCCAGCGGCCCTGCGCGTCGAGATCGGAGCTGATGGTGTCGGTGAACGCCCACCGGTGCGCGAACCGGTTGGCCTGCGCGAACTGACCGGGGAACGACGGACTCGCCGTGTACGCCGAGGCGATCACCCGCACCAGGGCGGGATTGACGTCGGCGCCGTTCTGGGCCGCCAGCGTCACCACCTGGCCGCTCAGTTCGCCGGCCAGCGCGCGCTGCAGTTGGGGATCCCTGGCCGCCTCGGCGGCGAACGCGGCGTAGCCGTTCTGGTCTATCAGCGTCTTCTGCGCCCACGCCGCGGGGACTGCTGCCGCCAGCAGGACCGTCGTGACGAGCCACAACAACAGCGTCGCCACGAACCGCACGCACATCCTCCTGTCGGGCCGGGACGCGCTATCGGCGGGATCAATCCGTCAGCGCGCGCCCCACGATGAGTGGATCGGCGTGGCCGACCACGTCGTGGTCCTTGTTGTCGTAGTCGAACTTACCGAGCACATAGCGCATCGCGTTGACCCGGGCGCGCTTCTTGTCGTTGCTCTTGACCACGATCCACGGCGCCACCTCGGTGTCGGTCTGCCCGAACATCTCCTCCTTGGCGGCGGTGTACTCGTTCCACTTGTCCAGCGACGCCAGATCGGTCGGTGAGAGCTTCCACTGCCGCACCGGGTCGACCATGCGGATGGTGAACCGGGTGCGCTGCTCGGACTGCGACACCGAGAACCACAGCTTGATCAGGCTGATGCCGTCGTTGACCAGCATCTGCTCGAACAGTGCCACCTGACGGATGAACTCGGCGTGCTGCTTGGGTGTGCAGAACCCCATCACCCGCTCGACACCTGCGCGGTTGTACCAGGACCGGTCGAACAGCACGATCTCCCCAGCGGCCGGGAAGTGTTCCACGTAGCGCTGGAAGTACCACTGGGTGCGTTCCTTCTCCGTGGGCTTCTCCAGTGCGACGACGCGCGCGCCGCGCGGGTTGAGATGCTCCATGAAGCGTTTGATGGTGCCACCCTTGCCCGCGGCGTCGCGGCCCTCGAAGACGATGATGTGCCGGTGGCCGTTGGCCTGACTCCACTTCTGCAGCTTGAGCAGTTCGATCTGCAGCAGGCGCTTCTGTTCTTCGTAGTCGGTGCGTGACATCCGCGAGTCGTACGGGTAGTTCTCCCGCCAGGTGTCGACGACCTGGTCGCCGGGCTGCAACAGCAGCACCGGGTCGTCGTCGTCATCGTCGCGGACGGTGTAAGTGGTGGTGGGTCCCGACAGGTGGCCCGCAGCGTTCAGCACCGCCAGAAGGTATCGGCCGATTCGTACGGCCAAGTGACGTCCGGGTGAATCGGCGGTGTGTTATTTCGCCACCCGCCGGGGACGGACCAGCGCCAACCCCGTCAGCACCTTGTTCATGGCCCTGCGCGCCCGCAGTGAGTTGTTGTAGTAGATGCCGCCCCCGCCCGCGTTGGTGCGCTGGGAGATGATCGCCTCCTGGCGGCAGTACTTGCGAAGGCCCTCGGCGCCACCGAACCGTGCGCCGATGCCCGAGGTCTTCCAGCCGCCCATCGGTGCGGTGGTGCACATCAGGTTGGAGATCACGTCGTTGATATTGACCGCTCCGCAATCGAGTTGCACCGCAACGTTATTGGCGCGTTCGGCGTCGGCGGAGAACACGGAGGCGGACAGCCCGTACGGGCTGTCGTTGGCCAGTCGCACCGCCTCGGCCACCGACGACACCTTCATGATCGGCAGGGTGGGGCCGAACGTCTCCTCGGTCATGCAGGCCATCGAGTGGTCGACGTCGACGAGCACCGTCGGCGGGTAGAAGCTGCCCTGGCCTGAAGGCCGGTGACCACCGGTCAGCACCCTGGCGCCCTTGGCCCTGGCGTCGGCTATGTGACGTTCGGTGACGGCCACCTGGGTGTCGTCGATGAGCGCGCCGACGTCGTACCCCTCGCCCGCACCGACCTTGAGGTTCTGCACATCGCGTACGACAGCCGCAACGAACCGGTCGTAGACGGGCTCGAGCACATACACCCGCTCCACCGACACGCAGGTCTGGCCGGCGTTGAACATCGCGCCCCAGACCGCGGCATGGGCGGCATGGTCGATGTCGGCGTCGTCGAGGACGATCATCGGGTCCTTGCCTCCGAGTTCCAGGCTCACCGGAATCAGCCTGCGCGCGGCGCGCTCCATCACCTTCACGCCGGTCGCGCACGAGCCGGTGAACTGGATGAAGTCGGCGGTGTCGATGACGGCCTCGGACACCTCGCGGGCGCCCTGGGCCAGCGCCAGCACGTCCGGCGCCCCGGATTCCAGCCAACCCCGCAGCAAGAGTTCGGCGGTCAGCGGAGTGCGCTCGGAGGGTTTGAGCAGCACGGCGCAGCCCGCGGCCAGCGCGGCGATGGCATCCATCATGGCGTTGGCCACCGGGTAGTTCCATGGCGCGATGATGCCGACAACGGGCCGTGGCCGGAAGTGCACGCTGACCTTCTTGAACGACAGGACCGGCAGCGATGCCGGACGGGTCTCGGGCGCAAGGGCGCGCTTCATCGTCTTGATGTAGTACGAGGCGATCATGATCAGCAGCGGCACCTCTTGGGCGGCGTCGACCGCCGATTTCCCCGTCTCCTTGATCAGCAGCGCTTCGATCTCGTCGCGGTGTTCGCCCAGCCACACCGCGTAGCGGGCAAGCACCTTGGCGCGTCCGTCGGCCCCGCGGGTCTCCCAGTCTCGTTGCGTCTGGCGCAGCCCAGCCGCGATGCGCGCCACGTCGGCGGGTTCGGTCCAGTGCACCTTTCCGGCAACGTCGCCGGTCGCGGGGTTGCGGACGGTGCCGGTCGGGGACGAAGCCAGGTCGGTCATGGGGTCATGGTAGCGCTGAATGTGACCCACATCGCGGTCGGGTTGACATGCGTCAAGTTTGTTCGACCGGCTGAAGGGCCGGGTCGGGCCGGGCCGTCGTGGACCGCCATCCCGTCATCCGGGCGGCGAGACACACCATCGAGGTGGCCAACAGCAGGGCACCGAGTGTGTCGGTGAAGTAGTGGAATGTCGACCCGATGATGAACATCCCGGCCAGCGTGCATACCGTCGCCACGGCCAGTGCCCAGGCCCGCCCGCCGCACACCAGTACCGCCACCCCCAACACCGCGACCAGCGCGGTGGCATGCCCGCTCGGGTAGGCCAAGCCCCCGTCGAGGTCACGCTCGAACAGCACCTTGAGTACGCGGCTGCCCGCGACCGCGATCGGCGGGGTGACGGCGGCCGCGACGGCCAGCGACCAGCGCCTACCCCACAACGCCGCCGCGATCGCGGCCAGCCAGACGACCGCCAATAGCCTGGTGCCGACCGCGACCATCAGCCGCCAGCCGGACACGTCGATCGCGTGGAACGCATCGTCGAGTGGCGTGGATCCCTTGCCGACCATCCAGCCGAGCAGCACCATCGCCGAGAGCCCGATGGCGGGCCACCATGCGAGGAACCGGCTGACCGACACCGTCAGCTCACGATCCCCTGCACATAGGCCGCCTGACCGAGGTGCTGGGCGCAGTCGTCGATGATGCTGACCAACCGGACGCTGGCCGTGACAGGCGGGTTCCACCGGGTGTCCACCACACGGCCCAGCTCATCGGGGGTCACCGACGCGATGTACTCCAGCGTCATCTTGTGCACCGCGTGGTAATAGCCGGCGAGCAGGTCGGCACCCACCCGCACCTTGCCCACATCGTCGGCGCTGTGACCGTAGCCGGTGTCCGCGCGGGGCAGATCGAGTCCGAAGCGCTCAGCCCACTCGTCGCGGATCCACACCTGCTCGGTACCCGCGATATCGCAGACCTGCGCGTCCTGCACCCGGGCGCTGTGCCAGATCAGCCAGGCGATGCTGTTGGCACCCGGCGCGGGACGGAAGAACGACGCCTCGTCGGTCAACCCGTCGGTGAGCTCGTGGACATGTTCGATCAACCGGGTGAACGCGTCGCGCAGCACCTCGCGCACCGCCGCCTCATCGGAGTGGGCCATGGTTTCAAAATTACCCGGGAGACTGAACGGGCAGGTGATCCCGGCGGCGGTCAGTCCGCGGGCTGCGCCCCGTGGAACACCGCTTCGACGTTGTTGCCGTCGGGATCGCGGACGAACGCGCCGTAGTAGCCGGGGTGGTACTCGGGCCACAACCGCGGCGCGTGCAGGGATTCGGCACCGGCGCCGACGGCCGCGTCGTGAAAGGCCCGCACCTCGTCGATCCCGGTCGCCGAGAACGCCACATGGACCTCCCGATTTGGCCCGTTGGCGTCGCCGAAACTCGCATCGGCGATCCAGAACTCGGGTTTGCCGTCCCGCCCGTACCCGGCAGCAGGGCCCACATCCATCTGGCGGGTGTAGCCGAGCACCCCGAGCACGGTGTCGTAGAAGCGCGTTGACGCCGCATAGTCGGCGCAGTTGATTCCGAAGTGATCGATCACGGCGCCATCGTGGCATGGACCCCCGACACGATCCGGTGACGATTCGGGTACCGCGCTACTCACGTCAGGATGCGCACGGATGCCTACCGTCGAATCACCCGCCCGCAGGGCCGGGACCAGCACGAGGAGGGCCGACATGCCGCAACCCGAACCGATCGAGATCAAGGTCAACATCGCCGGCGACGTCGACAAGGCGCTGTCGGCGTTGCGGCTCGGCGACGGTCAGCCGCGCGAGGTGTGGTTCCTGGAGGACCTCACCGAGGGCGCCCGGCCCGCGCTGCCGCTGCTCAACGCGGGAATCGTGCTGCGGCTGCGGCGGCGCAGGAAGAACGGTGGAAAGACTAAGGAGGATTCGACGGTCAAACTGCGGCCGTGCAGGCGTTCGCAGCTGGTCGGTCCGTGGAACAGGCCGCTGGATCCCGACTACCGCATTGAAGGGGACTGGTCACGATCGCGCCGGGTGCTGGCCGCATCCCACGGCGCCGACCTGGATTCGGGGGCGATCGGCCGGGCACTGGACGGCGGGGAGATCGCCGACGTGTTCACCGACCAGCAGCGGGCATTCCTGGCCGCCTCCGCTGACATCGGCGTCGCGCTCAGCGGGGTCACCGCGCTGAAACCGATCGCGGCCGTCAAGTGGGAGGGCATCTCGGTCGGCGACGTGCACGAGGCTGTGAATCAGGTCGTCGCCGAGCGGTGGACGGTGGCGGGACTGGACTTTCTCGAACTGTCGATCCGCGTCGAGACCGGCGAACTCGGCGCCGCCGCCGCACAACAGAAGTTGACGAAGGCGGTGGAATCGGTCGGCCTTGTCATCGACGACGGCGACGAGTCCAAGACCGCCCGGGTGATGAAGCGCCTGGCCGGCCTGGACTGAACCGGGATAGGAAAGAGCCCGGCCTCCCTGAAACCGCCAGGGGACCGGGCTCTTCCGTGGTGTTCGAAGACCGGACTAGAAGTCCATGCCGCCCATGCCACCGGTCGGGTCGCCGGCGGGTGCGGCGGCCTTCTCCGGCTTGTCGGCGACGACGGCCTCGGTGGTGAGGAACAGCGCCGCGATGGACGCCGCGTTCTGCAGCGCCGAGCGGGTGACCTTCACCGGGTCGGCGACGCCGGCCTTGAGCAGATCCTCGTACTCGCCGGTCGCGGCGTTCAGGCCGGTGCCGGCCGCAGCGTTGCGGACCTTCTCGGCGACGACGCCGGGCTCCAGGCCCGAGTTGAAGGCGATCTGCTTGAGCGGGGCCTCGAGCGCCACCTTGACGATGTTGGCGCCGGTGGCCTCGTCACCGGTCAGGCTCAGCTCGGCCAGCGCCGGGGCGGCCTGCAGCAGGGCCACGCCGCCGCCGGCGACGATGCCCTCCTCGACGGCGGCCTTGGCGTTGCGGACCGCGTCCTCGATGCGGTGCTTGCGCTCCTTGAGCTCCACCTCGGTGGCGGCGCCCGCCTTGATCACCGCAACACCGCCGGCCAGCTTGGCCAGGCGCTCCTGCAGCTTCTCGCGGTCGTAGTCGGAGTCGCTGTTCTCGATCTCGGCGCGGATCTGGGCCACCCGGCCGGCGATGGCGTCGGTGTCACCGGCGCCCTCGACGATGGTGGTCTCGTCCTTGGTGACGACGACCTTGCGGGCCTTGCCCAGCAGGGAGACGTCGGCGGTCTCCAGGGACAGGCCGACCTCTTCGCTGATGACCTGGCCGCCGGTGAGGATCGCCATGTCCTGCAGCATCGCCTTGCGGCGGTCGCCGAAGCCAGGAGCCTTGACGGCGACGGACTTGAAGGTGCCGCGGATCTTGTTGACGACCAGGGTCGACAGGGCCTCGCCCTCGACGTCCTCGGCGATGATCAGCAGCGGCTTGCCGGACTGGATGACCTTCTCCAGCAGCGGCAGCAGGTCCTTGACCGTGGACACCTTGGAGCTGACCAGCAGGATGTAGGGATCCTCCAGGACGGCTTCCTGACGCTCGGCGTCGGTGACGAAGTAGCCCGAGATGTAGCCCTTGTCGAAGCGCATGCCCTCGGTGAGCTCCAGCTGCAGGCCGAAGGTGTTGGACTCCTCGACGGTGATGACACCCTCGTTGCCGACCTTGTCCATGGCCTCGGCGATCAGGTCGCCGATGGACTGGTCACCGGCGGAGATGCCGGCGGTGGCAGCGATCTGCTCCTTGGTCTCGACCTCCTTGGCCGACTTGAGCAGGGTCTCGGTGACCTTCTCGACAGCCTTCTCGATGCCGCGCTTCAGGCCGAGCGGGTTGGCGCCGGCGGCCACGTTGCGCAGTCCCTCGCGAACCAGGGCCTGGGCCAGCACGGTTGCCGTCGTCGTACCATCTCCGGCGACGTCGTCGGTCTTCTTGGCGACCTCTTTGACCAGCTCAGCGCCGATCTTCTCGTACGGGTCCTCCAGCTCGATCTCCTTGGCGATGGACACGCCATCGTTGGTGATCGTGGGGGCGCCCCACTTCTTCTCCAGGACGACGTTGCGGCCCTTGGGGCCCAACGTCACCTTTACCGCGTCGGCGAGGGCATTGAGGCCCCGCTCGAGGCCGCGACGGGCCTCTTCGTCGTACGCAATTGTCTTGGCCATTGCGAAGTGATTCCTCCGGATTGGGGATGCACGTCTGTCGGTCGGGTTCAGTGCCCGCGACGGACGGCTGGGGTGTGCTCCGCAGTTGCGGCCCCGTGCCTCACCGTCCCGACCTGGCACTCACCGATCGCGAGTGCCAAGTGCATTCTTAGCACTCGACCCAGGTGAGTGCAAGGTTGCTCACTGTCGGCATAACCCGGGCCGGCACCACGGGGTCGGGCAACCACCCGTCGGCTGCGGATATGCGTCCGCCGAACCTGTTGGCCTAGACTGCATTCCGACCAGAGAGGAGTCCGGGTGCGGGCTGATGCGGGCTCGGCTCCCGGCACCGCCGCAGGCTCGACTCCCGGGCCGGCTCTGCGCGGCTGGCAGCGTCGGGCGCTGGTCAAATACCTGGCCGTCAAACCACGCGACTTCCTCGCGGTGGCCACCCCCGGTTCGGGTAAGACCACCTTCGCACTGCGGGTCGCCGCCGAACTGCTGGCCGAGCGGACCGTCGAGCAGCTCACCGTGGTGGTGCCCACCGAGCACCTCAAGGTGCAGTGGGCCCAAGCCGCCGCGAGAAGCGGCATCGCCCTGGATCCCAAGTTCTCCAACTCCAACGCGCAGACCAGCTCGGAGTACCACGGCGTCGTCGTCACCTACGCCCAGGTGGCCAGCCATCCGTTCCGCCACCGGGTACGCACCGAGAACCGCAAGACCCTGGTGATCTTCGACGAGATCCACCACGGCGGCGATGCGAAGAGCTGGGGTGAGGCGATCCGCGAGGCCTTCGACGACGCCACCCGGCGTCTCGCGCTGACCGGGACGCCGTTCCGCAGTGACGACAGCGCGATCCCGTTCGTCACCTACGCGCCCGACGGCGACGGCCTGATGCGCTCGCGCGCCGACCACTCCTACGGCTACTCCGACGCGCTGGCCGACGGGGTGGTGCGACCGGTGGTCTTCCTGGCCTACTCCGGGGAGGCCCGCTGGCGCGACAGCGCGGGCGAGGAGCATTCGGCGCGGCTGGGTGAGCCGCTCACCGCCGAGCAGACGACGCGGGCGTGGCGCACCGCGCTGGACCCGGCCGGCGAGTGGATGCCCGCCGTGCTCGCCGCCGCCGACGTCCGCCTTCGGCAGAAGCGCGACCACGTCCCAGACGCCGCCGGCATGATCATCGCCTCCGACCAGACGGCCGCGAGGGCCTACGCGGCGCTGCTCACCACGATCACCGGCGAGACGCCGACCGTGGTGCTCTCCGACGACCCGGGTTCCTCCGCCCGGATCAGCCAGTTCGCCGAGGGCACCAGCCGCTGGCTGGTCGCGGTGCGGATGGTGTCCGAGGGCGTCGACGTACCGCGGCTGGCGGTGGGGGTGTACGCGACCAGCGCCTCGACGCCGCTGTTCTTCGCGCAGGCGATCGGCCGCTTCGTGCGCTCGAGGCGCCCGGGCGAGACCGCGAGCATCTTCCTGCCGTCGGTGCCCAACCTGCTGATGCTGGCCAGCGAGCTGGAGGCGCAGCGCGACCACGTGCTGGGCAAACCGCACCGCGAGTCACAGGGCGACGAGGATCCGCTCGACGCCGAACTGGCCGCGCAGCGCAAGGACGAGAAGTGCGAGCCGGACAAGGCCTTCACGTCGCTGGGCGCCGACGCCGAACTGGACCAGGTGATCTTCGACGGGTCGTCGTTCGGCACCGCGACTCCGGCGGGCAGCGACGAGGAGGCCGACTACCTGGGCATCCCCGGCCTGCTGGACCCCGGCCAGATGCGCGACCTGCTGAGTCGCCGCCAGGAGGAGCAGCTGCAGAAGCGCACGGCCGCAGGCGGGGGGCCGGCGGTGGTGTCGTCCACCCACGGTCAGCTGCGTGAACTGCGCCGCGAACTCAACGCGCTGGTGTCGGCGACCCATCACAAGTCGGGCAAACCGCACGGCTGGATCCACAACGAGTTGCGCCGCCGCTGCGGTGGTCCCCCGGTGGCGGCCGCCACCCGCGAGCAGCTGCAGTCCCGCATCGAGGCGGTCCGGATGCTGCACCGCGAGCTATAGCGTCAGCGCCGCCGCCCGGTCCGCATCGGCCAGCAGCCGAGCCTGCCGCGTCGGCCACCAGAACAGCTCGAGCCCCAGCAGCAGCATGTAGACACCCGATGCCACACCGTCGCGGACCGATCCGAACACGCTGTCCCACAGCGCTATGGCGACAGCGCCGACCAGCACCAGCGACACCAGCCAGCGACGCGGCTTCGCTCCGGCAGCGGCGGCGTGCAGTCCGCGGCCGTAGTCGGCCACCGCGCCGGCAAGCCGCGGATCGGCGACCCGCTCACCGCGCCGCGCGGCCCGGACGACGGCGACCCGGTCCGCGCCGTCGAGGTCCCCGGCGCCGGGCCAGTAGCGGTCCATCCGACGTGCCATCGCGATGCCGAAGACGAATCCGAGGATCACCAGAACACACAGTCCGGCCAGCCACAGGCCCGAGTCGAGCCAGGCCAGCGCGCCGAAGAAGACGCCCGCGGCGGTGCCGAGAATCAGCGCCCGGTAACCGAATCCGCCTCGCCAGACGAATGCCGGCACCGTCACCACGAGACAATTGTGACCCAGAACCGCGAACGGCTACAGGCCCAGCAGCTCCGGGAGATCGGAGACCGACTCGATGACGTGGTTGGGCTGCATCGCGAACTCGTCGGCCGCCCAGCGATCCAGCGTGTCCTGACGGAACTTGCCGGTGCGGACCAGCACCCCGGTCATCCCGACGACCTGAGCGGCCAGCACGTCGTTGTTGAGGTCGTCACCGACCATGTACATCTCGTCGGGATCGACTCCGAGCCGGGCGGCGGCGGCGAGGAATCCCTCCGGCGCCGGTTTGCCGACCGCGGTGGCCTTACGTCCCGACGTCTGCTCCATCCCGATCAGATACATCCCGGTGTCCACGCGCAGGCCCTCGGTGGTGGTCCACGCCGTGCTGCGGTGCATCGCGACGACGGGAACGCCCTGGGCCATCCAGTCGTACACCCAGCTCAGGGTGAGGTGGCTGTACTCCGGGCCCGCCCCGCCCAGCAGCACCACATCGGGCGGCTCCGGCGCTGTGGGGCCGCTGAACTGGCTGGAGTAGACGATGTCGACGCCGGGCATGTCCTCGGCGATCTGGCCGCTGTTGACCAGGAAGCAGTGGGCGCCCGGATAGCGGTCACGCACATAGGCCGCGGTCAGCGCGGCGGCGGTGATCACCTCGTCGGGCGCGACGTCCATCCCCGCGTCGGTGAGCAGCTGGGCGATCTGCGCACGGGTGCGCGTCGTGGTGTTGGTGAGGTAGGAGCGGGCGATCTGGTTGTCCGCCAGCACCCGAAGGGTCTCCGCCGCGCCTGGGATCGGTTCCCACGAGGTGACCAGCACACCATCGATGTCGAGAAGTACTCCACCGATAGCCATGCTGCAGACAGTAAACGGCCGACGCTCTACCGCAACTCGGCCGCCCAGGGTGTGGCGACCGCCGCAATGTCCCAGGCCAGCTCGACCGGGACGTCGACCACCTGGTAGCGCTTCACCCCCGCGGCGGTGGCGGCGATCAGTGTGGCCAGCCCTGCCCGGCGCTGGAAGAACGTCTGGCGCACGGTCCAGCCGATGATGCCCGCGGTGGCGATACAGTCGCGCCTGCGTTCGACACTGCCCGCGCGGGCGACGAGCCAGGCAGCGTCGGCCCGGTGCCCCAGCGACCGCGCCCGGTCCATGGCCAGCAGCGCGCAACACACCGTCAGCGCCGCCAACCCCGGCCACACCCACACCGGCACCGAGCCCAGGACTGCCAGCACCACCAGCATCGCGAGCAGCAGAACCGGGCCGGTGAGGGCCCGGATCCAGCGGCGGCGCGTGGCCACCGCACCGTGCCCGTGCAGCGGGCCGCTCACCACGTCGGCTCGCCCGATGAGCTCGGCGAGGACCCGCGCCGCCGTGTCCGCCGGGCACGGTGGCAGCAGCAGGGACGCCTCGCCCGCGCCGTTCACCCCCGTCATCACCGCATCGAGGCGGGCGCCGCCGAAGGCACGCACCAGCAGCGGTTCCCGCAGGGTGCCGCCGCGCAGCCTGCGCATGTCGAAGGTGTGCTGGCGCACCCGCAGCAGGCCGTGCCCGAGGTGCAGCGTCTCCTTGTCCCGGGAGAGCACCAGGTTGCCGTAGGTGACCAACGACCGCAGCACCGAAAGCACCACCGAGGCCGCGACCACCGCGAGAACAACTGCCGCCACGGTGGCGGCAACGCCGAACCGCTCGGCGGTGTCCAGGCCCAACCTGGCCAGCCGCGACTCGTGCAGCACCGAGCCCGCCCCCGCCTGGTACACCACGCCGACCGCGCCGACGATCATCGCCAGCCCGGTGAAGCTCAGCGGGCTGTAGCGCAGCCACGACGGCTGCCAGCGGGCCAGCTCGCGCCGCGGCGCCGCGGTCGCCGGACCGGCCGTCGACGCCGCCAGCAGGATGGCGCGCAGCCGGGGCACCTCGTCGGCCTCGACCGCGTCCAGGGCGAAGGCGCCGCCTCCGGTGGCCTCCTGCCCGGTGCTCACCCGCAGCACGGTCAGGCCGAGCAGCCGGTGCAGCAGCCTCGCGTCGGTGGACACCGAACGGATCCGGTTGCGCGGCACCGACAGCACCTTGCGCTGCAGCACACCGGTGCGCAGTTCCACCTCGTCGGCCTCGATCCGGTAGGCGGTGGTGAACCACCGCGCGACGCCGAACACGACCGTCATGACCAGCGCGGCGACCAGCCACATCGGGTTGCCGGTCGCCGACCCCAGCACCACGGATCCGACCAGCAGCGGGATCTGCTGCAGCACCTCGTGCACCGGATGCACAAGCAGCATGCGCGGACTCAGGCGATGCCATCCGGCGCGGGCCGGATCGGCGACGGGCACCGTCACGTGGCGTCCTGTTCCCCGATCGCGGCGATGTCGGTGAGGTAGGCGACCACCTGATCGGCGACGTGGGAGTCCAGCGCGACGATCCGCACCGCGCCCGCCGACGACGCGGTGGTCACCGTGACGTTGGCCAGACCGAACACCTGGTCCAGCGGTCCACGGTGGGTGTCGACCGTCTGCACGCGCGAGATCGGGGCGATCCGGCGTTCCTGGATCAGCCACCCCGACCGGGTGTAGACGGCCGTCGGGGTGACCTCCCACCGGTGCACCCGGTAGCGCCACAACGGCACCACCGCGACGAACACCACCGCCGCCAGCAAGGTGCCCGCTGCAGCGGCAGCGTGCAACGCCGGATGGCGCCGATCCACGATCAGCCAGACGACCTGCGCCGCCGCGAGCACAAGCCAGGGGATCGCCGCGCCAAGCGCCCACACCAGCGGTGCTTTGCGGCTCGGCGGGTGTGCGGGTTCGGCGATCACTCGGTGGACACCTCGTATGCAGCACGCACGATCCCACACTGCTATGGCGGCGCTGTGACGTCCAGCAGGGTCAGCTTGACCATGTTCTGCGGATGTTCTGCGTATGTTCGAGGCTATGGCCTCCACCACATGGACCGAAGCCGACATCCCAGACCAGACCGGCCGGATCGCGATCGTCACCGGCGCCAACACCGGCCTCGGCTACGACACCGCCCGCGCGTTGGCGGCCAGGGGAGCGAAAGTGGTGCTCGCGGTGCGCGACACCGACAAAGGGAAAGCGGCCGCCGCGAAGATCGCCGGCGTCAGCCCGCAAGCCGACGTCGTCGTCGCGCGCCTCGACCTGAGTTCGCTGAAGTCCGTGCGCACCGCCGCCGAGGAACTCAAGGCCGCCTATCCGCGCATCGACCTGCTGATCAACAACGCCGGCGTGATGTACACACCCAAACAGACCACCGCCGACGGGTTCGAGCTGCAGATCGGCACCAACCACCTCGGCCATTTCGCATTGACCGGGCTGCTGCTGGAGAACCTGCTGCCGGTCGAGGGCTCGCGGGTGGTCACGGTGGCCAGCAACGCGCACAAACAGCGGGCCGACATCCACTTCGACGACCTGCAGTCCGAGCGCAGCTACAGCCGGGTAGCCGCCTACAACCAGTCGAAGCTGGCCAACCTGATGTTCACCTACGAGCTGCAGCGCAGGCTGGCCGCGAAGAACGCGCCCACCATCGCGGTGGCGGCGCACCCCGGCCTGTCGGGCACCGACCTGATGCGCACCCTGCCGCGGCTCCTGCGGCCCGCGATCGGGCTGGTCGCGCAGTCTGCGGAGAAGGGTGCGCTGCCGACGTTGCGCGCGGCGACCGACCCGAACGTGCGGGGCGGCGAGTATTACGGCCCCGACGGATTCGGCGAGTGGCGCGGCGATCCGGTGCAGGTGCGATCGACCGCACGCTCGCATGACCCGGACGCCCAGCGCCGCCTGTGGACCGTCTCCGAGCAGCTGACCGGCGTCACGTTCCCGGTGTGACGACCATGCGATCCGTCGAAGAACATCAGCGCGTCGTCGCAGGCCTGCTCACCCCGCGTCCGCCGCTGGCACTCCCCCTGGCCGACGCGCTCGGCCTGGTGCTGGCCGCCGAGGTCGTCGCACCGCTGTCGCTGCCCGCGTTCGACAACTCCGCAATGGACGGTTACGCCGTGCTGGCCGACGACGTGGCAGGCGCACGCGACGACACGCCCGTGCTGCTTCCCGTCGCCGAGGACATCCCCGCGGGACGCACCGACACGCTCACCCTCAAACCGGGGACCGCCCACCGGATCATGACCGGTGCTCCGGTGCCGTCCGGGGCGACGGCCGTCGTCCCCGTCGAGGCCACGGACGGAGCCGTCGACACTGTCGCGATCCGCGCAGCGAGCAGACCCGGACAGCACATCCGTCGCGCTGGCGAGGACGTCACCGCGGGCACCACGGTGCTGCGTGCCGGGCAGGTCGTCACCCCGGCCGCGCTGGGGCTGGCGGCCGCGCTGGGCCTGGGCGAACTGACCGTGATCCCGCGGCTGCGGGTGCTGGTGATGTCGACGGGAACGGAGCTGGTCGCCGCGGGCACCCCGCTGCGGCCCGGCCAGATCTACGAATCCAACGCCGTGATGCTGGCCGCGGAGGTCAGGGAGGCGGGTGCCGAGGTGGTCGCGGCGCCGACCATCGGCGACGACGTCGCCGCGTTCCGCGCCGCACTGGCCACCCACACCGGTGACGCCGACCTGATCATCACCACCGGCGGGGTCAGCGCGGGCGCATACGAGGTGGTCAAGGATGCGTTGACCGCCGAGGTCGAGTTCGTCAAGGTCGCCATGCAACCCGGGATGCCGCAGGGCGCGGGCCGGCTCGGCAGCACCCCGATCATCACGCTGCCGGGCAACCCGGTCAGCGCACTCGTGTCGTTCGAGGTGTTCCTGCGCCCCGCGCTGCGTTCGGCGATGGGGCTGCCCAACCCCGACCGGCAGCGGCGCACGGCCGTGCTCACCGAGGACCTCACCTCGCCCCTGGGTAAACGTCAGTTCCGGCGCGGCGTTGCCGACCTGGCCGCGGGAACGGTGACCAGTTACGGACCGCCGGCTTCCCACCACCTGCGCTGGCTGGCGTCGGCCAACTGCCTGCTGGAGATACCCGAGGAAGTCGATGCACTCAGCGCGGGCACGACGGTCCGGGTGTGGGATCTGACTACATAGAATGACCCGGTGGCACGACGCCCCCGAACGTCTGAGACTTCACATCTGCTGGACCTGATCCGATCGCAGATCCCTCCGATGCACCCCGCCGGTCGCCCGTTCGTCGGCGCGAGCCTGGCGCTGGCCGCCGTCGGGTACCGGCACCGCTGGCTGTGGACGGCGGGGCTGGCGGCGGCCGCTGCTAACGCCGCGTTCTTCCGCCACCCCAACCGGGTGCCGCCCACCCGGCCGAACCGGGTGGTCGCCCCCGCCGACGGTCAGGTCTGCCTGATCGAATCCGCGGCACCGCCGCCCGAACTCGGGCTCGGCGATCAGCCCCGCTCCCGCATCAGCATCTTCCTGTCGGTGCTGGACGCACACGTGCAGCGGGCGCCGGTGGGCGGTGAGGTGACCGCGGCGATCCATCGTCCCGGTCTGTTCGGCACGGCCGATCTGCCCGCGGCCAGCGTCGACAACGAACGCAACAGCATCGTCATCCGCACGCCCGACGGACACGAGGTCGTGGCCGTGCAGATCGCGGGTCTGATCGCCCGCCGCATCGTGTGCGATGTGCGGGCGGGCGACAAGATCGACATCGGCCAGACATACGGCCTGATTCGTTTCGGTTCACGGCTGGACACCTATCTGCCGGACGGATCCGATGTGCTGGTGTCGGTCGGGCAGCGCACGGTCGCGGGAGAGTCCGTCCTGGCTGTCCTGCCATGATCAAACCGCGCCGCATCAGGAAGCCGGTGGTGAGCCTGCGGATGCTGCCGAGCGCGATGACGGTCGCGGCCATCTGCCTCGGGCTCACGTCGGTGAAGTTCGCCCTCGACGGCAGGCCCACCGAGGCGATGGCGTTCCTGGCGGTGGCCGCCATCCTCGACGGGCTCGACGGCCGGATGGCCCGCTTGCTCAAGGCGACGTCGAAGATGGGCGAGGAGATCGACTCGCTGGCCGATGCGGTCAACTTCGGTGTGGCGCCCGCATTCATCGTCTACTCGACACTGCTCTCCCAGTCACGGGTCGGCTGGATCGTGGTCATGCTGTACGCGGTGTGCATCGTGCTGCGGCTGGCCCGCTACAACGCGCTGCTCGCCGTCGACCAGCCGGCCTACGAGAAGGAGTACTTCGTCGGGATGCCCGCCCCCGCGGGCGCGATCGGGGCGATCGGGCCACTGGCGGCGAAGATGCAGTTCGGCGACGGCTGGTGGACGTCGGAAGCCGCCGTGGTGATCTGGATGATCGGCGTTTCGCTGCTGGTGGTCAGCCGCATCCCGATGCGCAAGGTGCACACCTTCTCGGTGCCCCCGAATATGGTCGCGCCGCTGCTGGCGCTGCTCGCAATCGGCATCGCCGCCTCGATCTTCTACGGCTACATCGTGATCCTGGTGCTCATCGTCGCCTACGTCATCCACATCCCGTTCGCGGTGCGGACCAAGCGGTGGGTGGCCGCCCACCCCGAGTCGTGGGACGACAAACCGCGACAGCGCCGCGCCGCCCGCCGGGCCATCCGGCGCTCACAACCCCACCGGCGTTCGACGGCGCGGCTCGGTCTGCGCAGGCCGCCGCGCAGGTAGCCACCATGACGCAACTGGAGGTGCCCGGCGATCCGCCGCTGAATCATCTACGGCTGACGGCACGGCTCAACACGTCTGCGCTGGACTCGCGCCGCGGCGTGGTCCGGCTGCACCCCGAGGCCATCGCCGCGCTCGGCGTCAGGGAGTGGGATGCGGTGTCGCTGACGGGCTCACGCACCACCGCCGTTGTGGCCGGCCTGGCGCCGCCGGGCACCCCGACGGGTACCGCGCTGCTCGACGACGTGACGCTGTCCAACGCGGGCGTGCGGGAGAACACCACCGTGATCGTCGCGCCGGTGACCGTGTTCGGCGCCCGGTCCGTGACGGTGTCGGGCTCCAAGCTGGCGACCCAGTCGATCTCGTCGGCCACCCTGCGTCAGGCCCTGCTCGGCAAGGTGATGACGGTCGGCGACACAGTGTCGCTGCTGCCGCGCGATCTGGGCCCCGGCACCTCGACCTCGACGGCCACCACCGCCCTGGCATCGTCCGTCGGTATCACCTGGACATCGGAACTGCTGACGGTGACCGGCGTCGACCCCGCCGGGCCGGTCAGCGTACAACCCAACTCGGTGGTGAGCTGGACCGATCTGGCCGTGGTGGGCCGACCCCGCCAGGCTGGGACACCCGTCGAGGCGCAGGCCGGGGTCGCCGCGCACACCGTCACGGCGCCCGAGCAGCGGTCGACCGGGATCGTCACACCGGCGTCGCCGGTGGTCACCTTCGACGACCTGAAGGGTGCGCACACCCAGGCGGGCCGGCTCTCCGAATGGCTCAAACTCTCCCTGGACGAGCCGGAGCTGCTGAGGACCCTCGGCGCCACCGCCAATCTCGGGGTGCTGTTGTCGGGACCCGCCGGTGTCGGCAAGGCCACCATGGTCAGGGTCGTGTGCGCCTCCCGCCGCCTGGTGGAACTCGACGGGCCCGCGGTCGGGGCGCTGCATCCCGAAGACCGGTTGCGCAGCGTCGCCTCGGCGGTCTCGACCGTGCGTGATGGCGGCGGGGTGCTGCTGATCACCGACATCGACGCGCTACTGCCCGCCACCCCCGAACCGGTCGCGACGCTGATCCTCGCCGAACTGCGCAACGCCGTGGCCACCCCCGGTGTCGCGTTCGTCGCGACCTCGGCGGTGCCCGACGCCCTGGACGCCCGGCTGCGTGCGCCGGATCTGTGCGACCGGGAGCTCGGGCTGACGCTGCCGGACGCGGCCACCCGCACCCAGCTGCTGGACGTACTGCTGCGCTCGGTGCCGGCCGACACCCTCAATCTTGATGAAATCGCCAGCCGCACACCGGGTTTCGTGGTAGCCGACCTACAGGCACTGGTGCGTGAGGCCGCGCTGCGGGCCGCCGCACGGGCCAGCACCGACGGCAACGAGCCGAAGCTCACCCAGGAGGACCTGGCCGGCGCGTTGACCGTCATCCGGCCGCTGTCGCGTTCGGCGACCGAAGAGGTGTCGGTGGGGTCGGTGACCCTCGATGACGTCGGCGACATGGCCGACACCAAGCAGGCGCTGACCGAGGCCGTGCTGTGGCCGCTGCAGCATCCGGAGACCTTCGCCCGCCTCGGCGTCGAGCCGCCGCGGGGGGTGCTGCTGTACGGGCCGCCCGGGTGCGGCAAGACGTTCGTGGTGCGGGCGCTGGCCAGCTCGGGGCGGCTGTCGGTGCACTCCGTCAAGGGCGCCGAGCTGATGGACAAATGGGTGGGGTCATCGGAGAAGGCGGTTCGCGAACTGTTCCGGCGGGCCAGGGATTCCGCACCGTCGCTGGTGTTCCTCGACGAGATCGACGCGCTGGCACCGCGGCGTGGGCAGAGCGTCGACTCGGGGGTGACGGACCGCGTGGTGGCGTCGCTGTTGACCGAACTGGACGGCATCGAGCCGCTGCGTGACGTCGTGGTGCTCGGCGCCACCAATCGCCCGGACCTGATCGACCCCGCACTGCTGCGGCCGGGGCGGCTGGAGAAGCTGGTGTTCGTCGAGCCGCCCGACGCCGACGCCCGGCGCGACATCCTGCGCAGCGCGGGCAAGTCGATCCCGCTCAGCGACGACGTCGACCTGGACGCGCTGGCCGCCGAACTCGACGGCTACAGCGCCGCCGACTGTGTCGCGCTGCTGCGGGAGGCGGCGCTGACGGCGATGCGGCGGTCGATCGACGCCGCCGACGTCACCGCCGCCGACGTGGCCAAGGCCCGCGAGGCGGTTCGGCCCTCGCTCGACCCGCTGCAGGTGGAGTCGCTGCGGGCGTTCGCCGAAACCCGCTGACCAGTTCGTCGAGTGTGAAGCCACGGCGAAGAATCCGCCCGCGAATATGCCGCCGTGACTTCACATTGGGCGGATCACGGCAGCCGCCAGCCGCCGTAGGGCTGGCTCTCATCCAGCGCAGGGACTGCGGTGCCGCCGCGCGCCAGAAACTCGTCGGTCCCGACGACGGCCACCCATACCTCTGCACCTGGTGCGCGAACGCCGATCTCGCGGCAGGCCGGGACCTGCGGATCGGCGGGGTCCCGGGTGAACACCCACCACCTACCATCGGGCCGCACCACTCCGGGCAGCCCGTATGGCGGTGCCGCGGCGAGGTCGCCGAAATCCGGGGCGGCCCCGCCGGTCAGCGCGTCGAGCCGGTCACCGGTTGTGGTGACGACGTGCACCCCCAGCCGGGGCAGCGGGTCCGTCGACGTGGCGACGAGCCCGATCCAGAACGCCTCACCCGCCGGGCAGGGCAGCACGAGCCGCCCAGGGCCACCGCTCCGCAGCGGCAACGCGCCCCAGCTGCGTGCCAGCCCGGTCACCGACCCCGATGCCGGATAGGGGTAGCGCTGGAACGAGACCGACAGCGCGGGCGTGAGCGCGTATTCGTACATCAGTCCGATTCGGGCCCCCGCCCCGCGGAGCCGAGTGCGCGGCTCCGGCGCGCCAACCCCGCTGCGCCCGTCCCGTTCGGCACCTCACGCTCCGCCCACAACGCCGCCGCGGCCGCGGCAGGCACCTGCAGCCGGTACGCCGCGTCCCGGACCGCCCCGGGCAGCGGCGTCCCGGCGGCGGGAGCGGCTTCGAGGATGGATTCCGGTGGCGGTGCGATCGAGCGGACGGGCGGTATCGCTATCGAGCGCTCCACGATCTGCGGCTCTGGCGGATCCAGCGCGTCGCCGAGCTCCTCGTACTGGCCCAGCACGCGTGACAGCTGGGTGGCGTGCACGTCACGCGCCCGCGCGTCGGCCGCCCATATGAAGAACGCGCCGAGCGCCACCGACGCGTGCACGCGCTGCCACAACGGCATCGGCACCAGGTCCGGCCGCGCGTAGCTGGCGTCGGTGATCAGCTGCCAGCCGTGCCGGAACATCGGCGGCGCGGTGAACGGTCCCGATGTGCACAGGCCGGCGTCGGTGCACCGCAGCGACAGCGCCTCGACGTCCGGGTGGTCCGTCCCGACGAGCGATCTGAGTCCACTGACCAGCGAGTCGAACCGGCGGGCCAGCAGCGGATCGGTCCCGCCGCCGTCGATCGCCCGGAGCAGCAGGTGCCCACCGATGATGCCGGCGATCGGGTCGGTGAAGTTGTCGACCAGCAGGTCGATCAGCTGTGCGCCGTGACCGTCGGCGAATACGTCACGGCCCTCGGCCAACGCCAACCGGGCACCCTCGATCGCGGCATCCTGCTCCGCGGTCCGGTGCGTGCCGGCGCGCCGCATGAAGACCGCCACGTCGGCGACCGATTCGAACCGATCGGGCCCGGCCATCCGCTTCACGACGACCTGGGTGACCCAGTCCGGCGCGGCGGTCACGCAGCCTTCGTACAGCCTGCCGTCGCGCAGACCCTGGCGCAGGAAGTAGTTGCCGGGTGCGACCTCCCGCTCCCACACGGCCACCGGGTCGGGGTCCGCCATGGCGATCGGCGCGCCATTCCCGGCGAAGCCCGCTACTGCCTGCCCCGTCGCATCGAGCAACTCCAGCCCCGCCATGGGGTGCACAGCGCTGTTGCCGGCCGCGGCCACGCCCGAGGGCTCCGTCCAGCACCTGGCGAGCACCGAGATGGCCGACCGGCCGGGCGCGGCGACCGGCTCCCGGCGCTCGGCCGCGGCCTCGAACGGCGCGGAGTGCAGTTCCCGGGAGGCCACGCTGCCCGGCACCGGCGCGGGCGAGGCCAGCACCGGTGCCTTCACCGGGCCCGGGAGGCCGTCGCGATCCAGCAGCACCACCTGCTCGGAGATCATCGTGATGTCCCGCCCGAACTCGACCCTGATCTTGTAGACGCCGGGCATGTCCCGCTCGTGCAGCGCGCCGGTGTCGCCGAAGATGCGGTCGAATCGGTAATCGGACACGCCGATCGACGCCGCGGGATTGCCGGCCAGCACGTCCATGGCGAACAACTCCGACTCGTCGGGCACGATCACCGGGGGGCCGGTTCCGGTCACCGTCTCCTCGACCGCGCCGGCACCGCTGACCTGGAAGCCGTGCCGCAACCCGGCCGCAGGCACCTCGGCCACGTACAGCCCCCGCAGCAGCTCCCCCGACCATTCGGTGCCGGCGAGCGGCTCCGACGTGACCTGCGCGAGCGGGCGTCCCGTCCAGATGCGCAGCTCTGCACCCGCCGCTTCGGGCGGAAAGGTCAGCCGCACTGGGTATTTCGGGCGCGCGGGCAGTCGGCGGAACACGATACCGTCATCGGCCCGCACGAACGGGTACAGGTCGACGGCGGCCGAGTTCCTCGCCGTGTCCGGCAGGAACTCGGGCATCACGGTCAGCAAGAAGCTCCGCAGGCTCTCCCCCGTCACCCGGCCGCGTTCGTCGGCCGCGCCGCCGCGCAGTCCCTGCAGCAGGGTCCAGGTGAATACGCCGTGTACCTGCCCATCGGGCATCGGGTATTCCAGGGCGCTCTTCGTCTGGGCGGCCAGCGCCATGAACGCCGGGCCCGGCACACCCGTGCCGATCTTCTGACGCATCAGCACCTCGTTGACCGGGATGGACTGCTCAACATTCATGCAGCTGTCCATCCACAGCACGGTCTGCCGGAACCGCTGTGCCCGGCGGAACCAGCGCACCCAGGCGTGCGCGAACACGTATTCGGGGCTGGTCTGGGTGGCGTCGGCGGTGAACAGCGCGCCCTCCTCCAGGCGCGGCGAGAAGCCGTGCCCGGAGAAGTACAGGTAGAGCCGGTTGCCGGGGTCGTCCCTGGTCTGCTCCTCCACCCGTTTGAGTGCGCGTTCGATCCTCGCCCTGGCCGGCTGGGGATCGTCCGGGTCGACTGGGTCGAAGTCGGCCGAGCGGATGAGCGTGACGTTCGCGGGTGGCAGCGCGCCGCCCTCCTGGGCGACGAGCCAGTGGTAAACCGCCTGCGCGTCGTTGTTCGGACCGTCCAGATCGGCGCGCGCGCCCGCGGCGGCCAGATCGGGATAGCGCGCGATGCCGACGACGACCGCGAAGTCCCTGCCGGTCACCACGGATAGGCGCTGCGGATGAACTCCTTGTCGGTGTCCGACAGCTCACCGTTCATCCCGGCCGAGAATCCGTCGGTGGTCCATGACGCGGGGATCGGGTACAGCATGATCGAATGGCTGTCGACCGGCGTGCTGGACAGGTCGGCCGGGTCGTACTTCTTGAACATGTTGTTCTCGATCGTCGCCAGGTCCCAATTGTTGGGCGGCCCGGACAGATCGGCGATCACCGCGGCGCGATTCCAGGCGATCGGCCGGTTGGGGTTCTGGTGTTCGTGGATCAGGCCGAGTGCATGGCCGAACTCGTGCAGCACCACCCGGCGCAGCTCGCGGTCGTCCGAGTCCGGCGTCAGCCAGCCGTAGTTCATCGTCGGCTGCCCCGACGGGATCTGGTGGCACACCGTACCCAGATACGACCACGACCCGTTGCCCTGTTCGAAGGCGATCCGGACGTCGGCGTCGGCGCTGTCGACGAATTTCAGATCAACGTTGGCCATCTGCGGTCCGGCCCATTCCTTGGCCACCGCGGCGACGCGGGCCTGCAGGTCCGGGTCGCCCTCCATGAAGTGCACGGTGACCTGGGTGCCGGGCTGCCACTTGAACTCGTTGAGCAATGCGGCCCTGGTGTTGCCCTGCGACTCCGTGGGAATGAGCAACATGCAGTAGTGGTTGGGATTGATCTCGGCCATGGTGACACCTGTCTCTCGGTTGTCAGCTCCGGCCGGACGGTCGGAGCTAGTTCAACGCTGATTCGTAGCCGGCGTGTCGTTCAGTGTGCGGTCGTCTCCGGCCTTCGTCGTGAGTACTCGACTACTCGAATCCGGGAACCGGACGCGCAGCGCGGCACTGGCACCAATCACGTTGCCAAATCAAGGATTTGACTCTCGGAGTGGCCGTCGGCCGTCACCCGGACGATGAACGGCCCGCCACCCAGCGGCCGTCCGCCGTCATCGGTGCCGTCCCACTCCACAACGCGCGTCCCGGTTTGCGGCCGCTTCTCGTCGACGAGGCGCCGGACGTGGCGGGCGAAGCGGTCCCAGACGTCCACGTAGAGCTGGCCGGCGTCGGCCGGGATGTCGGCGTCTATCCGCACCGGAAGCCCGGCGGCGGGGGCGCGTTCGGAGAGCAGCCGCGGTCCACTCACACCCCGCGGGGCGGCGGGCACCGGCTCGGTGGAGTACTGGTAGACACCCAGACCGGAGGCGTAACCGACGCCGGCGTCGCGGAGGAACCGGAACCGGTTGATGAACAGGCCGACGTGGTTGGCGTCCTCCCAGGTCTTCCCGCCGTCGCGGGTGCCGCTCGAGAAGCCGCCCTTGAAGTTCGCCCTCCCCCACCCGCCAACCCATCCGGTGTTCTCGTCGACGAACCCGACGCCCTCGATGTTGGCGTTGCGCTGGGGGTCGACGATGTCGATGCGGGTCCAGCTCTCCCCGCCGTCGACGGTCTTCAGGATCGCGGCGCGCTTGAAATCCTCCAGCGAGATGTATCCGATGCGCTCGTCGAGGAAGTGGATCTTCCACCCCCACTCACCGAGTGGGAAGTCCGCACTGACGGCGGCCGCCTTGTCGGTCCAGGTGCGGCCGCCGTCGGTGGTGCGCAGCACGACGGGCCGCAGGTGACTCCTGGGGTCCTGGGGGTTGGGCGGCTCCGGCAGGGCTGCCTTTCCGCCCACCACCCAGCCGTTCTCCGGGTCGGTGAAATAGGTGTCGATCAGCACCGTGGCGTGTTCGGACATGTCCCAGGCCTGCCAGCTCCGCCCCGCGTCGGTGGTGCGCATCATCCGGACGGGCAGCCCAGGGTCGTTCGTGCCCGATGCATAGGCCACGGATTCATTGACGACGGACAGGCCGCAGACGAACGGCGGGGCGAGCTCGGGCAGCCCGGCGACCCGCGTCCAGGTTGCGCCGCCGTCGAAGGTCTCCAACAGTTGCCGACCCGGCGTGGTCGTGCCGACCCAGCCGCGGGTTTCGGATCCGAATCCGACGCAGCGCAGGTAAAGCGCGGAATGCTCGTCCTGGAACTGCACCTGCCAGGTGGCGAACCCGTCGTCGGTGTGCAGGATCTTGCCGTCGCTGTTCACCGCCCACCCGCGCCGCGCGTCGAGGAACCAGATGTCGTCGGTGCGTGACTTCGCCAGTGGGGCGTTGGTCTGGCGCCAGGCCGGTTCGGTCGGGGCCTGTTCCGGGCAGCCGTCGTCGATCCACCGCTCGATGAACGCGATCTCCTCGGCGGGCACCGCCGGACGGCCCGCGGGCATGCGGCGAATCTCGGCGCCGGCGGGCGGATCGGGCCGGTCGAAGCCGAAGGGTGCCTCCCCCTTCAGCGCCAGCACCAGATGCGAGTGCGCGCCGTCCCCCAGGATGACGAGGTCATGGCCGAACACCGTCATGGCGACGAACTCGTCGCGGGTGACGTCGCGCCAGAATGCGCGGTGGGCGCCGATGCCGGCGTCCGGACCGCCGATGGAATTGTCGAGGATCTCGACGACACGTTGAAAGCTCATGGTGTCCTCCCTCCGGGTAGGCGTTCGGCGGATTGTCGCCGGTCAGTGCCATTGTCGGACGGCAGGAATGACGCGTCCCGAGTAGTCGGCTACCCCACCTCGGGGCCGCGGCACGGGTGTGAGCGGTCGGGTATCACGGCTCGATCAGGCCCGTCCGGATCGCGTAGCGGGTCAGCGCTACTTCTGCGCCGGGCCGCACCAGTGCGCCACCGCGTCCGCGACGTCCGGGGTGTGCGGCAGCCGTTCAGACGCCCAGGCGACATAGCCGTCGGGGCGGACCAGGAAGGCGTCGGGCAGCTCCGGCCGGGAATCGACGGCCTGCACGACGTCGGCCCGGTCCAGGGCCACCGGCGCCGCCGTGACCAGCACGAACCGCCCCCCGCGCAGCAGCTCGTAGAGCCGCGTCCCGTTGCAGTCGATGTCCGCCATCCGCCGGCCCACCAGGGGGTCATCGCCCCTTTCACGCGGGTAGGCGATGCCGATTCCGCTCAGCCGGTCGGCCATCAGCCGCCTGGCGCGCGGGATCCGAACCACCGAGCCGACGGTGAGCGCCATCAGCGCGCGGCGCACCGCCGAGCGGCCGAGCACCAGCCGGTTGAACGCGTCGGTCAGCGCCAGCACGCTCGCGCCGACCGGATGTCGCTCGGATTCATAGCTGTCCAGCAGCCAGGCCGGCGCCGATCCCCGCACGGCGCGGGACAGCTTCCAGCCTAGGTTCATCGCGTCACCGATCCCGGTGTTCATGCCCTGACCGCCCAGCGGCGAATGGACGTGGGCGGCGTCCCCGGCGAGGAAGACCCGGCCCGCGCGGTAGTGGCGCGCCTGGCGCCGTTCGCTGAGGAACCGCGAACTCCACCGCATCTCGCTCATGCCGAAGTCCTCGCCCGCGATCCGGCCGAACGCGTCGCGCATCTCGGCCTCGGTCACCGGTTCGCTCAGCGGCGCCTGCTCGCGCAGCCGGTCCCAGGCGATCGCCCGGTACCAGCCGTCCCCGAACGGCACGACGAGCACCACGCCCCGGTCATTCGTCCTGGCGAACAGCGCATCGTCGGGCGCCCGGGTCAGCCGCACATCGGCCAGCAGAATGTGCGTCTCGTACTGCTTGCCGACGAAATCGATGCCGACCAGGCGGCGCACCGTGCTATGCGCGCCGTCGCAGCCGACGAGGTAGTCCGCCCGCAGCGTCTCACCGGATGCCAACGTTGCGGTGACACCACCGGCGTCCTGGTCCAGTCCGACCACCTCGGCACCCCGGGTCGTCTGGACGCCGAGTTCGTCGGCGCGGGCCTGCAGGACCGTCTCCGTCCCGCTTTGCGGGACCATCAGGACCATCCCGTACTCGGTGGGTAGCTCACGCAGGTCGAGCATCGCGCCACCGGGGGGCGCCACCTGATAGACCGGCAGCCCGCGGGCGAGCAACTGGTCGGCGAGACCGCGGGCATCGAGCAGTTCGAGCGTCCTGGCATGCACGGCGAATGCCCTGGTGATGTTCGGTGTGTCGGTCCGCTCCTCAAGCAGTCGGGCCTGGACGCCACCCAGAGCCAGCTCGCACGCGAGCATCAGACCGGTCGGTCCCGCACCGATTACGAGGACCTCGTTGGGAGCCACCAGAACTCACTCCTCCGCCACAGCGCGGCATTGTATGCGGCGATCGTAGCCGGAACGGCTTCAGTAGACTGGCCACAATCCAAAGCCACTGAGGCTTGACACCCCGACATCTGATCTTCGCCCGAGGGTCATCGCCGAACCGACGAGATCGGAGTGCCTTGCTCGCCATCCTGGTTGCTCACGCGGCCGCCACCGCGTTGGCTCCCCTGCTGGTGTACCGCTGGGGACGGATGGCCTTCTACCCGCTGGCGCTGGTGCCGCTGGGCTCGCTGATCTGGGTCGCCTCGAACTGGCCGTCCCCGGGCCGCCCGCCGACGGTGACGGTGCCGTGGATCCCCGAGCTGTCGATGAACATCGCGCTGCGGTTCGACACGCTGGCCGCGATCATGAGCGTGCTGGTGCTGGCCATCGGCGCGCTGGTGCTGTTCTACTGCGCCGACTACTTCCACCACCCAGCCCGATCTGCTCCTCACGTCCGCGGTGACGGGCACACCGAGAAGCGGCTGCCCAGCTTCGCCGCGGAGCTGGTCGCGTTCTCCGGCGCCATGTTCGGCCTCGTCACGAGCGACAGCATGCTGGTCCTCTACGTGTTCTGGGAGACCACGACGGTGCTGTCGTTCCTGCTGGTCGGGCACTACGCCGAGCGCGCAACCAGCAGGCGGGCGGCCACCCAGGCCCTGTTGGTGACCACGTTCGGCGGTCTGGCGATGCTGGTCGGCATCATCATCCTCGGCAACGCCGCGGGGACCTACCTGCTCTCAGAACTGATCGCGGCGCCGCCGACGGGCACGGCCGCCTCGGTGGCGGTCGTGCTGGTCCTCATCGGCGCGTTGTCCAAATCGGCGATCGTGCCCATGCACTTCTGGCTGCCGGGCGCCATGGCCGCCCCCACCCCGGTCAGCGCGTACCTACACGCCGCGGCGATGGTCAAGGCCGGTGTGTACCTCGTCGCGCGGATGACGCCGGGCTTCGCCGACTCGCCGCCGTGGCGGCCGATGGTGCTCACGCTCGGCGTGCTCACCATGCTGCTGGCGGGCTGGCGGGCGGTGCGCGAATACGACCTGAAGCTGATCCTGGCGTTCGGCACCGTGAGCCAGCTCGGGCTGATCACGGTGATGGTCGGCTCGGGCGGCACCGACATGATGCTCGCGGGCCTGGCCATGCTGTGGGCGCACGCGATGTTCAAGGCCGCCCTGTTCATGGTCGTCGGCGTCATCGACCACGCCACCGGTACCCGTGACATCCGGCGGCTGGCCTGGCTGGGTCACCAGCACAAGCCGCTGCTGGTGATCGCCGCCACCGCGGCGGCAAGCATGGCCGCATTGCCGCCGTTCCTGGGCTTCGTCGCCAAGGAGGCCGATTTCGAGACGGTGCTGCACAGCAGCGCGCTGGGTTCGGCCGCACCGTATGTCCTGGCCGGCATCGTGCTCGGTTCGGTGTTCACCACCATCTACAGCCTGCGTTTCATGTGGGGCGCGTTCGCCAGGAAGGGGCTGCGGGAGCCCAGTGTCCGGGTCGCCGCGATGCACCGCCCCCCGGTCACCTTCCTTGCCGCCCCGGCCATCCTCGCCGCCGCGGGCCTGTTCTTCGGCCTCTGGCCGACTCGTCTCGACATCGTGTTCAGCGAGTACGCCGACACCGTGCCGGGCGGGGACGACGAGTACCACCTGGCGCTGTGGCATGGGGTGGGGCTGCCGCTGCTGTTGTCCGCGCTGGTGCTGACGGTCGGCGCCGTCTCGTTCTTCGCCAGGGCGCGGTTGCGCCGGGCGCGGGTCGGGTACGTGCCGCTGGGTAACGCCGACCGCATCTACGATTCGGTGCTGCGCAGGCTGGACGTGTTCTCGGTGCGGCTGACGGCCGTCACACAACGCGGCTCGATCCCGGCGACCCAATCGGTGATCCTGCTGACGCTGGTGTTCGTGCCCGTCGTGGCGCTGGCCGTGGGTGTACGCGACCGGCCTGACATCCAGTTGTGGGATTCGCCGGTCCAGGCGGTCGTCGGGGCGCTCATGCTGGCCGCAGCGATCGGCGCCCTGGTGCTGCGCAACCGGCTGGCGGCCGTGTTGCTGGTCGGGGTGACCGGTTACGGATGCGGGGCGATCTTCGCCTTTCACGGCGCGCCGGATCTGGCGCTGACACAGTTCCTCGTCGAGACGCTGGTCCTGGTGATCTTCCTGCTCGTGCTGCGCACCCTGCCCGCCGAGTCCGACCGCGCCAACATCAAACGGCACCGGTGGCCGCGTGCGGTGCTGGCGCTGACCGTCGGCGCCTCCGTGACGACGCTGGCCGTGTTCGCCATGGCCGCCCGCAGCGGGCCCGGAATCGCGGAGCTGATTCCAGAAGCGGCCTACGAGCGGGGCCACGGCTCCAACGCCGTGAACGTGCTGCTGGTGGACATCCGGGCGTGGGACACCATGGGCGAGGTGTCGGTGCTGCTCGTCGCGGCCACCGGCGTCGCGTCCCTGGTGTTCCGGCACCGGCGGTTCGGTGCGGCCCCACGGGTTTCCGACGCGGGCCAGCCCGACATCGGGCGGATCGCGGGGTACTCCAAATATCCCGCCACCAGCGACGTGACCTGGCTGCGCGGCAGCGAGTTGCGCGACCCCCGCTACCGGTCGCTGGTGCTCGAGGTCGCGACCAGGATCATCTTCCCGCTCATCATGATCCTGTCGGCCTACTTCTTCTTCGCCGGCCACAACACCCCGGGCGGCGGGTTCGCGGGCGGCCTCACGGCCGGGCTGGCCCTGGTGCTGCGCTATCTCGCCGGCGGCCGATACGAACTCGGCGAGACGCTACCGCTCGACGCGGGCAAGATCCTGGGCGCCGGACTGGCCCTGTCGGCGGGGACCGCGACCGCGTCGCTGTTGTTCGGCGCGCCCGCCCTGTCGTCGGCGATCGTCCAGTTCGACGCGCCGGTGCTTGGCCACATCAAGTTCGTCACCGCGTTGATCTTCGACGCGGGTGTCTACCTGATCGTGGTGGGCCTGGTGCTCGACGTGCTGCGCAGCCTCGGGGCGCGGGTGGATGTCGAGATGGCCGGGCAGGCCAACCGAACGGCGGTCAGGACGTCATGACCGCATACGTGACCCCGTTGGTCCTCATCGGCGGTCTGACCAGCGCCGGCGTATACCTCCTGCTCGAACGCAACCTGACCCGCATGCTGCTGGGATTGCTGCTGATCGGCAACGGGGTGAACCTGCTGATCCTCACCGCGGGCGGCCCGTCGGGCAACCCGCCGATCCGGGGGCGCATCAGCAGCGGGGAAACCGCCACCGCCGATCCGCTGGCACAGGGCATGATCCTGACCGCGATCGTGATCAGCATGGGCATCGCCGCCTTCGTGCTGGCACTGACCTACCGGTCCTATCGGCTGACCACGGCGGAGGAGGTCAGCGACGATCCGGAGGACACCCGCGTCTCGAAGCTGTCCGACGAGGAGGTCGCCGCCGTCGACGAGGACATTCCCGCTCCCGAACCCGCGAAGGACACCGACGCGCCCGACGAACTCGACGCGCTGCCGGGCATGGAGGGTTCGCGATGACCGCCCAGCGAGAAGCCGAAGGCGAATCGCGCATGAACAAGACGACGGCGGGTCGCCGATGAGTGTCGCCGCGGTCCTGATCCCGTTACCGGTACTGATCCCCACCCTTGGCGCCGCGCTGACGCTGTTCGCCGGCCGGCATGCCCGGCTGCAGCGGGCCATCACGCAGGTGGCGCTGTTCGCTGTCGTCGGCGTGTGCGGCGCGCTGCTGTACCTGACCGACCGCGATGGCACCTTGGTCCTCGACGTCGGCGGCTGGGGGGTGTCCGAGCCGGGTATGGGACCGCTCGGGATCACACTGGTGGTGGACCGGCTGTCGGCGCTGATGCTGGTTGTCTCGTCGATCGTGTTGCTGGCGGTGGTCGGCTACGCCATCGGGCAGGGTATCCGCGACGGTGACGAACGCCAGCCCGTGTCGATCTTCCTGCCCACCTACCTGGTGCTGTCGGCGGGTGTGTGCATGGCGTTCCTGGCGGGCGACCTGTTCAACCTGTTCGTCGGGTTCGAGGTGCTGCTGTCCGCGAGCTTCGTGCTGCTGACCATCGGAGCCAGCGCGGAACGCGTGCGCGCGGGGATCTCGTACGTGATGGTGTCGATGGTGTCTTCGCTGATCTTCCTGATCGGCCTGGCGCTGGTGTATGCGGCGACGGGGACGCTGAACCTGGCTGAGCTGGCGGTGCGACTCGAGGGCGTGTCCGGCGGGACGCGGTCGGCGCTGTTCGCGGTCCTGCTGGTGGCCTTCGGCATCAAGGCAGCGGTGTTCCCCCTGTCGACCTGGTTGCCCGACTCGTATCCGACGGCGCCCGCGCCCGTCACGGCGGTGTTCGCTGGCCTGCTGACGAAGGTCGGCATCTACGCGATCATCAGGGCGCACTCGCTGCTGTTCCCCGGCGGCGGGCTGGATTCGATGCTGCTGGTGGCGGCATTCCTGACGATGGTCATCGGCATCCTCGGCGCGATCGCCCAGAGCGACATCAAGCGGTTGCTGTCGTTCACCCTGGTCAGCCATATCGGTTACATGGTCTTCGGGATTGCGCTGTCCACTGAGCTCGGCATGTCCGGGGCGATCTACTACGTCGCGCACCACATCGTCGTGCAGACCACTCTGTTCCTGGTGGTCGGGCTGATCGAGCGGCAGGCGGGCGCGTCGACGTTGCAGCGTCTGGGCGGGCTCGCCGCGGCCAGTCCGGTGCTGGCGTTCTTGTTCGTGGTGCCCGCGCTCAATCTGGGCGGCATCCCGCCCTTCTCCGGTTTCATCGGGAAGGTCGCGCTGTTGGAGGCGGGCGCGGAGAGTGGTTCCGTGCTGGCCTGGACGCTGGTCGGCGGCGGCGTGGTGACCAGCCTGTTGACGCTGTACGTGATCGCGCGGGTGTGGACGAAGGCGTTCTGGCGGGCCCGCATCGACGCCCCGGAGGGCCATCTGTCCGCGGCGGCGCCGGCGGTGCTGCTCGACGACTCCGAGGACATCGAGTTCGCCGACCGCGACAACGTCGGCCGGATGCCGATCGGCATGCTGATCCCCACCGCGGCCCTCATCGTCGTCGGGGTGGTGCTCGCGGTGATGGCCGGACCGATCTTCGCCTACAGCGTCCGCGCGGCCGACCAGGTGCTCGACCAGCAGCAGTACATCACCGCAGTGCTGGGAGGTCCCCGATGAACGCGATGAACATGTGCGCCGAGTGTGCAGCCACGGCGAGTTTTTCGGTGTTTTCTCGCCGTGGGTTCACACTCGGCGGAGAGGCCGCTGACCGGTGAGGACAATCGCGCTGCGGGTGTGGGTGACGTGCTGGCTGGTGCTGGTGTGGATCCTGCTGTGGGGCACGTTCTCGGCGGCCAACGTCATCAGCGGACTCGTGCTGGTCTCGGTGATCACGCTGTGGCTACCGCTGCCCAGGGTGCCTGTGGAAGGACGCGTGCACCCGCTGTCGCTGGCGCGGCTGGCGCTCACCGTCGGCTACTACTTGGTGCTGTCCTCGGCCCAGATCGCGTGGCTGGCGATCAAACCGGGGCCGCCGCCGCTGTCGGCCGTGCTGCGACTACACATCGCGGTCAAATCGGATCTGGTGCTCGCGCTGGCGGCCAACATCTTCAATCTGATCCCCGGATCGATCGTGCTCGAGATCGACCAAGGCCGCCGGATGCTGTACGCGCATGTGATCGACGTCGGCTCGGAGCGGTCCGTGCAGCGGTTCTATCGCCAGGTGGCCGTGATCGAACGGCTGCTCGTCAACACTTTCGAGCGAGAGTCCGATTGGCAGCCCTCGAAGGACCGCGAGGTGGACCAGGAAGGTGCGGATCGCGCATGACGCCCCAGCGAGTAGCGACAGCGGATCGCGCATGAGTACCGTCTGGATCATTGCCGCGGTGCTGCTCGCCGCCGCCGCGGCCGTCACGATGTACCGGTTGCTGGCCGGGCCGAGCACCCTGGACCGGCTCGTCGCGCTGGACACCCTCGTCGCGGTGACGATGTGCAGCATCGGCACCTGGGCGGCGTTCAGCCTGGACACCACAGTGACCTACAGCCTGACGGCGCTGGCGTTGATCAGCTTCGTCGGTTCGGTGAGCGTGGCGCGTTTCCGTGTGCCCGACAACACCAAGCCTCGCCGCAGGAGGGTGCGATGAACGTACTGGACGTCCTGACGGCGGTGCTGATCCTTGGTGGTTCGGCACTCGCGCTGACCGCCGCGATCGGTGTGGTCCGTTTCCCAGACACGCTGTCGCGCATGCACGCGGCCACCAAACCACAGGTTCTGGGTCTGCTGCTGGTCCTGGCCGGTGCCGCAATCAGATTGCGCGACAACAGCGATGTCGGAATGGTCATCCTGACCGGACTGTTCACAATGATCACCGCGCCGGTGATCGCAAACCGCGTCGGCCAGTTGGCCTACCGTGAGCAGAACGTCCGCGACGACCTGCTCACCAAGGACGAGTACGCCGACGAGCCGCCCCGCTGGTAGCCGTCATTCCGACAGCTGGAATTCGACCATCGCCGTGACGGTCGCGACGGCTTCGCTCAGCGCATCGAGCCGCGCAGGCAGAGTCGGCGCCGACAGCACCGAGTAACGGTCGGCCTGCCCCATCGGAACCCGCGATGCCAACGCGTACAGCCGTTCTCCCATCCTGGATTGATTTGTCGGCTGATCCGACCCGAGGAGTTCGTCGCGGCCAGGCAAAGCAACCCCGCGCGCCGCGGCGATGCGTTCGAACAGCCCGACGATCCGATTCTCGAGCTCGTCGACCTCCGAGGTGTTCACGGATGCGGCCGCCTCATCGGGCCACGGCTCGACCAGCGCCCGCGGATAGGGATCGTCGTCGAGCCACTGCCGCACCCGAATACGCTCGGTCATAAGGCATTTCAACCGGTAACGACCGCCGCCCACGTCGTCGCACTCGACGATGCGGGCCAGCGCGCCGATGTCGCTGCGGCGATCGCCGCCACCTACTTCGCGCCCTGCGGCGATGAGCACAACACCGAAGACCGGATCCGTGGCGGCGAGACAGTGCCGCACCAACTCGGTATAGCGCGGCTCGAATATCCGCAGTGGCAACTCCTCGCCGGGCAGCATTGCCACCTCGAGCGGGAACATCGGCGTCGCGGACACCAAGCGCCCTAGAGCTCGAGCTCCCCGACGAGCGCGTCGACGACCGCGCGCAGATCCCCGTCCGTCTCCTCGGCCACGCGGCGCTGCCGCTGATAGGACCCGCCCGTCTGGTAGATGTCGGCCACCCGCGCCAGCTCATCACCGCAGCGCAGCGACTTGGCCACGGGTTCAAGCCGATTCAACAGGTCATCGAGGTCCTCGGTGACCAACCGCTCGTTGCTGTCTGCGTCCAGGATGATGACGGCGTCCAGGCCGTACCGGGCGGCCCGCCACTTGTTCTCCTGCACATGCCAGGGCGGCATGGTGGGCAGTTGTTCGCCCGCGTCGAGCCTGCGGTCCAGATCGACGATCAGGCAGTGGGTAAGTGCCACCAGCGCACCGAGTTCGCCAAGGTTGGACACCCCGTCGAAGATCCGCACCTCGATCGTGCCCAGGTGGGGTGAAGGCCGGATATCCCAACGGATCTCGTTCATGTGGTCGATGATCCCGGTCTTCTTCTGATCGGCGACGAACCCCTCGAACTCCGCCCAGGTCTGAAAGTGGAACGGCAGGCCGGCGGTCGGCAACTGCTGGAACATCATCGCTCGGTTGCTCGCGTACCCGGTGTCCTCGCCGTCCCAGTACGGCGACGACGCCGACAAGGCCAACAGGTGCGGGTACTGGTTGAGCAGCGACGTGATGATCGGCATCACCTTGTGCGCCGAGGAGATGCCGACGTGCACGTGCACGCCCCAGATCAGCATCTGCCTGCCCCACCACTGGGTGCGCTTGATCAGTTCGGCGTATCGCGGGGCGTCGGTGAGCTGCTGCGCCGACCATTTCGCGAACGGGTGGGTGCCCGCACAGAACAGTTCCATGCCGCGATCGCGCACGATGGTTCGAACCGTCGACAGCGTCGCGTGCAGGTCGTCCATCGCCTCGGCGGTGTTGTCACAGATCCCGGTGACGATCTCGACGGTGTTGCGCAGCAGTTCCTTGTGCACGTGCGGGTTCTCGCCGAGATCGGCGATGACGGCGGCCGCCTCGTTGCTCAGGTCGCGCGTGGCGACGTCGACGAGCGCGAACTCCCACTCGACGCCGACCGTGGGCCGCGGTGATCCCGCGAAGTCGATCCGGCTGCTATCCGGCGGTGATGACACCGCACGCCACCCGGCCCCCGGCGTCGCCGGTGGCCATCGTCGTCTGATCGGGGCCCGGGGTGCCGTTGACCTGCTGGTAACGCTCCGCGGGGATGTTGGCGAAGTTGTCGGCGGTCTCGTGGATGATGATCGAGGTCCCCGCGCCGTCGAGCAGCTCCTCGGCCGTCACCGAATCGGTGGTGGTCACCAGCATCGCCGAGCCGTCGCCGCGGACCTGCAATGACGTCAGGTCGCCGCTCGCGGGATGTGCGCTGTGACCGGGGGCCTGGAAGTGCCCGCCCGCGGAGTTGAAGTTAGCGGGCGCACCGCCGGTCGGCGCCACCGAATCGGCCTCGCACTTGCCCACCGAGTGGATGTGCAGGCCGTGGAATCCCGGGCTGAGCTTGCCGGGTTCGGTGGTCTGCACGGTGATCGTCGCGTAGTCGCCGGAGAATTCGAAGTCCGCGGTGGCGGCGGTGGTCCCGTCGGGGGTCTTGATCTCGGCGGTGAGCTTGTCGCCGCCCTCGGCCGCGTGGCCGGCGCTGGCGTGGCCGCCCTCTTCGCCCGGGGGCGCCGCGGGCGACGGCGAGCCGGTCCAGATCGACGGTGTGGTGGCAGGCTCGGTGGCGACCGGCTCGTTTGGGGCACAGGCGCTCAGCACGAGCGCGGGGACGGCGAACATGACGGCGACGGCGACGGGCTTGAGCATGGGCCAAAGCCTAACCGGTGACCGCCACGATCACCCCCGGTGGTTGCTCGGCCAGTTCGGGCAGTCGCGGCTCGACCGGGGCCTCCAGCACCCTGCCCACCTCTTCGGCCGCTTCGCGTTCCCCTGGGGCTTCGCCGAAGTACACCGTGGTGGCCGTCACACTGTCCAGTGTCAGATTGCCCGTTTCGGTGACGTTCCAGCCCGCGTCGCGCAACCGGGTGGCGGTTCCTTCTGCCGCACCTTCGACGGAAGAGATGTTGTAGACGCGCACGTCGGCCTTGGCCGCCTCCTCCGCCGGCGGCGGTTCGGAGGTCGCGGTCGTGGTCGTGATGGCCACCGACGATTCGTCATTGTCGCCGTCGCTGCCGGAGCCCATCGCCTGGAAGCCCACCAGCAGGAAGACCACACCCAGGAACAGCAGCACCATCACCATGGCGCGCAGTGGCAGCCCAGAGGATTCTCGCTGATTCATCACGCCCACTGTATCGAGGGCGCCGACGCCGGCGCCGCGCGCGTTGTCAGGTGAGGTCGAAACCCAGGCGACGCGCCGCCCGGGCCTTCTGCCTGCTCGCCCGCAGCCGTCGCAGCCGCTTGACCAGCATCGGGTCCACCGCCAGCGCTTCCGGCCGATCGACGAGCGCGTTCAGCACCTGGTAGTAGCGGGTCGCCGACATCGCGAACAATTCCTTGATCGCGTCTTCCTTGGACCCGGCGTACTTCCACCACTGCCGCTCGAACGCGAGGATGTCATGTTCGCGACGGGACAGCCCATCGGTGGGATCAGCGTCGTCACCGGATCGTTCAGCCCGCGCCATGGCGCCGTCCATATCGCTCCCTGGACCCTTCCGGCACTCGAAATGACATCGCACGTATTCCGGCGAACATTCAACCACGGGGTGCGCAGATGAGCCGTCACCCAAGCCCGCGAGTCGGCTCACTTAAGCTTGCGATCCATGGCAGTCGTTCCGATCCGCATCGTGGGAGATCCCGTCCTGCACACCGCCACCGAGCCCGTGCCCGTCGGCCCGGACGGTTCGCTGCCCGCAGAGCTCGCCGATCTTATCCGGGATATGTACGACACCATGGACGCCGCGAACGGCGTCGGGCTGGCGGCCAACCAGATCGGGGTTTCCAAACGGCTGTTCGTCTATGACTGCGCCGACGCGCGCGGACGCACGACCCGGCGCCGCGGAGTGGTGGTCAACCCGGTGCTGGAGACCTCTCCGGTTCCCGAGACGATGCCCGACCCAGAAGATGACGACGAAGGCTGCCTGTCGGTGCCCGGTGAGTCGTTTCCGACCGGCAGGGCCGACTGGGCCCGGGTGAGTGGATTGGACGCCGACGGCACACCGATCACCTTGGAGGGCAACGGCCTGTTCGCGCGGATGCTCCAGCACGAGACGGGTCATCTGGACGGCTTCCTCTACATCGACCGGCTCGTCGGCCGCAACGCTCGAGCCGCCAAACGCGCGGTGAAGTCCAACGGATGGGGCGTTCCGGGTCTGACCTGGATGCCGGGCGAGGACCCAGATCCCTTCGGGCACTAGGCCGTGCCCGATCTGCCACCGACCGGGGCGCGGGTAAGTCTGCGCCACCGGCTGCCGCCGGGGTCCGCTACGGCGCTGACCGACGTGATCGGACACCTTGAGGCGGTCTCGCCGGTTGTGGTGGTGCGCACCAGATCCGGTGAGGTGATCGAGGTCGCCCCGGGGGATGTCGTGGCGGTGCGGGAGCTTTCCGACGCACCGGTTCGGGCATCGGCGATCCGCGCCGTCGAACACGCCGCGGCGCTGGCGTGGCCAGGCTTGGAGCACCGATGGCTGAGTGGCTGGTTCCTGCGGGCCGCGAACGGATCGACCAGTCGCGGTAATTCAGCAGTGCCGCTTGACTTTTCAGCGTCTCTTTCGGCTCTGGACGAAGTCGCCGACTGGTATGCCCGGCGCGGGCTGCCTGCCTGGCTGGCTCTGCCGGAGCGGCTGGTGCCGGTGCGCGGCGCCGGCGTCAAGCAGACCAGGGTGATGGTCCGTGACATCTCTGATTTGTCCTCCTCACGTGCGGGACCCTATTTGTCCTCCTCACGTGCGGGACTCTATTTGTCCTCCTCACGTGCGGGACCCACGGAGCTGGGCGGTACGGGCGTCACGCTGCTCGAAGGCCCGGATACCGATTGGCTGACGGTCTACCAGCGCCGGGTGCCGGTCGAGGTGCTGACGGCGGTCGTCGACGGCGCGGTGACGTTCGCCGCGCTGCCCGAAACGGCGGTCGGGCGCGGTGCGGTGACCCTGGCGCCGGATGGCACGCGCTGGCTGGGCATCTCGGCGCTCCGGGTCACCGCCGAACGCCGGCGGCAGGGCCATGCCCGTGCGGTGTGCTCGGCACTGATGCAGTGGGGCGCCGCGCGAAGCGCGACCCGGGTCTACGTTCAGGTGCTGTCCGAGAACACCTCCGCAATCACGCTGTACCACTCGATGGGCTTCCGGTTGCATCACCACCACCGCTACATCGAGGCGGCCGCATTGCTGCGGCCTACGCTGTAGCCCATGCGGCTGGCCACCTGGAATGTGAACTCCATCCGCACCAGGGTGGACCGCGTTGTCGACTGGCTGGAGCGCGCCGACGTCGATGTGCTGGCCATGCAGGAGACCAAGTGCACCGACGCGCAGTTCCCGACGATGCCCTTCGCCGCGCTGGGCTACGACGTCGCGCACGTCGGGTTCAACCAGTGGAACGGGGTTGCCATCGCCTCGCGCGTCGGGCTGGATGCCATCGAGGTCGGATTCGCGGGTCAGCCGACGTGGAGCAGCTCACCGGACGTGCAGGCAGCCGCGGAGGCCCGCGCGCTGGGCGCGACCTGCGGCGGGGTGCGGGTCTGGAGCCTCTACATTCCCAACGGCCGTACCCTGGACGATCCGCACTATGTCTACAAACTCAATTGGCTTGCGGCGCTGCGGGATACGGCATCGCAATGGCTGGCCGACGATCCCGGCGCGCCGATCGCGCTGGTGGGCGACTGGAATATCGCACCGACCGACGAGGACGTCTGGAGCGTCGAGTTCTATCAAGGCCGCACCCATGTCTCCGAACCGGAACGCGCCGCGTTCGACACGATCGTCGACGCCGGGTACGCGGACGTGGTGCGGCCGTTCACCCCGGGACCGGGGGTCTACACCTACTGGGACTACACCCAGCTGAGCTTCCAAAAGCGCCGCGGCATGCGCATCGACTTCCTGCTGGGGTCTCCGGCGCTGGCCGCACGCGTCGCGCACGCCGAGATCGTCCGCGATGAGCGAAAGGGCAAGGGCGCCAGCGATCATGCTCCGGTGCTGGTGGAGCTGGCAGGGGACGTTCACCGCGACTAGTGGGGCACTGCCGCCGATCCCGTCAGAATCTGCACCGTCAACGGCTCAAACACGCTGCCAATGTGCGCGCCGATGAACAATCGTCGTTCACCGAGAGCCAGTTCCGCGTCCTGCCACGCTATGCGGGAGGCACTCGCGAGTTGTCGGGTGGATCGGCTCCGGGTACTTTGGCGGTTATCGCGAAAACCGACCGCTCAGCCGGTCGTCTACACGGTTGCCGAGCCCCGCAGTCTCAGCGACCCAGCGTCTCTTAACCGGACAGCACGACGCCTGTCGTGCGGTGACCGAGGAGCGCTGAATGTCGTTGTCGATAGCCATCATTGGGGCCGGACTGGGAGGTCTGCTACTGGCCCGCACCCTGCACCGCCATGGCATACCCGCCACGGTGTACGAGGCCGAAGCCTCGGCCGGCGCGCGGGCGCAGGGCGGCCTGCTCGACATCCACTCAGACACCGGGCAGGCGGCCCTGCGCGACGCCGGTCTTTACGAGGCGTTTCGGACCCTCATCCGCCCGGGCCACGACGCCAAACGCATCACCGACTGCGACGGCACCGTCCTGTTCGACTGGCCGGGCAGCAGCCGCGGCACCCGGCCCGAGGTGGACCGCGGCGAGCTGCGCGCCATGCTGATCGCCGCGCTTCCTGCCGGCACGATCCGCTGGGGACACAAGGTGACCGGCGTGCTCACCACCTCCGATCGACGCCCCGAGGTGCACTTCGCCGACGGCTCATCAACCTTGGCGGATATCGTCGTGGGCGCGGATGGCGCCTGGTCGAGGGTGCGCCGAAGCGTTTCCGGCGCCGAGCCGGCCTATACGGGCACCTGCTTCGTCGAGATCGACTTTGCCCGTGGGCAACTGCTGTCCCGTCAGGGCGCAGACCTCATCGGGCGTGGCACGCTGATGGCGGTGGCGCCCGGGCAGGGCATCTTGGCCCACCACAACGCCGACGGCACGCTCAGCGGCTACGTCGCGATCAACACCCCGCTTGAACTGGTCGCCTCGGTGGACACCGGTGACCCGGCGGCGATGCGGGCACTGGTGGCTCGGCGCTTCGAGCAATGGGCTCCTGCCCTGACCACGCTGGTCTTGGACAAGATGAGCGATCCCGTGCTGCGCCCGATCTACGCGTTACCCATCACGCATCGCTGGGACCGGGTGCCAGGCGTGACGTTGATTGGCGACGCTGCCCACCTAATGTCGCCGTTCGCCGGCGAGGGCGCCAATCTCGCCATGTTCGACGGCGCAGCGCTGGCCCTGCAGATCGCCGCGCACCCCGCCGATGTCGAGGAAGCGCTGTCCGCCTACGAGAACACCCTCTTTCCCCTTAGCGCTGAGGTTGCCGAGCGCAGCGCAGCGAACCTGCAGCGGTTCTTCGGTCCTGACGCACCCCGCAGCACCGTCGACCTATTCGCCCACTTGCTCACGCGAACGTCCACCGAGTCGCGGCATCGACGAGCGCCGTCGCACCCACCCCCTGTCCCGTCATCGTTCCTCTTATCACCTGTGACGCCAGCTATGAGGTGTGGTCCGAACGCGACGGCCGCCCGATCGGTCCGGTCCAGCCGACCGTCAGTATCTGCCACAGCCGTCGGTAGCCCCTAGACGCGTGCGTAGGCTCGAACCTGCACCTATAACGAAGGACTCATGACTATGAAGGCAACGGTCACCCCCGAGGCGGAATCCGCCATCGCCGACATCGCCACGCGCTACAGCCTGTCCCGCGAGGCGGTCCTGGCAATGCTGTTCGCATTGCACACCGGCGGCGGCACCATGGCGCAGTTCTCCATCCCAGAACTCGGCGGTTCGGGGCAGTGGATGCGCGGCGGCATGACGATGGTCGGCGACATGTTCGACAACGCGCTCAAGGCTCGGGTCGACGCGCTGTGCAACGAACTGTCCCAACTCCTGACTACCGAGACCGTGTTTCCCGCCTCCGCGTCGCGCGCGCAGTCGGGCTTCACCGCCGCCTATTGGTGGCCGGCCGATCTCGGCGTACCGTCCGCCACCGGCGGGCAGAACGACGCACGATACGCGGTCTTCCCGGGAACGCGCCGATTGGTGATCCAGATAAACGGTGTCACAAAGGTTTTCGACACCGGTGACCACCAGATCGGCGGCGTGCAACAACAGCAAGGCGGCGGATTCGGGACGGTGCAGTTCACCAGCCAGCTCGGCACCTTCGACGTGTCGAGCCTGCGTGAACTCGGGGAGCAGCAGGTCGCCGAGACCGCCGCCGCGGCGCCAGCCCCCCGGTATCCCGCCACCTCGGGGGGCCAGTCGCAGTCGCAGTTCCAGACCTCCCCGGCGCAGCCTTCGCCGGGCCGGTCGCAGTACCAGACCAGGTCGGCGCCACCTTCGCCGGGCCAGTCGCAGTACCAGACCACCTCGGCGCCGCCTTCGGCGCCGAGGCACCAGGCGCCACCGCCGCCCCCTGCGCACGCGCAGACGACCCCGCCGCAACCAGCGGCCCCCGCAGAGCCGAGCCCGGCGCCGCAAGCCGCAGCCCACGCGCAGGCCGGCCCACCCCCGTCCTCCCCGGCCGGGGACCCCGCAACCATCGTGGCGGCCATCGAGTCACTGGCCGGCCTGCATCAGCGCGGCATCCTGTCCGACGAGGAGTTCGCCGCGAAGAAGGCGGAGCTGCTCGCCCGGCTCTGAGCCGCGGGCGCTTTGACCGGTGGCGGCATTCTCGAGTCGCAGCACTTGGCGGTGCTTGCTCACGCCGAGTGCTGCGTGAGGGCTGTACCGCCGACGGATTTCACGACCACTGTGCGGAAGTCGGCGCGGGGAGGCAGAAGTTGATCACGCCTCGTTGTCGGCGCCCGGAGCGGTGGCGTATCGGCCGGGGTTGACCATCGAGGCGATCGCGCCGATGAGCATCATCACGGCCGCCGCGGTGAACACCACCGTCAGCCCGGCGTGGAACGGCTCGGTGATGAGTTCTGGGAAGAAGGTCTGACCGGTCAGCACCTCCGCGTTGACGCCGGGCTGGTGCAAGGCGTCGTACGGCGCGAGCAGTTCGGCGATCGGGTTGTAGCCGAGGAACGCCGCGAACAGGCTGCCCACCGGGGGCAGGTTGGCGACGTCGTGGGCGACGGTCGCCGAGACGCCCTGCTGCTGCAGCCCAGCGCTCAGTGCGCCCGGCAGCGTGTTCGCCAACCCGACGATCATCAGCGAGAAGAACACCCCGATCGACAGCGACGATCCGGCATTGAAGAACGTCGCCCGCACCCCGGACGCGGCTCCACGCTGGGCCGCCGGCACGCTCGACATGATCGCGGCGGTGTTGGGTGCGGTGAAGATGCCGCCGCCAAGACCGTTCAGGAAGACCAGCAGGGCGAACACCCGGTAGTCGAAGTTCACCGGAATCATCACCAGCGCGAGGAAGGTCGCGGCCATCAGCAACATGCCGCCGACGGTGAACGGGCGGGCGCCGAAGCGATCCGACAGCGATCCGGCGAGCGGGCCCGCCACCAGGAACCCGACGGTCATCGGCAGCATGTAGATGCCCGCCCACAGCGGGGTCGACTCGAAGCTGTAGCCGTGCAACGGCAACCAGATGCCCTGCAGCCAGATGATCAGCATGAACTGCAGGCCTCCCCGGCCGACCGAGGACATCAGCCCGGCCAGGTTCCCCATGCCGAACGCCGTCGACCGGAACAGCCGGATGTCCACCATCGGCTGAGCCACCCGCAGCTCGACAAAGCAGAACACGACCAGCAGCAGCAAACCCACGGCGATGGAGCCGAGCACCCACGGATTCGTCCAGCCGGTGGTGGCCGCACCGTAAGGCTGAATGCCGTAGGTGATCCCGATCAGCAGCACGGTGAGGCCGACGCCGAACGTCAGCGTGCCGATCCAGTCCAGCCGTCCGGGGGTGCGGCTGCCGAGTTCCTTGAGGGAGCGCAGGCTCCAGATGGTGCCGAGGATGCCGATGGGCACCCCCACCCAGAAGATGGCCTGCCAGTGGATCTCCGAGAGCACACCGCCGATCAGCAGACCGAGGAACGATCCCGCCACTGCGGCAACCATGTTGACGCCGAGGGCCATACCGCGCTGGTTGGCGGGGAAGGCGTCGGTGAGGATGGCCGAGGACGAGGCCATCAACATGGCCCCGCCGACACCCTGCACCACGCGCCAGGCGATCAACCAGATCGCGCCGCCGTCCAGATGGAAAGGGTCGAAGGACAGGGCGATGGCGGCCAGCGTGAAGACGGCGAACCCGACGTTGTAGATCCGGACCCGCCCGTACATGTCGCCGAGCCGGCCGAACGGGACGACCAGCACGGCGGTCACCACCAGATAGCCCATCAGCATCCACAGCAGGTAACTCACGTTGCCCGGCGCCAGCGGGTTCAGTCCGATGCCGCGAAAAATGGCGGGCAGCGAGATCAGCACGATTGAGGCGTTGATGGTGGCCAGCAAGGTGCCCAACGTGGTGTTGGACAGCACCACCCACTTGTAGTGGGGGTGGTCGTGGTCCATCCTGCTGCGCCTGCGGGCGGTCTCGGCCGCCGCGTCGTCTGCCCCCGTGTTGTTCAAGGCCGTGTTGTTCAAGGCCGTGTTGTTCAAGGTCATGTCGCGCGAGGTCGGCGCAGGTTTCGTCATCTCGATCTCAGTCGTCATCCCGGTCCAGTCACATCTCGAAAATCCCAAAACACATATATTAGCTATACAAATCATCTCCAGGCAATTCCTATTCCCCCTTTCAGGTTCGTCGCCGCCTGCGCTAGGTTGGAGACGGCCAATCACCAACCACGCGGGAGCGCGCGCCTTGGCGCGCTGAGAGGACGGCTGGAGCACCGAGTGCTCCGCACGGTGCCGTCGACCGTACGAACCTGACCGGGTAATGCCGGCGTAGGGAGATGACAATGAGTTCTGTTTCTCGTGTTTCGCATGCCTTCTCGATGCAGTCCGACACCGTCACCACCGGCCCCATCACGGGCAGCTCCAAGATCTATCGGGACCTCGACGCCGTGCCCGGCGCCAGGGTGCCGTTCCGCAGGGTGCACCTGACCAACGGGGATCACCTCGACCTCTACGACACCTCGGGTCCGTACACCGATCCCGGGGCCGATATCGACCTCGACGGCGGTCTGCCGCCGCGACCCGGCGTCGTGCACGACCGCGGCACCCAGCTGCAGCGCGCGCGGGCGGGTGAGATCACCGCCGAGATGGCGTTCATCGCTGCGCGCGAGGACGTCTCACCCGAGCTGGTGCGCCGGGAGGTCGCCGCGGGCCGGGCGGTGATCCCGGCCAACCACAACCATCCCGAAGCCGAGCCGATGATCATCGGCAAGGCGTTCGCGGTGAAAATCAATGCCAACATCGGCAATTCGGCCGTCACGTCCTCGATCGCCGAGGAGGTCGACAAGATGGTGTGGGCCACCCGGTGGGGCGCCGACACGATCATGGACCTGTCCACCGGCAAGGACATCCACCTCACCCGCGAGTGGATCCTGCGCAATTCGCCGGTGCCGGTCGGGACCGTGCCGATCTACCAGGCGCTCGAAAAGGTCAACGGCGATCCCACCGCGCTGACGTGGGAGATCTACCGCGACACCGTGATCGAGCAATGCGAGCAGGGCGTCGACTACATGACCGTGCACGCCGGGGTGCTGCTGCGCTACATCCCGCTGACGGTCAAGCGGGTCACCGGGATCGTCAGCCGGGGTGGCTCGATCATGGCGGCCTGGTGCCTGGCGCATCACCGGGAGTCGTTCCTCTACACGAGGTTCGAGGAGCTCTGCCAGATCCTGGCGCGCTACGACGTGACGTTCTCGCTCGGCGACGGGCTGCGACCCGGTTCCATCGCCGACGCCAACGATGCGGCACAGTTCGCCGAGCTGGAAACCCTGGGCGAGCTGACCAGGATCGCGAAATCCCATGGCGTGCAAGTGATGATCGAGGGCCCGGGACACATCCCGATGCACAAGATCGTCGAAAACGTCAGGCTGGAAGAGCAGCTGTGCGAGGAGGCCCCGTTCTACACCCTCGGGCCGCTGGCCACCGACATCGCGCCGGCCTACGACCACATCACCTCGGCGATCGGCGCGGCCATCATCGCGCAGGCCGGTACCGCGATGCTGTGCTACGTCACCCCGAAGGAACACCTCGGCCTGCCCGACCGCAAGGACGTCAAGGACGGCGTCATCGCCTACAAGATCGCCGCCCACTCTGCCGATCTGGCCAAGGGCCATCCCCGCGCCCAGCAGCGTGACGACGCATTGTCCAAGGCGCGCTTCGAATTCCGGTGGCAGGACCAGTTCAACCTGTCGCTGGACCCCGACACCGCCCGGGCGTTCCACGATGAGACGCTGCCCGCCGAACCCGCCAAGACCGCGCACTTCTGCTCCATGTGCGGCCCGAAGTTCTGCTCCATGCGGATCACCCAGGACATCCGCGAGACCTACAAGGACGAGATCGACAGCGTCATCCAGGACGGGATGGAGCAGAAGTCGCAGGAGTTCGCCGAGCACGGTAACCGCATCTACCTGCCGCTGGAGGCGGCCGTGCCAGAATCGACACCGTGAACGTGCTTCCGTTGACGCCGCCGGCGCAGACCCCCCTGCGGGTCATGACGATCGCCGGGTCGGACTCGGGCGGCGGCGCGGGGATCCAGGCCGACATGCGTACCTTCGCGATGCTCGGCCTGCACGGCTGCGTCACCGTCACCGCGGTGACGGTGCAGAACTCGGTGGGCGTCAAGGCTTTCCACGAGATTCCGCTCGATATCATCGCTGGTCAGATCGGCGCCGTGGTGTCCGACATCGGGATTCAGGCGGCCAAGACCGGCATGCTGGCGTCGTCGGAGATCATCACCACGGTGGCCGAGACCTGGCGGGCGGAAGGACTTGACGGCACGACTCCGCTGGTGGTCGACCCGGTGTGCGCCTCCATGCACGGCGATCCACTGCTGCATCCCAGCGCACTGAATTCGATTCGCACCGAACTATTTCCGCTGGCCACCCTGGTGACACCGAACCTCGATGAGGTGCGGCTACTCACCGGGATCGACGTCATCGACGCCGAGTCCCAACGCGACGCCGCCCGCGCGCTGCATGCGTTGGGACCGCAGTGGGCGCTGGTCAAGGGCGGCCATCTGCGGTCATCGTCGGCCAGCCCCGACCTGCTCTACGACGGCACCGATTTCTACGAGTACGACGCGCCGCGGGTGGCCACCGGCAACGACCACGGGGCGGGCGACACGCTCGCGGCCGCCGCCACATGCGCGCTGGCCCACGGCTACCAGATCCCCGACGCCGTCGCATTCGCGAAGTCCTGGGTGACCGAATGCCTCAGGGCCGCTTACCCGTTGGGACACGGCCACGGCCCGGTGTCGGCCCTGTTCCGGCTGCACGAACTGCCATGAACCGGCGATGAACCTCGACGCGATCGCCGGGGTGGCGCACCGGCCGGACGGGGATCCGCGGGGCACCGTGGTGCTCACCCACGGTGCGGGAGGCAGTCGTGAATCGCCGATGCTGATCCGGATCTGCGACGAGTGGGCCCGCCGGGGCTGGCTGGCGGTGCGCTTCAACCTGCCCTACCGCAGGCGCCGGCCGAAGGGCCCGCCGTCGGGGTCGGCCAAGGCCGACCAGGAAGGCGTCGCCGAGGCGATCGAATGGGCGCGCAGCCTGGGCCACGGCCCAGTGATGGCAGGCGGCCATTCCTATGGCGGGCGCATGACGTCGATGGTGACGGCATCCGGCGTCGCGCCGGATGTGCTGACGTTGTTCTCCTATCCGCTTCACCCGCCGGGCAAACCCGAGCGGGCCCGCACCGAGCACCTGCCGGATATCACCACACCGACGGTGTTCACGCACGGGACCTCCGACCCGTTCGGCACGATCGACGAACTGCGCGCGGCCGCGGCGCTCATCGCGGCGCCGACCGAGGTCGTCGAGATCACCGGCGCACGTCACGACCTCGGGTCGAAGTCCCTCGATGTACCCGGCCTTGCGGTCACCGCGGCGCTACGGTTGCTCGCGTGACGACGCCTCCGGAGCAGCCGGGGGGGGGGGGCGCCGACCCCCCCCCCCCCCCCCCCCCCCCCCCCCCCCCCCCC
>NZ_JBGAME010000030.1:0-46691 GCF_044223235.1 Mycobacterium sp.
CAGCTGCGCGCGGGCAGACGGGCCGAAACAGTCTGCTGTGAACGTGCATTCGCCGTCTGTGCCGTCGTCGGTCGGGGCGGCGCGCCCGACCGTCGCCCCGTAAAGCAGACCGACGACCGCATGGCCGGCTTCGTGCACGGCCAATTTGAGGCGTTGGCGGTCGGCGTCGGTGAATTGGCATCCGGTGCTCATTGGGTTCGTTCTCCTGGTCCTCGATGAGTACGGGTTATAGGTCGTCGTGGTGGCGGTGCGGTCCACAGCCAGACCACCGCTGCCAAGACGCCCTACCGCTGCCGCTGCGGGCGGGAAGCTGCGACGCCTTGGGCTGTGGACCGGTTCACGTCGCAGCTGCCAGCGCACAACGGCGCATCCATCCGTCACCGCCGGCGGAAGACTGCGACAGCCTCATTTCGCCGCAGCCCTCCGCGGGCGGTGCCGGTGTGGTGGTCATGGTGGCGCCCTCCCTACGTAATCACCGCGGCGCCGATGAGCGCCCCGTACCCGACGACCACCGACCGCTCGGCGATCGCCACGAACTGGTCGAGCTTGTGCTGGATGGCCTCGCGCGACTCCGGCGACGACAGTGACGCCGGTAGAAGTTTCTCGCTGCCGGAACACTCCAATTTGCGCCTCTAATCTGTTGCAGCCTCAGGCGGGGGCGGTGGTGGAATACCGCCCCGGCGACGGCTCATGCAGCCGTGATTAGGCACTGTGAACCCATTTCTCGAGCCAAATTATGTGGCTATGTCTGGACACCCTTCAGTCATCACTTTTTCAGCGGTTATGAGCGGGATTCGACCGGAATCAGCAGATTCTCGATGGGAATCGATGGGCGCGGAATCCCTTGTGGCACTGGGAAATTACCGACCTTGACAATCGACGCTGAGAACCGCCAAAACCGAATCCATTGGTCGCGGGTTCGAGCCCCGCCCGCCCCACTTCATCCCCGCAACTACCGTGTCGGCAGCGCTCGGGAGGGCGAGCCCGCGGGCTCCCACGTTCGCATCGCCGCGTCGAGTCCCGGCTCGTCGAGCGCATCGACGCGCAGTTGTGCTTGGCCGTCGCGGCGGCGCATTCCGTCGATCAGCAGCGCCACGTAACGACGCCAGAGATCACGATCGACGTGTCCGGCGAATTCGCTGACCGTGCCGGCCAGGAGGCCGATGACCGGCATGTCCGTGGAGGAAAGGCCGGGACGGAGGTGACCGTCGGCCTGCGCTCGCTCGACGATTCTGGTCACGACGGGACTGAGGCAATCCTGGGCGGCGTTCACGCGGCACCCGCCGTAGGCCTTGCTGAAGGCGATCTCCCGCAAACCCCGGTCAGTGGCGGTGATCTCGCACATGTGCTCGACGAACCACACGAACCCCTGCCACGAATCATCATGGCGCAGAGCAACTTCGGCCAGTGTCGTGAGCTGTTGGAGTCCGTCCTCGAAAATGGCCTCGAGCAGCTCCTCCTTGCTGGCGAAGCGTCGGTACACGGTACCCACTCCCACGCCCGCGTGGCGGGCGACGTCGTTGAGGTTGGGCTCCAGACCTTTTTCCGCGAACAGTTCGCGGGCGGCGTCGATGACACGCTGACGGTTGCGCTGCGCGTCCTTGCGCAGCGGCCGATCGGCCGTCGGGTGAGAACTCACGGGGCCGAGTGTAACGGGCGCAACAGCAGAAGTGGATTGACCGCATCCGCTTAAATCGTTAGCTTATCTGTCTAGCGCTGCGTCCGGCCACGAATCCGGGGTGGCTTCGAATGCTGAAAGGCCGAACAAATGACCTCCGTCGTGGACAAGCCTCCAACGGTCGCTGCCATAGCGCACGAACGGCATTTGCGGTGATGAAAACTCTTGGGCGCGTGTGGATTCCGCTGCTTGTGGTCTTTGCCGTCGCCATCGGCGTGGTCGCGGTGATGAACGCCCGCTCGGTGTTCGGCGCTCAGCCCGTCGTGGTGACGCCGAAGAGCTCCGACAGCGCCGAGGACTTCAACCCCAAAGTGGTGACCTACGAGGTGTTCGGCTCGGGCTCCACGGCGGTGATCAACTACCTCGATCTCGACGGTAAGCCCCAGCGCACCGGCAGCGTCGCACTGCCCTGGTCGTTGACGCTGAGCACCACCTCACCGTCGGCGTCGCCGAACATCATCGCCCAGGGCGACGGGCACTCCATCAGCTGCCGAGTCACCGTCGATGACGTGGTCAAGGACGAAAGGACCGCTACGGGCGTGAACGCCGAAACCTTCTGCCTGGTGAAATCGGCATGACCGCAACCGTGGACGACGCTCCGACCGACACGATCCCGAGCCACCGCCAGCCGGCGCGCCCGAGGATCTCGCGGTTCATCCGCGTGTTCGCCGTGCCGATCATCCTGGGCTGGATCGTCCTCATCGCCGTGCTGAACACCGTCGTGCCGACGCTGGAGGAGGTCGGCAAGCTGCGCGCGGTGTCGATGAGCCCCAACGACGCACCGTCGATGATCGCGACCAAACGGGTCGGCCAGGTGTTCGGCGAGTACGACACCAGCAGCTCGGTGATGATCGTGATCGAGGGCGACGCGCCCCTGGGCGCCGAGGCGCACACGTTCTATGACACGATCGTCCGAGACCTGCGCGCCGACACCACGCACATCCAGCACGTTCAGGACTTCTGGGGCGACTCCTTCACCGCGTCGGCAGCCCAGAGCACCGACAACAAGGCCGCCTACGTCCAGGTCTACATCGCAGGCGATCAGGGCGAAGCGCTGGCCAACGAGTCGGTGGCGGCGGTCCGCCACATCGCCTCCGAGACCCCGGCGCCCCCTGGGGTGAAGGCCTACGTCACGGGGCCCGCGGCGACGTCCACCGACCAGAACGAGGTCGGCGACGCCAGCATGAGGATGATCGAGTTCGTCACCTTCGGCGTCATCACCCTCATGCTGTTGCTCGTCTACCGGTCGATCCTCACGACGCTCATCGTGCTCGGCATGGTGTTGCTGGGGCTGTCCGGCGCGCGCGGCCTGGTGGCGTTTCTGGGCTACCACAACGTGTTCGGGCTGACGACATTTGCGACCAACATGGTGGTGACGTTGGCGATCGCCGCGGCAACGGACTACGCGATTTTCCTCATCGGCCGCTACCAGGAAGCACGTCGAGCCGGCGAGGACCGGGAATCGGCGTACTACACCATGTTCCACGGGACCGCACACGTCGTGCTGGCGTCGGGCCTGACCATCGCCGGAGCCACTTTCTGCCTGCATTTCACCCGGTTGCCCTACTTCCAGACGATGGGCATCCCGCTGGCCGTCGGCATGGTCATCGTGGTCGCCGCGGCGCTCACCCTTGGCCCGGCTGTCATCGTCGTGTGCAGCCGATTCGGCCGCCTGTTGGAACCCAAACGGGCTGGGCGGCAACGGCTGTGGCATCGGGTGGGCACAGCGACCGTGCGCTGGCCCGGTGCGGTCCTCGTGTGCGCCGTCGTCGTGTCGCTCGTCGGCCTGCTCACACTGCCCGGGTACTACACGACCTACAACGACCGCATCTACCTTCCCGACGATGTGTCGGCCAACGTCGGCTACGCGGCCGCCGATCGGCACTTCTCACAGGCCAAGATGAACCCCGACCTGGTAATGATCGAAACCGACCACGACATGCGCAATCCGGCCGATTTCCTGGTAATCGACAAGATCGCCAAGGCGATGTCGCGGGTGCACGGTATCGCGCAGGTGCAGACGATCACCCGGCCGGAGGGGAAGCCGATCGAGCACTCGACGATCCCGTACTCGATCAGCCAGAACAGCACCGGCCAGCTGATGAACAACGACTATCAGCAGACCGTAATCGACAATATCCTCAAACAGGCCGACGAGATGCAGGTCACCATCGACTCGATGACCGAGATGCAGAGCATCACACAGCAGTTGGCCGAGGTAACCCGACGGATGTCGGACAAGATGGCCGTCACCTCCGACGACATCGCCACCGTGCGCGATCATCTCGCCGACTTCGACGACCAGTTCCGGCCGCTGCGAAACTACTTCTACTGGGAGCCGCACTGCGTCGACATCCCGCTGTGCTGGTCGATGCGCTCGGTCTTCGACAGCCTCGACGGCATCTCGACGCTGTCAGATGATTTCCAGGACATCGTGCCCGATATCCATCAGATGGCCGATCTGACCGGGCGGATGGTCGCGGTGATGCCGCCGATGATCCAAACCATGAAGACGCAGAAGCAACTGATGCTCAACCAGTATCAGGCGCAGAGGGTGCAGCAGGACCAGACCATGGCGGCGCAGGACAACGCGACGGCGATGGGCGAGGCCTTCGACGCGGCACGCAATGACGACTCGTTCTACCTGCCGCCGGAGGCCTTCGACAACGACGACTTCAAGCGTGGCATCAAACTGTTCCTGTCTCCGGACGGCCATGCGGTGCGGTTCACCATCATCCACCAGGGTGACCCGTTGACGGAGGAGGGAACGTCCCGAATCGAACCGCTCAAGATTGCCGCGGCGGACGCGATCAAGGGGACACCGCTGGAAGGCTCCAGCATCTATGTCGGCGGTAGCTCGGCCACATACAACGACATGCAGCAGGGCGCCGACTACGACCTCATCATCGCCGCCGTCGCCGCACTGATCCTGATCTTCATCATCATGGTGCTGCTCACCCGTGCGGTGGTGGCCGCGGCGGTCATCGTCGGAACGGTGGTACTGAGCCTGGCCACCTCGTTCGGCCTGTCCGTGCTGCTGTGGCAGCACATCGTCGGCATCCCGTTGCACTGGATGGTGCTGCCGATGTCGGTGATCGTGCTGTTGGCCGTCGGTGCGGACTACAACCTCCTCCTGGTGTCGAGAATGAAGGAAGAGATTCACGCCGGGCTGAACACCGGCATCATCCGCGCGATGGTGGGAACCGGCTCCGTGGTCACCGCCGCCGGGCTGGTCTTCGCCTTCACCATGGCCTCCATGGCGGTGAGCAGCTTGATCGTGATCGGCCAGGTCGGCACGACCATCGGGCTGGGACTGTTGTTCGACACCGTGGTGGTGCGGTCGCTGTTGACTCCGTCCATCGCCGCGCTGCTCGGGCGGTGGTTCTGGTGGCCGCAGCATGTCCGTCAGCGCCCCCGTCCGCTACCCTGGCCGACGCCCGTCCGCCAACTCGAAGGGGCGCAACCATGAACGGCCGACGAGTTCGCGCTGCGATCCTGACCGGTGTCTTCGGCGCGTTCGCGGTTGCCGCGCCGGCCGTCGCGCACGCCGACCCCGACACCGATTTCGCCAACGCGCTACATGCCCATGGCATCTACGGCCAGAAGGACTACAACGCCTGGATCGGAAAGATCGCCTGCGAACGAGTGGACCGCGGCGTCGACAAGAACGCCTACGACTCTGCGAAATTCATCCTGATGCAGCTGCAGAAGGACAGCACCACCGAGCAGGCCTGGCAGTTCATGGCGCTGGCCTTCCAGACGTACTGTCCAGACAAGCAGGCCCTGCTGGTACAGGTCGCCGAACAGCGGCCCAACTAGACCGACCATCCACCTTGACGATTGGAAGCACACCGTGGCACACCGTCTGAAGCGACTGATCCGTAGCAGTGTCGTCGGAGCTGCTGTGGTCGCGAGCCTGGCGGCCGCTCCGGGGATCGCGTCGGCCGATGCAACCGACGACTACCCGATCCCCAACCGGATGCTCAAGACCACCTGCACGGTGGACCAATACATGGCGGCAGCGCGCGACACCTCGCCCATCTACTACCAGCGGTACATGATCGACTACAACAACAGGCCCGTCGATGTGGAGAACGCGGCGCGGGATCGCATCTACTGGTTCTTCTCGCTCGACTACGCCGGCCGCCGCCAATACTCCGAGGACACCGCCACCAACGTGTACTACGAACAGATGGCCACCCACTGGGGCAACTGGGCCAAGCTGTTCTTCAACAACAAGGGCGTCGTGGCGCACGCCACCGATGTCTGCATGAACTATCCGCCGGTCGATCCAAGCGTGTGGAACTGGGGGCCCAACGAGCGGCCCCCAGCCTGACGACGCGGCCGTTCATCTGTTTGCCGGTGACAGAAGCGTCCGCGGCGATCGCCCGCACTGCATTGGGTGAGGTGGCGACGACACCCGATGCCCGACTCCCCACCGCATTCGCGTTTCGGCGATGACCCAGACGGCGTGAACGTATGCACCGGTGCACCTCGATCGACGCGGGTCAAGTGGATGGCGGATGGCGGATGGAGAGTTAAATGGCAGACCGAGCGTTGGACGCCAACACCCGGCTCGCCGCCGAACGTAACCGCTTGGCGCTCGACCCCCGGCCGCCCCACAGTTGGGCCACCTTGATGTTTAGATCAATACTCCATACCGGTCATCCTGCGAACGTCGAAGTCGTCGAACCGTGTTCACGAGATATGTTCACGAGATAGAGGTCTCCGCCTCGCCGGCGGATTCGATACCCGCGCCGAGCTCCCGAATCCGTTCGTGCACAACAGCAAGCACGATAGCGGCGACGTGCTCGGTCCCATCGGGAGCCTCTACAGTCGGCGGGTGGACCACGATCCTCATTTCGTCGGTACCGCCTTCCCACTTCCTGTGCGCGCCGTGAACTCCAGCACCCGCGCCGTCCCGGGAATGATGAACTCGTTGAGCTCGGCCGCTATCTGCGCGTCGAGCTGAAGCTGGTCGACCGCCTGGCGGGTGTCGACGGTCCGCCCCGCTCGCTGGACGTCCGCGATGCTGCCAGGGGTGGGTGCGGCGGTGCCGGGGATGGCCTTGCCCGCCGCGTCCACGTCGGCCAGCCACATCGGATGCCCTTGCTCAGGAGTCAGGATGCTGCGCAGGTTCTTCAGGTAGGTGGCGTCCACCTCGAAGAACTTGATCCTCGCACCGGGACGGGCCTCGAGGATGAACTCCACCGCGCGCTCGAAGGAGCCGACGTTGATGTTGAGCTTTTTGTCGCCGGGCCGAATTCTCGCGTTGCCGCCGTCGATGGTGATGAATTCTTTTGAGCGCTGGCCGATTCCGGCCGTACCGCCTTCGACGCGGAACACCACCGGGTTCCCGCTGCGCGAGCTGAACAGCACCCGGGTGAGCGCCTTGACGTGCTGTGGCCCCAGCTGCTCGGCACGCAGGTTGATCCACACCGCGTGCACCGACTGTCCGGTCCCGGCCTCCAACTCACTCAGGGCGGCGTCGAGCTCGTCGGCCAGCGCGGCGGGATTGTCGCCCGGCAGGTCGCGGGGGAGCGCGCCCGGTGGGTCGGGCAGCGACGGGTCACCGCGGGCGGCGGCCAGGTCGTCCGCAATCTTGGTGGCCTGGGCGGCCTCCGCAGCCTTGGCTTCCGCCTGCTCGAGGAGACGTTTGGCGCGGGTCTCTTTTCCTAGGGTGCCAGCGAGCGTGGACTTGTTCAACAGCTCTTGCGCCTCTCGGCGCAGCCGGGCCGCGTCCCGCATCGCTGCATCGGCCTGCAGCCGTTGGCTGCGCTCGAACTGCCGGTCGATGATCGACTGCGCGGACGAGCCTGCAGAGGTGGGCGGCCTGGCCACCAGGTCCGCCTCGACCAGCAGGGCCAGGATGCCGCGCTGCTGGTCAGGGGTGTACCCGGCGATCCGGGACAGGAACGCCGCCAGGTCGTCGGCGGTGTTGAACGTCCCGGTGAGCAAGCGCCTAGCTTCGTCAGCTCGAAGCGTGGACAGCACCTCCATCAGATGCACGGCCTGTTGCGGGCTCTTCGCGAATGTCGCAGCCAGCCGGCGGGCCGCCTCGGCCGACGCCGGATCGTCGGCGGCCTGCAGGAACCGCTCGAGGCCGGCCACCGCGTGGCGGGAGAATTGCGCACCTGCCAGCTCGAGCACCCGACGCGCCGTCGTTTCGGCCACGAACTTGCCGAACAGCGGCGCGAGCCGGGCGGACAGCGCGCCGATCAGACCGTCGACGGCGGCGTCGCCGGCGAAGACGAGAGCGCTGACTCGCAGTCGGGACAGGGCCTCCGCGGTCGCGGCACCGGCCTGCACCAGGGTGAAGCCCTCGTTCTTCAGCTGCTTCCAGATGTCGTCGATGGACGTCAGCGCGGAGCGGCCGCCGGCCCCGAGCGCGCGCAACACCGGGGACAGCCCGAACTCGGCGACGAAGCCGAACGCGGCCCCGACGGTCATTCGCCCGACGTACGCGTGCCAGCTCGATATCGTGCCGTCGCGGATCGCGATCTCGACCACATCGTGGGCGAATTGCGTCAGCACCCCGGAGACGGCTCCGCCCACGACGGCGATGGCGAGCTTCTCGGCGATGATCCCGCCCCACACCCGACGCAACGTCGCTGTGCCGATGGAGGTCCCCAGCTTGCTGCCCGCCAACAGGCCGACGCGGAACCCGACCGCGTTGAGGTAGCCCTCGACGCCGGCCATGAGAAAGCCTTCGAGCGTCAGCTTCGCGTCGAAGAAAACCACGCGCACGATGTAGATGAGTTCGCTGATCGCGATCGACGCGATCACCATCTTCGCGCCGCCGCCGGCCGCCACCAACGCCGCGATGATCCCCGCCGACCACGCGACAGCAATCAGGCCGACGACGGTGATCGCGATGCCCATCGCCCGGTAGAACTCCCCGGCCTTGCCGAGCCGCGCGTAGACGAGCGCCGCCTCGAAGTCGTCGTCGATCTTTTCCACCGGCGACCCGATCGGTGTCCACGTGCCGCCGTCAGAACGCTTTTCGACGCGCACCACCTTCACGGTCCAGCGCGGCAATCCGTAATGAGGGGTGTAGCGGACATCGAGCAGCCGCAGGCTGGTCTGAATGGTGATCTCGGTGAAGTCGTCGTTGGTGATCTTGGCCCGCGCGCACGCCGCCTCGATCACCTCCCGCAGGAAGGTCTCGTCGGTCAGGTCACGGGTCTCGGTGCCGTCGGCGACGCGCTTCACCAGCCCCTCGCGCTCGGCGAGGATCGCGGTCTTGAACCGTTCCTGGGCGCCTGCGGTGAGCTCCTTGACCGTGCGCTCGGTGAGGAACGACGACTCGAACTCGCCGAGGACATCGTTCCCGCCCACGGTGATCCACCGGCCATCCTTGTCGAGGTCGACGGCGGCGGGCACGCCGGGACTCGCGGTCCGGTAGCCGTTCGCGCGGACGTCGAGCCACCTCCTGCGGGTCCGCTCGAAGAGGTCGGCGACCAGCCGGTGGCCCGCGAATTTCGTTGCCCTGCTGTGCATCAGGATCGGGAAGGTGATGGTCGACCAGTCGTGGAAGTCGAGCGCGGCGAACAGTGCGTCCAGATGGCCGGTGTTGTCCAGCGATTCCAGCGCGTACTCCCACGGCGTGCCGCCGACCGGGCGGGCCTCCGGTGGCGAGCCGAGGTTGCGGTACTCCCAGTGGTAGAAGTCGTACTTCCAGTCCCGGTCCTCGGTGTCCTTGGCGAGCAACGCGCGCACCTCGGCGGCGAACCGGCGACCGACGGGGCGCAGCCTGGCCGCCCCGATGGTCTCGTCGTCGAACGGCAAGTGGGCACGACACGCGACGGCGACTTTGCCCGCGGGAGCACGCAATCCAGGCCCCGGTTTACTTTTGTCCTTCGGCGGCGGAGGCAGTGGCGGCAAGCCAGCGGACCAGGTGTTGACGGCGTCGCGCACCGCCGTCGGGATGCCCGCAGCGTCAGGGTAGTCGACGACGGTCTCCGCGGTGTCACCCGCCGCGGGTGCAGGCAGCGCCGCGGCATCGAGGAGCACGCGGGCCGCGTAGTCGATGGCCGCTTCGGCGACCGCCTTGCGGGTGCGGACCGGTAGGTAGTCCACCCGCACGAGGCGGCTGCCCGCTTCGTCGAGGAGCTCCTGCCAAGTCAGGCCGAAGCGCTGTGCGAACAGGTCCTGGGGCACGACGACGCCGGCGTCGGTCAGCGTGATCCGGACTGTGCCTGCCGGCCCGGTTTCGATCAGCGACTCGGGCGTGATCTCCGGCAGCTCCATCCCCGCCCACACGACACGGCCGCCGCGCAGCAGCTGGGTGGCCGGCCCGTTGCCGAAGACCCGCCGGGCATTGACGCGGTACAGCAGCGGGAGGGCGGCGATTTCGCCGTTGGTGTCGTAGTTCGCGAGCTCGTCGACATGGCTGTCGTTGACGGTCGCGGCGTGCAGGATCGTGCGGCCGCGCCGGTTGCCGAGCAGCTGCAGCGCACGTGTCCCCAGCTTGGGCATCAGCTCGGCGAGCGTGGTGGCGGCGCGCACCTCCACCAGCCAGACGGCGACATAGTGCTCGGACAGGGCCATGTCCTCGTACAGCGCGCGGCCGGGCAGCGCACCGCCCCAGCTGGACGCACCGTGCGTCATCACCTGCTCAACCCAGCTGAAGAACTCGTTGGTCGGGGCGCGCACGTGCGCGCTACGCAACACCCGGAAACCCAGTCCCGACGGCGGTTCGGTTACCGGCAGCGGGATGTACCGTCCCTTCTTCCGGTACGACGGCATCGCGTAGCCCTCGGGCAGGTCCCGCTCTTCGTCGTAGCGCTCGGACAGCACGTCGCCCGCGGCGCCGGCGCGTAGCGGGTCCGGAAGGTCCCGCTTGACCGGCGCGGCCAGCACACGCTCGGCCTCGGCCAATCGATCGCGCACCGCACGGCCGACCGCCTCGCGCAACGCCGCCAGCGCGGCCTCGTCGGGATCGCCGCGGAGCCGCACGGTGATCGGCACGTGGCAGTGGACCGTCGTGCCCACGGTTTACGTCTGCAGCGTGTGAATACGGATCCCGCCAATGTCTTCGCCGGTGCTGAGGTCCCGCACCGCGGCGTCGAAGCCGAGTAGTGAGCCCGGCTTGTCGTCGCGGTCGACGGAGACGGTGGCCGTGATGCCCTTGGGCTTGGCGACGGTGACGATCCCCTTCTTGGATGCGGCGAGCTCACCGAGGTCGAAGGTGCCGAGCTTCCCGAGGTCGAGTGTGCCGGCGAGGCGCGCTTTGCTCTGGCTCAGCGGCACCGGCTCCTTGCCCTGCCCGCCGATGAGGTAGAGCTGCTCTCCGCGCTCCACGACGTTGGGCAGCGAGACGAGCAGCCCGCGGTCGCTCGCCCCGAAGTCTTTGGCGGTGAGTCGTCGGATTTGTAGAGCGAATTCTGTGCCCGCCTGCGGTCCGTAGACCTGGAATTTGAAATCCCGCAGGCTATTCGACTGCAGCACGTTGATGTTGCGCTGGCCCTGATGCTCGTTGCCGTGGACGTCGAACGGTGTGGCCCCTGGCGCGGGTCCGCCACTGGCGGGTTCTTCCGCATAGGCGTTGGCGACTACGCAGAGGTGTCCGTTGGATGTCGCGTCGAGGTCGTCCTGGGTCGGTATCCACGGGACCGGACCCAGCATCGGGTCCTGGATCCAGCAGGTGACGATGTGCGGGTCGTTCGGGTCGGCGGCGTTGCCGGAGCCCGCGGTGATCTGGCCGGTGAACCCGGTGAGTGTGTGCAGCGCGGCGGCGGGCGTCAGCGGTCCGGCGAACGGCGCCAGCACGTACGCGTCGACGGTCACGAACTGGAAGTTGGTCCGCGGGGCCGCCGACACCCGCACCTTGACGGTGGTCGGCATGCCCTCCTTGGTCTGGGTCTGGCTGATGCCGCCGTCGAGGAAGATGCTCGCGTTGTTCCATAGGGGAACGCTGCCCGTGTAAGGCCTCACCCCCGCGGTGTCGACGGCGCCGGGCTGCCCGAAGTCGATGCTGATGAAAAGGGTCATAGCAATACTCCTTTGGTCACGCGAGGTAGCTGATCTGGAAGCCGGACAGGCTGACGCTGTCGGCGGCGGCCGCTCCGCTGAGGAGCGCGAGCACGTAGTAGCGGAACACCACGTTGTCGACGACGGCGAACGCGGCCGTGGCCGCGACCGAGGTGTCGAACGGCGCACTGTCCCCGACGACTCGGGCGATGCGGTCGGGCGCCGCGCCCCCGGTGAGCGGCGCCCGCATCAGGTCGACGCGCAACGCACCGCTGCCGCTGTTGGTGCCGAGCACGCGCAGGTTGGACAGCGTGACACCGTTGGGCAGCACGACGGGACTGATACCAGACAGCGCGGTCAGCGCGCCGCTGCGGAACGCGTTGCCCTGGGCGTCCTGCGCCCACGCTCCCGTACCGCTGACCGGCGACAGGATCGGCGCCTGGGTGACCACCCGGGTCTGGGCGCCGGGCCCCGCCTCCAGCGCATCCAGCGCGGTGTCGATCTGCTGGACGACACCGGAAAGGCTGCCGAGATCGGCCTGCAGCGCGGCGAACCGGACGTTGAATCCGTTGGGGCCTGCGGCCTGCACCCGGTCGCGGTTGTCGACCCACGGGGTGTGGGTGAACGACGGGGTGAAGCTGACGTTAGCCATGGGCTGGCTCCTTCCTCAGGGACCGGACGGGCCGGCGGACGCGGAACGTGGGGTAGGTGAAGCTCGGGTCGATCCCGTCGGGTGCGGTGGTCAGCTCGACGACGGCGGCGCGCAGCCGCTCGGTGAGCACCTCCACCCCGACGGGGTGCAGCCGGTGCAGCGCATTCATGAGGAGGTAGTACTGGTCGAGCGACAAGTGCGCGGTGGCGAGCTCCGGGCGCAGCCGGACCTCGAATGCGTATGGCCCCCGCGCTACGGCTTCGCGCAGCGTGGCGCGGACCCAGGCCAGTCCGGGCCACCTGCCGGTGACCGCGACGGCGGGCGCGGTCGTCGACATCAGCTGAACGCCCTGCCGGTCCGGTGCGGTGGGCATCAGCTGGGCGCTGGACCAGCCGAGCCGGGTGGTCGGGGAGACCGCCGAGGGGGCGGGGTCGACGGTGAGCGTCACTGTCTCGTCGACCTCGAACTCGAGCGGCCCGGTCACCCCGACCGGCTCGCCCGGTGGCGCGGCGACCACGGCGGTGGCGCCGGAGCGGGCCGTGTACGGAAAGCCCGCAGCATGCGCGGCGACAGCGAGCCGGCCGCCGTCCAGGACGGTGTGCGCGAGGACGAGGCGCCGCCCCTCGCCCGCAAGGTCGCCGGGTGGAGCTGCGGGCTGATAGGCGGTCACGACCTGCAGATCGCCCGGCTGACCGGCCGCCTCGAGGTCGTCGAGCAGCGCGATGAGCGGGCCGATGACGCCACGGTCGGCGCGGGAGTCCTCCGGATCAGGGCCCAGGACGGCGCGCGGGTCGGTGATCGTGCCGAGGTAGGCCGGGTCGAAGTCCGGATGCGGCCCGACCACGGTTTCGGCCACGCCCGCTGTGCCGTCGGCGGCGATGCTGTCCCCGTCGGCAAGCGGCGCGGGCAGTGCCTGCAGAGTGATCGTGACGGTCGACGTTCGACCGCCGAAAGCGATGTCGGCGGACATGTTCAGCGGCCCGGGCCGGGCGGGGGTGAGCGCGGCGGTGTGCGCGCCAGGGATGTGGGTCAGCAGGGTCCCGGGCGGCGGGGCAAGCAGCGCGAACTGGACCTCGGTGTCCGGCGTCAGCGTCGCGCCGGTGAATCGCGGCGTCCCGAGCGAGGCCTCGATGACGACGGCGGTGCCCACCTCGACGCGTGGGACGCGCCCCTGTGCCAGAAGCTCTCCCGAGCCGACCGGACCGGTGAGCAGCGCCCGCCCCGGTGCGGCCGCGGCGTACACGAGTCCTTTCGGACGATGCTCGACGAGGTCGAAGCCGGCCCGGTGGGCGAGGGCGGCGAGGCGCCCCGGACTGGTCGTACCTGACTCCAGCACGACGGCGCGGCCGTCGGCCCGCGAGTCGGTCGCGGCGGCGTCCCAACCGGCGACCACCGTGATTTCGGCCAGGTCGGCCAGCCGGGTGAGGGCCGCGGCCACCGCTGGCCGCATCAGACGCGGGTCGGGGTCGGGCAGCCCGAGTGGGCGCTGCGGGTCAGACGCTATGGGTGGTGCGAAACCGATTCGCGGGTCGGTGCACTCTCCGAGTTGCGACTCGTCGGCGGCGCCGTCGATCGGCGGCCACAGGTCCGCCTCGGCAACCCGCAGGCGCCCGTCACCGTCGATCGACTCCATCGGCGCCAGCGCCTGCGGTCGCACCCGCACCACGACCCCGCCGCTGTGGAAGGGGCTGTCGGTGTCGTCGACGACGAACGGGTCGGCGACGCCGTCGAGCTCCGGTACCAGCCGGTTGAGTACAGCTTGGAGGCCCTGCGGCGCGGGCAACTCCCAGCGCCTGAACAGCGCAAGGCGTTCGCGGTAGCTGTCGTCCGATTCGCCGAGGGCGGGGTGAAAGTGGCTACGCGCCACCGAGCTGAACCGCACCTCGTCGAGAACGCCGCGGAAGCCCGTGGGTCCGGGACCGAGACGGATCGCACCGCCTCCGGTGACCGCGCCGAGCGGTCCGATCGACGCTGCCCGCTCGACACCGTCGACGACGACCGCCAGCCGGGCCTGGCCGCCGTCCCGGACGAGGACGGCGGCGACGTGGCTGAACCGGTCGGTGGGCAGGTCGACTGCCGCGGAGGTGGTGATCGTGTCGGTACCGTCAGTGACATTGGCGCGCACCGAGTTTCGCCCGCCGAGAAGCAGGTCCCCGACCTCCACCGACCAGCGGTCCGAACCTGCGCCGCGGTGCACGACGGTGCCGAGAGTGGACGCCGGGTCCGGCCGGACGAACAGGTCGACGCTGAAGTCGCGGCTCGCCGGGATGTTGAACGCGGTGTGTGCGGGAATGCTGACCAGGCTGCCGGCGTCGAAGCGCAGGCCGCGGCCCCAGCGACCGGGAGCCGGCGTCGGCGGGGTCGCGCCGAGCGATCCGTGGTGCGGAGGCCGGCCGGGGAACAGCGCCGCGGCGTCCGCTACCTCCGGCGCGGCGCCGGGCTCGTCGTCGAGGTGATAGAGCGCGACGGTGTCGTCGTCGACCGAATACGGGTTGGGCGGAAACCGCGGCACCGCGAGGTCCGCCCCCACGAGGTCGAGGGCGGCGCTGCCGGTGCGGGCGACCGTGCGCTGGTTGTGTACCTCCCTGGCCAGCCGGGTCAATCTGTCGCGTTCGGCGCCGATCACCCACAGCAGCCGCGCGGTGGTGCCCAGCAGCACGGTCAGCGTCCAGCGTTCGGCGGCCTGGCTTCCGGCGGGCACGGCGTCGTCGGTGAGCGCGGTCAGCCGGGCCTCCGGGGTCACACCTGCGGGCAGCGCGACGACGACGCTGTCCCCGTCTCCGGCGGCGGCGACGGGCACGGTCACGGTGAACGCCCCCAGCGTCGGATCGGTGCCGTCGAGAGTGACAGTGGCGCCGGAGATTTCGCCGCGGGCGCGCAGCACGTAGCTCGGCTCGGGGTCACGGCCGTAGAGGGCGCGGTATTCGCCGAAGTCGTAGTCCACGATGTCCGCCTGCCCCGGCGTGGCACTGGGCGCAAGGTCGAGGTCGCGTGCCTGCGCACCGCGCTCGAACGGCAAAGTGAACCGGCCACGCATGGCGTGCAGGGCGGGCGGCGCGAGGAGTGCGGGGATCACGGCAGCATCACCCGCAGGTCGTTGAGGCCGGAGTCGGGGCGGAAGACCGCCAGCTCGGTGGGCCCCATGTCGAGGTTCTCGCCCACCCCCGCCTCGTATGCGGCCGACCGGTAGCCGACCGGGCCGAGGCCGAATCGCCCGAACACCCCCGGTCCGCGGCGCAGGTGCATCGCCTGCACGTCGACGACGCCGGGCTCGTCGGTCAGTGCTCGCATCACCTGCGCGAAGAGCACGTCGCCACCGAGCCGCAGCGCCGCGGTCTCCTCGGTCACCCGCTGCGTCACCCGGGCCAGCAGCGCGTCGGTGTCATACCCGGGCCGCACGACGAGCTGCGCGCGCAACCCGACATCGATGTGGTCGGCCTCGATCACGTTGGGATGCACACCCGGCGGGCGCACCAGATCCAGTGCGGCGCGGACGCTTTCGGCGATGCCAGGCACCGGCCCGGTGGTCTCCCACGGCCACCGGAACTCATGGGCTACGACGACGTCGAACTGGTACGGCTCGCCGATGCGGCGCTCGGCGGCGAACAGCCGGCGCCCGAAGTCGAAGATTCCGAAATACGATTGCGAAACATCAACGCCGCCAAGGGGATCGGAGATGAGTACGTCGATGACACCGTCGACGTCGAGGACGGCCTGATGGACGGCCTCGATCGTCCACAGCGTGCGGGCGGTGCCCAGCATCCGGCCGCGGTAGGTGTCGTCGGGCTCGACGTCGAGACCGCCCGACGTGGGCTCCGCATTGGTGACGGTGATCGTCGCAGGACCGAGGTCGGCGAAATACACGGCGGCGTGGGCGGGTTCGATCGCCGAGATCGCCCCGGCTGCCACGTCGCCGGCGGTGCCGCGCACCAGCGCACGCGCCCCGACGGTGGCGACGGGAGTGTCTGAGGTCAGGGTGACGGCCTGCACCGTGGTGAAGGGAGGCCCGCCAGACGTCAGCACCGTGCCCTCGTTGACGAGGTACGACCGGCCGGGGACCCCGTTCGCGAGGGTCAGGGTGACCTCGCCGGTGGCGTGCAGCGCGAGCCGGTCGACTCCGATGTCCTCGCCGAGGAAGTCCAGGCTCTGCCCGTCGGCCGTCGACACAAACATCGCGTAATAGCTGGATTCCAGGCGTTTCCAAAGCTCGGCATCTTCGAGCGCGGTGACCTCGAGAATCTTGCGCAGCGCGCTCGTCGGTGTCAGATCGACGTCGGCGCCGAACGCCGCCCGCGCCCTGGCGAAGGCCTCCGAGAGCACGACGTCGAGGCCCTTGACGACGTATCCCTCGGTGGTCACTCCGTACTCTGCCATCGTTCTCACCACCTCACGTCGGCGAGGAGCTGGACGCGGGTGTCCGAGACCGAATCCGGTTCGGTCACCGATGGGACGAGCGGCACCGGCGTCAGCGTGATTTCAACCAGGGCACTGCGTGTTTCGGGCGAAGGCTCGGCACCCGGGTGCGCGGCGAGGTACGCGGGGTCGTCGTCGAAGAGCACCTGCTCGAGGTTCGCCACCCGCGGGTCACCGGCGATCGTGCGAACGATGTTGAGCCGCAACACTTCTTTGACCAGGTGGCGCGGCAGTCCTCTGGTGAACGCGTCCCGCACGTCCAGCCCGTAGCGCACGTCCAGCCGGTCGCTCGCGAGCGGGGTGGCGAGGCGCAGCTGCAGATCCTGGCGTAGCGCGGCCAGACCGGCGATCTCCGCCAGCCGCCCCGCCTTGAGGACGAGGTCGCCGTCGTCGAGCGCGAGCCCGCGACCGTAGGTGGCCTGCTCCCGCTCCGCGCGGGTACTCATCGCGACTCCAGCTTCGTATGACCGGCGGACGTGACCGTCCACTGCACGGGGCCGCCGACGAGGCCGTCGGTCAAGCCGAGAGCGTCGGCGGTCAGGACCTTCATGCCGCCCACGGACAGCAGCAGCGATTCACCAGCGATGACCGACGTCACCGTCAAGCACTGCTTCGTCGGCGGAGTGCTCGAGGTGACGGTGCTGCAACCGGTGATCGCCTTGCCGACGACGTCGGCCTTGGCGAGGACCGGTTTACCGTCGACGGTCAGCCCGGTACGCCCCGCGGTGAGCTGCACCGTGCCGCCGTGCGGGCAGCCCAGTCGGGAGGCGGTGGTCAGGATCAGCGCCATGTCACTGCACCTTCACCGCCGCGCCGTCGAGCGTGAGGGTCACATTGCCGTTGCCGAACGTGATCGTCTGGTTCGTCGTCGTCACCGCGACAGCGCCATTGGCGTCGACGGTGATCGTGGTCCCGCTGGCGTGCTCGATGGTGATGGTGTCGTCGGCGGGCACCTTGGGCCGCGTGCCGACGTCGGATAGCGCACCCGTGCCGACGAGGATGTGCAGGGCGCGGGCCTGGATGGCGCGCGCACCCCGGGCGTCGGTGAGGTCGTTGACGCCCTTGCCGGTGGGTTTGCCCTTGCCGTCCAGCTCGGTGGGCAGTGCGAGCCACCAGTCGCCGGGCTGGTTCTTCGGCGGCGCGCTGGTCTCGGGCTTGCTGGGCCACAGCCAACCGGTGACGACGGCGTCGTTGGTCAGTGACCGGTTGTGGGCCAGCAGCGCGCGCATCCCCGGGTAGACCGGCGTGACGAGACCGACCTTGTCGAACGCGAACACCGAAGCCATCGGCTTCTTGACCAGTTGAGCCTCGGTGGACACTGGGCTGTCCATGCTCGGCGCCTTGACGTCCTTCTCCGGCACCTGCGCGTAGTTCAGGGTGACGCGGTGCGCCTCGCCTGCCGCTGCGCCGTCGGCGGCGGTGTACGCCGTCACCTCGCCGACGTCGACGGTCGGGTTGTTCTGCCGCGCGGCGGCGATGGTCTTGTTGAACTGGTCCACCACTTTGCCTGCGGGCGTGGCGATCTTGCTGCGCGCACCGTCCTTCGCGTCGGTCAGGACGAGCTCGCTGACAAAGCCGGTCTTCGTCGAATAGCGCGTCGTCAGCGCACTGATCCGGCGGCTCCCGTTGAGCTTCGGGGCGGTGGACTGGATGGCCTGCCCCACGCGCAGGCCGGGGTGGCCGAGCAGCGTGACGGTGTTCTCGTTGACGACCTTGCGGTTCTCGCTCGAATCGGCTGGATCGTCGTCGGACTTGTCGTCCTTCTGTACCGTGCCGAGCGCGACGAGGTTTTCGGCCCGGTCTATCTTCACCGGCGCCTTCTCCTTGCCGACCGCCGGGCCGATCGCGACGACGCCGTCGCCGACGACGAGCGCCTTGCCCGCGTCCTCGGTCAGTTGGGCGAGCGCGGCGAGCACCGATCCGGTGCGGACGGTGAAATCCTTGGTGTCCTTGCCAAGTGTGGAGCCAGGCGCCAGCCGCACCGCTGAGGTCTTCGCCTCGGTATTCACCGTGGCGACAAGCTGTTTCACAAGTGAGTCCAGGCCGCCCTTGCCGTCTAGTTTGGCCGACGCCGCGGTGTGCTTGAGCAGAAAGCCGGTCTCCTCTTCGCCTTTGAGCACCACCTTGCTGCGGCCGTCGTCGGCGATCGAGCCGTCGATCTCGAGGATGCGGCCGCGCAGCAGCGGCTTGTCGGTGAAGGTGACGGTGAACTTGTCGAGGTAGCCCAGGGAGATCTCGATGCGCAGGTTGCCGGCTTTCTTCTTGTCCTTGCCGTTCGCCTCTTGAAGGGTCGTCTGCATATCCTCGGGCAGGTTCCAGATCGTCGCGGTGAACGTCGTCGCGTTGGCGCCCTCGCCGGCGACGATGGTCACGTCGGCGTCGAGTATGAGACCGAGTCCGTACACACTGTTGGACACGGTCAGCGGCAGCCCGAAGCCGAACGCCGAAGCGGCCGCGGCCAGCAACCCGGTCGGCGCCGCCGGGTCGGAGACGACGAGCTTGTGCCACAGCACGAAGCTGCTCATCGCACACCCACCCGGGCCTCGACCACCGAGCCAAATTTACCGGCGCCGTTGAGGTTTCCCGCCGCGATGCGCACCTCGTCCACGGCGAGCACCAGTTCGCTGGCGGTGTGCATCAGCCCGGGCAGCAGCCGCCTGCGCAGCAGCGGCACCAACACTCCATCGGTTTGTTGCCGGGAGATCGCGGCGATCAGAAGCCCGGTTGCGTCGTGCGGTTCGCCGGCCGAGGGCGCGGCGCCGACGACGTCGATTACGTCGCGCGGCGCGGGTCGGGGCGGCAGGAGGTGCTCGGGCACATCGACATATAGCTCGACGCGGTACGTGAGCTCCGCCAGTGCGAGCAGGAACGACTGCGGGAAGCCCTCATCTGCGTCCACTGGCAGGCGGCGCAGGCCAGCTGTGAGGAGCGGATCGGCGACGGTGCTCACGGCTGCTCCTACGCGACCCGGGTCACCGGGTTGGGCGGCCCGGGCGTCGGCAGTGCGGCGGTGGCGATGGCGAGCGCGAGGTCCAGCGCCTCGCCCGCGAGATCCATGATGGCGCTGCGGGAGACGTGCACGAGCTGCATGCTGAGGTCCAGCGCTTCGCGCTTGCTGACCGAATGGGTGAACTTCAACTCGGTGATCTGCATATCGGTGGCCACCGCCATCCCGGACACCACAGGGATACCGGCGACGGCGAGCAACGGTGCCGCGGCCGCCGCGGCCCATCGGGTGGCCAGTGCCAGGTCCTCAAGGAAGTGCTTGTACAGCAAGCGTTCTGGGCCCGTCAGGGTGGCTTCTATCTGGATCGTCTTCGCGGTCGGCATGAGCGCCTGCGACCACTTGCTGCCGTAGACGCGCTCGATCTTGTACCCGTCGGTGAGCACCATCGACTGCACCGCGAACAACGGCACCGGGCCGATGAGGACGGGAAAGTTTTTCACCGACTGCGAGAAGACGCTCACCGGCGGTCACCCCCAGCTCTCCAGCTCCTGCTGGAGCTCGTCGAAGACCCGCTGGACGACGCCGCCGGCGGTCTGCTCGTCGAGTCCGACGACCTCGATCTGCACGGGGAACCAGTAATGCACTTCGGCCGGACCCTCGTCGGCGGCGAGATCGGTTGGCGTCAGGCGAGCTTCGGCGCCAGGCGCGGGCACCACGAGCTCGCCCTCGTGCACAAGGGCGAGGCCCGTGCGTTCGACGCGCTGGGCGGCGTCCAGGTCGACGTCGTCGGATTCCACGTCAGACCTCCACACCTACGTCCAGCGCGGTGACGTTGAAGTTCGCCTGCGGTACGCCGTCGACGACGACGTTGCTCGGCGCCGCGCTGGTGACGAAGCATCGGCGGAACTTGAGCGCTTTGAACGCCCAGTCGTCGCCCTCCTTGTCCACCACCGCGATGTCGAATTCCTTTCCAGTGAGGGCGAATTCGGTGAGGTCGGCGACTGCGGTGGCGATCGCGGGGATCGCCATGGTGAACGTGACGGTGAACGGTTGGCGGATGATCCCGACGTTGTCGGACTCGATGCTGTGCAGCACCGTGTGCGGCACGGTGAACGTCGGTGAGATGCTCGTGATCGGCGAGATCGTCTTGTCACCGAGTTTGACTTCGAGGCGGCTACCCCACGAATCGGCCATTGCTGGGCCTCCTATTCGAACTTGAGGGTGAGGGCGATGCGGTGGATCGCCCCGGCGTAGTCGACGGCGACGAGCACCTCGACGACGCGCTCGGACTGGGCGTTGTTGATCTGTTGGTCCTCGGCCGGGGTGCGCACCGGTTTGTCGAGCAGCGTCAGCACCGGGATGAAGATGGTGTAGCCCTCGATGACGCCCTGGCGGATCAGCGGTTCGAGCACCGCCTCGATCTGGCCGCCCAGGGTGCGCAAGCCGGACCGGGAGATGCGGACGTTGCCGATCGACCGGATGAGGCGGGCCTTGAGCAGGAACGTGACGTTGTCGATGGTGCGGACGATGTCGATGTACTTCTTGCCGCCGGGGTTGCCGGTGTAGCCCTCGCCGAGGTACACGGCTTGGCCGGGAATCAGCGGCGGGTCGACGAGCCAGTTCACGCCCTTGCCCGCCGGACCAGAGGTGAACGTCTCCGACCCGTTGAGCTCACCGATCTCCGCTGACGTGAAGGCGCCGCTCGACACGGCCACGGGTTTGAACAGCATCGATACGTGCGGTTCGTAGCCGGCGATGGTGCCCGCGACCGCGGCCGCGACGTCCTCGTCGGATTTGTGCGCGACGTAGACGAGTCGTTCGCTCGCCAGCGCGCCGGTCACGATGGTCGGATCGGTGGCGTCCTTGGCCAGCATGGCCACCCCGATGCGTTCGAGTCCGTCGCCGCCGGTGTTCGACACCGAAGTGACGTGGTCCGCGAGCGCCCGCACCGAACCGCCGGCCGCGCCCGACGTCGCGTCGAGCGGTTGGTCGGCGAGAGCGACTATCTGGATGTCTCGCGTTGCGAGCACCGCGAGACTGTCGTCCCAGTCCGGCGTCGTGGCGACCCGAACCCCGGTGACTTGCAACGGGCCCGGGGACTGGGCGAAGGCCAGCGCGATCGCGTCGCCGAGCGGGCCTGGCGCGCGGCGGCGGGCTTCGGCGGGGTCGGTGAACACGACCGGGTCGTCGACGACGAGCAGGTCGGGTGGGGCGGGGCTCGGTGGGGTGACCGGGCCGACGATGGCCACGTTGCCGTACGCACGCACGGCGGGCGCGAACAAGTCGGCGACCGGGTTCACCCGGACGTACCGGACGGTCATGGTGGATCCCTTCTCGAGTGGCGTGGCGGATACCGGGTCGGCGCGGCCGTCACGGTGGGTCGGCGGTCAGTGGGAGGACGCCGGCGGCGCCGAACAGCGCATCGACCGCGTCGTCGTCCAGATCGCCTGCGGCGGCCGGCGGTAGGACGACGGCCAGGGCGTAGGGGTGGAGGGCAGGACCGAAAACCGGGTCGGAGCGGCCAGGGTCGGCGGTCCGACCGGCGGCCCGCAGGCGCCGCGCTGCCTGCAGCCCGGCGGCCAGGTCACGCTCCTCGCGGACAGCCACCGCGACGTCGAGCGTCACAGAACTCGCGTTCGCCGGGTCCGTCGGGTCGAACGGCGGCAGCTGGCGCAGCCGGACCTCGGTGAGCAAGTACTCGGCGGACTCGCGCAGTTCCTCGACGGTGGAGATCCGCATCCGGGCAAGGAAGTCGTCCAGGTCCAGGAACCGGAAGCGGGACTGGAAGTCCGCGAGGCTGGTGATGTTCCCGATCGACGACGACACCGCGGACTCGATGCCGCCGGGATCCACCTCGGCGACGAGGTCGAGACGCAGCGTCGCGTACAAGTCGGCCCACACCTCGGTGCCTGACCGGGTGAACGTGCCGCGGACGTCGGCGAGTTGGAACGACGGCTGGTGCTGCTGCCAGTTGAGCTCGACGCGGTCGGTGACCGCCAGCGCACGCATCGGTGCAACGTTCGTCACGGTGGCACCGACGATCCGGTCGATGGTGACTCCCGCCGGGTCGAACACGGCGGCGACGAGGCGCTCCAGGTGCGGATAGGAAGTGGCTGGCGCGCCACGCAGCAGCGCACCGAGGGTGCCCGGGTCGTGCAGCCAAACCAGCGCCCGATCGATGAACGTCGCCATTGCCCCTCCTCCCGGTTTTCACTATCGGCGCGGCGGGGGCCGGGTGACCATGCGTAGAACTACGTAGCGGGGTGCCGGTCGGGCAGGAGGCCGAGCTGCTGCCCGCGGATCACCGCCGAGAGGCGGTCGTGCACTTCGAGTTTCTGGTACAGGTTCTCCAGGTGCTTGTGCACGGTGCGTTCGGAGACGGACATCCGGTGCGCGATCGAGCGGGCGATCAGCCCATCGCTGAGCAGCCGCAGAACCTCAACCTCCCGTTCCGTCACCGCGCTACACCGGCTCGGCGCGGACAGAATGGGGGCCTCGAGTCGCAGCACGGCACGCTCAACGACCGCGATCTGATGGAGCGTCGTGGCCATCTGTCGGGTCTCTTCGTCGCCGAATACGGTGTCCCGGCCGAGCACGAGAACGCTGCGGCATTCGTGGCCGTCCCGTGCAAGCGGCACCTCGATGAGGTACGGGCCGTCGAACCACTTGAGAGCTACCCGGCGGCATGGGCTCGCGGACCACCAGTCGGCCATCACGTCACCGGCCAGGTCCTGGGCGACGTCGGCGGCGGTCGCGTAGTCGACGCCCGCTGGCGTCGACCGCCACAGGCATAGCGACCAGCCGTGGTGCACGGGGTCCAGCACGGCGTGGGCGACGGCGCCGCATGCGAAGAGCGCGGCGGCAGTCTCGCAGAACCGTCGGCGTCCTCCGGACCCGTCCTCGACCGCGCTGAGGATGCTCATGACCGCCTCGAGCATCGCCGCCGAGAAGTCGGTTGGAAGGTTCCTCGCCATGAGACCGCTGGTGTAGAAGCGTTCTGCGGCGATCGGATCATCGCAAGTCAAGCAGCTGTGATCTAGGCTCGGATCAGGCACACTTGTCTCCCCCTGCCAGAATCGGCGTCGCAAGCGCCAAGCCGCGCGAACAGCCTTGACTATTGCCGCATGAGGAGATCGTCCTGGCCGCCGAGACCGATGGCTTGAGTAGTCCACTACTCGATCGCGGCGTTTCGGGCCATGTATCGAGGGCTCATCTCATCGGCCCGACAAGAACAAGAAGTATGCGCCGAGGCATTCGCGGTGTGCTCATCGATGAGCGACACGATCTTGATCGGCCGCCCGTCGGTGGTCACGTCGAACTGGAAGTCCACCGCTCACACCCGGTCTAGCGCCTCCGTCACTACAGTCGGTGGCGCGGTGGACGTATCGTGACGTTTGTGCTTGCGTCCTGCGGGACCCGTAGACCCTTCTCGCGCCAAAGTCATTGGATACTCCGGTTATTCACTTCCCAGCCTTCACCGCGGGCATCATGTTAGGCCGGGCCTGCGCGATCTGACGGGTGGTCAGACCACCGACAGCGCGCAACGTCAACGCGACCGCGGATGTTGAGGCGATGGCGGGTGCGATGAGTCTGCCTGCACCCATGGGTCTACCTTGCGACCGGAACTTCCGACACATCAGGGAGCAGGGCATGGGCCTCATCCACATCGAACTGTTCGCCACCCTCGACCTCGTCGGGCAGTCGCCCGGCGGCCCCGAGGAGGACCCGGTGGGGTTCCCGTTCGGCGGATGGCAGGCGCCCCTGCTGGACGAGGTCACCGGCGCGCAGGTCGGTGCCGCCTACGAGGGCACGGACGCCCTGCTGCTCGGCCGGCGCACCTACGACATCTTCGCCGCCTACTGGCCGCATCAGGAGGGCGGCGAGGACGGGTCGATCGCCACGCTCTTCAACTCCGTCCCGAAGTACGTCGCCTCGCGCGGCACGCCCGACCTCTCCTGGGCCGGGTCCACGCAACTCGGCCCGGATCTGGCGGTCGCAGTGCGCGAGATCCGTGACCGGCACGAGCACGTGAAGGTCGTAGGAAGCCTGAACCTGGTGCAGACACTCCTGCGCGAGAAGCTCTTCGACCGGCTCGACCTCTGGCTGCACCCGATCGTGCTCGGCGTCGGGAAGAAGGTGTTCGACGGTGGCGCGGTACCCACGAACGTCACTCTCCTCGAACCCCCGGTGGCCGGTGGAAAAGGCACCGTGTACCTGCGTTACGGTCTTGCCGATGGCACGCCAGGGACCGGCGACATGAGCGCGCGTTCCTGACCGCCGGTGGACACCGGCGCAAGCCTTCCCGCGGCGGAGACGACGGTTCGATTGCCACCCGGGCCCTTGCAGTGCTGAGCAATGAGTCGACGTTCACGGTTGGCGGAGAACAGATTTCGTCGGTGAACGGCTGAAGTGGCGCGGCGGCAGCCTGACGGAGGCGTTTGCGCGGTGAGATAGGACCGAGGCGGGCGCTGCGGGACGTGGGCGACGGCCGGGAAGCTGAGCTGAGCCGGTCTGGGGAGCCCTGACATGCACTCGACACTGCGGAAGTACGGACGCGGGGCGAGAAGCCGAACTGTAACCTTCATCACCCTCGTTCGGGGCGGTCGACGGGCGCCAACACGCCGATAGCCGCACCTCAGGGCGTCGAGATTGGTCGCATCGATCCATCCACCGCCGCTGGCGGGTGATCGCCGACGAATCACGGCGGCATGGAGGGCGGCGTGCGATGCGTTGGTCAGTTCACCGGGGTCACCATGGCGGAAGGAGTGGCCGATGGAGCCGACACCAGGGACGAAGACAACCCAACGCCGATCGGTGTCGACGTGCCGCCGTTGCGGTGCCGAACGGCCCTCGTGGCTGGGTACGCCGCACAAATGTGTGGGCGACGCGAACCTCGCATGGCTTGACTATCACCAGATGAATGCCCACACCGCATTGGCGTGGCGGCGGGGGGTTCTGGAGAGAGGGGAGCGAGCCAACGAAGACAGCACGGCCGGCGCCGAAACCCCTCTGGCAGGCTGAGCTTCGCCGATCACCGCGGGGACGCCAGCAGGCCGGTGAGCATGATCTGCAAGGATTCGCGCAGCGTGGTCGCGAATTCGACCCGGTAGCAAGCCAGTTCGGGGTGGTCCCGGTACACAGCGGCCAGGGCGGCGGGAGGGTTGGAGTGCGGCCACGCTGCGGTTGTCATCAGCGCCGCGAGCATGGTGAACCGCGTCGCGCCCTCGGTGCCGAGTTCGGGCAACTGTCGCCGCACGATGTCCATCAGGCGTTCGATGCCGGCGATGCTGGCGTGCTTGTGCTGCAGCACGGCCTCGCCGGAGATATTGCGCTCGAGCACCGCGGCCTGCTCGGACATCAGGTCGCACAGCACCGGGTGGCCCACCAGTGTCGTGACCAGGACGTCGACCAACTGCTGCGAGCGTACGGTCGCAGGCGATGAGGGATCGGCGACGGCGTCCAGCGCCAGTGCCACCTGGTCGATCCAGGCGTTCATCTGCGAACTGAGCAGTTCGAGCAGCACCGCTTCCCTGGATTCGAAGTAGCGCAGCACGTTCGACTTCGCCATGTCCGCGCGTCGACTCAGTTCGTTGAGCGAGATCTGCGATACCGACATCTCGCCGAGCATGGCCGCGGCGGCATCCAGGATGGCCCGTCGACGGACTTCGCGCTGTTGCGGACTGTGCGCCCGGCGGAACGTCATGCCGGAAGTATTGCAGACCATCGGTCTCTTGCCTAGTGACCGATGGTCTGTTAGCGTCGTCGGCATTGGAGACCAACGGTCTCTAACTGATCCGAAGGAGTATCTCGTGTACCAGGTCCCCAACCAGTCCGGCCGCCGAATCATCGTCACCGGCTCCAACAGCGGCACCGGGAAGGAGGCGGCCAAGCGGCTGGCCGGCGCCGGCGCGCACGTCGTCATGGCGGTGCGCAACCTCGACAAGGCCGCCGCCGCCCGCGAGGAGATCCTGCGTGATGTGCCCGACGCGGTACTGGAACTGCGCCGCCTCGACCTCGCCGACCTGGCGTCGGTCCATCGCTTCGCCGACGAGCTGATCGCCGACGGACAGCCGGTGCACGCACTGGTCAACAACGCCGGCGTCATGACCCCACCGCGGCGACACACCACTGCCGACGGGTTTGAGCTGCAGTTCGGAAGCAACTTCCTCGGCCCGTTCGCGCTGACCAACCGGCTGCTCCCGGTCCTGCTGAGCGCCCCGGCGCCGCGGGTGGTGACGATGTCCAGCGGCGCAGCCAATTTCGGCCGCATCCACTTCGACGATCTGCAGTTCACCGCGCGTTACCGCGCCGTGCCAGCCTATGCCCAGTCCAAACTCGCCGACTTGCTGATGGGTGCGCATCTGGCCGCCGTGGCGACTGCCCGCGGGTGGAACCTGTTGAGCACGATCGCCCACCCCGGATACACCCGCACCAATCTCCAGACGGCCGGCCCCAACCTCGGTGGCGACAGGTCCCCGTTGTTGTACCGGGCACTCATGGCCGTGTCGCCGTCACAGGGACCCGAGCAGGGCACCGAACCGCTGCTGTTCGCCACCGCCGACCCCGCCGCCGAACAGGGCGCGTACTACGGGCCGAACCGGTTCGCGCTCGTCGGTCCGACCGCCAAGGTGGCCTACCCGCGCAGCGCGCGCGGCATCGACCTGGCCGCCTCGCTGTGGAGTGTGGCCGAGGATCTGACCGGCACCTCATTGCCGGTGGGCGACCCGGTTACGACCCGGTAGTCAATCACGTTCTGGTGCAGAGGAATCGCGTTCAGTCCGGTCAGTCCGACGTGGGCCTGGTCAGGAACAGCAGACGGAACTTGCCAATCTGGATCTCGTCGCCGTGGGTGAGCGTCGCGGAGCCGATCGGTTCCTGATTGAGGTAGGTCTGGTTGAGGCTATCGAGGTCGACGAGCAGGAACTGTCCGTTCTCCAGCCGAAACTCGACGTGGCGGCGGCTGACGGTGGCGTCGTTGAGGAAGATGTCGCAGTCCGGGTGCCTGCCGGCAGAGGTGACGGGGCGGTTGAGCAGGAATTGAGCCCCCGCGATGGGGCCGCGGGTGACGAGCAGCCGGGCCTGGGGGCCGGGGCCTTGCGTGGGCAACGTGCGGGGTTCGACACCGTCGGCCGCCGGGGCGTCCAGCTCGCCGAAAAGGTGAGCGGGGTACGCGTAGGTGATGTCCCCAGCGCCCTCGTGTGGCGTCTGGCCGTTGTCGATGTGATTCACTTGCCGTCCTGAGCCGTGAGGCGCTGTTGCAGGGCGATGGTGTCCTGAAAGCTACCGCGCCGTCCCGCGCTCTGGAGTCACTTTGCGCCGAATGTACGGTTGTTGACGGACGCTCTCGCGAAACCCGTACAACAACCGTGCATTCGGCGTGTATCAGGTACTGGCCTACCCGCGCATGATCTTGGCCAGCACGCGGCGCTCCATCCATCGCTGCTCCAGCGGCCGCTGCACCTCCTCGTCGATGAGCTGCGGATACGACGTGAGGTCGGTGAACTGCAGTCGCCCGGACTGGAAGCCGATCATCGCGCTGGCCCGCCCCCCGGACTCGAGCTGGTTGGACAGGAACTCGATGCAGCGTGCGGTCAGCCTGGTCGCGTGGATCCGGTCGAAAGCCGTTGGGTCACCGCCCTCCTGGATGTGCCCGAGGATCGCCTGGCGGGCATCGAACAGGTCGCCGCCCTCCTTCTCGAACAGCGAGGTGATGAACCCGGTGGTGTAAACCGGGTCGGCGTTCTCGTTCCGGATAATCAGTCCCAGCCGCTTGCCGGAGCGGAATCCGTCTGCGAGGGAGTGCACATCGGCGGTCAGATCGTCGAGCGTGACCCCGTGCTCGGGCAGGTATATCCGTTCGGCCCCGGTGGCCAGGCCACTGAGCAGCGCCAGGTAGCCGCAGTCGCGGCCCATCACCTCGACCACGAAGACGCGCCTGGACGCGACGGCGGACTGCCGGATCTTGTCGACGTCGGACACGATGCTGTTGAGTGCCGTGTCGCTGCCGATGCTCATCTCCGTGCCCGGGACGTCGTTGTTGATCGTCATCGGCATGCAGACGATGGGGATGTCGAGGGCGGCGTACTGGTCCCGGTGCCGGTGCAGTTCGTAGGCGGCCTGATAGCCCGTCCACCCGCCGGCCATCAGCAGCCCATTGATCCGATGGGCGGCAATCTGTTTGGCGATCTGGGCGACCGCGGCACGCTTGGGGACGTACCGGTTGGAGCCGATCTCGGCGCCCCCGTCGGAGACCCAGCCGCTGACGTCCATCCAGCCCATCTCGTGGACGTCCCCATCGCGCAGCCCACGGAAGCCGTTCTTGACCGTCAGCACCGTGTAGCCGCGGTCGAGGCCGAGCCGAACCGCGGTGCGCACCGCGTTGTTCATCCCCGGCGACGGCCCGCCGCTGTGCATCACCGCGATCCGGAAGCGTCGCCTGCCTGCCGGCGTTGGCCGCGGCGCGGCCTGCTGCATGGTCCGCAGGATCTGGTAGGACTCGCGGAAGCTGCCGCCGCGCAACAGCATTGCTCCGTCGAAGTCCTTCGCCTTGATCCGCTCGGCCACGGCCTGGGTTTGCGCGACGCATTCCATCAGCGGTGAGCTGACCACCCTGTTGCCGTTCAATCCGATCAGCTGAGCCGGGGCGTCGGGTTCGTCGCTGAGCAGCCGTTCCACCGCGGCATGCCCGAGCAGCGTCGCGAGGTATCTGTCGAAGGCGCTGGGAGCGCCGCCGCGCTGCACGTGACCGAGGATCGTGATTCTGGTGTCCTCGCCCAGCTCCTCCTCGAGCAGGGACCGGATGCTGGTGGCCGAGATCGGATTGCCGCTTTGGTCGCACGCCCCCTCGGCGACGATGATGACGCTCTGCCTGCGCCCGATGGTCCGGCTCTCCGAGACGGCCTTGCACAGTTTCTGCGCCCAGTCGTCGGCGGGCGGATCCTCCGGGATGAACAACCAGTTTGCCGCGGTCGCAAGGGACGCCATCAGGGCCAGGTAACCGCAGTGCCGGCCCATCACCTCCACGACGAAGGTGCGCTGGTGGCTGGACGCGGTGCTGCGAAGGGCGTCCATCGCCTCGACGATGCGGTGCAGTGCGGTGTCCGCACCGATCGTCATGTCGGTGCCCGACATGTCGTTGTCGATCGATCCGACCAGCCCGACGATCCGCAGAAACGGATGACCGGCGGCCGCCGACGGCGAGATCTCTCCGGCCGCAGCCAGTTCCGCGAGCAGCTCGGGCCACTCCTGGCGAAACAGGTTGGCGCCGGTCAGGCTTCCGTCACCGCCGACCACCACCAGCGCGTCGATGCCGCGCTCGACCATGTGCTTCGCCGCGATCCGGCGTCCCTCCCTGGTGCGGAAATCCTTGGACCGGGCGGTGCCGATGGCCGTCCCGCCGCGGTGCAGGATGCCGTCCGCGTCCTGGGCTTCCATCCGCCGGATGAGGTCCCCGCCCTTGATCAGGCCAAGGTATCCCTCATGGATGGCGTGGACGTCGATGCCGTGATAGATGGCGGTGCGGATGACCGCCCGCACCGCGGCGTTCATTCCGGGGGCGTCGCCCCCGCTGGTGAGTACACCAATACTGGTTGGGGCGGACTGGGTCTCAGGCATGGCGCTGCCCGGCGTGCAGTGCAATTCTCAGGCGCATCGGGGGAGTCCTCATCGTCTTGGGTAGAGGTAGGGTACTGGCTCTGGTTGACCGGGAGGTTTCGTTTCCGTCTGCTGGGTCGATGGGGACGGCGACGAGGACGCCGGGTGGGACGGCGTGGGCGAGGACGGCGACGAGGACGGCAACTGGGACAGGATCAGCGACCCGACGCCGGCCGTCCACGACTCTCCTTATCCGCGCGCGGTGGTTTGCCGACACGCCCAAGCGCATTCCGCACCCCCGTCCACGGGTTGCGCGTGTGCCGAACCACACTCACGATGTCGCTACTGTGGAGCACCGAGCGGATGAAGCTCTGCTGCCTCGCCGATGCGGTCAGTGAGCGCTCCATCGCAAAACCGGGTCGCAACACCCGAAGGCTCGCAGCGGCCCATGACGGCCCGCACCGGCGCAAGGACGCGCCGATCGAGCAGATCGATCAGAAGGGATTGCCGATGTCCTCCCCGTACCGTGGCTCGCGTCTCGGTACCCGCTTCGGGCCATATGAAATGCGGTCGCTGATCGGCGTCGGCGGAATGGGTGAGGTGTACCGGGCCTACGACACGCTGCGGGACCGGATGGTCGCGGTGAAGGTCCTGCGCGCGGACCTGGCCGCCGACCCCGAATTCCAGGAACGGTTCCGCCGCGAGTCGCGGGTGGCCGCGCGGTTGCAGGAACCTCATGTCATCCCGGTGCACGACTTCGGAGACATCGACGGAGCCCTCTACATCGACATGCGCCTGGTCGAGGGCATCAACCTCAACGACGCCATCCGGGCCGGCGGCGGACTCGAACCCGCGCGAGCGGTTTCGATCATCGCTCAGGTTGCCTCGGCGCTGGACGCCGCCCACGCCGACGGGCTGGTGCACAGGGACATCAAGCCCGAGAACGTCCTGCTGACCCCCGACGACTTCGCCTACCTGGTGGATTTCGGCATCGCGCACACTGGCGGCGACCCCGGCGTGACGATGACCGGGCTGGTGATCGGGTCGTGCGCGTACATGGCGCCCGAACGGTTCGGCGGCGGGCCGGTAGGGCCCCAGGCCGATGTCTACTCGCTGGCGTGCCTGCTCTACGAGTCTGTGACCGGCAGGCCACCGTTCGAGAACGGTGATGTGCGTCAGATGATGAGCTCTCACATGTTCGCGCAGCCGCCGCGGCCCAGCATCACACGCCGGGGGATCAGCCCGTCCTTCGACGCAGTCATCGCCCGCGGTATGGCCAAACAACCCGCGGACCGGTTCGCCTCGGCCGGTGAGCTGGCCAGGGCGGCCGGTGCGGCGGCATCTGCGGCGGCGCCGGTTCCGCCCGCGACGGGCCCCGGCCAGCTGGCCCAAACCCGGCAGTTCACGGCGGTCTACCCCAACCCGGCCGCGACGGGATACACCCCATACCCGCCTGCCCCGCCGCAGCAGCGACCGCAGGAGCCACCGCAGGCACCGCAGCGGCGGCCGCGATTCAGCCCCGCCCAGGTGGGTCTGGTCGCGGTGACGGTGGTGCTGTTCGGGGTCGCCTCGGTGCTCGCCGCGATCCTGATCACCGGCAATTGGGACACGTCACCGGGCCGGCTCACCCCCGCGGCGCAGCCGCCGATGTCCGCCGCCACCGAAACCACCACCGGGACCACAGCGTCGACGACCGCGACCACGACCACAGAGACGACGACCACCCCAAGCCCGACGACGACGGCCACCACGACCACAAGCCCGACGACGACCACAAGCCCGACGACGACCACAACCTCCGCGTCGTCGACGTCCCCCACGGCACGCGCTGGTATGACCGGAGCCGACGCGCAGGGCTTCGTCGGACGCTCGGCGCGCTGCGACTCCGGAGACGCGCCCGCGGCGATGGTCAGGACCGCCCAGTCGCTGGCCGTGGTGTGCGAGTCGGGTCCCAACAGGTACTACTACCGTGGGGAACGCCTCAGCGACGGCGCCAGCATCGAACTGGGCAACGCCGTGCGTTCCGGTGGCGGGTTCGACGTCGTGAACTCCAATGACGGCACCCGCTACGAGGTGCGCCCGGACCGGCTGACCATTCTCAGCGATGGGCACGTGGATTCGTCGGAACCCGCACTGCAGTACGCATCGGAGTGACCGCTACCGCTGCGGGTACGGCGCGTACCGGCTGTCGTATCCGGCCTTGCGTCCGGCCAGGATCTCTCGCCGCTCCGCGGGAGTGACGTATTGCGTCGATTCGGGCAGCACCTTCGGCAGATCGTCGTGTGCCACCAGCCGCGTGGAAACGGTCGGTCTGTCAGCCGATTTCGGGTCTACCCCCTGGAAGCGCACCGAGATGGTGCCCTGGTTCAGCCCGCCGGTCGACACCCAGTTGGCCACCCCGGGATCGGTGGGGGAGATGACGATCGTGTAGGTGCCGTCGGGGTTGGGCACCGCCTGGGCGTTGTTCAGGCTGGTCTGCTGATTCCAGTAGTCGTCGGTGATCGTCCAGTCGTTGGTGATCGGGACGACGAAGTAGGTGGCGCTGCCCGGATCGACGGTGAGGACCAGCGCCTCGTCGTCGGCGAGCTGGAAGTGCCCGGCACTCTGCAGTTGAGTGGACAGGAACTGGGCGTTGTGCGCGGGCTCCGAGAGCTCGTTGGGATTGCGCAGCTTGCCGGTAGCCGGGTCGGTGGTCGCCACCGCGAGGTACTCGTGCTGCTTGGTCAGACCGAGGAACAGCATGAGCAGCGCGGTCTCCGTCGCGTGCAGCACCAGCGGCGGATCCTTGAACGGCGGGATGATCGACACCAGCGACACCAGCTGCGAGTTCTGCGTGATCGCCGGTCCGATACCCGGGATGAGGAACCCGCCGATCTGGGCGAACAGGCTGTCGGGTGGCCCGCCGACCCGCTCGATGGACACACTCATCGGGGTCTGGTCGGCCCAGTCGGACAACGTGTTGCGCGTGGTGATCAGGGTGGCGTCCGGCGGCAGTTGCAGATGATCCTCGCCAGCACGTGCGGGCCGGGAACTCACCGTGATGCGAAAGTTGCCCTCGGCATCCAGGTCGAGGTCGCTGGCGTTGAGATTCCATGCGGTGTTCCCGTTCAATCCTGTCAACACGCTGAAGTTGGTGTCGGCGGGCATGTGGTCGCGGTCGAATCGGCCGGTGATCACGTACTCCGACGCGGCGTTGACCGCAACGAAACGGTAGACGGTGTCCGGGTTGTCGTACCAGATGCGGTTGCCGCCCGCGGTCTGCCCGTACCAGGTGTGCGGTGGCATCACCTGCTGAAGCACCTTCGGGTTGTTCGGGTTGAGCAGCTGGACCTCCATCGCGGCCTGATTGGCGTATTCGTCGACCGACCGGTTCAGCTGCGCGAGGTTCTCCCTGTCGGGGCCGCCGACCGCGGCGAGATTCGTGTACGCGGAGATCTGCCAGCCCGCCTTCAGCACCACCTTGGCCAGCCCGACCACCGGCGTGTCGACGATCTGGCTGGCGCGTTGCTCGGCTACGAGCTGGTCGGTGGTGGCCAGCGGGCTGGCCGGGGTGGCTGGGGCCAGCGGGCTGGCCGGGGTGGCTGGGGCCAGCGGGCTGGCTGGGGTGGCTGTGGCCAGCGGGCTGGCCGGGGTGGCTGGGGCCAGCGGGCTGGGGGCCGGTTGCGCGACGGCTTCGCGTCGTGCCGAACCCAGCATCGACACCAGGCCCAGCCCCCGTACCGGGGCAACAGGGTCCTCAGTCGCGCCGCGGGCCGACGGCCGTAGTCTCGGCAGAGCACCGGTGATCGGCCGGTGGGCAACCTTGGTGACCGGTTCGGAATGTGGCCTCGTCGACGGACGTGTCTGCGCCGCAGCCTCATTCGCGGCGGCAGCATGGGCGCCGGCGTCGTCCGCCCCGGTGTCGGCCGATGCGGTGCTGTCAGGTGGTCGGTCGATGGCCATGGATCTGCGTTTGGTCGGAGCCGACGTGTCGGCCGATCCCGAAGAGCCCGAAGAGCCCGAAGACGCCGACGCGGTGCGCGATGGTTGCGATGCCTGTGACGCACCCGTGTCGCCCGTATCGGCCGCCGCGGCCCCGACGTTGCCCGCGATCGCCGCGCCGATTCCCAGCGCAACAACCAGCCCGCTGATGCGCCCGGCGCGCGCGGCGCCGGCCCTGGTCGGTGATGTCACGGCGCCTCCGTCGGCGGGATGTCGGCGGCATGTCTACGTGACTGTAGTGAGGAGAATCCCGGGCGCACCGGACATTCGCGCCACTCGATTCGCGTCCTACACGGCGATGACGTTCGCCTGCTGCTTCGTCGGCTGCAGGTCGGTTTCCATCAGCTCGACGTTGTAGTACGGCGTCCACTGCGAGAGGTTCCAGTAGAGGTACCGCTCGTTACCCGCACCGGCGGCCGCCGTGCCCGACCACGGATGGATCATCGGCGCGTACAGGCCCGGATAGGTGCTCGACGTCGCGAGCGTCCTTGAATCCGACCATGTGCCCTGGGGTGAATCAGCGGTGCGCATCACCACGTTGTTGTTTCCGTCGGTATAGAGCACCACGTACTTCTCCAGGTAGGGGTTGTACTGGACCGACATCTCGCTGACGTTGCCACCGGTCAGACCGCCGACGACGATTCCGCCGAGGAAGTCGTTGAAGGCCTTCTGAATCCACCCCAACACACCCGGCTGCGGGGCAGGCTGATCGGTGGCCCCGATCACGGGCACCGCCGCGGACGGGTCGCCCTTGATCCACGTCGACCCGTTCCAGTACTCGTACTCACCCTGCTCGAGGATCTCGTCCTCGGCGACGCGCGACAGGTACGCCGAACCGCCGCGTCCCGACGGGGTTCCGTACGAGAAGACGTAAGGCGTGCCGTCTGCGTTATACGAGCTGGCGTCGTCGGGATCGCCATAGGTGTAGGCGCCCTGCTGGAAGTTCTGGTTACCCGGCTGGTAGCTCTTGGTCGAGCGCAACCATCCCGAGGAGCGCACGGTGTCGGGGTCGACCGTCCACGTCCGACCGCCGTCGGTCGAGTACGCGATGGCCGAGTAGTTGGTGGTCCAGCGGCCGGGGGTGTCCCAGGTCCGCACGGACATGAAGTTCACGTACTGGGTGGTCTTGCCCTTGTCGTCGGTGACCGAGATGGCTGCGGTCGGGATGGTGGTGGTGTGGTGGCCGAAGAGGCCGAGGAATCCGGGATCGTTGATGGCCGTGATGGCCGGCCCCTGGCCGAACAGCCTCGTGCTACCCGGCTGGATCAGCGCGTCGTCGAATGTCATGCCGTTCGACAGGTTGCCATCGGTGCTGCGCAGCAGCACGTTGAAGCGCCAGTCGTTGGTCATCGCCGGTTCCCGGAAGGTGTCGCCGAAGATGGTCAGGATGCGACCGTTCCCGTCGTCCCACATGATGCCGAGGTCGGTGCCGCCGATGTTGAACCTGCCCGGGGTGTTGTTGGTGCCCAAGGGCCCGGTGATCCAGCCGACCTGCCGAGTCGAACCGACCGCGGGTGCGACCGCCACCGCGGCCGTCGGCGTGACGTCGGCCGCCAGCGCCGTGGCGACCGGGGTGGCTCCCTCCACCGCGGACGTGGCGGTGGCGGTGCGCAGTGTCGAGCCGTCGAACTCGCGGCGTGCCCACGCAAGCAGCGCCAAACCCGCCGGTGGTGTGCCGGGCGCGGAGGGGGCGTCGGGCGCCAGCGGTGACAGGCCCACGGCGGCCAGCGCCTGCGACACCAGCTTCGGGACGGGCGGTTCTGACGGCGAATCCGGTACTGCGCCCACGGATTCGGCCGCCGGGGCAGTGGATAGCGTTTGCTCGCCGCCGGCGTCTTTGGGTGTGGTTCGTACCGGCGGTGTCGCCTCCGGACGCGTCGCGCGCACCCGGTCCGGGCTCGAGGAGGAAGTCGGCGTGGTGTGTTCGCCGCCGGTCGCGGTGTCGCGGCCCTTGGATTCGGCGCCGTCGTCGGTGCCTGGCTGCTCGGCCGTCCCGGACGCTCCCGACGTGCCCGCTGGTTTCCGGTCACGTTTGCCGGGCTGGGAATCGGTCAGCGCGTCGATGGCACGCTGAATCAAGCGCTTGGGGCGGGGTTCTGTCGTCCCCGAAGATGTCGGCGCGGTACCCGCGGCGGTGGCATCGTCATCGGCGGACGATGTCGTCTGCCGGGAGGTCGACGGCGCCCGCGGACCGGTGTTGGGCTTGGGTGAGCGGATCTTCTTCGGCGTCGCACCGGAATCCGACGATGCCGCAGACCCCGATCCGGACGGCCCCGAGGCCGGGGACGACGATTCCGATGCCCCCGATGAAGAGGACGTCGAATCCGCCCATGCGACGCCATGGCTACCGGAGGCCACTGCCGCACCGACCCCCAACGCGACCGCCAGCGCACCGATCCGACCGATGTACGCGGAACCGCCCATGCTCGACCTCCAGTCCGATCCGGCGACCGGACACGTTTGCCTGGATCGCCGCCTAGAAGATAGCCAGGCCGACCGCCCCGGCGTGGCAGCAACACACAATCTGATTGATCTTTCCCCGAATCACAGTGCGGGATCAGTGCCGCGCCGACCCCGTCACCGGCCCACCGTCGGCGGCCTGGAGCAGGCAGATGACCGTGCTCGGGTCGGGGTTGGCCGCGGTGCGGTCCTGGCTGGAGTCGATGAGGTAGGTCACCGCGAACCTGCTTCTGTCGACGGGGTGTGCAGTGAACTGGGATAACGCGGAGTCGCACACGTTGTCGGCGACATTGGTGACCGCCCGGTTCACGGCCACCGGGCCGCGGAAGTACACCTCGGCAATGTGCGGGGATCCGCAGCCCACCACCGAGACGGTGATCACGCTGGGGTCCGTCGGTGGAACGCCCGCCAGACAGTCGCCGACGTCGAGGTCGACCCAAGCGATGGTCCGGGGCGCGGACGGTACGCCCGCCGCGGCCGGTGACTCCGTCGCGGTGATCTTTGCCGACGTCCCCGACGTCCCCCCCGACGTCCCCGTCGTCCCCACCGTGTCGACGTCGCCGTGGCCGCAGCCCAGCAGCGCCGTCGCGCTCAACGCGACGAGACCCATCCCGTAGGAGCGCCTCATCGGCCGGTTACGGCGGTGGCGGAGCCGCGGCGGGCACGGGGGGAACACCTGGAACACCGGGCAGCGGGGCGGGGGGAACGCCCGGCAGCGGTGCGGGTGGAGGCGGCGGCGGAACCGGGGTGGTCAGAATCCGGACCAGGTCCGGCTTCATGGCCTGCAGCTGGGCACCCCAGTAGCCCCAACTGTGGGTTCCGTTGGGCGGGAAGTTGAACACCGCGTTGCGGCCGCCCGCCGCGACATAGCGCTGCTGGAACTGCTTGTTGGTGCTCAGCGTGATGTTCTCCAGATACCCGGCACTGAACTGGAGGCCGAAATCCGAGCCGTTGTCCAGATCGGACGACGCGCCGCTGCCGCAGTAGATCCACAACGCGGTTCCGTTGGCCACCAACCGGTTCACATTGACCATCGGGTCGTTGCGTCGCCAGGCGGGATCGCTGACCGGACCCCACATGCTGCGCGGGTTGTAGCCGCCCGCGTCGCTCATGGCAAGTCCGATCAGCGTGGGCCACAACCCCAATGACGGATTCAGGTAGCCCGACAGCGAACTGGCGAAGATGAACTGTTGCGGATGCCAGATCGCCATCGTCAGCGCCGCACTGCCCGACATCGAAAGCCCGACAACGGCATTGCCTTTGGGATCCTGGCCCTTGTTGGCCGCCAGCCACGCCGGGAGTTCCTGGGTCAGGAATGTCTCCCACTTGTAGGTCACCGTGCCCGCGGTGCCCACCGCGGGTTCATACCAGTCGGTGTAGAAGCTCGACTGGCCGCCAACGGGCATCACCACCGACACACCGGACTCGTAGAACCACTCGAACGCCTGGGTGTTGATGTCCCACCCGTTGAGATCCTCCTGGGCGCGCAAACCGTCGAGCAGGTAGACCGAATGCGGGCCGCCGAACTGGAACTCGACGCGGATGTCGCGCCCCATCGACGGAGACGGCACATCGAGTTGCTCCACCGGCAGCCCGTCGCGGGAGTAAGCGCCGGCGACCGGTGCCACGCCCGCCACCACCAGTGCCGAGAGCGCCGCCGCGATCCCCACGGCGACGGCCCGCCGCACGCGGACGCACCGCCTGCGTGCCGCCAGTCGCTTTCTCACCGTCACCTCCCGATCACCGCAAGCTAGCAGCGCGGCATCGGGGTCAGCGGCCCCGACGCGGCGCGTGATCGGGCCGTTATCAACTGCTTTGGTGTCCGTGACCTGCGGGCACCCGGGACCCACGGGCGGGCAGGACGACCGAAGCGTCACCTGGCGGTATCCGCCATCGTGTGCGGGGGACCGGCCGCCCTGCCCCAGGAGGAGCAGGGTCAGCCCGGATGATCGCCGGGTGGCGCGCCGACGCGCGCTAGATGCGCACGGACATGGGACTGACGCCCCAGATCTCGTCGCAGTACTCGGCGATGGCGCGGTCCGAGGAGAACTTGCCACTGCGCGCGGTGTTGAGGATCGACATGCGTGACCACCGGTCGCGGTCCTGCCACGCGGCGCTCACCCGGTCCTGGCAATCCACGTAGGACCGGTAGTCGGCGAGCACCAGGAACGGGTCGTGGTGGCACAGGTTGTCCACCACGGGCCGCAGGATGTCGGTGTCTCCGTGGGTGAATCGGCCCGAGGCGATCAGTTCCAGCGCCGCCGCCAGCTCGGCGTCGGACTCGATGCGGGAGGCAGGGCGGTAGCCGTCCGCCTTGACGGCTTCCACCTGATCCTCGGTGAGCCCGAACAGGAAGAAGTTCTCGTCGCCGGCCTCCTCGCGGATCTCGACGTTGGCGCCGTCGAGCGTGCCGATGGTCAGGGCGCCGTTGATCATGAACTTCATGTTGCCGGTGCCCGACGCCTCCTTGCCCGCGGTGGAGATCTGCTCGGAGAGGTTGGCCGCCGGATAGACCAGGTGGGCGTTCTGGACGTTGAAGTTCGGCAGGAACACCACCTTCATGAAGCGGTTGACGTCGGGATCGTTGTTCACGGTGGCGCCGACGGCGGTGATCATCTTGATGATGCGCTTGGCGATGAAGTAGCCGGGCGCTGCCTTACCGCCGAAGATGAACGCGCGCGGCGGGATCGACAGGCCGGGGTTGGTCTTGAGCCGGTGGTAGAGCGTGACGATGTTCAGCACGTTGAGGTGCTGGCGCTTGTACTCGTGAATCCGCTTGACCTGGATGTCGAACATCCACATCGGGTCGAGCTCGATGCCTGTGGTCGAATGCACGTACTCGGCCAGACGAGACTTGTTGGCGCGCTTGATCTCCCGCCACCGCTGCCGGAACGCCGGATCGTCGACGTAGGCCTCGAGGCCACGCAGCTGGTCGAGGTCGGTGAGCCAGCCGTCGCCGATCGTCTCGTCGAGCAGCCCGCGCAGCCCTGGGTTGGATAGCGCGAGGAACCGCCGCGGTGTGACACCGTTGGTGACGTTGCCGAACCGCTCCGGCCACAGCTCGTAGAAGTCCTTGAGCACACTGGCCTTGAGCAGCTCCGAGTGCAGTGCGGCGACACCGTTGACCGCGTGGCTGCCGACGGTGGCCAGGTGCGCCATCCGCACCGACTTGCCGCCCTCCTCGCCGATCAGCGACATCCGCCGGATACGGTCCTCGTCGTCGGGGAACTTCGAACGCACCTCGTCGAGGAAGCGCTCGTTGATCTCGTAGATGATCTCCAGGTGACGCGGGAGGGCGTCGCCGAAGATCGACAGCGGCCAGGTCTCCAGCGCCTCGGGCAGCAGTGTGTGGTTGGTGTAGCCGAAGGTGGCGACGGTGATGTCCCAGGCGTCGTTCCAGGTCATCTGGTGCTCGTCGATGAGCAGACGCATCAGTTCGGCGACGGCGATCGACGGGTGGGTGTCGTTGAGCTGGATGGCCCACTTCCGCGGCAGGGCGCTCAGGGGAAGCCCGACGCGCTCGGTGTGGATGCGCAGGATGTCCTGCAGCGAACAGGTGACGAAGAAGTACTGCTGCAGCAGCCGCAGGCGCTTGCCGGCTTCCGGTTCGTCGTTGGGGTAGAGCACTTTGGAGACGGTCTCGGAGACCACCTCTTCGTCGACCGCCTTGTAGAAGTCGCCGGTGTTGAACGCCTCCAGGGCGAACGATTCGACCGCCCGCGCGCTCCACAACGTCAACGTGTTGCAGGTGTTGACGCCATAGCCCTGGATCGGGGTGTCGTAGGAGACGCCCTTGAGCACCCGCTGCGGGACCCAGCGCACCCGGAACCGGCCGGCGACGTCCTCGTACTCCTCGGTGTGGCCGCCCCAGTTCACCAGGTAGCTGGCATCGGGTTTGTCGATCTCCCAAGGGTTTCCGCGCACCAGCCAGTTGTCGGTCTGCTCTACCTGCCAGCCGTCGTGAATCTCCTGCCGGAAGATCCCGAACTCATAGCGGATGCCGTAGCCGATCGACGGGCGCTCCAGCGTTGCCATCGAGTCGAGGTAGCAGGCGGCCAGGCGGCCGAGGCCACCGTTGCCGAGGCCGGGCTCCGGCTCGCACGCGAGAACCTCGTCCAGATCCTGCCCCAGATCGGCCATGGCCTGCCGCGCCGCGTCCTCGATGCCCAGGTTGAGCAGGTTGTTGCCGAGCTGCGGGCCCATCAGGAACTCGGCGGACAGGTAGCAGGTGACCTTGCTGGACAGGTCGAGCCAGTCCTTCGTCGTGGCCATCCAGCGCTTCTGCATGCGGTCCCGCACGGCCAGCGCCAGCGCGCGGTAGTAGTGCTCGGGGGCGAGCACCGACGGGGGCCGGGCGATCGAATACAGCAGGTGGTCGGCGACCGCGTGCCGCAGCGCGTCGGCGGTCATGCCGCTCCGTGTCTGCCCCGTCGGACCGGGCGCCGCAACGGGCGCTCCGTCGAGGGGGATGGACTCTCCGGACGGTGTCTGAACTGTGTCGGTCACGGGTGTCTCCCTGTCCCTGCCTGCTGGTCTCCAAAACGGAGGCGCGCTACTGTGACATTTCCGTGTTTCGGGAAGTTTCCTGTTTCGAGTCGGCCCGGTGAACGCGGACCTTCTCCATCGGCAAACCTTGCCACGGCGGGCCGTCCGGTGCGCGGTGAGGGAGTGCCACTCTCCAATGGCAGCCACCGCCTATTCCCCCCGCGGGCCGATGCGCGCACCATGGGACATGACGACCGGAAGGAGCGAGCGATGAAGGCCGAGGTCGGAGACTGGCTGGTGATCAAAGGAACGACTGTCGACCGCCACGACGTGCGGGGGCGGATCACCGAGGTGCGTTCGCCCGACGGGTCCCCGCCGTACGTCGTGCACTGGCTCGGCGACGAACACGACTCGACTGTCTACCCAGGGCCGGACGCGATCGTCGTCACCGCGCAGGAACAGCGCGACGCCGACGAACGCCACTCGAAGCACACGTAAGGCGTCCGGGCACGGCCCGGTGTTGAGGTAGTCGACTACGCGTGTGCCGCGCACGCGCGGCGCCATACGGTCCGTGCATGCTCCGGGCAATCGCCGTCCTGGCCACGACGGTGCCGCGTCGGGTCATCGCGGTCGCACCGCCGCGCAGGTGTCGATCATGCGGATGTTCGGCGTCGGGTCACATCGCCCCCCGCGCAACGCCTTTCACGCATACATACCGGCTGATAGATGCGGATCGGCGAATCCGGAACGCGATCGATGCCCGTCTGTAACACTGGCGTGATCGGGTCGAGAGCGAGGCGGGCGATGACACGACTCCTCACGGGAGGGCTGGCGGCGGTGATCGCGGGCGCGCTGTGCGTGGCGCCCACCGCGCACGCGGGCGGCACCCCGGCCTGGAACGGCCCGTACGCGGTGACATTTCACGTCGACCAGAAGACCGGCACCAGCATCGCCGCCGGTCAGTACGAAGCCGCCTATACGAAGAACTATGTCTTCATCACCGACTGCTCCTCGGGCAGCTGTGAGGCGACGATCGTCGACGGACCGCCGTCGAAGAACCTCGTCGTTCCCCAGCCCATGAGCTTCACGTGGGAGGGCACGCAGTGGGGACAGTCGAGCAGGTGGCAATGGGACTGCCTGCGTCCCGACGGCACCGTCGAATGGAACCCGGCCCGTTCCATCGTGAACTACGTGCCGCAGTCCGACGGATCCCTGTCGGGGGTCTTCCGCACCACCATCACGCGTGGGGAATGCGAAGGCAGCGTGGATATCCCGGTCTCGGCCATACCCGCCTGACGCCCGCCGAACTCCGCACGGGTAGCTCCCGGGCCGCCGGGTTGTCGCGAGCGCGCGCGGAGGGCGGTCTCGACACGGCCACGGAAACGTGTCAGTTCAGCGGCTCAATTGGCACAATCGTCACTTCAGTCACTATCGTCACATCGTTCACGATTGGTTGCGGGCTCAATGCCGAGTTGCCGCCCGCGGCGACTCCGGAAAGGTGTGACTTCCATGCCGGCCCCCTGGCGGCGCGCAACGGTCTCGATCGCATCGGTGGCCACCGTCGCATTCGCGATCCCGCTCACGACGGCGCCGCATGCCGCCGCCGACCCGTGTTCGGTCGCGGCGCCGAACGCCTCGTCGCGGTCGTCGGCGCCGACGCTGTCCCAGATCATCGAGGTCCTGCACCTGCCGATCGGGCGTAAACCCGCGATCCTGGCGGGCGTCACCTCGACACCCGAGGAGGCCGCCGACACCGCGGTTGCCCCGGATACCGCCGCGCGGGCCGCGGTCGCACCGTCCGCCGCCACCGCGACCAGGGTCGGCTGGCTGACCGGACCGAACACCAACAGCTATCAGCGGTTCACCATCTCGGGCGCCGACCTCGGAATCATGTGGGACAACGGGCAGACCGGCGCCAACAACCAGGTGCTCATCGCGTTCGGCGACACGTTCGGCGACTGCTCCGCACCCGACCAGCAGTGGCGTAAGAACACCCTGTTCCGCAGCTCCGACCGAAATCTGGCCAACGGGATGGAAGTGCCCAACCCTGCCTTCGGCAACCCGTACGCCGGCTCGCCGGTGCTCTCGGCGCAGCGTCCGAACTTCTCGCGGCAGGTCATCGACAGCCTGGGGCTGGCGGGCACCGAGGTCACCGTCATTCCGTCCGCCGGGATCTCCGTCGGCACAAGGCAATACGTCAACTTCATGTCCGTGAGCGGCTGGGGCAACCCGGGTCAGTGGTCGACCAACTTCTCCGCGGTGGCGGTCTCCGACAACAACGGTGAGACGTGGAGCGTGCCGCGCTCGAGCATCCGGCCCAGTTGGTTCAACACCGTCCCCGGCATCCCGTTCGTCTGGGGCTACCAGAACTTCCAGATGGGTGCCTACCTGCGATCCGGCGGCTACGTCTACAACTACGGCACCGGCGCGGGCCGCGGCGGCATGCCGTTCCTGGCCAGGGTTCCCGAGGGGCAGGTCGCCGACCGCGACGCCTACGAGTACTACACACCGTTCGGGTGGCTGCGTGGTCTGCCATTCCTCGCGGTGCAGGTGGTGTGGGCGCCGGGCAGCGAGATGTCGGTGGCATGGAACAGCTACCTGAAGAAGTTCGTGATGCTCTACACGAACACGCTCAACGACGTCGTGATGCGCACCGCCGACAAACCGGAGGGGCCGTGGAGCGAGGCGACGACCATCGTCAAAACCGCCGACATCCCCGGTGGCATCTACGCCCCCTACATCCACCCGTGGTCGACCGGACGCGACCTGTACTTCACGCTGTCGTTGTGGTCGAACTACAGCGTGATGCTGATGCGCACCACGCTCGGGGGCTGAGGCGCGTCGTCACACCGACGGCTGCGGGCCGGCAAGACCGACATGCCGTTCCCGTGGAGCGCTGGATTGCGATCCGGGGGCCCTGGGCCGATGCCGATGAGGCCTGTGGCACACGTCATATATCGGCTTGCCCTGAACTAATCACGGGCCGTCGTCGCGCGGATATTACACTGGGCGACAGCGGTTCTGGTGTTCAGCATGCTGCTCATCGGGTACGCGATGGTGAACTCGCTGGCCGGCTACGCAACGTTGCTCGTCGTGCACAAGACCCTGGGCATCGTGGTCCTGCTGGTGGCGGTGGTCCGGGTGCTCAACCGGCTGCGGATGCGTGCACCGGCGCTGCCTGCGACCGTCGGGACGCTGGAACGCAAGCTGGTGCTGGTGTCCGAGCTGTCGATGTATGGACTGCTGCTGGCCCAGCCGCTGGTGGGCGGGGCGCACAAGGGAATTGGGGTAGGCGTCTACTCTGCGTCGTTGCATCAGCACTCCGGGTCAGTACTCCAATTCAATGCGACGCCTGCCGCTTCGTCAGCACCACGTGGGCCAGCGGGATCTGCATCTGTTCCGGTGCTGCGGCCAGTCGGGCGGCGATCCCGGCCTCCAGCCCGTCGAAGAACTTCGCCGTCCGTGACGCGTCGCCGCCGTCCAGGGCTGCCGCCAGCGCGCCGAACACCGCCGCCCGGGCGAACGCCGCCCATTGTGCCCCGAAAACCGTGGCCTCCCTGTCCTTCTGGTACTGGGTCCAGAACCTGTCCTCGGCGTCGAACACCTCGAGATGTTCGACCGTCAGCCGCTCGAACACCCCCGATGGTGCGAACGGCGCCACGAAGTCGGCCGCGCGGCGTCCCACCGTCGGGATCGACATCCGGCGCAGTTCGTCGGCGCTGATCAACCCCTTGGCCACCATCTCGGCGAGTTCGTCGACCATGGCGGTCAACAGCGGCCGGTAGCCGAACTCGCCGCGGTCGTCGAGTGCCGTCGTCATCACCACCAGCCGCCCGCCGGGGCACAGCTCGCGGCCCCGGAACGCGACGAACTCGTGCCAGTCGTGGGCGGCCTGCTTGGCGTACGCCGCGCGTACCCGCTCGTCGCCGCAGTAGGCGACCTGCAGGTGGTCGGGGATGTCGGCCGGCACCCGGCTCACCCACTGGATCGCCCAGGAGGACCAGCCGAGGGTCACGCTGTTGGACGGCAGGATCTGGGTATAGAACGACCGCCCGACGGCCGAGGCGAACGCCGCGGCATCCCGCCGCAGGTACGAGTCCTGGTCGTCGGTCAGTGTCCGGAAGAGCGCGGTGAAATCGTTGCCCGGCAGGTCGGTATGCGCCACCAGCACCGAGTGATCTGCGCGGGTTCGCTTGCGCAGCACCGTGATCGCCGCGTTGATCGGCAACAGCGCGTTGTGCCCGGTGGCCGCCCCGTAGTCGGCGATGACGATGGGCTGTGGAGGCGAGGGCAGCGGAACGGCCTCGGCGGCGCGCTCGAAGAGCGTGATCGCCGGCCGCAGCCCGGTCGCCTGCAGCCGCGACGCGGGTGTGTAGGTCGGGCCCGGTTTCGTGGGGGGGCGCACGACGATGCTGGACTCGCGGGTCGGTGAGACGTCGTCGCGGGCCATGGCAACCTCCTGCCGGGGCACTGACCGGCACCGAGACACGGTAGTCGCCCCATGCGCCGTGCACCGGCTGAGTCGGCATCGGATCGGTCACGGTGCGGCTGGTGCGTTGGCGCGGCGGGCCGGTCGCGTGCGTGACAGACTTCGGCCATGAGCAATCGGCGACTCGCCAAGCGGGTTGCGATCGTGGTCCCGGCGATCACCATGGTGGTGTCGATCGCCGGGTTCGTCATCGTAATGGTGATGAACGTGTTCGTCCTGGACAAGTTCAACGCTTACGGCGAGGTACCCATCCCGGGCAGGGGCAGCGTGCAGCTGCCGGCGGGCGAGGCCACGATCAGCTTCCACACGCTGACCACCGGCAGCACGGCCAGTGGATTCCCCGTCCCGCCCGTGCAGCTGACCCTCATCCCGCCCGACGGGGTGGTGCAGCCGCAACTGCGCGAAAGTCGAAGCGGCACAACAACTGTCAACAGCGACGTGCGAGTGAGGATATGGGTGGCCCGGATTCCGCAGGCGGGCACCTACACCGTCGTGACCGACGGCAACGTCAACGGGTACATCAACCCGCGGCTGGCATTCGGGCACGACAGCTCGTCGGGCAAGCTGGTCTGGGTGTTCGCCGGGCTGTTTGCGCTCAGTGTGCTGGGGTTCCTTGCCGCGGTGTTCTGGGCGGCGTTCGGGGGCAAGCGAAGCGAGCCGATCCTTGCCGTGGACCCTGAGTCACCCGATGTCGGCGCCTACGGCGTCGGCGATTACGGTCCGGCCTATGGTGCGGCGCCCGCCCCGAGCTACATTCCGACCGATCAGGGTATCCGGCTGCAGCAACTCAAGACGCTGGCCGCCCTGCGCGATTCGGGGGCGTTGACGGAGAAGGAGTTCGAGGACGAGAAGCGCCGCATCCTCGAGGGCTGATCGGCTCCGTCAGTGTCCGCGGGCGGCCCATTCGTCGTAGTGGACGATTTCGTCGCCGATGGTGGTGGTGTCGCCGTGTCCGGTGTAGACGATGGTTTCGGGTGGCAGGCTGCCCAGGCGGGTGGAGATTGAGTCCAGGATGGTTGGG
>NZ_JBGAME010000031.1:0-46094 GCF_044223235.1 Mycobacterium sp.
CCGGGTCGCCGTGATCGGTGGTGGCGAGACCGCGGCATCGATGCTCAATGAGCTTTTCCGGCATCGGGTTTCGACCATCACCGTGATCTCACCGCAGGCCACGCTGTTCACCCGCGGGGAGAGCTTCTTCGAGAACACGCTGTTCTCCGACCCCAGCCGGTGGGCCGAGCTGACACCGGACGAGCGCCGAGACGCCATGGCCCGCACCGACCGCGGCGTGTTCTCCGCCAGGGTGCAGGAGGCGCTGCTGGCCGACGACCGCATCAGGCACCTGCGGGGCCGGGTCGCGCACGCGGTGGCCAGGGAGGACCGGATCCGGCTGACGCTGCAGACCGATCGGGCCAGCGAGCGCGTCGAGACGGTGCACGGCTTCGACCTGGTCATCGACGGTTCCGGCGCCGACCCCCTGTGGTTCGTCCCGCTGTTCGGCCAGGACGGACTCGACCTGCTCGAGCTCGGTATCGGCGCCCCGCTGACGGGCGAGGCTCTGCAGGACGCCATCGGGTACGACCTGGCTGTCACCGACGTCAGGCCGAAGCTGTTCCTGCCTGGATTGGCCGGACTGACCCAGGGCCCCGGATTCCCCAACCTCAGCTGCCTCGGGCTGCTGTCCGACCGGGTGCTGAGCGCCAGGGACCGGCCGGCGGCCGATCGTTCGCAGAGGAGCCTGCGCGAGGCCGCCGGCCGGCAGCCCTAACGCCCGAGGCTGACCTGGTGCGACAGCGGCAGGTCCATGTCGAACAACCGCGCGTGCAGCACCGTCCGGTTGCGTAGCGCCGCGCGGACCGCCCGGTGCAGCCCGTCCTCGAGGTAGACCACGCCGTGCCAGCGCACCGCATGCGGGAACAGGTCGCCGTAAAAGGTGGAGTCCTCAGAGAGCAGCCGGTCCAGCGCCAGCACCGTCGTGGTGGTGACGAGCTCGTCCAGGCGGATCTGCCGGGGCGGAATGCGCGACCAGTCGCGATAGCTCAATCCGTGGTCGGGATACGGCTTACCGTCGTGCACACCCTTGAAGATCATCGGCGGCCCTTTAGGTGACTCGTACCCCCGCAACTATGGCTCGGCTAGCAAGACTAACCGAGTCGGCCACCCAAACGCTCGCTCGGGCGGTATCCGGCCTGTTGATGGCCGTAAAATGGGCGACGAACACGCCGGAAGGGGTGGGTGAACCATGGGTAGTGCCGACGACCGGCGCTTCGAGGTGCTGCGCGCCATCGTCGCCGACTTCGTGGCCACCAAGGAACCGATCGGCTCGAAATCGCTCGTCGAGCGGCACAACCTCGGGGTTTCCAGCGCGACCGTGCGCAACGACATGGCGGTGTTGGAGGCCGAGGGCTACATCACCCAGCCGCACACCAGCTCAGGACGGATCCCCACCGAGAAGGGCTACCGCGAGTTCGTCGACCGTCTCGACGACGTCAAGCCGCTGTCCACCTCCGAGCGCCGCGCCATCCTGTCCTTCCTGGAGTCCGGGGTCGACCTCGACGACGTCCTGCGCCGCGCTGTTCGGTTGCTGGCCCAGCTGACCCGGCAGGTAGCCATCGTCCAGTACCCCACGCTGTCGACCTCCTCGGTGCGCCACCTCGAGGTCGTCGCGCTGACGCCGGCTCGGCTGCTGCTGGTGGTGATCACCGACACCGGTCGGGTCGATCAGCGCATCGTCGAGCTGGGCGACGCGATCGACGAACACCAGCTTGGCCGGTTGCGGGAACTGCTAGGCCAGGCGCTGGAGGGTAAGCCGCTGACGGCGGCGTCGATCGCGGTCTCCGACCTGGCCAGCAGCCTCAACGGCCACGGCGGCCTGTCCGATGCCGTCGGGCGCTCGGCCACCGTCCTGGTCGAGACGCTCGTCGAGCACGTCGAGGAGCGGCTGCTGCTCGGCGGCACCGCCAACCTCACCCGCAGCAGCGCCGATCTGGGTCCGTCCCTTCGATCGGTCCTGGAGGCGCTGGAAGAGCAGGTGGTGGTGTTGCGACTGCTTGCGGCGCAGCAGGAGACGGGTAAGGTCACCGTGCGCATCGGCCACGAGACGGAGGCCGAGCAGATGGCGGGCACGTCGGTGGTCAGCACCGTGTACGGCACGTCGAGCAAGGTGTACGGCGGTATGGGCGTGGTGGGTCCCACCCGGATGGACTATCCGGGAACCATCGCCAACGTCGCGGCGGTTGCTCTCTATATCGGCGAAGTTCTAGGCAGCAGATAAAGCTGCCGTACGGCCGCGTCAAGCGGTGGGAAAGGTACAGGCGTGGCACGCGACTATTACGGGCTGCTCGGGGTGAGCAGGGGCGCCAGCGAATCGGAGATCAAGCGCGCCTATCGGAGGCTGGCTCGCGAGCTGCACCCCGACGTCAACCCCGACGAGGCGGCGCAGGCCCGATTCAAGGAGATCAGCGTCGCCTACGAGGTGCTCAGCGATCCCGAGAAGCGCCGCGTCGTCGACCTCGGCGGTGATCCGATGGAGTCCGCGGGCGCCGCCGGTAACGGGTTCGCCGGATTCGGCGGGCTGGGTGACGTGTTCGAGGCCTTCTTCGGCGGTGGCACCACGTCGCGGGGACCCGTCGGGCGCGTCCGGCCCGGCTCCGATTCACTGCTGCGCCTGCGTCTGGACCTGAGCGAATGCGCCACCGGCGTGACCAGGCAGGTCACCGTCGACACCGCGGTGTTGTGCGACCTGTGCCAGGGCCGGGGCACCAACGGCAGGTCGACCCCGGTTGCCTGCGACACCTGCGGCGGCCGCGGCGAAATCCAGACTGTGCAGCGGTCCCTGCTCGGACAGGTGATGACGTCGCGGCCCTGCCCGGTGTGTGGCGGCGTGGGTGAGGTCATCCCCGATCCCTGCCATCGCTGCGGCGGCGACGGCCGGGTACGGGCCCGCCGGGAGATCAGCGTCAAGATCCCGGCAGGCGTCGGCGACGGGATGCGCGTGCGGCTGGCCGCCCAGGGCGAGGTCGGGCCGGGTGGAGGCCCCGCTGGTGACCTGTACGTTGAGGTCCACGAGAAGGCCCACGACGTGTTCGTCCGCGACGGAGACGACCTGCACTGCACCGTCTCGGTGCCGATGGTCGACGCCGCGCTGGGCACCGCGGTCACCGTCGACGCGATTCTCGACGGTCCGACGGAGATCACCATCGCCGCGGGCACCCAGCCCGGTTCGGTGACAACACTGCGTGGCCACGGCATGCCCCATCTGCGTTCCGGAGTGCGCGGCGACCTGCATGCCCATATCGACGTGGTGGTGCCCTCCCGGCTGGACCACACCGACATCGACCTGCTGCGCAAGCTGAAGGACAACCGCACCCGAGACGTCGCCGAGGTCCGGTCGTCTCAGTCGTCGTCGGGCTCGGGTGGTCTGTTCAGCCGGCTGCGCGATACATTCACCGGCCGCTAGCGATCGTGACCGACGATCCCGATCGCGCAGGGTTTCGGGCGGTCTTCTACGTCGAGGCGCTGCCCGCCGCGGGCGAGCTGGTGGTCCTCGACGGCGATGAAGGCTTCCACGCGGCCAATGTCCGGCGGATCCGCCCCGGCGAGCGCCTCGACATCGGGGACGGGGCAGGTGCGGTAGCGCACTGCGTCGTCGAGGACGCAGGCAAGGCCCGGCTCTCAGCGCGGGTGCTGCGCCGCGAGGACGTGGGCCCGCCGACGCCGACCGTGACCGTGGTGCAGGCGCTGCCCAAAACCGATCGTTCCGAGCTGGCCATTGAGCTGGCCACCGAGGCCGGTGCCGACGCATTCGTCGCCTGGCAGGCGGCGCGTTGCGTGGCCCGCTGGGACGGGCCGCGCGCCGAGAAGGGACTGCGCCGCTGGCGCGCCGTCGCCCGGTCGGCCGCCCGCCAGTCCCGCCGAGCCTGGATCCCGCCGGTGGACGGTGTGGTGTCGACCGCCGAACTGGTGCACACCGTCGCCGACAACGTCGGGTCCGGCGGCGTGGTGCTGGCCCTCCACGAGTCGGCGAGCGGCCCGATCACCGGCGTGCCCTTCGCCCAGGCCGACTCCGTGACGGTGATCGTCGGACCAGAGGGCGGCATCTCCGACGACGAGATCGCCGCGCTGTCCGGCGCGGGTGCCACGCCTGTGCGCCTCGGGCCGACGGTGCTGCGCACGTCGACCGCCGCCGCCGTTGCGCTCGGCGCGCTGGGCGCACTCACCCCGCGGTGGGCGGGCTGACGCCTCACGTGGAGGCCGGGCTGACGCCTCACGTGGAGGCCGGGCCTGCGCGGGGCTAAAGTTCGGAAATCGGCGCATCGGGGCGTTGGCACTGCTGACGTGGAGGACCGATTATGAGCACCGCCGACTACACAGTGCGCTGTGAAACCTGCCTCGTCGTGATCCGGCTGGGCGTCGTCGCCGCCGACCGCACGCCCGACGATGTCCGGCTGATCCAGGCGCTCAATGAACTGCTGGTCGACTACGGCTGGTTACCGACCCGGTCGGGTCGCTACTGCCGCACCCATGCCGCCGCGATTCGCGTCCGCCCGCGGACGCGAAGAGCGAATAAGACCCCGCGGACGTGAGGAGCGAATTAGTGCCGCGCGGACGTGAGGAGCGAATTAGTGCCGCGCGGACGTGAGGAGCGAATTAGTGCCGCGCGGACGTGAGGAGCGAATCAGTGCCGCGCGGCCCGGACTAACCGTCGGTTAACGCCCCCTCGTCGCCCGGTGCGTGCACGTGGGCCGTCCTGCGCAGCGGCGGCCAGCAGCGCCGTCTGCGCCTGCGTCACCGGGACGGTGACGTTCACATGCAGGGTCTCCGCCAGCTGCACCCGAGAGGTGTCGCCGAGACCGGCGTCCACCATTTCCGCGTCGAGGACCAGCGCGCCGAGCTGCGCGGCGGCCAGGGTGGCGACGATGGCGCGCCCGATTCCTGCGGCGCCGCCGCAGACCAGCACGGCGCGCTGCGATGTGGATACCAGGGGATTATCGCCGTTCGGACGGTTAACGGCTGGGACGTGACGGTGCCCGGCGGTAAACTGAGTCAGCACCCAGCAGCAGTCGACACGCACGAAGAACACAGAAAGCAGGCACTTCGCTGGCTCCCGATACCTCGGACTCTCCGGTACGCAGCAGCATCAATGTTCCGCCTGACCATGTCATGGGCCTGCTGGGTTCCGCCGACGAGAACCTGCGTGCCCTCGAGAGCCTGCTGGCCGCCGACTTGCACGTGCGTGGCAATGCGCTGACCCTGTCCGGTGAACCGGCCGATGTCGCGCTGGCCGAGCGCGTGGTGTCCGAGCTGATCGCGATCGTCGCCGCCGGCCATCCGCTGACCCCCGATGCGGTGCGCCACAGCGTCGCGATGCTCACCGGCACCGGCGACGAATCGCCCGCCGAGGTGCTCACGCTCGACATCCTGTCGCGGCGCGGCAAGACCATCCGGCCCAAGACGCTCAACCAGAAGCGCTACGTCGACGCCATCGACGCCCACACCATCGTGTTCGGTATCGGGCCCGCGGGCACCGGCAAGACCTACCTGGCGATGGCCAAGGCCGTCCGCGCATTGCAGACCAAACAGGTCAGCCGCATCATCCTGACCCGGCCCGCGGTGGAGGCGGGCGAACGGCTGGGCTTCCTGCCCGGCACGCTCTACGAGAAAATCGATCCCTATCTGCGGCCGCTCTACGACGCGCTGCACGACATGATGGATCCGGAGTCGATTCCGAAACTCATGAGCGCCGGGGTCATCGAGGTCGCGCCGCTGGCGTTCATGCGCGGTCGCACCCTCAACGACGCGTTCATCATTCTCGACGAGGCGCAGAACACCACGCCCGAGCAGATGAAGATGTTCCTGACCCGGCTCGGGTTCGGGTCGAAGATCGTCGTGACCGGCGACGTGACGCAGGTCGACCTGTCGGCCAACGCCACCTCGGGGCTGAGGGCCGCGGTGCGGATCCTCGACGGCATCGAAGACATCCACTTCGCCGAACTGACCAGCGCCGACGTGGTGCGTCACCGGCTGGTGTCCGAGATCGTGGACGCCTACGCGAAGTTCGAGGAGCCCCCGCTCGCGAACCGGGCCGAGCGGCGTGCCGGCGGAAGTAGGCCGCGCCGGTGACCATCGAGGTGTCCAACGAGTCGGGCATCGACGTCTCCGAAGAGGAGCTCATCAGCGTCGCGCGATTCGTCATCGCGAAGATGAATGTTCATCCCGCGGCTGAACTTTCGATGGTGTTGCTCGACACGTCGGCGATGGCGGACCTGCACATGCGGTGGATGGACCTGCCCGGGCCGACCGACGTGATGAGCTTTCCGATGGATGAGCTCGAGCCTGGCGGCAGACCCGACGCACCCGAGCCGGGTCCTGCCATGCTGGGCGACATCGTGCTGTGCCCCGAGTTCGCGGCGAAACAGGCCGAGACGGCCGGGCATTCACTCGGCCACGAACTCGCGCTGCTGACCGTCCACGGCGTGTTGCATCTGCTCGGCTATGACCATGCCGAGCCCGACGAGGAGAAGGAAATGTTCGCCCTGCAGCGTCAGCTGCTCGAGGAGTGGGTGGCCGATCAGGTCGAGGCCTACCACCAGGACCGTCAGACCGAGAAGGATCGGCGACTGCTCGACAAGTCCCGATACTTCGACGAACCGTGACCGGCATAGCCCCGCTGCTGGGCGCGATCGTACTCATCGCTCTCGGCGGGATGTTCGCGATGATCGACGCGGCGATCAGCACCGTCTCGATGGCCAGGGTCGACGAGCTCGTCCGCGAGGAGAGGCCGGGTGCGGCGCGCCTGGCCCGGCTGATGGCCGAACGGCCGCGCTACATCAATCTGATTGTGCTGCTGCGGATCACGTGCGAGGTGACCGCGACCGTGCTGCTGGTGGCCTACCTCGACGGCCGCCTCGGGGTGGGTTGGGGCCTGTTCACTGCGGCCGCGATCATGGTGGTACTCAGCTTCGTGGCGGTCGGTGTCGGGCCGCGTACTCTCGGCCGCCAGAACGCCTACAGCATTGCGCTGGTCGCGGCCTGGCCGCTGCAGGCGATCTCGGTTTTGCTGACCCCCATCAGCAGGCTGCTGGTACACCTCGGCAACGCGCTGACCCCCGGCCGCGGGTTCCGCAACGGCCCGTTCGCCTCCGAGATCGAGCTGCGGGAGGTGGTCGACCTGGCCCAGCAGCGCGGTGTGGTCGCCGACGACGAGCGCAGGATGATCCAGTCGGTGTTCGAACTCGGCGACACCCCGGCTCGCGAGGTGATGGTGCCGCGCACCGAGATGGTATGGATCGAATCCGACAAGACCGCGGGTCAGGCCACGTCGCTGGCGGTGCGCAGCGGGCACTCCCGCATGCCGGTGATCGGGGAGAACGTCGATGACGTCGTCGGCGTGGTGTATCTCAAGGACCTGGTCCAACAGACGTACTACTCCACCAACGGCGGCCAGGACACCCTGGTGTCGCAGCTGATGAGGCCCGCGGTGTTCATGCCCGACTCCAAGCCGGCCGACGACCTGCTGCGCGAGATGCAGCGCACCCGCAACCACATGGCCCTGCTGGTGGACGAATACGGGGCGATCGCCGGGCTGGTGACCATCGAGGACGTGCTCGAGGAGATCGTCGGTGAAATCGCCGACGAGTACGACATCGACGAGGTCGCGCCGGTGGAGGAGCTGGGCGATCACCAGTTCAGGGTGTCGGCGCGGCTGCCCATCGAGGATCTCGGCGAACTGTTCGACATCGAGTTGGACGACGATCTGGACGTCGACACCGTCGGCGGCCTGGTCGCCCTCGAGTTGGGCCGCGTGCCGCTGCCGGGCGCCGAGGTGACCTGGGACGGGTTGCGCCTGCGCGCGGAGGGGGGACAGGACCATCGTGGCCGGATGCGCATCGGCACGGTGCTGGTCAGTCCGACCGATCCGCCGGAACCCGAGGACGACGCCGACGGCGATGAGCCAGCCAAAAGGGCGCGTGGTGATGAGCCGGCCCGAAAGGTCAAGAAAGGCGACGAGACGGCCACCAAAAGGGCGCGTGGTGATGAGCCGGCCCGAAAGGTCAAGAAAGGCGAAGAGATGGCCACCAAAAGGGCGCGGGGCGATGACTGAACTGGGTTCCGAAGACGCCAAACTCGTGGTTCTGGCCCGCGGCGCGATGGGCAGGGCGGAGGCCGGTAGCGGCGCGGCGGTGCGCGACCTCGACGGCCGCACCTATGCCGGCGCGCCCGTCGCCCTGGCCGCCCTTGAGCTCAGCGCACTGCAGGCCGCCGTCGCCGCTGCGGTGTCCAGCGGGGCCATCGGGCTGGAGGCCGCGGTTCTGGTCGGCGGCTCGGCCGACGATGCCGGGGTGACCGCGGTCCGTGAACTCTCGCCGGACGCGGCGATCATCGTCACCGACCGCGCGGGCGGGGTGCTGTGACCGGCCGACTGATGGACCGACACCGCCGCGAGGGTAACGTCACGGCGCGATTCCGGGCCGAACCCCGCCATTACGTTACGCTCGGTGAGCGGGGCCTGCGGTGAGCGATGGGACGGAATTCCGTTCGGGGTTCGTCTGTTTCGTCGGTAGGCCCAACACCGGCAAGTCGACGCTGACCAACGCGCTGGTCGGTACGAAGGTGGCCATCACCTCCAACCGCCCGCAGACCACCAGGCATACCATCCGGGGCATCGTGCACCGGGAGGATGTCCAGATCGTCCTCGTCGACACACCCGGCCTGCACCGGCCGCGCACGCTGCTGGGTCAGCGGCTCAACGATCTGGTCAAGGACACGTACTCCGAGGTCGACGTCATCGGCATGTGCATCCCCGCCGATGAGGGGATTGGGCCGGGGGACAGGTGGATTCACCAGCAGATCCGCGCGGTCGCGCCGAACACCACCCTGGTTGCCGTGGTGACCAAGATCGACAAGGTGGCCAAGGACCGGTTGGCCGCGCAGCTGATGGCCGTGGCTGAGCTCGCCGGGCCCGACACCGAAATCGTTCCGGTGTCGGCGACCAGCGGAGAGCAGCTCGATGTGCTGGTCGACGTGCTGGCCGCGCAGCTGCCCGAGGGGCCCGCGTTCTATCCGGACGGCGAACTCACCGACGAGCCCGAAGAGACGCTGATGGCGGAGCTCATCCGGGAGGCGGCGCTCGAAGGGGTTCGCGACGAGCTGCCGCACTCGCTGGCGGTGGTGATCGACGAGATCATTCCACGGGAGGGCCGGACCGAGGAGCAGGGGGAACTGGTTGACGTCCATGCCACGCTCTACGTCGAGCGTGACAGCCAGAAGGGCATCGTCATCGGCAAAGGCGGCGCGCGGCTGCGCGAGGTGGGCACCGCGGCGCGCATCCAGATCGAGAAACTGCTCGGCACCAGGGTCTACCTCGACCTGCGGGTCAAGATCGCGAAGAACTGGCAACGCGATCCCAAACAGCTTGGGCGGCTTGGCTTTTAGTCGATTACCGAATCCCGGCGGCCGGCCGGCGTGTTCCACCACACGTCGGGTTGTACGCTCTCCCAGCCGTTGATCGCTTCGAGTTCGGCGGCCAGCGAGATCAGCTGGCCTTCGCTGTTCGCGGGCCCCATCAGCTGCACACCGATGGGCAGGCCGTCTGAGGTGAAGCCGGCGGGCACGTTGATCGACGGCCAGCCGACCAGATTCCACGGCCAGGTCACGGGGCATGCGCGGATGATCGCGCGGTCGGTGGACAGTCCGCCGCGGTGGTCGAAGTCGTACAGCCGCGGTGGTGGCTGCGCGGTGGTGGGGGCGAGTACCACGTCGGCGAGGTTGAAGATCCAGCCAAGGCGGCGCTGGGCTTCGGTCTCGTAGGCGCGTGCCCGGCGCAGAACGCTCTGTGACAGCAACCGGCCGAGCCGGATGTTGCCGACCGTGCGGTGGTCAAGGGGCACATCGCCGAGCCGCTTGTGCCAGTCGAGCATCCCGGCCGTTGCTCGCGCCAGGAAACTCCACGACATGCGCAGGCCGTAGTCCGGATCGTTGGCGACGACGGTGTGGCCCAGTTGTTCGAGCTGACCCGCGACGGTGCCGAGGGCCTGCCGGATGTCCGGATGCAGCGTGGCAGGAAAAAGCGTGAACGGGAAGCTGGTGGACATCGCGATCCGCAGCGGACCCGGTGCCACGCTGACGTAGTCCGACACGGTGACCCGCGGCGGTTTATGCAGATCGCCGTCGACGTTTCCCGATGCGGCGTCGAGCACCAGCGCGGCGTCGCTGACGGTACGGGCCAGCACCCCGTTGACGGTGATCCCGTTGAACGCCTCCGGCAGCGGCCAGGTCGAGATGCGGCCGCGCTGCGGTTTGATCCCGACGAGGTGGGTCCATGCCGCGGGGATCCGTACGCTGCCCGCCCCGTCCGAGCCGATCGCCGCGGCCACCAGGCCCGCCGCGACCGCCGCCGCGCTGCCGCCCGACGATCCGCCGGGGGTGTGCCTGCGCGACCACGGATTGCGGGTGTGGCCGAACGCCTGCCCGCTGGTGAATGGCCACTGGCCCAGTTCACAGGTGTTGGTCTTGCCGACGATGACGGCGCCCGCGGCGCGCAGCCGTCGTACCACCTCGGCGTCCTCACGGGCCGGCGGGACGTTGCCGTCGACGCCGAACCTGGTCGGCACCCCGGCGACGTCAACGTCGTCCTTGACCGCGATCGGGATCCCCAGCAGGGGCAGCCGTTCACGTGCAGCGATCGCCGGACCAGTTCGGTGGATGTGACGGTGCCCGCGGAGAGTTCGAACAGCTGTTGGGCGACGGTCGGAAAGGCGGCGCCCGAGTATCCGTGGGGGAAGGACTCGGCCATCCCGGGTAAGCGTACGGCTCTGCTTACCGGGTCCTGTCGGGCGGCGGTGGGACACTGGGCCGATGCGGCTGTATCGGGACCGGGCGGTGGTGCTGCGCCAGCACAAGCTCGGCGAGGCCGACCGCATCGTCACCCTGCTCACCCGCGATCACGGGCTTGTGCGCGCGGTGGCCAAGGGGGTTCGCCGCACCCGCAGTAAGTTCGGGGCCCGGCTGGAGCCGTTCGCCCATATCGACGTTCAGCTGCATCCCGGCCGCAACCTCGACATCGTCACCCAGGTGGCCGCCATCGACGCGTTCGCCACCGACATCGTCAGCGACTACGGCCGTTACACGTGTGCCTGCGCGGTCCTGGAGACCGCCGAGCGGCTGGCGGGCGAGGAGCGGGCGCCGGTGCCCGCGCTGCACCGGCTGACCGTCGCAGCGTTACGGGCCGTCGCCGACGGCAGCCGCCCCAGGGAGCTGGTGCTGGACGCTTACCTGTTGCGCGCCATGGGGATCGCGGGATGGGCGCCCGCGCTCACCGAATGTGCCCGGTGCGCGGCCCCCGGTCCGCACCGCGCGTTCCACATCGCCGCGGGCGGCAGCGTCTGTGTGCACTGCAGGCCGTCCGGGGCGGTGACGCCGCCGCAGGGGGTGTTGGATCTGATGGCCGCACTGCACGACGGTGACTGGGAGCACGCGCAGGCGACACAGCAGTCGCATCGCAGCCAGGCCAGCGGATTGGTCGCCGCGCATCTGCAGTGGCACCTCGAACGCCAGCTGCGGACGTTGCCGCTGGTCGAGCGCGCGTACCGGGTCGATCGCGCGGTCGCCGATCACCGGGTGGCAGTGTTCGGGCAGAATTCGCCGCATGGCGATCAAACGGCAGGGCAAGACCAGCTACCCTCAACTGCCTCTGGCGCCTGACGACTATCCGACCTTTCCGGACAAGTCGACGTGGCCCGTGGTGTTCCCCGACCTGCCGCCCGTCCCCGGCGGCGGACCCCGCCGCCCGCCGCAGCACACCTCCAAGGCCGCCGCCCCCAAGATCCCGGCCGACCAGGTGCCCAATCACGTCGCGGTGGTGATGGACGGAAACGGCCGCTGGGCGAAGCAGCGGGGGCTGCACCGCACGGAAGGCCACAAAATGGGTGAGGCGGTGCTGATCGACATCACCTGTGGCGCCATCGAAATCGGCATCAAGCATCTGACCGTGTATGCGTTCTCCACCGAAAACTGGAAGCGCAGCACCGAAGAGGTCCGATTCCTGATGGGTTTCAACCGTGAGGTGGTGCGCCGGCGCAGGGAGAACCTCGACGCGATGGGGGTGCGGATGCGCTGGGTCGGCTCGCGCCCGCGGCTGTGGCGCAGCGTCATCAAGGAGTTCGAGATCGCCGAGGACATGACGTTCAACAACGACGTCATCACCATCAACTATTGCGTCAACTACGGCGGCAGAACCGAAATCGCGGAAGCCGCAAAGCAAATCGCGAAGGAAGCCGCGGACGGCCTGATCAACCCGGACCGCATCACCGAGGCCACCATCGCCGCGCACCTGCACCGCACCGACATCCCGGACGTCGACCTGTTCATCAGGACGTCCGGGGAGCAGCGGGCGAGTAACTTCCTGCTGTGGCAGGCCGCCTACGCCGAGTTCGTGTTTCAGGACAAGCTCTGGCCGGATTACGATCGTCGGGACTTGTGGGCGGCGTGTGAGGAGTACGTGAACCGCAATCGCAGATTCGGCCGAGCCGAATGATCGAGCAGAGCGGCCGAGCCGAATGATCGAGCAGAGCGGCCGAGCCGAATGAACCTCCAGGAGCGGTTGGTGACCGTTCTGGACGCGGTCATGCCGATCCAGCGCGAGGATGACGGCGCGCTCACCGTGCAGCACGACGGCACCTTCGGGTCGCTGCGCGTGGTGACCATCGCCGAGGGGCTGGAGCTGGTGTCGCTGACCCAGGTGCTGGCGTGGGATCTGCCGCTGGACGCCAAGCTTCGGGCCGCGGTCGCCGAGCATGCGCACCACACGCTGTTGGGCACGGTGTCGCTGGCCACGAAGGCCGGCCATGCGGAGACTGCCGCCGCGGCCAAGCGCAATTCGAAGAAGACCGCGGATGTCCTGTTGCGCTACAACTTTCCCGCCGCGGGTCTGACCGACGACGCGCTGCGCACACTGATCGTGATGGTTCTGTCCAACGGCGCGGACGTGCGCAGGGCGCTAGTGTCCTGACGCGCAGCCGCTGCAGACGCCGAAGATCTCGACGGTGTGGCTGACGTCGGAGAAGCCGTGCTCGCGGGCGACGTCGGCAGCCCACGACTCGATCTGGCGGGCCTGCACTTCCACGGTCGAACCGCAGACGCGGCAGACCAGATGGTGATGGTGGTCGTCGGAGCAGCGCCGGTAGACCGATTCGCCGGTGTCGGTGCGCAAGGTGTCGACGAGGCCTGCCGCCGCCATCGACTGCAGGGTGCGGTACACGGTCGTCAGGCCGATCCCCTCGCCGCGGCGGCGCAGTTCGTCGTGCAGTTCCTGGGCCGACCGGAAGTCGTCGAGGTCGTTGAGCAGTTCGCTGATCGCCGCCCGCTGGCGCGTCGAGCGCACCCCGGTCCCGCTCACCGTCGGTCCTCGCTGGCGTGGGCGACGGCGTCGACCACGATGTGGGCGAGGTGGTGGTCGACAAGCCGGTAGAGCACCTCGCGGCCGGACCGCTCACTGGACACCACGCCTGCCTGTTTGAGGATCCGCAGATGCTGGCTGACCAGCGGCTGGGGCACTTCCAACGCGTCGACCAGCTCGTGCACACACCGCTCCGCCTGCTGCAGCTGCAACACGATCGCGATACGAACCGGGGCGGCCAGCGCGCGCAGGATCTCACCCGCCGCGTCGAGCACCTCGCGTGGGGGAAGGTCGGGCGGGGGCGTGGCGCCGTGGAGGTGGCCGCCGAGCGAATTGGAAATGGTTTTCATTTGAGTCTGAGAATACATGCGCCGCCACGCATGTCAACGCTGATGGACGCGCGGCGAGGGCCGCCGACGCCGGTCGCTACGCTGTTGCACCGTGGCCCCGTCTTCGTCGATCATCGACACCGTTGCAAACCTGGCCAAACGCCGAGGCCTGGTGTACCAGTCCGGCGAGATCTACGGCGGCACAAAGTCGGCGTGGGACTTCGGCCCGCTCGGTGTCGAGCTCAAGGAGAACATCAAGCGGCAGTGGTGGAGGTCCGTCGTGACCAGCCGCGACGACGTCGTCGGCCTGGACAGCGCGATCATCCTGCCGCGTCCGGTGTGGGTGGCGTCGGGCCACGTCGAGGTGTTCCACGACCCGCTGGTGGAGTGCCTGAACTGCCATCACCGGCACCGGCAGGACCACCTGCAGGAGGCCTACGCGGCCAAAAAGGGCCTCAGCGACCCCGATTCGGTGCCGATGGACGAGGTCGTCTGCCCCGACTGCGGCACCAAGGGGCAGTGGACCGAACCGCGCGACTTCAACATGATGCTCAAGACCTACCTCGGCCCCATCGAGACCGAGGAAGGGCTGCATTACCTGCGTCCGGAAACCGCCCAGGGCATCTTCGTCAACTTCGCCAACGTCGTCACCACCTCGCGGCGCAAGCCGCCGTTCGGAATCGCCCAGACCGGCAAGAGCTTCCGCAACGAGATCACGCCGGGCAACTTCATCTTCCGCACCCGTGAGTTCGAGCAGATGGAGATGGAATTCTTCGTCGAACCCGCCACCGCGGCCGAATGGCATCAGTACTGGATCGACACCCGGCTGCAGTGGTACGTCGACCTCGGCATCGATGCGGACAATCTGCGCCTCTACGAGCACCCGAAAGATAAGCTGTCGCATTACTCCGACCGCACGGTCGACATCGAATACAAGTTCGGCTTCCAGGGCAACCCGTGGGGTGAACTCGAAGGCGTGGCCAACCGCACCAATTTCGACCTGTCCACGCACTCCAAGCATTCCGGCGTCGACCTGTCGTACTACGACCAGGCCACCGACACCCGCTACGTGCCGTATGTGATCGAACCCGCGGCCGGGCTGACACGCTCGTTCATGGCGTTCCTCGTCGATGCCTATGCCGAGGACGAGGCACCCAACGCAAAGGGCGGTGTCGACAAACGCACGGTGCTGCGGCTGGATCCGCGGCTTGCGCCGGTCAAGGCGGCGGTGCTGCCGCTGTCCCGGCACGCCGACCTGTCGCCGAAGGCGCGTGACCTGGCGGCCGAGCTTCGCCAGAACTGGAACGTCGACTTCGACGACGCCGGCGCGATCGGGCGGCGCTACCGCCGCCAGGACGAGATCGGCACGCCGTTCTGCGTGACGGTGGACTTTGATTCGCTCGAGGACCACGCGGTGACGGTGCGTGAGCGTGATGCCATGACCCAGGACCGGGTTGCGCTGTCGGAGGTGTCGGACTACCTGGCAGTGCGCCTCAAGGGCTGCTAGTTCTCTTCTGGCTTCTTCCTTCTTGGCGCGAGCGTGCGTGTCGGTGCACCGACACGCCGCTGTGTCGGTGCACAAACACGCACGCTCGCCGGGAGGGAAATTTAGAAGCGCCCGCCGCCGCCGCTGTAGCTGCGGCCCGACGATCGTGACGATCCGCCGTAGGACGTCGGGCGTCCCGAACTGCGGCCGCCGCCGTAGCCGCCGCCACCGCCGAACCCGCCGCGCAGCACGTTGCCGATGATGATGCCGCCGATCACCGCGCCGATATCGGACCCGCCGCCGTTGCCGGGCCTCTGCGAGTAGGAGCGCTGCGCGGCCTGCACATCCTGATTCGCCAACGACTGCGCCTGCGCCGCCAGCATGGCCGCGCCGTTGGCGTGGGCTACCGCTTCCGTGGGATCGCTGGACCGCTTCGCCTGCGCGGCTTCCAGGTGTCGGTTGGCTTCGGCGAGCCGGGTGCGTGCCTCGGGGCCGATGCTGCCGCGGCGGGTGTCGATGAAGTCCGAGACCGCCTTGATCCGCGATTGCGCGCTGAACATTGCCTGGTCCAGTGAGCGGGCCAGGCGTTCGGCCGCATCACGTTGCTCGTGAACGCTGGCCAGCAGGCGGTCGAGGTCGGCGTCGGCCTTGGTGAGCCGGGTGAAAGTGCCGAGGGGATCGGCGGTTCCGTTCTTGTTGGCCTCGGCCACCGCCGCGGCCGCCGCGTCGCGGGCCGAGGAGAGCTCGGCGGCCTGCGGCGTATCGGGCTGTTGCAGCAGTGTGCCCGACTGGTCGATGCCGTTCTGGATATCGGCGATCGCGGCGGGCAGCCCGGCGACAGCCCGGTTGATGTCGGCGGCGGCGCTGTCCACCGCGTCGAGCAGCGTGCGGGCCTGACCCAACGCCGATTCGGCGGCGCGGACGGCATCCACCAGGCCGGTCTGTCCACCGGCCGGACGGGCGACGAGACCGCGGCCGGTGGTGATGTTGCGATCGGCGAAGGCCAGCCGTTCCTTGGCGGTGTCGACGTTGCCCGCCACCGAGGTCAGCGCGGCGGGGTCGAACTGTTGGTGCAACGCCCGCAGCGCCTGCTCCGACGGGCCGATGCGGGCCGTCAGGTCGACCATCTGCTGGGTCATCGAGTCCAGCCGTGTCGGCGCATTGATAACCAGGTCGCGCAGCTGTTCGAAGGCATCGCTGCGGGCTTCCAGTTCGCGGTCGGCCTTCGCGGCGGCCACCACCACCCGGGTGAGCAGGTCGCGCCGCTGCAGCGGGGTCTCGGGGATCGCGTCGTCGAGAATCTGGCGCACGTTGAACGCCTGCGCCAGCGCGGTTTTCGCGTTGGCCACCGCGTGGCTGAACGGCTCGGTCTCGCGCGACCCGAACTCCTCGACCGCAAGAGCGAGTTCACCGTCACTGGTGCGCACCGCGTTGTCGACATCGACGACGATCGATCGTGACAGGTCATCGAGCGCCTCCAGCGGCACCGACGCCAGCGCGTTCGGATCGGTCGGATCCACCCGCTTCGCGGCGGCGAACTCGGCTTCACGCCGCTTGCGTCGGCGTCGGCGCGACCACAGCCACAGCGCCACCACCAGGAGCAGCAGTATCACCAGCGCGATCACCATCGCCAGCGGCGACATCCCGGATCCGGACGAGGTGTTGAGACCATCGGCGGCCGCCACCGCCGCTCCCGCCCAATCTCCTTGCCTCAGCATGGGTTCGATGTCGTTGCGGCGGATCTCGGTGGCCCGCGAGGCCGCGTCCCCCGGCGCCGTCGAGGGCACCTGGAACGCATACTCGCGGGCCTCGGTGGCCACGGCGAGCAGCGCGTCATCGTCGCCGAAACCGCTCATCGTCATGGTGTTCTGCGCCCAGGTGGGGCCGCTCTGGCCTGCGAAGTCCGGTACGAACACGACCCAGAGCTGGATACGGCGGTCGTCGTACAGCTTGTCGACGGCGCCGCGCACCTGGTCGAGCTCCGAACCGGACAGCGCGCCCGCGTTATCGGTGACCTGTGTCTGCAGCCGGAACGGCGGCTCGGCCGTCGCGCCAGGGGCGATCAGAACCCCGACGGCCACAACGGCGAGCAGCATGGCCAGCAGGCGTGCGATGCGCATGGTGGCCAATGTAGTGACTCGTACCGACGTTCGATGCTGTCCTGGCGTGATCGGTCAGTCGGCTCGTGCCCGGTGCACCCTGGCAGACTGTGCCTCGGTGAACGCGCAGGACAGTTACGACGACTTCGACCGCGAGCGGTTGGTGGCCGAGGCGCCCAAGGGCGCCGCGCTGCCCGGCGCGGACGGCGAGCATCGCACCGACTTCGCGCGCGACCGGGCGCGGGTGCTGCACTCCGCCGCGCTGCGCCGGCTGGCGGACAAGACGCAGGTGGTCGGTCCCCGCGACGGTGAGACGCCGCGCACCCGGCTGACCCACTCGTTGGAGGTCGCCCAGATCGGCCGCGGGATGGCCGTCGGACTGGGCTGCGACCCCGACCTGGTCGACATGGCCGGGCTGGCCCACGACATCGGCCATCCGCCCTACGGTCACAACGGTGAGCGGGCGCTCAACGAGTTCGCGGCCCCCTACGGCGGATTCGAGGGCAATGCGCAGAACTTCCGGATCCTCACCCGGTTGGAACCCAAAGTTCTTGATACTCACGGCCATCTGGCGGGACGCAGCGTCGGGCTGAACCTGACCCGCGCGGGTCTGGACGCGGTGACGAAGTATCCGTGGCGACGCGCTGCGCCGGGCGCGAAATTCGGCTTCTACGACGACGACAGCGCGGTCGCGGAGTGGGTGCGCGACGGCGCACCGACGGCCGTGCCGTGCCTGGAGGCGCAGGTGATGGACTGGGCCGACGACGTCGCCTACTCGGTGCACGACGTCGAGGACGGCGTGGTCTCCGGGCGCATCGACATCCGGGTGCTTGCCGACACCGACGCCGCCAACGAGCTGGGGCGGCTTGGCGAGTCGCACGGGATGGGTGCGGGGCTGACCGCCGACGACCTGATCTCCGCCGCGGAACGGCTCTCGGAGCTGCCCGTCGTGGCAGCGGTCGGCAAGTACGACGCGACGCTGGCTGCCTCCGTCGCGCTCAAGCGACTGACCAGCGAGCTGGTTGGCCGGTTCGCCAACGCAGCCATCGCCGCGACGCGGGAGGCCTCCGGTCCGGGACCGCACGTGCGGTACCAGGCCGCGCTGCAGGTGCCAGAGGAGGTGCGGGCCGAAGTCGCCGTGCTCAAGATCCTGGCGCTGCAGTTCATCATGTCCGACCCCCGCCACCTGAGGCTGCAGGAGCAACAGCGCGAACGGATCCACCTGGTCGCAGGTTGGCTGCTGGCCGGTGCCCCCGCGACGCTGGACCCGATCAACGCCGCCGCGTACAACGCGGCCGCCGACGACGGCGCCCGGCTGAGGGCCGTCGTGGACCAGATCGCGTCGTTCACCGAGGGGCGCCTGGAGCGACTGGAACCCGCGTAGCGGGCCCGACGGCCACGCATAGACTGAGCCGATGGCTGAAGCGACCCGTGGGCGGGGCCGGATCCCGGATCGCGATATCGCGGCCATCCGGGAGGGCATCCGCATCGAGGACGTCGTCGGCGACTACGTGCAGCTGCGCCGTGCGGGCGCCGATTCGCTGAAGGGCCTGTGCCCCTTCCACGACGAGAAGTCACCGTCGTTTCACGTGCGCCCCAATCACGGCCATTTCCATTGCTTCGGCTGTGGGGAGGGCGGCGACGTGTACGCCTTCATCCAAAAGATCGAACACGTCAGCTTCGTCGAGGCGGTCGAGGTGCTCGCCGACCGCATCGGCTACACCGTCACCTACAGCGGCGCCTCCACCACCAACGTGCAGCGCGACCGGGGGAGCCGCAGCAGGCTGCTCGCGGCCAACACGGCCGCGCAGGAGTTCTACGCGGCCGCACTGGAGTCCGACGAGGCCGGCCCGGCACGCCAGTATCTGCGCGACCGCAGGTTCGACGCGGGCGCCGCCGGCCGGTTCGGCTGCGGCTACGCCCCGTCCGGGTGGGATGCGTTGACAAAGCACCTGCTACGCAAGGGTTTCGAATTCAAGGAGCTCGAGGCGGCCGGGTTGTCGCGCGAGGGTAGACGCGGCCCGATCGACCGGTTCCACCGCAGGCTGCTGTGGCCGATCCGGGCCAGCAGCGGTGAGACCATCGGTTTCGGAGCGCGCAGGCTGTTCGACGACGACCCGATCAGCGCCAAGTACGTGAATACACCAGAGACGGTGCTGTACAAGAAGTCGTCGGTGTTGTTCGGCCTCGACCTGGCCAAGCGTGATATCGCCAAGTCGCACAGGGCCGTTGTGGTCGAGGGCTACACCGATGTGATGGCGATGCACGAGGCCGACGAGACCACCGCGGTCGCTTCGTGCGGCACCGCGTTCGGCGACGGACATCTGGCGCTGCTGCGCCGCCTGATGATGGACGACAACTGGTACCGCGGTGAGCTGATCTTCGTGTTCGACGGCGACGAAGCCGGTCAGGCGGCGGCGCTGAAGGCCTTCGACGGCGACCAGCAGGTGGCGGGGAAGTCGTTCGTGGCGATCGCCGCCGACGGGATGGATCCCTGCGATCTGCGGCTCAAGTCGGGTGACGAGGCGCTGCGCGACTTGGTCGCCCGCCGGATCCCGATGTTCGAGTTCGCCATCCGCAGCCTGATCCCCGACGGGGACGCCCTTGACAATGACCCGCAGGCGCAGGTCGACGCGTTGCGCCGCGGGGTGCCGCTGGTGGCGCGGATCCGCGACTACGCGCTGCGCGACGAGTACGCGCGACGGCTGGCGGGCTGGACCGGCTGGCTCGACGAGGGGCAGGTGCTCAACCGGGTGCGCGAGGAGGCGCAGGGCCGCGGCATGCCCGAACGCGGACGGCGACGTGCTGCGGCGGAGGCCACCCGACCGCGTGCGGCCCGGACGGTGCCGGACGCGCCGGCCCGGCCCGATCCGGCGGACCCCACGCTGTGGCCCCAGCGGGAGGCCATCAAGGCCGCGCTGCAGTATCCCGCGCTGGCCGGTCCTGTCTTCGACGCGCTGACGGTCGAGAGCTTCACCCACCCCGGCTACGCGGCGGTGCGCGGGGCGCTCGACGCCGCGGGCGGCACGTCGGCCGGGATGTCCGGGGCGCAGTGGATCGAGGCGGTCCGCGACCGCACCGCGTCGCAGGCCGCCGCTAGCCTGGTCAACGAGCTCGGAGTGGAGGCCATCCGCGTCGAGGATGACGAGCGGCTGCCCCGCTATATCAGCGGGGTGCTGGCGCGGCTGCAAGAAGTGTGGGTGGGCAGGCAGATCGCCGAGGTGAAGTCCAAGCTGCAGCGGATGTCGCCGGTGGAACAGGGCGACGAGTACCACGCACTGTTCGGGGATCTCGTCGCGATGGAGGCGTATCGCCGCAGTCTGCTGGAACAGGCCAGCGGAGACGACTTGACTGCGTGAACCGCTGCACTCGGGATAAGGTGTAGTCGCTGTCCTGGCGTCGGGGACCACGCGAGAGAGGCGAGCAGGTGACTTCGAACAATTCGTCGTCGAGCATCCGGGTGCGTCGGCTTATCGGCGTCGGAGCATTCGTGGCTGCCGCGGTTGCGGCGCCCGTCGCGGCGTCGGCGTTGACTACTCCCAACGCGGAGACACAGGCCGCCCCGCCCTGCCTGGCGTGGTTCGGCAACAAGGAAGACGGCAAGTGCCTGTCGTACTCCAACGGCCAGCCCGTCGTCGGCGGTGTTCCGCCGGTCGCGTGGGGCAGCCCGGGCAGTGGCAGCCCCGGCATCACCACCGGGCCGTTGTTGCCTGGCACCTCGATCAACCAGTCCATCGGCTGACGGCGCCGGCCCATCGGCTGACCGCCGGGTCGTTCACGCGCAGTTAGCGCGCTGAGGGGTTCTCCGGACCCAGTACTGACGTTTCCTCATCGATCGACGTGAGGGTGACCAGCTGTGGGTCGGGGGAGACCCGTTTGGCGATCTTGCGACGTCCCGCATCGATGAGCGCCTTGGCGCTCGGGCTGCTGGTGATGGCGCGGTAGGTGCCTGCGATCTGCTCGTAGCGGCGTCGGCCCGCCTTCGAACCCATCACATAGCCGACCGCCGCTGCGGCGACGTACCCGATCACGAGACCCCTTCCCGACGAACGCGCGTGCCATCCATCCTGCCTCACCGGCCGAGGTGCTCCCCAGCGGGATCCTATTGGCGGGCAGGGTGCGCGGTGCGCTAGAGTCTCGTTCGGCCCGCGGACAGGATCCGCGTGGTGTGGCAGTCCCCTGTAGCTCAATTGGCAGAGCATTCGGCTGTTAACCGAAGGGTTGCTGGTTCGAGTCCAGCCGGGGGAGCAAGCATCAGAGCAGGTCAACCCGCGCGGTCAAGCGTTGATCGATCGTTCGAATTCGAAGATCGTCGATCTGTTCCGAACGGTGAACCGAATCGGGCAGAGTGTTCTGCGTACGGATACGGACCGTCCGCACTCCGTACCGCGGGGAAATTATGAGTGCGCTGCGTACGGTTTTCATCGTCAGCGTCATCGGGGTGGTCGTATGGGGGATCGCCGCCTGCGGCGCCAACCAGGAAAGCGTGCGTACGGGTCCGGGAGGCGGCGACATCACCGTCACCACAACGTCGTTCCCCGACTACATCGATCCGCAGCTTTCCTACACGGTCGAGGGCTGGGAGGTGCTGTGGAATGTCTACACCCCCTTGCTCACGTACAAGCACGAAGCGGGCGACGCCGGCACGCAGGTCGTTCCCGGTCTGGCTAAAGACATGCCGGAGATCTCGCTCGACGGAAAGACATACAGGCTGACGCTTCGGCCTGGCATGAAGTACTCCGACGGCACGCCGATCAAGGCCTCCGACTTCAGCTATGCGATCAAACGGCTGTTCAAGACCAATTCCGGCGGGTCGGTGTTCTACGACGCCATCGTGGGTGCCACCGAATACGCCGAAGGCAGGGCCGACACGATCAGCGGCATCACCACCAACGATGAGACCGGTGAGATCACGATTGCGTTGACGGCCCCCAACGGCACGTTCAACAACGTGCTGGGGCTGATATTCGCCGCACCCATTCCACCCACCACCCCGCTTGATGAGGACGCGACGAACAACCCACCGCCGTCGAGCGGTCCGTTCATGATTGGCAACGTGGATGCGCCCCACACGCTGACGATGGAGCGCAACCCGAACTTCCATACGGTGAAAGACGCCGGCGCGGACGAGGTCGCCGACGCTGGGGTGGACACGATCACCGTCGTCGAGAACAAGAATGACAGCGCACAGGTCACCGACATCGAGCAGAACAAGACCGACTTCATGATCGACCAGCCGGGGCCCGACCGCCTGGCCGAGGTCACGTCGCAGTACGGCGATCGCTTCCGCCTGGAGGATTCGATCAATACGTACTACTTCTTCATGAACACGCAGAAGCCCCCGTTCAACGACGTTCGGGTCCGACAGGCCGTCAACTATGCGGTCGATCCCGAAGCGCTGAACCGGATCTTCGGCGGTCGCCTGCATCCGACGCAGCAGATCTTGCCTCCGGGTATGCCTGGCTACCAGGAGTACGAACTGTACCCGGGACCCGATATGGACAAGGCCAGACAGCTTGTCGCCGAGGCCAATCCAGCCGACCGCGACATCACCGTGTGGACGGACGACGAGCCCGACCACAAGCGGATCGGGGAGTACTACCACGACGTACTCACCCAATTGGGTTTCCGCGCCAAGTTGAATGTGATCGCCGGTGACGTCTACTGGGCGACGATCGGCAACGAGTCGACGCCGGACCTGGACACCGGATTCGCGAACTGGTTCCAGGACTTCCCGCATCCTGACGACTTCTTCCGTCCGTTGCTGTACGGCGAGAGCATTCTGCCGACCAACAGCAACAACTTCTCCCGGGTCGCCATTGCGGCCAACGACGCCGAGCTGGATGAATTGCTTCAGAAACAGCTCGGCGACGGTGGCGTCGCGGATCAGTACGCCGCGCTCGATAAGGCGTACATGGAGCAGGCGGTGTGGGCGCCGTACGGCAACGAGCAGTTCAGCACGTTCACCTCAGAGCGGCTGGACTTCGAGAAGGCCTACCACCACCTGCTTTTCGCCCAGGACTTCTCTTCGTTCGTGCTCAAGTAGAGGAGGCGCTCATCACGTCACGTCAAGTGGAGATTGCCAGGTCCAAGTCGCGAATCCTGGGGGATCCTCTTGCACGAGGATAGCCATTCCGTATCCCCACGCTTTGCCCAGTTGGAGCAGATTAGCCTCGCACGTTCCTTCCCACTCCTCGGCGTCGACCGACCAGCGTCCGTCTCCACCCACCGTGATGAGCTTCGGATTTCCCTCATCATCGACCTCGCCGGATGGCTGGACGAGGTAAAATGACACTAGGACAGGCTTTTTGGGCTCGCCTGACAGCAGGCTGAACGGCCCCGTCACCGCGGCACTGCCGTCCTTTTTCATGATCGCTCTTGTAAACGCACCTTTTGGCATTTCGTTGACCCCCCGGTCGATCGGCGTCTCCTCAGATCTTGGCGAGCGCTGAAAAGAGCGACCGCGCACTCTTCGCGGAGACGAGATTGCCCTTCTGTTGGTACAGCACAATGGCCGTCTGCACAAGAGCACGTTCCTCTTTTTCGGTCGGGTGCGGCCCGAGACTGAGCACCTGAGCCAGATCGAGCAAGGCATCTGCGTGGTCGCAGAGTAGGTCGGTTCGCTCGATGAGCCTCACGGCTTCCCGAGCGAGCGCCGTTCCTTCGTCGAATCGCCCCTGGTGGGCAAGGATCTTGCCACGCACGCTCCGCCAAAGCACCTGCGTCGAGAGGTCGTCTGCCGCCGCGGTTCTTTCGCTCACGGCACAGAACCGCTCCGCATCGTCGGCGCGCCCCTGCATGTAAATGGCCTGCGCAAGCATCGCCGCGGATGTCGACAGCAGCGCGTGCTCACCCATCTCCTCGAGCCTGTGGTAGCCGGCGCGCAGCCGATCCTCGGCGATTTCGGGGCGGCCAGCAAGCATCTCGACGGTTGCTTCGTGGTGCGCATGCGCGGATTGCATCACCAGCGTCCCGCCGACCTCTTCGAGAATTTGGTTGCCCTTGCGAATGAGCGAGCGAGCCGTGTCGAATTCCGCGAGCATCGCGTGGAGTACCGCGAGCGGATGCAGCGTGACCGCGACCGCAACGGCGCTGGTGTCGACCTGCTCACGGATTGCGGCGCAGCGCTCGCTTGCAGCTCGGACGGGAGTCGGTCCATACACTGCTGCGGAGGCACGCCAACCGAGGATCCAGAACAACTGCCATTGTTCGTCCGCTCGCTTCGCGTGCTCCGCCGCCCGGGCCCACGCGTCATCGGCCCGTGCCGCCTGTCCGCGGAGCCAGTCGATCGCGGCACGCAGGCACCAGGCACGCGATAGGCCGAAGTCGTCGGAATACTCCGCCAGTACCTGCAATGCGCCGTCCGCAGCGCGGCACGCGGCCTCGACTGCCTCGCTGTTGGGCTCGCGGTGAAGCCGCACGAACTGGCGCTCGACCCTTGCGCTTGACTCAAGATTCTGCTGATCGAGCCTGCGCGCCGTGTCGGTCGCCTCGTCGAGCACGCGGTCGGCATCCGCGAGCCTCCCGGCCTCGAAGAGCGCTGCGCCGAGCCGAGTCAGAAGTGCAGTGCGCTCCGGGTCTTCTGGAGGGAGCAGCGCGGCTGCCCGTTCGAGCAGTGCGACAGCACCCGGCAGGTCACCGCGTTGGAGAGCCCCGCGCGCCGCTGACTCGAGCCGTGTCGCGGCGGCTCTGCCGACGTCCTGGGTACGGGGGCCGAGGAAGCCGAGTTCGCGCCAATGCCGGTGGGCTTGCTCCAGATGGTAGCCGACGATCTCGTCGCTCTCGCCGCCGCGCGTAGCGAGCCAATTACCTACGCGCTCATGGTATTCCGCCCGTAAGCGCTTCGGCAGCCCCTCGTACGCCGCCTCGCGCACGAGCGCGTGGGCGAAGCGAAACGCATCCCCGCCGGCCGCGTCCGCAGAGTCCGGCTTGATCAGCTGTCTGCGGACGAGCGAGTGCAAGGTGGCGGTGGTGGCGCGTCGCTCCCTTTCGGGAAGCAACTCGACGACCGCCGCGGTGTGGAAGCTGCGTCCTTCCACAGAGGCGCGTTCGAGCACCAGCCGCTCGCCCGGTTCGAGGGCATCGATGCGGGCCGCAAGCACGGCGCGGATGCTCGGCGGCAGCGTGGCGGCGTGGCCGTGCTCTTGCTGCACGGCGACGAGCTGCTCGAGAAACAGTGGGTTGCCTTCTGCCCGTTCGACGATCCTCGTGAGCGTCGGCTTCCGAAGCTGCTCGGCCGCTAATCGGGACACAAGCTCGCTCGCGTCGGCGGTCGGCAGCGGTTTGAGGTCGAGCAGGTGGTGCTTCGGCTGCTCCGCCCACCCCGGTCTGGTCTCCAGTAGCTCGGGACGCGCCGAGCAGAGGAGCAGGATGGGGAAGCCGCTCGACGATTCCGCGACGTGCTCGAGCAGGTCGAGCAAGGTTGGTTCGGCCCAGTGTAGGTCTTCGAACACGGCGATGAGTGGACGCTTCCGTGCGAGGGCTTCGAAGAGGCGCCGCACGGCCCATGACGTCTCACTAGGTGGCGCCGCCCCCTCGGCGGGGCCGATCGCCCCGAGCACCCGGCTGACAACCACGTCGGCCCGCTCGTCATCGTGGAGGAATTCGAGCAGCGTCGAGCGCGGGTCGCCGTCCCCCAGGCTTCGGACGATGTCGGCCAGCGGCCGATAGGTGACGCCCTGTCCGTAGGCGACGCAACGACCTAGCACAGCCGTTGTCTCCCGGTCGACTATCGCGCGCAGCTCGCGTATCAGCCGTGACTTGCCGATGCCTGGCGACCCGACGACGGAGCAAATCTGACACGACGGCGTCTGGAGAACCTCTGCGAGCAGGCCTCGCAGCTCACCGAGCTCGGCGGCGCGGCCCACGAACGGCGTCGACGACGCCGGTAACACCGCATCGTTGGGGGGTCTGAGCTCGATCGCGCGCCATGTACTCACTCGTGCCGTTCGGCCCTTCAAGGCGGTCGGCCCCAGGGACTCGGTGCGAACCGCCCGGTCTACGAACGCGTGAGTCTGCTCGCCGATGAGAATCTCGCCACCCTGCGCCATCTGCTGCAGGCGTGCAGCGACGTAGAACGTGTCACCCGCCGGATATTGCTCCTGCGCCGCTGCGCCGGGGGCCGCGAACACTTCGCCCGTGTTCACGCCCACAGCGCAACCCAGTTCGATTCCGCGTTCGCGCAGCAGGGTCTCGCTGAGAGCCGCTACTGCGCTGCGAATCTCGAGGGCGGCCCTCACCGCGCGAAGCGCGTCGTCCTCGTGCACCGCCGGCAGACCGAAGACGCCCACGACGGCGTCGCCGATGAATTTGGCGACCCGGCCGCCATGGCGCTCGACCGCAGAAGTACAGGCCGCGCAGTATTGGTCCAGCACATCGTGAAACGACTCGGGGTCGAGACGTTCGGCCAGCGCGGTAGAGGCGGTGACGTCCGCGAAGACCACCGACACAGTCCGTCGGACTCTGGCGTGTCCGCCTGTCTGGCTCGTCACCTTGGCCTCACGCTCGCTCCGCTCGCCGGCCTCACGCTCGCTCCGCTCGCCGGCCTCACGCTCGCTCCGCTCGCCGGCCCGATCCCCAGTATCGCCCTGCTTGCCGCCCCAAGAGAATGCCTTCGCCGTGACTGCTCGGAAAGTGCAACAACTGTGGGTTGGCCGCTCGGTGGTGGTGTGCGGACCCAACGACCGGTGCGAGGGTCACAAGGTCGTCTCGATCGGGGCAAGTGTCCTGGCGATCTGGTCCAGCGCGTCGACGTTGTGCGCCACCTCGCGGCTCTCCCGCGCTGCAATGGCGGCGACGATCCCGTCCAGCGGTGGCGGTGGGTCATACATCGCGAGCCCCTGCTGGGCGATGTGCAGGTCGCGCGCCAGAATGGTCGCCGGCCGCAGGATCTTCGGCTGCATCGCCAGCAGCGTGGCGAACCGCCAGGCGCTGTCGCGAAACGAAATCAGCGTTTGGGCTATGAGGTTGATCTCGTTATCCTGCAGAACGGCATAGAGCTGGGCCAGCACGGGTGACAACTCGTTGATCTTCTCGACGATGCCGGTGACCTGGCTGGCCAGCACCGCGTTGATGCGGTTGAAATCCTCTTGTAGCGAAGGTAGTTGCGCATCAGGGGCGATGGCCTGCGCGGCGACGCCCAGATCCAGACCTATATGGGCGTTAACGCCGCCGAGCAGGTGCTGCACGATGATCGGTTCCCTGCGGGCCGCCGCGTCGAACGTGATCTGCCACGAGTGCGTCGGCCTGGGATACCGGCCCGGGTGGAAGTGTCCGTTCACGGCGTCGAAATAGCGGTTCGCGAAAGCGACGTCGAAGCGCTCCATCCGTGCCGGGTCCTCGAACGCCCCCTGCTCGACGGCCACCTTCACGGCCTTGGTGATCCGCTTGTAGAGCGCCGCGAAGTACCCGAGGCGGCTCGATGCGGCGATCGACCAGCGGACGATCACATCGATCGATTCGATGACCTCATCGAGGGTTTCGGCAGTTGGCAGCGGATCCGGTGTCGACACCATCCGGTCAGTATCGACTCAGAAGGCCTGGTGCGCGGCCGAATTCTGTACGTGCGGATGGTGTTGCGGCTGGCGCGTCCCGAAGTCCTTGTGCCCCAATAGGATCGTCCCCAACAGGATCGCTGAGCCGACGGTGCACCGGGCGCGCGGGGCTTATCCGCCTGCCGGCCTCTTGGCCTGTTGTTGCTGTTTGGCGGCCTGGGCGATCGCGTTGATCAGCGGGTTGGCGGCCATCATCTCGCGCCGCTCGGCCTCGCTCATCTCATAGAACGCCCACACGCCCCAGGCGGCGGGCCGCACGTAGATGGTGGTCACCTGGTGTCGACGGTTTGCGACGATCGCGGGAATGGCCACCACGCGGTCGATGGTCGCGGCGGCACTCATGTCCTGGGCGATCTGCTGATGGTCGGCCGACTCGTGCAGTTCATACACCAGGGACTGGCCGACCTTGCTGGGCGGCCCTTGCAGCGCGAGGAACCACGCCATCGGCTTCTCCTTCATCGGACGGAACGACATCCGACAGCGTAGGAGAGGCATCGCGGCGCTGTTGCGGGGTGTCCTAGCTTCGTGCGGCCCCGCTCAGGTGTCGAGGATCTTCTCCGGATGCAGCATCTCGGCGTACCGCAGCTTCTCGGGGATGCCGAAGCCGTCGACCAGCGTCTCAGCGTGGGGCCGAAGCGTGCGGCAGCGCTCGTTGATGCCGCGGGTCACGGCCTTGGCGCGTTCGGTGGACAGGTACCGGTGTTCGATGAACCAGGCTTTGTCCTCCTCGATCACCGACAGCGCGTACAGGTCGCACACCAGGTTGAGGATCTTGCGGGCCTGCTCGTCCTCGCAGGAGGCGATCCCGGCGACGAACGCCTCCAGCACCACCCGGTCGATGTGTGCCGTGGCGACGTGCAACACGTGGTCCTGTACGGCGTTGAAGGCGTCGAACGCCGGCATCTCCTTGGCCTTGCCCTGCAGCCGGCGCGCGACGGTGCTCAGCATGTACCGTTCGCGGTCCTCGAACATCGCGACCTGGGTGCCGCGGTTGAACAGGCTGCCCTCCTCCTCGTTGTCCTGTCGGGAGTCGAGGATCGTCTGCATGATCGTCTCAGCCGCGGTGCGTTTCATCACCCGATCGCCAACCGCATTGGCCGCGAACCGGACCCACTCCACCGGGCTCATGCCCCGCACGTCGTCGGCGTAGGCGGTGAGCAGTTCCTTGGCCACCAGCTGGGTCAGGACGTGGTTGTCGCCCTCGAAGGTGGTGAACACGTCGGTGTCGGCGCGCAGCGCGATCAACCGGTTCTCGGCCAGGTATCCCGCGCCGCCGCATGCCTCCCGCGCCTCCTGGATGGCACGGCTGGCGTGCCAGGTGTTGGCCGCCTTGAGCCCCGCCGCGCGGGACTCCAGCTCGCGTTGCTCCTCGGGGTCGGGGTTGTCGGAGGTCTGCAGCTCATGGCATTTGGCCACCAGCTCGTTCTGCGCGAACTGCAGCGCATAGGACCGTGCGATCAGCGGCAGCAGCCTGCGCTGGTGAGACAGGTAGTCCATGATGACCACCTCGCCCTTGTCGTCGGGTGCACTGAACTGCTTGCGCTGCAACGCATACCGGGTTGCGATGTCCAGCGCCACCCGGGCTGCCGCAGCCGCGCTGCCGCCGACGGTGACCCGGCCGCGCACCAGTGTGCCCAGCATGGTGAAGAATCGGCGGCTGGGGTTGTCGATGGGCGACGAGTAGGTGCCGTCCACCGCCACGTCGGCGTACTTGTTGAGCAGGTTCTCCCGGGGAACCCGGACGTGGTCGAACTGGATGCGTCCGTTGTCCACTCCGGGCAGTCCGCCCTTGTAATGGCAGTCCGACGTGGTGACGCCGGGCAGGTCGTTACCGGCGTCGTCGCGGATCGGCACCACCAAGCAGTGCACACCGTGGTTGACCGGCTTCCCGTCCTCGCTGGTAATCAGCTGTGCGAAAACGGCTGCTACGGTGGCAGTTTGGGCGGCGCCGCCGATGTAGTCCTTACGCGATGTGCGGGTGGGAGAGTCGATGACGAACTCCTGCGTCGCGGCGTCGTAGGTGGCGGTGGTCTCCAGCGATTGCACGTCGCTTCCGTGTCCGGTCTCCGTCATCGCGAAGCATCCCAACAGGTCGAGATCGATGATCCGCCGGACGTAGGCCTTGTGATGCCGTTCGGTGCCGAGGTTTTCGATGGCGCCGCCGAACAGGCCCCATTGCACACCGGCTTTGACCATGAGGGACAGATCCGACATGGCCAGCATCTCGATCTGGGTGATCGCCGCGCCCACGTCGCCGTTGCCGCCGTGTTCCTTGCGGAAGCCGTCCTCGGCGGCCCCCGCGGCGGCCATGATCTTCAGCTGTTGGCCCACCTTGGTCCGGGCGATGACCGTGTTGGGTGTGTAGTGCGGGCGGAACACCGGCTGCGCCAGCTTTTCCCGCACGCGGTTCTTGGTGTCGCGCCAGCGGCCGTCGAGCGCGTTCCGTAAGTGCTCCGCGGTGGTGATCATACTTGACAGTAACCTCGCGGGCGGTCACGGAAACTGTGAGTTCGCAAACGTAGTGCGACCTTAGTGAGCCGCTCGCCGATCGTTGCGTTTGAATCGATGCCATGACCGAGTCGGAGGGGCCACCACCCGTCGGTATGCCGCACGTCGTCGACCACCGGCACGCCAACGTCACCGGAGGCTGGCTGCGCGCGGCCACCTTCGGCGCCATGGACGGATTGGTCAGTAACACCGCGCTCATCGCAGGTGTCGCCGCAACGGCCGGCGCGCAGACCGTGGTGCTCAGCGGCGTGGCGGGACTGCTCGCCGGGGCGTTCTCGATGGCACTCGGCGAGTACACGTCGGTCATCACGGCCAACGAGCAGATCGATTCGGAGGTGCGCGTCGAACGTCGTTCCTTCCTCAAGGATCCGCGGGCCGAACGGGCCGAGCTGGTCGAGACGCTGGTGCAGATCGGCCTGACCGCCGAGACCGCGACCACTGCCGCCGACGAGATCCACCGCGATGAGAACCGTGCGGTGACCTTTCACCTGGTGCAGGAACTCGGGGTGCATCCGGAGGACAAGCCGTCGCCGTGGGTGGCCGCGGGATCGTCGTTCGCGATGTTCGCGATCGGGGCGATCATCCCGCTGATCCCGTACCTGCTGGGCTACGAATCACTGTGGGCCGGTTTGGCGTTCGGTGGCGTCGGCCTGCTGATCGCCGGCGCCGTCGCGGCGCGGTTCACCCGAAAGCCGATCTGGGTCGCCGGTATGCGCCAGCTGACGCTGGGCGCCGTCGCGATCGCCGCCACCTATGCCGTGGGCCTGCTCGTCGGCACCACGGTCGCTTAGCCTGGGCTGCAGCAGTTGCCATGCAACGACATCGGCTCCGTCAGCTGAGGCTGCCACGGCCCATACCGCCTTGGGTTGGCGCTACTTCGGGGAACTACTCCTACCTGTCGAAGGTGGAGTTCTCGGCGACGTCGCGTAGGAGCCGCCGGATGACGTCCACCGCATCGCTGAGAGTTTCGCGGTCCTCGGCGCCGAGGCGCTCGAGCCACGGATCGATTGCCTCGGCCCGGTCGCGTCTGGCGTCGGCGAGGACCCTCTTGCCGTCGTCGGTGATGCGGATGAGCACGGCGCGGGCGTCGACGGGATCGGTGGTGCGCGACACCAGGCCCGCGTCCTCGAGCCTGCGCACCTGCGTCGTCATGGTCGGCTGGGAGCAGTGATCGAGGGCAGCCAGATCGGATATGCGGGCCTCGCCGTGATCATCGATCGTCGACAGCAACCGAGCCTGTGCCCACGGCACCGGTAGTCGAATGCGCTGGTTGGCCAGCCGGTTGAGGCGTGCCACCACGGTCAGCAGATCCGACCCCAGCTGGCGGCCCACGGTGCCGGAGACGGTCTTGGGTGCGGATGGGGGCATGAAACCATAGTTACATAGAGCCTCTATGTACATCAAACGCACGACGGGTGGCACCTCTCACAGGGCGTATCCAGGTTGCGTCGGCCAGGGCTGGCAGAATCGTGAAATGACCGCGACCCGGCCGGCGAGCCAGCCTCGACGAGCGGGCTCGCTGGCCCCCGGTGAGCTGGCTCAGGCGTCGGTGATGGCCGCGCTGTGCGCTGCCACCGCTATCGTCGCGGTGGTGGTGCCGTTCGCCGCGGGGCTTTCGCTGCTCGGCACGGTTCCGATGGGTTTGCTGGCCTATCGCTATCGGCTGAAGGTGCTGGTCGCAGCAACCGTGGCGGGTGCCATGATCGCCTTCCTGATCGCCGGTATGGGCGGATTCTTGACTGTCCTCAACTGCGCCTACATCGGCGGGCTGACCGGCATCGTCAAACGCCGCCGACGCGGCACCCCGACCGTACTGGCCGCCGCCGTCGTCGCAGGGGCGCTGTTCGGTGGTGCCGCGGTGCTGGCCCTGACGATCCTGTCGCGGCTGCGCCATCTCATCTTCGACTCCATGACGGCCAACGTGAACGGCGTGGCCGCGGTGCTGTCCCGGGTGCCCGAGTTCCGCCCCGCCGCCGACGACCTCAAGACGTTCTTCGCCACCGCGCTGTCGTACTGGCAGTGGCTGATCCTGGGCTATGGGATGTTCGCGATCGTGGTCGTGTCGCTGATCGGCTGGTGGGCGCTATCGCGGGTGCTCAACCGGTTGGCCGGCGTCCCCGATGTCCACAAACTCGACGTGGTCCCCGGATCGGGTGTGGAGCCGCCCATCGCGCCGGTGCCCACCCGGCTGCGCGATGTTCGGTTCCGCTATCCCGGCGCCGATCACGACGCGCTCGGCCCGGTGACGCTGGACGTCGAGCCCGGCGAACACATCGCCGTGACCGGCGCCAACGGGTCGGGCAAGACCACCCTGATGCTGGTGTTGGTGGGCCGCAAACCCACCTCGGGCAGCGTCGAGCGGCCCGGCGCGGTGGGCCTGGGCCGGCTCGGCGGAACCGCGGTGATCATGCAGCACCCCGAAAGTCAGGTGCTCGGGACGCGGGTGGCCGACGACGTGGTGTGGGGCCTTCCGCCGGGTAAGACCACCGATGTCAACCGGCTGCTCGGCGAGGTCGGGCTCGACGGCATGGCCGAACGTGACACCGGGGGGTTGTCCGGCGGTGAGTTGCAGCGCCTCGCGGTGGCCGGCGCGTTGGCCAGGGAGCCGTCGCTGCTCATCGCCGACGAGGTGACCAGCATGGTCGACCAGGACGGTCGCGACGGGCTGATGGCGGTGCTGTCCGGCCTGACTCAGCACCACGACATGTCGCTGGTGCACATCACGCATTACAACGACGAGGCCGCCTCGGCCGACCGCACCGTCAACCTGACCGGCACCGGGGACAACACCGACATGGTGGAGACGGCCGCGGCGCCCGCCGCCACCATGCCGACCGGGCACCACGGCGGCGAGCCGGTGCTCGAACTCGTCGGCGTCGGCCACGAATACGGCAGCGGGACGCCGTGGGCCAAGACCGCGCTGCGCGACATCACCTTCACCGTCCGCGAGGGTGACGGGGTGCTGATCCACGGCCTGAACGGCTCGGGTAAATCGACGCTCGCCTGGATCATGGCCGGCCTGACCGTGCCGACCGTCGGCAGCTGCCTGCTGGACGGAAAGCCGGTCTCGGACCAGATCGGCGCGGTGGCCATCTCCTTCCAGGCGGCCCGGCTGCAGCTCATGCGCAGCCGTGTCGACGTGGAGGTGGCCGCGGCGGCCGGGTTCTCGGTGCGCGACCGCGCCCGGGTGGCGCAGGCCCTGACGATGGTGGGACTCGACCCCGCGCTGGGTGCACGGCGCATCGACCAGCTCAGCGGCGGTCAGATGCGCCGGGTGGTGCTGGCCGGATTGCTCGCCCGCTCGCCGCGGGCGCTGATCCTCGACGAGCCACTGGCCGGGCTGGACGCCGCCAGCCAGCGCGGGCTGCTGCGGCTGCTCGAGGAGTTGCGCCGCAACAACGGGTTGACGGTTGTCGTCATCTCCCACGACTTCCACGGCCTCGAGGAGCTGTGCCCGCGCACGCTGCACCTGCACGGCGGGGTGCTCGCGTCGGCCCCGACGAAGGCGGGGGGCCTGTCGTGACGGCGCGTCCGGCCCCTGGGCGGGCCCGCAAGCAGCGCAAATCGATCGTGCTCCTGCGCCCGGTGCCAGGCAGGACGGTAATCCACGACCTGTGGGCCGGCACGAAGCTGCTCGTTGTGGCGGCCATCGGCGTGCTGCTGACGTTCTATCCGGGCTGGGTGCCGATCGGGTTCGTCGCGGTGCTGGTGCTGGTCGCCGCCCGGATGGCGCGGATACCGCGCGGTGTGCTGCCGACTATCCCGCTGTTCCTGTGGATCCTTTTGGCGCTCGGGGCCCTGACCGCGGCATTCGCCGGCGGCAGCCCCGTCGTCAGCGTCGGATCGTTCGACGTGGGCCTGGGTGGGTTGCTGAACTTCCTGCGGATCACCGCGTTGTCGATCGTGCTGATCGGGCTGGGCGCGATGGTGTCGTGGACCACCAACGTCGCCGACGTGGCGCCCGCGGTGGCGACGTTGGGCCGCCCGCTGCGGTTCTTTCGTATCCCGGTCGACGACTGGGCGGTGACCATCGCGCTGGCGTTGCGCGCCTTCCCGATGCTCATCGACGAGTTCCGCACGCTCTACGCGGCCCGCAGGCTGCGTCCCCAGCCGCCGCATCTGCGCAGCCGCCGGGTGCGCGGACGGCGCTGGATGATCGAACTGGTCGACCTGCTGGCGGCCGCCATCACCGTGGCGCTGCGCCGGGCCGACGAGATGGGCGACGCAATCACCGCCCGCGGCGGCGCCGGGCAGATCTCGGCGGCACCCTCGCGGCCCAAGGCGATCGACTGGGCGGCTTTCGCGGTGGTGATCGCGGTGTGCGGTGCGGCGCTGGCGTTGGAGCTGACGGTGTGGGGGACCAGCGCGCGAGCCCGGCACTAGCGGTCGGCGGCGCTGTTGGCCGCCCACTGGGCGTCGGCCAGGGTGCCCGCCACGTCGCGGCGGCCGAGGAACATCTCGTCGAAGTACGGGGCGAGTGCCTGGTAGCCGGCGGCGAAGCCGGGACCGCCGGGCGCCGCGATGCGCGGGCCGTTGAGCACCCGGAAGAACGGGCTCACGTCGACTCCCCGGGCGGCCCAGTGGTCGAAGTAGACCGGCTGCGCGGTCAGCACGGCGGGGATGGCGGAACCGTGCGCACCGACGAACTCGTTGCCCCGCTTGCCGCCCATCCAGGCCAGCACCCGGCGCACCGCATCGGGATGGCGGGTGGCGGCGTTGCCCGCCGCGGCGATCCCGTTGGTCACGCTGACGCGGCCCTCGGGTCCGCTGGGCAGCATCGCCACACCCCAGCGGAAGCGGGCCTGGTCGGCGATCGCGGCCAGGTTGTAGGTGCCGGACTGGAACAGAGCCATCCGCCCGGCGAGGAACTGGTTGCGGGAGAAGTCGCCGTTGGTGTTGGTGTCCGACGCCGGCGGGGCCACGTGGTCGTCGTTGATCAAGCCCACCAGGTAGTCGAAGGCCTGCACCGCGTTGGGGTTGTCGAAGGCGAACCGGTCGTCGACGGTGAAGACGCCGCCCGCCGAGCCGATGTAGTTCAGGTAGATACCCTGCAGGTCGTTGGCGGCGTTGTAGCCCCACTGCCGTATCCGTCCGGCGTCGAAACCCGGTGATCCTGCGGTGTTTCCGTCGGCGTCGACGGTGAGCCGGGCCAGCAGCGGCCGCAGCGTGTCGTCGGGACCGGTCGACCAGCGCAGCGACATCAGCTCGCTCAGCGGGACGCCTGCGGCGTCGAGCAGATCGGCGTTGAAGTACACCGCGATTCCGGCGTCGGTGAGCTGCGGGACCGCCCACAGCGTGCCGTCGCGGGTGAACTGGTTGACCACCGAGGGCTCCCAGTCCCGTAGCGCGGCCGGCCCCAGCGCCTGCCGGATATCCATCAGGCGGCCGGAGTCGGCGTATCCCGCGAAGTAGGCGCTGGACAGCCAGAAGATGTCGTCGGCGCTGCCCCCGGCTACATCGGTGCGCAAGGTGTCGAAATACGTCGAGTACGCCACCACGCCCACTCGCACGTCGACGTCGGGGTTCTCGCGGTGGAACTCGGCGAAGGATTCCCGGTAGGCCGCGGCGACCTGCTCATCCCACAGCCGCACGGTGACGACCGTGGTGCCGTCGCCGGGTTCGGTCGAGCGGCCCAGCAGCATGGCCGAGACCAGCAGCACGGCCATCGTCAGGGCCAGGGCGGTGGCCACCAGCGTCGAGAAGCGGGGCCTCATGTCTGACCCCGGCACCGAGTGAGAAGCCATGGCTGTGAATCGGGCCGAATCACAACCGCCAACGCTATTTCGGCGTCGGGGGAACTCATTTGAGGCCTGTGACGACGATCGAGCGGACGATGTGGCGGCTGAAGGCGATGAACAGCACGATCAGCGGGACGATCGCCACCGTCGTCGCGGCCATCACGACCGTCCACTGCGCGTCGTAGCGCGACTGCAGACCCGCGGTCGCCACCGTCAGCACCTGCCACTTGTCGCCGCTGGTGATGACCAGCGGCCACAGGAAGTTGTTCCATTGCGACACAACGGTGATCAGTCCGAGCGTGACCAGGATCGCGCGGCTGGACGGCACCACCACGTGCACGATGATGTCCAGGGTGTTGGCCCCGTCGATGCGGGCCGCGTTGATGAGCTCGGCCGGGATGGCGCGAAAGTGCTCCCGCAGCAGGAAGATCGCGTAGGGCGAGCCGAACATGAACGGCAGCACCAGCGCCCAGAAGGTGTTGCGCAGCCCGGCTTCGGCCATCATCAGATACAGCGGCACCACGGTCACCGTCGCGGGAACCATCAGCGTCGCGAGGTAGATCCAGAACAGCGCATCGCGCCCAGGGAACTCCAGCCGGGCGAAGGCGTAGGCGGCGAGGACCGAGAACGTCAGCTGGCCCAGCAGGATGACCGCCGCCATCAGCGCCGTCACCACGATCGCCCGGCCGAACCCGGCGTCGCCCAGGCTGGCGTAGTTCTCCAGCGTCGGCGGCCGCGGCAGCGATAGCGGTGTGCCGGTGTTGAACTGCTGCGCCGAGGTGAACGACGTCAGCAACCCAAGGGCGAACGGTGCCAGCGTGATCAGCGCGCCCAGCGCCAGCATCGGGTAGATCAGCACCCCCGACAGGATGCGGTTAGACGACGTCATAGGAGATCCGTCGTCGGAAGTAGAGGTGCTGCACAATGGTCACGCCGACCAGCAGGACGAACAGGATCACCGCCATCACCGCCGCCCTGCCGACGGCAGCGGCGCCGAACGCCTCGGCGTAGACGCGGTGGGCCACCAGGTCGGTGCGGCCCTGCGGCCCACCCGCGGTCAGCGCGTACACGGTGTCGAAAACCTGTGCGGCGCTGATGATTCCGGTGACCAGGACAAAAAACGTCGTCGGTCGCAGCATCGGCAGGGTGATCCGCCAGAACCGCTGCCAGGTGGTGGCGCCGTCGATGCGGGCCGCGCGGTTGATGTCCTCGGGGATGGCCAGGATGCCGGCCAGGAAGAACAGCGTCACGTAGCCGACATTGGTCCAGATCACCACCGCCGACACGACGGGAAGAGCCCACGTGGGGTCGGTCAGCCATTCGATGCGGTGGCCCAGCACGGTGCTCACGACGCCGTCGGTGGGTGCCAGGATCCAGCGCCACAGCACCGCGATCGCCAGCGGCGCACAGATCCACGGCAGCACGTAGACGGTGCGGAAGAACCCGGTGCCGGGCAGGCCGCGGGAGAGCATCGCGCCCGCCGCGAGGCCGAGGACGGTCTGTACGGGCACGACCAGCGCGATGAACAGCAGCGTCACCACCAGCGAGGTGGCGAATGACCCGTCGGTGAGCACAGCCCGCCAATTGCGCAGCCCCACATACTCGATGGGGCCGAGCAGGTCCCAGCGCTGCAGGCTCAGCCACAGCACCACCAGCATGGGCAACACCAGGAAGGCGACCACCCCGAACAGGCTGGGCGCCAACAACGCGTAGCCGAGCGTGGTATCCCGTCCCCGCCGGCCCGCCATGGTGCCATTTAACAGCTCGTTAGGCTTCGGTAGTGATCAGCCTGGACCGTCTGGTGAACGTGTTGGGCGGTTATGGCGTCCGGTCCCGGCTGGGATCGGTGCCCCGGTCGGCCGAACTGCGCAGTGTGGCGGTGCCCGAGGCGACGGGCACCGCGACGGGCGATGTGCTGCTGGCGATCGGCGCCGACACCGTCACGCAGGCGCTGCGGTGGGCGACGGCTGCGCGGGCGGTCGCGGTGCTGGTGCGTGCAGGGGACGAGCCGTTCGTCGGGGATGTCGGGGCCGTCGCCGTGCTGTCGTTGGATCGCTCCGTGCCGTGGAGTGAGCTGGCCGCCGTGGTGTACGGCCTCGTGCTGGAGGGACGCGAAACCGAGTCGGGCCGTGGACCCACGGACCTGTTCGCCCTGGCCGACAGCCTGGCCGGCGCGATCGGTGCGGCGATCGTCATCGACGATCGCCGCTCGCAGGTGCTGGCCTACTCGCGGATGCAGGCCGACGACGACCCTGCGCGCGCCGAGACGATCCTCAACAGGCAGATCCCCGATCGTTTGCGCGCGGTGTTCGAGGGCGCCGGTGTCTTCTCGCACCTGGAGACGTCGGCCGAACCGCTGTTCATCCCGGCCGATCCCGGGAACGGCGTCGGCGGCCGGATGGTCGTCGCCGCCCGCGTCGGGCGCGAGCTGCTCGGCTCGGTGTGGGTGAGCTGCCCGGCGCCGCTGCGCGGAGCGCGCCGGGCTGCGCTCAGCGACGGCGGGCGAACGGTCTCGCTGCATCTGCTGCGGTCACGCGCCAGCGCCGATCTGGAACGTCAGGTGGAGTCCGACGCGGTGCTGCGGCTGCTCGACGGTTCAGCGGACGCGGCCACGCTGGCCAGCAGGTTGGGGCTGCCGAACGGACCGCTGCGGGTGATCGCGCTGCACGCGCGGCTGCCGGGCGACCGGCACACCGCCCCGATGTTGGCATTCGACGCGGCGACGGCCGGCTTCGGGTGGTCGCGACCCGGCCGAAGTGCCTTGGCGGACAACGCCGTCTACACCGTGCTGCCCGGCGGCGGGGCCGACGCGGCGCGTCGCTGGGTGACCGAGCTGCATCGGTCCTTGCCTGCGGAGGTGATCGTCTTCGCGGGAATCAGCGGGGTCGCCGACGCCGGCGAGCTGTCTGCGGCCCGCCGGGAGGCCGACGAGTGCCTGGCGCTGCACGAGTCGGGACAGCCCGATGTCGTGCCCGCCTACGACGAAGCCTGGGACGCCGTTCTGCTGCGCCGGCTGCGCGCGGCATCCGTGTCGGGGCGGACGCCGAAGCGTGGGCCGGTGGCCGACCTGATGCGCCACGACCGCGAGCACGGCACCGCGTACGTCGCGACGCTGAGGGCCTGGCTGGAGGCGCAGGGTGAACCCGCGCGCGCCGGCGAGGCCCTCGGCGTGCATGAAAACACGGTGCGTAACCGGCTGCGCCGAATGGCCGAGATCACGTCGATGGAGCTGGACGACGCCCGCAAACGACTGGCGATGATGATCGAGCTGGCCGCCTTACCGGATCCACGCGTGTAGAAATCACACAATCGGCTGAGGCTGCATTGTCGGAAGCCCCCAGTCGCGGCATCCCGGAACCGGCCATGATGGCGGCATCGGCGGGATAGCCCGCCGCGCCGAAGGCGCACACCGCTTTCCTCCCGTCGTCAGGGGCGGCGTTTCCAGTAGGACCCGCCCCTGACGGCAATCCCCTCGAGTCAGGAGCCCGATATGACCACTGCGCACCGTGTCTGGCTCACCCCCGACGCGCATGACCGGCTGCGCCGTGAGCTGGCCCAGCTGCGCAAGGACAGCGCGGATCCCGCCGACGAGGCGTCTGCGGACAGCACCGCCGTCGCCGTGCGGCGCGCCCAGCAGGGCCGCATTCAGCAGATTCACGACATGTTGATGAACGCCGTGATCGGGGAAGAGCCGCCCAACGGCGGCATCGACGAGCCCGGCATGGTGGTGACCGTGCGGTACGAGGGCACCGCCGACTCCGAGACGTTCCTGCTCGGCACGGGCGGCGCGGACTACGGCGGCATCGAGGTCTATTCAGTGGATTGCCCGCTGGGCAGGGCGATCAGCGGGGCGGCCACCGGCGACCGGCGCACCTACGCGCTGCCGGACGGAACTGTGCAGGCCGTCGTCTTGGAGCGGGCCATGCCCTACGGGCTGCACTGAACGGCCCCTGTAGACCGTATCGAAACGCACCCGACACGAGCGCCGCCGGGAGGGTCCTGCCGCTACGGTATGACCCGTGACAGAGCCCACATCACCGACTGCGCCGCCAGGGCCCCCGTTGCGCGGTCTCCGCCGCGTCGACGCGGAGTTCCTGGCCCTGCCGCGGCACCAACTCGCCGACGCGGCGCTGTCGGCGGCCGTGAAGGCCGGCGCCGAGTACGCTGACCTGCGCATTCACGGTGTGACCACCGAGATCGTGCAGCTGCGCGACGGCGCGCTGGAGACGTCCGTCGTCACCCGCGAGATCGGCCTGGCGGTACGGGTCATCGTGGACGGAACGTGGGGATTCGCCTCGCACGCCGAGCTGGACCCGACGGTGGCCGCCGAGACCGCGCAGCGCGCGGTGCGGGTGGCGACGACGCTCGCGCCGCTCAACGGCGAGCGCATCGAGCTGGCCGCCGAGCCCGTCTACTCCGACGTCAGCTGGGTCTCGGACTACCGGATCGATCCCTTCGCCGTGACGGCGGCGGACAAGATCGCCGTGCTGGGCGAGTACTCGGGCAGGCTGCTCGCCGCCGACGGGGTCGACCACGTATCGGCGAGCCTGCACGCGGCCAAGGAGCACACGTTCTATGCCGACACGTTCGGTACGTCGATCACCCAGCAGCGGGTGCGGGTGCAGCCGACGCTGGAGGCGGTGACCGTGGATGCCGCCGCGGGAACCTTCGACACCATGCGCACCCTGGCGCCGCCCACCGCGCGGGGCTGGGAGGCGGTGGCCGGCGACGAGGTGTGGGACTGGTCGGGTGAGCTTGCCGAGCTGCCCTCGCTGCTCGCGGAGAAGGTCAAGGCGCCCAGCGTGTCCGCGGGGCCGACGGATCTGGTGATCGATCCCACCAACCTGTGGCTGACGATCCACGAATCCATCGGCCACGCCACCGAATACGACCGGGCGATCGGCTACGAGGCCGCCTACGCGGGCACGTCGTTCGCGACGCCCAACAAACTCGGCGTCATGCGCTACGGCTCGCCGGTGATGAACGTGACCGCCGACCGTACCGTCGAATTCGGTCTGGCTACAGTCGGTTTCGATGACGAAGGGGTGCGCGCCCAGCGCTGGGACCTGGTGCGGGACGGGATCTTCGTCGGCTATCAGCTCGACCGGGTGTTCGCGCCGCGACTCGGTGTCGCGCGGTCCAACGGCTGTTCGTATGCCGACTCGCCGCACCATGTCCCGATCCAGCGGATGGCCAATGTGTCCCTGTCACCCGGTGCCGACGAGGTGAGCACCGAGGATCTCATCTCACGGGTGGCGGACGGCATCTACGTGGTCGGCGACAAATCGTGGTCAATTGACATGCAGCGGTACAACTTCCAGTTCACCGGCCAGCGGTTCTTCCGGATCCGTGACGGCAAGCTGGACGGCCAGCTGCGCGATGTGGCCTATCAGGCGACGACCACCGATTTCTGGGGTGCGCTGGAAGCCGTTGGCGGACCGTCGACCTGGCGGCTCGGCGGCGCGTTCAACTGCGGCAAGGCCCAGCCCGGTCAGGTGGCCGCGGTCAGCCATGGATGTCCCTCGGCGCTGTTTCGGGGGATCAATGTGCTGAACACCCGCGAGGAGGGTGGCGGCGCGCTTTCGTGCGCTAAGCGACGGAAAGCGCGCCGAAATCGCCGGGGGAAGGAGGGGCCGATGATCGGGGCGCAGCAGGTCATCGACACGGCGCTGGCGGAGGCCGAGCGCGCGGGTGGTGCCGACGAAACGATGGTTCTGGTCACCGACCGCGCCGACGCGTCGCTGCGGTGGGCGGGCAACTCGATGACCACCAATGGCGAGTCGGTCAGTCGCAGCACCACCGTCATATCGGTTGTGCGCAAAGGGGATCGGGCACACGTCGGGTCGATCCAGTCCAGCGAGGTGGACCCGGCGCGCATCCCGGATCTGGTGGCGGCGTCGCAGGCCGCCGCGCAGGGGGCGCCGCAGGCCCGCGACAGCGCCGAACAGCTGCCTGCCACCGACGTGCCGGACGATTGGGATGCGCCGGTTCCGGTGACTCGGGCGAGGGTGTTCTCGCGGATTGCCGACGGGCTGGCGCGCGGCTTTCGCGGCACCGATCAGCTTTACGGCTACGCCAGGCATGTCGTGGAGACGACGTTCGTGGCGACCTCCGGTGGTGTGCGCAGGCGCTACACCCAGCCGACCGGGTCGGTGGAGATCAACGCCAAACGCGACGGGGCGAGCGCCTGGGTGGGGATCAGCACACCCGACTATGTCGATGTGCCCATCGATTCCATGCTCGACGAACTCTCGACGCGGCTGGGCTGGGCGGCGCGGACCGTGCAGCTGCCGGCCGGACGTTACGAGACGATCCTGCCGCCGTCGGCGGTGGCGGACATGATGATCTACCTGGCGTGGACGATGGACGGCCGCGGTGCGCAGGAAGGGCGCACGGCGCTGGCCGGGCCCGGCGGCACCCGGGTGGGAGAGCGACTCACCGAGCTGCCGCTGACCTTGTACTCCGATCCGACGGTCAGGCCGCTGCAGTGCATGCCGTTCGTCGCGGTGCCCAGCTCGTCGGAGCGGATGTCGGTATTCGACAACGGGATGGAGCTGCACCGGCTGGATTGGATCAACGACGGCGTGATCAACACACTGGCGTATCCGCGGGCCGCGGCCGCCGAGTTCGGTCAGCCCGTCGCGGTGCCCGCCGACAATCTGTTGATGACGGGTGGTGCGGGCAGCCTGTCGGACATGATCGCCGGCACCGAAAGAGGCCTGCTGTTGACCACGCTGTGGTACATCCGCGAGGTGGACCCGACGGTGCTGCTGCTGACCGGGCTCACGCGTGACGGGGTCTACCTGGTCGAAGGCGGTGAGGTGACGGCGGCGGTGAACAACTTCCGGTTCAACGAATCACCGTTGGATCTGCTGCGGCGAACCGCCGAGGCCGGGGTTTGCGAGGTGACGCTGCCCCGGGAGTGGGGTGACTGGGCGACCAGGGCGGCGATGCCGTCGCTGCGGATTCCCGACTTCCACATGTCCTCGGTGAGCCAGGCGCAGTAGTTCGCCCGCTATTGCCGGCGGTTGGCCGTGGCGGCGCGGCGCAGCATTTCGGGCCGTACCAGCCGGGCGGTCGGGTCGATCAGTGCCGTCACCCGCAGAAACTGATTTCGCGCGACGGTGTCGTGCTCGGCGGCGGTGAGGACCCGGTCGACGTAGCCGTTGAGGAGCCGCATCGGCAGGGGCTGCCTGCCTCCGATCTCGGGGAGCGCCAGATCGCTGCCGGTAGCCAGCTGCCAGGCCTGACGGATGGGTTTGGCAGCGGCCTTGAAGAAGCGTTGCGCCAGCCGGTTGGTCCCGTCGGACAGGCAGTCCCGTAACGCCAGAGCTTCCAGCGCGGCCACTGTCATGCCTTGCGCGTAGATCGGGTTGACGCTGCAGATCCCGTCCCCGATGACGAGCAGTCCGTCCGGAAATCGTCGCAACCTGTCGTAGCGTCGCCACTGGCTCGACGGCATCCGGTATCGCGCGACCTGTCCGATCGGCTCGGCCGCCCGGATGGCTGCCAGCAGGTGCGCGGGGGCGAAAGCCGTGGCGCTTTCCCGCATTCCGGCAAGATCGTCGGCCGGCTCGTGGCCTGCCATCCCGAACGTGGCGAACACCCACGTGTCATCTTCGCAGCGCTGCAACGCGAGTCCCGTTGGCCTGCCCGGCACGGGGCCGACGACGAAGACCATCTCGTGCAGCGCATCCGGCGGCATCCGCAATAGCTGGGTGCCATAGCTCAGGTGCATCACGACGTGGTCCTCGGCGGGACGGTCGTAGCCCAGGTCGTCGAGCCAGATCTGGGTGCGCGACCCGCGGCCGGTGGCATCGACGACGAGGGCGGCGGTCAGCTCGTGTTCGCCGTGGGTGCGCCGATCCACCGTCCGCGCCCCGATGACCCGGCGGCGGTCCGTCGTGGAGATCACGTCGACGACGTCGTGGCAGTCGAGCATGGACACGTTCGCGGTGGCGCGGACACGGCGGCGGACGTGATGCTCCAGGAACGGCCTGGTGGCGAGGTAGGCGCAGAACGACTCGACGGAACCGGTGTTGACCATCCGGTGGCCCGCCAGATCGTAGTGGAGCAGTGTCATGTCGCTGCCGTCGAGGCAGGGGGCGCCACCGCCGACGAGCTCTTCGAGCAGCCCGGGAAGCAGCTCGTCGAATGCCAGCGCGCCGCGCGGCAGCAACACATGGACCTGTCGGCCCTGGGGCACTCCGCGGCGGTTGGCAGGTGCGGCGGGCAATGCGTCGCGTTCGACAATCGTCACTGTTTCGTAGAAGCCCGACAGCGCCTGCGCCGCGAGAAGTCCGGCCATGCTCGCACCCAACACCACCGCATGCCCAGCGACCGTGACCACAGCGCACCAATTTCCGTCGAGGCCTCAACGGCAATCTACGCCGGCGCCCCGACTTCGCTCATCGGCGCGGGTGAACCTGCAACCCGCTGCGTCGGCTAGGCGTTGGTGGCCTTCTTCTTGAAGACCACCAACGGAAGCAGGACCGTGGCCAGCGCGGTGACGAGCCACACGACCACCGTGGCGCCCACCCAGGATCCGATGCCGGTGATGCTCAGTCCGCGGGTGAAGATCGAGGCCAGGATCAGCGCGGCCAGCGTCGAGACCAGCCCGACGCCGCCGAGGAACGCCGATGCGTAACGGCTGGCCATCTTCAGGAAGAAGGGCGACAGGATGGCCTGTGCGACGGTGAAGATGACGACCGCGGTGATGAACCCCGCAGGCCTGACGGTGAAGCCGGGTACCAGCCACGCCGCGACAAGCAGGCCGATCGCTGAGGACCCCAGGAAGATCGCGGTGCGCAGCAGGAAACGGATCACGGGCGCCAGCCTAGTGGGCGGGTAGCCCGTTTCCGCGCTGCCTGCGCCGCCGTGCAATATCTGTCATTACAGCCCAGCGCGGGAGGTGCCATATTGTGGTGGCCTATGGGCGATGACGGCGGTACCGGAGGTGGGGTGCCGCGGATGCTCGGGCGGATCGCGATGTGCGAGCATGAGTGCCGCGATCATCGCATCGAGGGGCGGTAGCTCAGTCGGTTAGAGCCGTGGACTCATAATCCATTGGTCGCGGGTTCGAGCCCCGCCCGCCCCACTTCAGACGGTGTTTTTCAAGATCAAAATCTTGAACTCAACGTTTATTCACCGTTTATGACGGTCTTCGCAGGTTGTACGGCCTGCCGCCACGCCCCGCGTACGAGCGGAGAGCGCTTCGGCTGCCGTAACGGTGAGGCGGGTCTGTCCAGCGAGTTGCGCCTGCCACTGAGCGTCCGTCGGGGCGCGGTCAAACATGTACAGGGCCGGTGGTCTGTTGGTGGGTCCGTACCGCCGAAACAGCGCGGCGGCGTTCGCGTCGATCGCGCCGAGTCGGTTCAGCGCCCACAGATCCCAGAGGTCGCGGGGTGCGTGCCGGTCCGTCCACGTCGCGGTCTTTGAGGCAGCGAAGGCGGGGAGTGTGGGCACGAGCAATTCAGCGGCAGGAGCATCCGCATAGCGTTGAACGAGTTCGCGGCGCTCCGTGGGCCAAACGACGCGGTCGTGTGGCGATAGCAATTGGAGCCGGACTGGGCGTCCGTCGTCCGGCCGCAAGAGAACAGGGATCGTGTCTCGGGCGTCGCCCAGGGCGGGTTCCACGGCCAGCCTTCCGTGGCTTCGTGCTACTGCGCGCGGAAGTGCGCGGTCGAGTTCTCGTGCCACGTCCGCGCGGCGGCCGATGGCGATGAGATCGATGTCCTCACTTAGCCGTCCGTCGGGGAGGTGGGTGCGGGCCAGGGCGGTGCCGCCGATGAAGTGGAGGCGGTCGCTGAACTCACGGCTGAGGAACGCGAGGACGTGGGAAATGAGGTGGTCGCGCTCAACTTGTTCGTTGGACACGCCGAACTGCGTTGCGACTGAGTCACGTTCGTCAGGATCCATGATCGACCCCCGCCCAGTCTGCTGCCCGGCGCAGGGAGGCCAAGCGGCGCTGTTCGGTGGCGAGCTGGCGCAATCGTTCTGGATCCGCTCGCGCGTAGAGGGCTTCGACGGCGGCGGGGACGTCGGTTGCGCTGTCGCC
>NZ_JBGAME010000032.1:0-44598 GCF_044223235.1 Mycobacterium sp.
GCACCCTGGGGACCGCCAACGGGTGGAGCACCTTGGGGCCCGCCACCGGGTGGAGCACCTTGGGGACCGCCGTCGCAGGGGTCTCCCGCGCCGCCTGCAGGCGGCGATCCCCCGCCGAGTCGCAGCGGGTTGAAATGGCTATTGCTCGGCGTCGCACTGCTTTTGGTCATCGCCATCACCGTGGGTGTGACACTGCTCTTTACCCGCGACGGTGATGAAGACAACCCGCCCATTGCCGGCCCGACGACTTCTGCTGCGGCGAGCGATATCGCCAGCGCGAATGACACGGGGCCGGTGTCAATCATTACGGAAGATCCGACGTGCGATGTTTGGCGGCCTATCGGAAGCACGCTTGCCGATCAAGAACGAAACGGCTGGGACACCCGCGACCCGTCAATACCCGTCGCAGCGTGGACGCCTGACCAGCGAGCACAACATGAAGCCGTCGGAGAGGCCATGCGCACGGCTGCTGACCAGACGATCGCTCTTGTCAAGATGACGCCGCACCGCGCAATGCGCGAGCTATACGAACAAACGATCGCGTATTGGCGCGCATACGCCGACTCCATCCCGACGTACTCAGCGCCTGACAATGCCTTGGCGCTTGTGGCGAACGGGACCTCGTCGGCAATTGTGTCGATTTGTGCATCAATTACATACGGATCCGCAGCATCACGCGGTCCCCTTGCCGGACTGGCGGCGTCCCCAAGCATAAGGGCGCCCATTGGCGATCCTTCGACACCCAAACGTTTCCTCGTTCCGCCCGCGAATCCCGTCTGTGCCGACTGGATAAATACGGTAGATCAGTTTAGATCGGATACCGCCGATTGGCGTGGGATCGACCCTAATATCCCTGCTGCAGCATGGAACTCATCGGAAAGGGCGGTTACACAAGCCGCCGCACATACTATGCAACAGTTCGCCGGAACAATCCGCAATCTGGGTGATCACAGCGCCAATGCCACGTGGCAGGATTTCTCGGCCCTTGCCAGCCAATATTGGCTCGCCTACTCAGCTGCTGTGGATAGTTACACACCGGCAGATAACTATCTTGCCGAAGCCGCTGCACTCCTAACTTTTTCAATTGAGGATGCATGCGACGCAACTCGTACAGGCTGATGGACACGCTAACACTGACGACCGTGATTCAGACTCCACTTTGTGCGGGCGAACAGAAATGCCGGCATAGGGTGAGCAGATGCGAACAGTGTCCCCTATTGCCCTCGCCAACAGCAACGCGATACTTCTTGGTCGGTGGTGCAACCGTTGGGAATTGAACGCGCGCCCGGAAAATACGTCACGGCGATGACAGAACCCGGTGGATGGCCTCATATTGATGAAGATGCGCTGGCGGCGCGGTGGATTGACCTCACACGCAGACTGCAGCAGCTGAACGCCGTCATGCTGACTTGGCTGGAGAAACGCGTCGAAATTTTCGGACCAGTGTGGTCTGGGAGCGGAGCGAGTTCCGCGGGAAGCGCCGTTGAAAGCCGGGTCGCGACGATGCTCGACGTTCAAATAGCGCTTGTGAAGGCGATATGGTGGTACATCACGGTCGAGAGCGAAGTCGCCGCGACAAAATCCATCATCAACGCGCGGTTAATTCAGTACGAGAGCCAGCTCGCTGAATTGGAGTCTCGGAACCTGCGCGGTGAAATTCGCGTGGATGCGATCGATCGGCTAGTTAAAGAAGCATTCGATTTGAACAAGGCCACGGTATCCAGCGCAAGAAACGCATTGCCGACATTCGACGCATTCGAATCACCTGTAGACGGACTTCGCCCACTGTTGAACATGCCGCTACCTTCGGCCGCACCACATGGTGCGACCCCTGCAGACTTCCAAGCTGGTGCATCGCCATTGCCGCCCGCGCCGATACAGCTGTTTCGGCCTGAGACAACACCGTCAGCAGGTACCACGGACAGCACAGGTGGACACGCTTCGCCACCAATCCAAGATCCGAAACCTGCCGTCGCGCCATCGCAAGGAACCAAAGCGCCACCCGAGCCCGAAAGGCCTAGCCCAGCGCACGCCAAACCTCTATACAGCCCGAGCGCTGGCACGACCATTGCTCCGCCACCACTCGATCAGGCTGCGCCTCGCAATACTGGCGCATTCTTGCCCGAAGCCCCGTCTGCCGACGTACCAGGCGTACCCGCCACCGGAATGCCAGCAAGTCCTGGTTCACTGTCCCCGTCATCCAGTCGCACGCCCGGCATGCCGTCCAGCGCACTGTCGAGCGCGACCTCACCGTCGACGAGTATGCCGACGACCACCACGCCATCGACCTCCCCGAGTCAACCTCCGATGACGGACATGCAGCGGGCGATGGGCGAGGCATCCAAAGCCATGGCGGCGCAGCCAATACAACCTCCGATCCAACCAACTCACGCACCGCTGGCACAGGCAGCCCAGCCCGCGGGTCCGTCGCCCGCCCCTGTCGAACCGAGCACACCACCCCCCGCCGCGCACACGCCGATGTCTTCTGGCCCAAGCGGCATAGCGAGCGCCGGACCCGCTCCCGTCGCACCGCCGGCCAACGCTAGTGCGCCCGCCCCCGCTCCCCCAATGCCGTTGGGCCCACCGCCGACACCCTCGCCTGCAGCCCCAATGCCGCCACCTGGGGCCAGCGCCAACGTCACCGGTCCGGGCGTCGCACCCGCCTCTGCCGGCAGCGCAGCGCCGGCTCCAGTGCCAGTCTCGGCCGCCCGTGCCGAACGTGACGCCATCGCAGCTGCCGCTACCGCAGGAGCGCTACGCCGTCAGAACAAGGGATCCGACCCGCTCACGCTGGCCCGTCGGATAGCCGCGGCGCTGAACGTCGGAAACGTCGATTTCGGCTTCTTCTGGGTGACCGCGCTAACCACCGACGGAACCATCCTGGTGGCCAACAGCTACGGCATCGCCTACATCCCCGACAGAGTTCGACTGCCCGAGCAGGTCCGCATGGTCAGCGCCGACGAATCCATTCCACTCGGCGAACGGGCCCGATGGGCGACCTACCCGATTCTTGCGTTGCAAGACTGGGCGCAACGTCATGACGCCCGGCTACGCGCAGTCATCGCGACCGAAGAGAACTTCGCGAACTTCGATCCGGGCGCTCCAAAGGTCATCCTGCAACCTGACGATCTCCCATCCGAGGGAAAGATGCAGGGACGCAGCCGGTTAGAGGTCATCGCACCGTCGGCGTCATCACAATTGGCCGCGATCAACGATCGGAACCTGCATGAACTACTGCCTCCCGCCGGAACAGACGCCAGTCCACCGGCCGACGAGACGCACATGCTGTGGTTCGACGTCGCAAAACCCTTGATGAGTACCAGCACCCAACGCGGCGAAGCACACCTACAGGCATTTGTCGCCTATGCCGAGCACGCCCAAGAACTCGCCCTTCACCGTGCACACACCGCCATTGATCCCGCCGATCAGCGAGTAGCGATCGCCGACTGGATCTACTGGCAGCACCTCAGCGTGCTGATGTCTGATGCGCTGGCAGCACCCTCATCAAGCGAAGCTAGGGTTTGACTCCACCAGCGCGGCACGGACCTAGCTAGTCCTCGTGGTGGCTCCACGTGCGTAGTTGCTCGGCAATCTCTTCGAGATTCGGCATTTCACCGGTGGCGACCCGGATCACGAAGTCGAACCGATCGTCCTCAGGGGCGCTGATCCATTCGCCGTTGATCGCCAGGAAGGTCAGGCATGCCGTCCACGCGAGTCGTTTGTTGCCGTCCACCAGCGCATGGTTTCGTTCGAGGGAGTGCAACAGCGCAGCGGACTTCGTGTGCAGATCGGGGTACGCATCCTGGCCGAGCACCGACGCCCGGGGCCGCGCCAGTGCAGATGCAAGCAAGCCGTAATCTGCGACCGCGACGTCCTTCCCGACCGCCACTCGGGCGATCGCCAGTAAGTCGTCGTGGTCGAGGTACTCAGTCATGCGTCCTTGAGACGCTCCAGCACTCCCGCCTCCTCGCGCACGACCCGCTGCAGCGCCGCAGAGACCTTTGCCGAATGCGCCCGTCGAGCGATGTACTCGTCGATGGCCGACAGCGCGACAGCCTGCATCGACCGTCCCTCCGCGACAGCCTGTCGGCGCAGAGCTTCGGTCTGCTCTTCACTTGTGCGCAGCGTCATTGCCATGAACGGGGATGATACCGGATTGATACCACATGCTCACCAGGGCGTCGCGAAGAAGCTCGACGGTCACGACACCGGGCTACCCCTACAGCACGCGTTGCTGATCACCCACGCTCACGGCCACCTGCTCCGACCCGGCGCGACTCTGACAACGGCCTTATCCGGCCACGAAAAACCAAGCTGCACAACGCCGCCCGCGCCGACGGCTGCGCCGCTTAAGCTTCGCTAACGCTCAACCCGCCGGGGCCTCGGCGACTCCGACGTACGCGCGTTGGACCGCGCGACCCCACGTATGCCGTTCTCCCTTGGTTGCAGCCATTGCACCACGTTGCGTACGTAGATCGTGAACGTCTCTAGGCGCGAAGGATCGCGGGAGATCTCGTTGCCGGGTGGTTCGGTTACGAACGTGGGGGCGCCACGGTGGACATTCCAGTTGTAGTCGGCGAAGTGATGGAAGGTGGAGTGCGCGACCGCTCTGCCCAGCGGCTCTCCGTCTGGCGTGGTCTCCCCGTCGACGGCGACGGCGAGGTTGAAGAGTCGTCCCGTGGTTCTGCTGCGCCCCTGAGCCACAACCGTCGAGAATGGCCCATGCGTCACCACTAGTCCTTCATGGGGGTGCGCGGGAAACCACTCGATTCGGCCACTCGCGGTTCGTGTCGTTCGTAGAAGTTCGTGCACGCTTCCATTGACGATGACGGGCTGATAGTCGCCGTTCGATCCGGAGTGAAAGTTCGGCCAGGAAATGGCGGGTGAGTCCACATCGTCTCGCATCGTTGCCGGATCGACTGTGGGGTCGTGGAAACGGTTCACCGCTCCCAGCGATCCAAGACACGACAGGCAACTGCCGAGGTCTTGATGATCCCGGGCGGTGAGCACGCCGCCACCACGCGCACGGAACCGGCCGATGGCCGCAGCTTCGTCATCGGTGAGCCCCGCGCCGGTGTCTACCGCCATGAGCCACAATTGATCGAAATCGAGTTCGTCGATTCGGCTCAGGATTGGGTCGTTGCCAGCTTCGCTACGGTTGCGCGGTGTCACGTCGCACCCGGCGTATCGCAGTTCGTGTGTCAGCAGGGTGAATCGCGTGATGTCCCAGTCATCGTCACTGCTGGCGATCGTGGTCTGAACCAGTATCTTCGGCGCTCTGTCGGTGTTCATGGTCAGTGGCTCTCGGGGTTGTTGGCGTCGGCGTTCGAGACGGCTCGTCGTTCACGGCGGGCTTCGAGTTCGGTCTCCTCAACGAGCGTCAGCATCGGTTGGCCGGGCACGCAGAACATCGTGACGGTGAAGCGAAGCGGGCAATCATCGCGATTGTTGCCGTCCTGGTAGTGAATGATGTCACCACCGGGCTCCCAGAACGCCTCGCCTGCGCGAACTACACGTGCGGGCTCGCCTTCCAGTTCGAACAGCATCTCGCCTTCCACCACGTAGCCGAACGCCGGGCCGCTGTGTCGGTGCGGCGGTGTGCCCGGATCGCCAGGCGGGAAATCGACGACGACAGTCATCGCGTGACCGCCGACGGGGATGACAAGTGGCACCGCCTCCTGCAGGACTGTCAAGGCGGTCTTCCAGGCGGTGCTGGGTGGGCGCGAGTCGCGAGCGGTATTCGACATGATGAGTCCGGTCCTCCGAGGTGTAGATCGCTTCAGACAGAAGACCGGATACCAGCGCATCCCGTGACAACACACGTAGAGACGGTATGTATACAGCTAATTTCGCAGTCCGGCCGAGACCACCATCAACAACACCCGCGATTTCGGGATCGGGAAACGACTGACCAATCTGCCCGCACTACGCGAGATCGGCTTCACCGCCAACCGACGTCTGCTGCACGTCCGGCCGACATCTTGCCACCTAGGACTACGCACGCCGGCAGGTTGTGACACCGCGACCGACCACACGCCTTTCCGTCCAGACCAGATCTCCGCGGCCTGTCACGAATCGGCGGGTTACTCGGTCTGTGGTTTCGACCGTGTGGCTACTGCCAGCCGCAGGGCACGACGAGAAGGGCTGGATCATGAAGGTAGTCGTCATAGGCGGAACGGGACGGGTGGGAGCACAAGTCGTTCGGCTGTTGTCCGAGCACGGCCACGACCCTGTCGCCGCGGCCCCGAGCACCGGCGTGAATACGCTCACCGGCGAAGGCGTGGACGAGGTGCTCCGCGGAGCGCATGTGGTGGTGGACGTGTCGAACTCACCGTCCTTTGAGGCGACCTACGCGACAACGTTCTTCGAGACCTCGACGCAGACGCTGCTGGCGGCCGAGGCGGCGGCCGGCGTTCAACACCACGTCGCACTGTCGGTCGTGGGTACCGAGGAACTCGCCGTGGGTAGCGGATACTTCCGCGCAAAGCTAGTGCAGGAGAGACTCATTGGTAAGGGAACTGTGCCCTACACCATCGTTCATGCGACCCAGTTCTTCGATTTCCTGAGGGACATCTTCGATGCAGCGACAGAGGATGACACCGTGCGTGTTCCTCCGGCGAACATGCAGCCGATCGCAACGGCCGATGTCGCGAAGGCCGTCGCGCACGCGGCGATCGGCGTGCCGGTCAACGGTATCGAGGAAATCGGCGGTCCGGAGAAGTTCCGGATGGACGAGTTGGTACGGGCGACGCTGGCGACGCTGGATGATCCGCGCGAGGTCGTCGAGGATCCGAATGCGCTGTACTGGGGCGCCAAACTCCGCGAGGACACGCTGTGCCCGGGTCAGGGCGCCACGCTGTTCGGCACGACGTTGCAGGAGTGGCGTCGTCAGCAGTCAGAGTCCGCCGGGTAAGCAGCGTTCAACCGTCCCCACCCAGCTGTGCGGTGCACACGTGGTGGGGACGGTTCGGCGTCCCAGCGGGCTGACACCACGTCCGACCGGAGACCGTCAGGAATTCAGGCCAGCCGCTGCGGCAACGGCGGCGAGCTTCTCTGGGGCCATCACCCAAAGCACGTGATCGATTCCATCCGACGATGCTTCGACGGTGAGGAACGCCCGCACCGTCCGGCCGTGCACGACCAGGACCGACGGGCGATCATTTGCGGTCTGCCACACGAGGTGTGTGTCCTGCCAGAACTTGCGCTGGAACGACAAAATGAAGCGAGCAACCGTTGTTCGGCCCTCGACCAGGACTCGGGAGGCGTTCCGTACGCCATTGCCGTCGGTATGGCTGATGACGTCTCGGGCCAGCAGAGCCTCCAGGTCGCCCATCCCACCGGTGCGAGCCGCGGTGACGAATCTTTCGAGCAAGCGTCGGTGGGCGGTCGCATCGACCGGCTCTTGTCGGTCGGCCGCCAGGTGCTTGCGAGCCCGACTCACCAGCTGTCGAGCATTGGCTTCGCTGACCTGGATAACCTGGGCGATAAGCGAATAGGGGTAGTCAAACGCTTCCCGCAAGATGTACGAGGCGCGCTCGGCGCCGGTCAGCTTCTCCAGCAGCATCAGCGTCGCAATGTGCAGCGCCTCTGCACGCTCTGCACCCAGCGCCGGATCGGAGCTGGTATCGACCGGTTCGGGAAGCCACGGTCCGATGTATGTCTCGCGTCGAACGCGCGCCGACTTCAGTTCGTTGATGCACAACCTCGTGGTTATGGTCACCAGATATGCGGTGGGATCGGCCACGGTGTCGCGATCGGCGGACTGCCATCGGATCCACGCCTCCTGGACGATGTCATCGGCGTCGCCAACACTGCCGAGCATGCGGTAGGCGACACCAAAGAGCTTTGGCCGGAGGCGCAGGAAGACCGCGTCGTCCGATTCGGCGGACGTGAAGTCGGGGTCAGCCACTCGCCGAGCTAACCACATCGGATGTGGTCGATTGAATTTGTCGCCGGTCGGTCGGCGGGAATCGACCTCAGACCGGCAAGTTCGGGCATCACGCCGGCGACCGCACAGGATTCTGTTCCATGGCGGGGGGTCGTGTTCACTTCGTCCGCGCTCGACGGGAGCAGGACCGCTATGACAGCACCACTGGCAGCCGCCAGAAGTGCAATCGTCGTCGCCACGGACACGATCGTTTTTCGCATGCTCCACCTTCTTCATCGTCGCACCCGATGATCGAGGTGCTCGCTACGTAGACCGAACAGGGCCACCCGTCGTGACGACACGGCCGCACAAACACGGCCGGCGCCGGTATCGACCCCACACTCTTGTCACGCAAGCTCTGCGTGTAACAAGTACGACAGCGGCGTGGTCATATCCATTGCGTTGTTCATTTCGTCGAAGGGGGCGTGCATGCCCGGGCTCGGATGGAACCGCGGTCTTGCGAGCGTCGCACCGACCTCTCGGCAACCATGACGAGTCCACACTCGCCATGTGCACCGCTCGTTGATCTCCTTGATGAGCGCGCCGCTCTCCTTGCCCTCGCCGACGGCTGGTTGGCTTCGGGGCATCTTGCTCGCCGCGTCGTACAAACGGCCTATCAACGTTGGTTCCAACTTGTCGAGGACGAGCGGCAAGCGCTGGGAATGCCGCGTGCGTGGTTGGACTCCGTCGTCGAGGCACTGTGTGCCGAGATCAACTCTGGTTCGCTGCCTCTCCGAACCAGAGATCAGCTCGTGACACCGGCGGCAACGGCGGACGCAACCGCCTACAGCAGCTGCGGTGAAGGGCCGGGAGTTGGGCTCGCCCATCGACGAAGCATGCGGCACCGTGGCGGACTGATCTACCTCGACGGGTCGGAGCTGGCTGCCGAGGCCTTCGCAACTGCGTGCCGCTTATCGTCCGGTCTCATGCTCGATATGGTTCTTGCAGAAAAAGTCTCGGTCAGGGTGGACGGCGGAGGGCACGTGCGGATCGGCCCGACCGCAATCACCGGACGCGAAGACGTAGGTTCGTTCCTCACTTCGTTACTGGGTAACCAGGGTGGCATCGATATGGCGGTCGGACACGTCAACGGATCGCCAGGCGTCGTGGTGCGCAGAGCGCACCGGGTCGTCGCAGTGCTGGCACTCGATTTCGGCGGCGGCTACGTACACGATGTGTGGATCGTGGTAAATCCTGACAAGCTGGCACACTGGAACACGCGCTGACCGATCACGATGTTCGGCCGCGGGGCGCAATTGCCTTCTGAAATCGGCTCTTTCGCGCGAGGCCAGAGCAGCGAGGCGCAGGCGAAGCCGATTGCGCCGCCGCGCAGTCTGGACATGACCGTACCTGCGGGTACCTCCAGGACGTTGGCCCGCATTTCGCGGGTGTCACACCTTCTGGTGCGACTCGGTCTTGATTGGTGTCGACGCAGCTGCATCGACCACGACAGGTCCGCAAGCCGCGCCGGCTAAGGCGCCCAGAAGGAGACGAAGAAGAATGAGTTTGGACAACATCTCACGGCTCGGTAGGCCGGAATCTAACGAGTTGGTTCCGTCGCGCTACGCGGTGCAGGTCGGCAACATCGACGTTTTGGTGATCAGCGATGGCGTGCTACCGATCACAGCATCGACGTTGGCCACCAACGCTGACTCGGCCGACCTGGCGGGCTGGCTGGACGACATGTTCCTGCCGCCTGACGTAGTCGACTGGCCGCTGAACGTGGTGGTGGTGCGTAGCGGCGACCGGACCATTCTTGTCGATGCCGGGCTGGGGCTGGAGTTCCCGGACTTCCCGCGGGCCGGGCAGACGGTCCAGCGGCTGGAGGCCGCCGGCGTCGACCTCGCGTCTGTGACCGACGTGGTGCTCACCCACATGCACATGGACCATGTAGGCGGACTGCTCACCGACGGGCTGAAGGCCCGCCTACGCCCGGATCTGCAGATCCACGCCGCGGCCGCCGAAGCCCAGTTCTGGGAGTCGCCCGATTTCTCGCGCACCTGCATGCCGCAGCCGATACCGGACGTGCTTCAAAGGGTCGCCTCGCAGTTCCTGGACGAGTACCGCGGCCAGCTGCGGACGTTCGAGTCGGAGTACGAGGTGGCACCGGGAGTACTCGTCTCCCGCACTGGTGGCCATACCCCCGGGCACAGCATCGTCCGTCTGGCGTCGGGCGGCGATCGGTTGACGTTCGCCGGCGATGCCGTGTTTGCGCCCGGGTTCGACAACCCCGAGTGGCACAACGGATTCGAACACGATCCCGAGGAGGCGGCCCGCGTCCGGGTGCGGCTTTTGCGGGAGCTGGCAGCGACCGGCGAGTCGCTGGTCGCCACTCATCTGCCGTTCCCGTCGGTCTCCCGGGTGGCTGTCGTCGGCGACGCTTTTCGATGCGTACCGACCGTCTGGGATTACTGACCGCCGGTTCACTGCCCTATCTTCGCCGGATCAGGGATTCCAAGCTTCCACCTTGAGCTCAAGGGCAGGTTAGCGGGGTAACGAAGCCATCCGATCCAGTGACCATTTGACCGCCGGACTGATACCGACTGACACCGCATGCTCAACAGGGCGTCCGCGAAGAAGCTCGACGGTCACGGGCGGCGACCGAGAAACCGCTAACCCATCCCCGTCGTGATCTTCTTGATCGCGTTGGCAGCGGCTGCATCTCGCATCTCATACCACCGCGCGGCAGCTTCCAGCTTCTCGCCGTATCCACGCGCCGCTTCGGCCGCGGCCGCCGTCTGCGCGGCGACGTCTGCCTCCGCCTTGCGGCATGCATCGGCGGTTTTCAGCTGCGGCACCGCGGCGGCGGCCTCCCCCAGAGGCGCGTCGGCCCCTATCCCCGCGATGTCACTGCCTGCCTGCTCGAAAACCGTTCCGACGCTGCGCAGCACCTGGGGGTCAACCTTCAAGTCGCTCACAGGCTGGTCCTCTCGTCATCGCCAGACGGCTCCCCCGGCACAGCCCGCGGCTCCCCCGGCACAGCCCGCGGCTCCGGCGGCGCCGCCGTGGGCGGGTCCCCGGCGTAGGTATGCGGAATTGCCTCGGCCCCCTGCCGCCCGGGCTGCGCACGGTCCGGTGAGTCCCCTTGATCGTCGCGTTCCGTGGCATCGAGCGCCTGTGTGGCCAAAGAATTCTCAACTCCCGTCACACCGTCCCGGCCCGAGCCGAGTCCGCCACCCAGCTGCCCGACCTGTTGCAGAGCGCTCTGCACACCCTGCATCGCCCCCTGCGGAACGGAGGAGGCCATGCCCATCATCTGCATCGGCGCCTGCACCGCCTGCCCGGCCATCTGCATCGGCATTCCCATCATCTGGCCAAACTGGCCCATCGGGCCGTCACCGCCGGCCGCAGAACCCGAACCGCCGCCCAACGCACCGACACCTCCCAACGGATCGCCCGCCCCCGGTACGCGTACACCATCAACGCCGCCCGCGTTCTGCCCAATTTCGAATCGGAGCCGTTCGTACTCCTCCGAAAGACGTTGATCCGTCGAGGAATACCGCTCCGCGGCGGCCTGGATGTTCGCCGCGGTCTGCTTTGCGTCCAGCTTCAGCGGCGGCAACCCGTCGAGGATCGGCGCCTCGGCCTTCGGGATCTCCCGGCCGATCACGGTCGACAACTCGTCATTGCCGACGGTGGGAGCGAATGGCTCAGGTGCATCGGGGATCTGCTCAGCCGAGCTCTCCATCTCCGCACCGTGCCCCATCAGGAGGGGCGGGTCCACCCCGAGCGGTTGCATCGTCATATCGCCCCCTAGAAGCGCAGGTTCCGCAGGACGTCGTACACGCTGGCGATCCACAGCAGCAACGGAATCACCGCTGCGATGGTCGCACCGTCGAGCAGTTCGAGGATACGTTTGGTCACCGGCGACACCCGGCGCACACCGTCCGTCGCGCCGATGACGATGAGCGCGACCGCCGCCAACCCCGCGTAGAGAGCCAGCACCAGCCAGGCCTGCCCCGGATGCCACAGCACCAGCCTCGCCGCGACGCCGGTGGGAATTGCCACCGCCGCCCCCAACAGAGCCCAGGCGCACCATCGTTCGGCGTACAGACGTGACCGGAAGCCGCAGACCGCCGTCACCAGACCGGCCACGATGAGGCTGTGCACGAAGAAGTGCCCCTGCACCACCACGGACATCGCCCCGACCGCCAGCACCAGTGCACCGGCGGTGAGAAATCCGATCAAGAGCTTCTTCGCCAGGAGGCTGCGTTCATGCAGGCGTGCGGCCGAATCGGGCACGGACGCGATGATCGCCTGCCACGTCGGTGATTCCTCGTCGCCGGTGTCGGGGCCCGTGATCGGGTCCAGCAGTTCGTCGTTGGCCACCGACTCGCCGGGCGCGGGGATGGGCGGCAGTGCAATCCGTGCCACCGCCACCGTCAGCTTGGCGGCGTTTGTCACCACGATCAGGCCGAACGCCACCGCACCGGCGGGTACCCAATAGCCCCAGCCGTAGCCCAAGGCGATCGCGGCCGCGGTCACCGCCGTGGCCGTCACTGCGATGAACGCCGCGATCTCAGCACGCCCGCGTGGCCCGCCGCGCGTGGCCAGACTCAACAGCAGCACCACCGCACCGGCACCGGCGATCTGCGGTGCCCCCAGCGCGTCAATCCCATCGGGCAGCGGAACGGCGAGCGCCGCCGCACCCGCCAGCACGGGCAGCGCTGCGACCAGGAGGCTCTCGGACATGCCCGGGCTCGCGTACCGGTTGAGCGCGAGCATGCTCCCGCCCAGAAGTCCCAGACCGAACACCGCCAGCGCCAAAGTCCACCAGAGGCTTCGGCCGGTGTCCGACCATGACACCAGTGCCAGTGCGGTGATCGCCACAGCGACAACCGGAATGGCCACGCCCACAAACCGGTTCAGCGCCGTCCGATCGAACTCGGGCGACTCGTCGAGGACCGCGATTGCGTCGATCACGTCCTCGACCAACGGCCGGTACCGTTCGGTGCGGCTCACCGACACCAACGTCAGCAGCGTCCCGTCGACGACACCGGCGGCGTCGAGGGACTCGCTGAGTTTGATCGGCGGGGCGCCGGGCCGTGCGAATGCCCAAACACCCTGCGCACCAAAGTCAAAGCCGGCCAGCACATCCTTGGGCGTGTCGTCGAGCAGCTCTGCCAGCATCGACACCGTGTCGTCGATGTAGGTTTCAATCGGCGACGATGCAGGCAGTACAAGGTCGGTCATGCGCCGACCGGTCAGGACGGTCACCCGGGTGGTCGAGGGCCTGCCGGGTGCGACGCTCGACGTGCTTGATGGGGCGACGACGGCGGTCAACGACGTTCGAGCCTGTCGAAGTCGTCAGACAACGCGGCCGCCAGTTCGACGATGCGTCGCCGGAACGTCTTGCCGAGCAGTTCCAACTGGATCTCGGTGCCGGCGGCGATGTGCTTATCCCACGGCAGGACGATGACTCGGCCCGCGGGCACGTGACGTTCGAACTGCTGCACCAGATCTGCCACGTCGACGTTCGGCTTGCCGGGCACGACGTGGTTGATCACCACGCAGGACCGGGCGAGCAGGTCCTGGTACCCGTTCTGGCGCAGCCAGTCCATCGTGACGGCGGCCTGCCGCGCTCCGTCGATTGACGCACTGGCGACGATCACCAGTCCCGCCACCGTCGACAACACACCTCGCGCCGCGGGCTGGAACAGTCCCGCGCCGCAGTCGGCCAGCACCAGGTTGTAGTAGCGCGACACGATATTGGTCGCGTCCGTCCAGTCGTCGTCGTTGAACTCACGGCGTGCCCCGCTGTACTCCTCCGACGAGAGCACCTCGAGGTTGGCTCCGTTCATGCTGGTGTAGGCACGAATGTCGTTGTAGCGGGAAAGATCGTGGTCCGAGAGCAGGTCGGCGATGGTCGCGGCCGATTGCCGTCCGGCGCGATCGGCGAGGTTCCCCGCATCCGGATCGGCGTCCACGGCCAGGATTCGGTCGCCCCGCACCCGGCTCATCGCCGATCCCAACGCCACGGTCACCGCTGTCTTACCGACACCGCCCTTGAGCCCGAACACGCCGATCTGATAGGAATCGCGGGCATTTCGCCGGATGCGCGCATGCAGGTCGATCTCGTAGAGCTCGTCGGGCGACAGGCCCAGGTTGATCCGCGTCAGCAGATACAGGACGTGGCGCCAGCCCCGCTGCGAGGGCATCTTCACCGCCGACTTCACGCCGACGTGCGACAGCGCGTCGATCGCCCGGTGATTGCCCATGGCCGCCGCCGAGGTGGGCGCCGACGGGTGGACCATCTGCCCAGGTCCCCCGTCGCCGGCCATTTCGGCTGCGGGCTCGGCGAAGTGCTGGGTAGGGGCGGGCGCGGGCGCCTGACGCGGCATCGGCGCAGGTGCGGACCGTGGCTGCTCGTAGCGCGCACCATGGGGCACGGCCGCCCGGGGCACGCGCATCATCCCGTTGACCGGTCGCTGCGGCGTCGGGGTGGGCGAGGCAGGGATCCGGCTGGTGCCCTCCGACGTCCGCCGAACCGGTGCTGTCGCATGCTGAATCCTGCTGGTCGGGGCGGCCGGCATGGGTGGCATGGGTGGCGGGGCCACCTCACCCCCCGAGGGCCCACCGGCCGGGACGGATGCGGACAGAACCATGTCGCGTTCAGCGTCCGTAGACTCCTCATCGGCCGACTGCACAGCATCGCCGGAGGAGTGGAAAAGCCGGTCATAGTCGGCCGACATCGGTACCTCTCAAAAGTTGGTTCACGACGTGCGCGAGGTGGACGGATCCGCGGATCACGGTGTGCCCGTCCACCTTCGTGCCCGCTCGTGTCAGGCGAACATCCCGGTAACGCCGGCTTCTGTCTGTGCCATCGTGGCACTGGCTTCGCTGATCGTCTGCGCCAGATTCTGCAGTGCCGCATTCAATTCCGCCGAGGTGTTGTCCCAGCGCATCTGCACCGCCTGGTAGGCCTCCGAGCCCGTGCCACCCCACACCGCGGCGAGCGCGCCCAGTGAGGCCTTGCCCTCGTCGAGCAGTCCGGCGGTGGTCCCGACGGCGCCCTGGATCTCACCGGCACCGCCCTCGATACCCGCGAAATTCCAAACCTGTTCAGTCATGTCCTAACTCCGTTTCCGTTGTCTTGTGGTCAGAGGTGCATCGCCGAGGTCAGCGTGGATTGCTGATCCTCATCGGTCGAGCCGTACTGGGTGCCCGAGGTGTGGATGTTGGCCGAAATGTCGTTGAGCGCCTGGACCTGCGCCAGGGCAGCCTCCTGGTAACGCATCAGCGCCGCCTGAGCGGCCTCGCCCGCGAGGCCCCGCCACTGCGGAACGAGGCTGCCTGCCGTCGACTCGACCTGAGCCTTGACCGCCTGGAGCTCGCCCGAGATTCGCTCGAAGTTGCTGGCCTCCTTGGCGAGGACAGCAATATCGGTATTCATTGCCATTCTGGATCTGTTCCTTCTCTTCCTGTGTCCTCACCACTGCATGGCGAGTCCCCCCGGCCCCCCGGACCGGAAAGTCTGTGATGACCTGGCGACTTACCAGTCGTCGTCGTCTTCGCCCAGGTCGTGATCGAGCGGGGCCGGGGCCAACAACCCCGGCCTGTTGCCACCGCCCTTCCCCCGCTGGCCCATCATTCCCATCGGGCCCATCCCACCGGCACCGCCTCCGACGGGTGCCAACCCCGCCGCCGCAGCGCCCGCCGCCGCCCCCGCGGCGACTGCCACCGGTGCCACCGTCGGTTCGCCGCCGCCAATGAGGTTGGTCATCAACGGCGTTCGTGGTGAGGAACCACCGGCACCGGGCAGCGAAGCGGCGCGCACCAGCCCTGCGCCGGCACTCGCGCCCGAGCCGCCGAGCGCCGGATGGTTGGACAGAGGACTGGCGCCGATCAGGCCCATCTGCGCACCACCCTTGTCCGCGCCGTCCAGACCGCCCATCTGGCCGAACAGCGACGACACCTGCTGCAGTGGCTGGGTGAGCTGCTGCATCGGCTGCATCAACATCTGACCGGCCTGCTGGGGCAGCTGTCCCAGCGTGGATCCGAGCTGCGACGCCATCTGCGTGGCCATCTGCACACCCTGCTGAGCCATCTGGTTCTGCGGTTGGGCTTGTTCAGCGAGGTTCTCGGCCTTCCTCACCTGCCCCTCGGCCCGTTGCGCGACCATGTTCCCCTGGGCGGTGGCCCGCCCGGCGTTCAGCCCGACCGACTCCAGCTTCGCCTGGGAACTGACGTGCGCGATCGCCGCATTGCGCACTGCCGCGCCCGGCGCCCGCGCCCCGGCCTGTCCCAACGCCGCGGCCGCCGCACCCTCCCCCACGCCCGGGATCACAATCGGCTTCATCGGCACGATGGGCTCGAACAAGGTGTTCAGGGTGGTCTCGGCCTGATAAGCGTCCATGGCGCCGGCGGCCTGATTCCACATCCGCACGAAGTAGTCCATCTCGTTGACGCCAATCGGAACCGTGTTGACGCCGAAGAAGTTGGTCGCCTCCAGGACACCGTGCGTGATGTGGTTCTGCTCGATCTCCGGCAGCGGTGGCGTCGTTGCCATCGCCAGGGAGTACGAGTTGGCCTGCGCGACAGCCTGCATCGACCGCTTCATTGCCTGCGCCGATACGGTGCGTAGCCATATCACCATCGGCATGGTTGCTGAGACGGCCCGCTCGCTCGCTGTGCCTGTCCACACCGACGTCAGCGCCGCCAGGCTGGCGGCCAGTTCGTCGGCCTGGGTTTCCAGCAGCAGTGCGAACGTCTCCCACCCCACGGCCGCCTGCATCATCGGCGCAACACCCGCGCCGGCCATCAGCCGTGCGGTGTTGAGTTCCGGCGGCATCCCGTGCCAGGTCGGAAAGGTGATGGGTACCAGTGGTGGCATTGGTGTGGTGGGGTCGGCTCGGTTGGCTACAGGGTGCCGGCGTTCGCGGCGTCCACGGCCTCGTAGATTCCGGCGATCTCGACGTATGTCGCACCAGCTCGGGTGAGTTCCTCCTGAGCGAACGTGTTCACGGCCACTGCCTCGACACCCTCGCTGGCAAAGCCGAGTGCCGCCTGCACCGACACCTCGTCAGCACCGGCGGGCGCCAGCGCGGTCACCGCCGCGGAAGCGGCGTCGCCCCCGACCATCCCGCGGGCGGCGTTGGCGACGACCTGGGCGCCGATTCCTGCGGCTCCGGGGTTGTGCGTCATCGGTTCCATCTGCACTACCTTTCTCGATTTCGATGTGGCTGATCTAGGGCGCACGAAGCCCTTGGCCGCCACGGCCGGCGTTCGTGCGTCACTCCCCCAGGTAGTTTGCTAGCGCTCATCAATCAGCGTTGCTGTACTCCTCAGTAGATACTAGCTGCCCGCGGGTGATGCTCCTAACACTTGTTCGTCCAGCTGATCGTCAGGGGGGTCGACATACGCCGCCTGGATGACCTCTTTGCCGTCCGGGGAGACCAGGAAGGCCTGGCCCGGGGGACGCTTACGGAGCTTGATCTCGCTGGAGGGGAACTCGGTCTTCTCCCCGGACAGGAACAGCGTCGGCGTCCCGGCCCCGTACGCCGCGCCGACGAACTTGTCCATCGTGGCGCGGTGGGCCTGACTCATCTGGCAGGTCACCACGATGTGCAGGCCGATGTCCGCAGCCGCGGGGAGCAACGGAGCCAGCGGCGCCATCGGCGGCACCATTCCCGACGCGGCGACGATCATGTGCCAGTCGTCGACGAGCAGGACGACGTCGGGCCCGCTCCACCACGACCTGGCCCGCAGCTGGGCGGTGGTCAGGTCCGGAGGCGGCAACCGCTTCTGCAGGTTGGTGGCAAGCGCCTTGATGGACGCCTCCAGGGCAGCGTGATTGCGGTTGACGGCTCCGGCGTCGAGCAGATGGCTTTCGGGCACCGCGTCCAAGAGAGCCGAGCGGTAGTCGGCGAGCATGAACCGCACCTGAGACGGGCTGTTACGTGAGCAGATCGCCTGTGCCACAGCGTGTGCGATACGGGTCTTGCCCGACTTCGGGGCGCCGAAGATCAGCAGGTGCGGCGTCCTGTGCATGGGGTTGTAGGCCACCGTCAGATCGGATTCACGCACACCAAGCGGCACCGTCCACCGCATGCGGTAATCGGCGTCTGGCCCCGGCGGGCTGGGATCGAGCTCACGCAGATGGATCCGTTCCGGCAGCACCCGCACCCGCGGCGCCTGGTCGCTGTGGCGGGCCGCAATGTGGTGTACCGCAGCCGACATCGCGGGAACCAGGTTGTCGGCGCTGTGCACGCCATCCAGCCTGGGCACGCCGATCATCAGGTGGTGCTTCTCCAGCGAGATGCCTCGTCCGGGGCGGTTCGCCGGGATCTCGCGGGTGATCCGGTCGATCTGGGTCTCGTTGACGTCGCCGAGGCGGAATTCGACCTTGGTCCCCAGATAGTCGCGTACGCGCGACTTGAGCTCCGTCCACCGCGGCGTCGAGATCACCGTGTGCACACCGAAGGCCAGCCCCTGCCCAGCCAGATCCTGGACGACGGGCTCCAGATCGGGGAACTCGGCGACGAACGCCGGCCAGCCGTCGATCACCAGGAACACGTCGCCGAACGGGTCGGCGGCCGCCGGGTCGTTCGGGTCGTTGCGCATCTGGCGGTAGTCCGCTATCGAACCGACCCGATGCTGCTTGAACGCAGCTTCACGCTGGCGCAGAACGGCTTTCACCTCCGCCACGACGCGGTTGACGCGGTCGGGCTCCGACCGGGTCGCCACTCCACCGACATGCGGCAGATCCTCGAGATACATCAGTCCGCCGCCGCCGAGATCCACGCAGTAGAACTGCACCTGGCGTGGGGTGTGTGTCGCGGCCGCCGACAGGATCAGCGTCTGCAGGAACGTCGACTTCCCGGTCTGCGGGGCACCACCGACCGCGATGTTTCCGCCCGCGGCCGACACGTCGATGCCCCACACCTCCTGGCGGTGCCTGCGGGGCTCGTCCATGATGCCCAGCCCGAAACGCAACGGTGCACGCAACTGGTCCCTCTCGACCAGCTCATTGACCGGTGTCGGAGCGGTCAACGGCGGCAACCACATTCGATAGGCCCGGATGTCACCGGTGGTCAGCTGGTTGAGCACCACCTCTCGCAGCACCCGCTGTTCGGTCGGCGCGCTCATGCCGTCACCGTCGCATCCAGGATCGGCGCCGCCGTGAACCGGTGAATACGCACGCCGCTCTGGACGTGCGTCCGCGGCTTCGCCTCGCCGTCGTCGGCGGCCGGCGTCGAGGGCACATAGTTGACACCGGTGTAGACGCTGTGGAACTTCACCGGGTCTTCCATACCCACCCGAAGGAACCCGACGCCGCTTTCCTTGTTGGTGATGTACTGCGCCTCGGGAGTTCCGATCACCGCCTTGGACTCGGCCGAGCTGGTGGTGCGAAGGGCGATGCGGTACGTCAAGTTCGGCTCCAGTTTGTCGATGCGCACGCCGCCGGTGTTCAGGGACTGGGTGGCCAGCAGCAGATGCACGCGCAGCGACCGGCCGACCCGGCAGATCCGGTCGAACAGCGCAATGAAGTCCGGGTGGTTCTGCAGCAGTTCGGCGAACTCGTCGACGACCACGAAAAGCGTTGGCAGCGGTGGCAAATCGGCCCCGCGCTCACGATGCTTCTCGTACTCGGCGACGCCGGACAACGCGCCCGCCGCACCGACCTGGATACCCGCCTGGCGCAGGATCGACTGACGGCGGTCCAGCTCGCCGGAGAGCACCTCAGCCATCCGGCTGACCAGTTCGGCTTCCTCTTCCATGTTGGTCACCACCGCCGCGGTATGCGGCAGCTTCTCCATACCCAGAAATGTGGACCCGCCCTTGAAGTCCGTCAGCAGGAGGTTGACCTGATCGGGGTGGTGGGTGGCGGCCAGCGACAGGATCAGCGTGCGCAGGAACTCCGACTTGCCCGAACCCGTCGTGCCGATCAGCATCCCGTGCGGACCGGCGCCGAACTCCGCACCCTCCTTGATGTCGAGGTACATGATCTCGCCGGTCTTGAGTTCATGGCCGAACGGGATCCGCAGCCGGTCGCGGTCGGTGTCGGTGAACATCCGCCACCGCGCCGGGGTGACTTCCTCGACGGTTTGCGCGCCCACGAGCTGGTGCCATTCGGTGGCGACCTTCTTCTGCACCCGCACGTTCTTGTCGATGATCGTCCCCGTGATCGACCATCCGGCAAGCTTTCTCGCCACCCTAGCCGCCTGTTGCGCCGTCATCCGGTCGCTGGTGGTGCTCACCAGGCGGAAGCTGGAGTTGGGCAGTCGGTCATCGGCGGTGCCGTTCTCGGCGACGCGGATCCGGTAGGCCGAGCCGCGATGGTTGCCCAGCGTGATGACGGTGACCCCGGCGCGCCCGTCCAACGGGAACCCGGCGCGGCCGCCGGTCAGGTCCACCACCACGACGTAGGGTCCGCTCGGGATCGCGTCGGCGGTGTGCGGCCCGCGTGCGGTGAGGTCGCTCAACCCATCGGGCCGGGTGAACACCAGCCGGGTCGCGCCCGCCGCGTCGGTGTCGGTCTGATGCTGAACGTGGGGAAGCCATTTCAGCCACGCCCAATCCGGATCCTCGGGGTTGTCGGTGAGCACCCGAAGCTGCAGCAGGTCCGGCGGATGGAACACCGCAAGGTGACAGATCATCGCCGTCAGCAGGGCCGCCGCGCCGGCCGGGTCACCGCCGATGGCGATGGTCGGGAAGGTCCGCAGCTGAACCAGTTTCGGGCAGTCGTGGATGAGCCCGTGGGTGCGCAGGAACTTCGTCACCCACATGTGGCTGACCGGCTCAAGATGAGGTTGCGGTGCGGCCTGCGGCCCGGCGAGTTCGCCGCCGACCGAGGGCTTGAGCAGACGGTCGACGGCCGGTTCGGCGCCGAGGCCGATCCGCGTCGCGGCGTAGAAGTCGGCGTTGGCAGGTCGTGACCACTGCCGGTTCGTCCCGATGACGGACAGCAGATCGTCGGGATGCGGTGCGTGGTAATTGAAGAACGCCACCTGCGCCGCCGCTGACGACGTCACCCGGGTGCGCAGACCGGACAGGTACCGCAGGTATTCCTTGCGGTCGGCGTTGATCTCGGGCACCCGTTTGGCGCCGGATCCGCCGCCCGCCATGAATCCGACGGTGGCCATGACCATCATCAGCGGCATCATCAGCATGTACGGCGACAGTTGGCGAACGCCGGTGAAGATCATGATCGCGATCATCCCCAGCATGCAGCCGCCCATCACCCACGGCAGCGCCCGCTGGATGCCCGAGGGTGGAATCTCCACGCCCAAGTCGTCGGGCGGGGTGACGGTGATCTCACCGGGCGTCAGGCGTGGTCCCCGCTTGACGATCGGGGTGAACTTCTTCGTCGTCATGAGCCGCCTCCGGCGGCACTGGCCGGTTGCGCGGTGCCGTCGTCATTCACCTTGCGTGGGTTGGGATCCGGTGGCAGCGTGTCGTGTTCGAGCAGGGCGGCCGGTTTGGACAGCACCGGACCGTCGACGAGCAGGCCCACCACCTGCCACGGTGCGGTGATCGGTCCGGCGAGACCGAGGTTGGCGCCCGTCTGCTCGTCGGGCACCCCGTAACGCACGCCCTGCGGATCGATGTAGTAGAGACTCTCCCCATATCGGGGGTCCGGCGACTGCAGTCGGATGAACTGGCCGCTCTCGATGTACACCGTTGAGTCGCCGCCGATCTGACGGATGCCGGTACCCAGCGCCGACGACGGCAGCGGCAACTTACGGCTGGCGATCACCGTGGACTTCGGGGACTGCTCGCCCGGCTCGCGCTGCCAGGACCAACACAGCGCAGGCGCGTCCTCCCGCAGCAACATGGTCAGCGGCGTATCCGGCAGCGGCGACACGTACACCTGTTCGGCGATCTTGGCCACCACGCTGGATTCCACCGACGGCGGCGAGATGAGCCCGTAGGAGTTGGTGGCGCGCAACGCGGCGGCGGTGGTGGCGTTGACCCGCGCCACGCCGTCGGCGAGGACCACGAAGTACCGCTCACCCGACTCGGTCATGGTTTGGACCACCGCACCGATCACCAGATTCGGCGGCAGGCCGACGGAATTCGGCTCACCCGCGCGGGCGATCTGGGACAGCTGCCACGGCCCGGCGTTGGGCAGCGCGTTGAACAGTCCCTCCGAGACCGGCGTCGCCCGTGCGGTGACGGGGATCCCCACCGCAGAGGTGACGGCCCGGTCGGCAAGATCGATCGAATGGCGGCCGTCCCTCGTGACCAGCCAGGTGTCGCCCTGGTGCGACACCAGCATCCCCTGGTCGGGCTGCATCGGACCGACCGTGGAGTCGACGGCGAGGCGGCGGATGATCACCGACGTCTCGACGGTCGGGACCGCGCTGTCCGGCTTGGCCACGGTGTCGCACAGTGTCCACATGGACTCGGGCGCTCCCACCGGGGTGGCGTACGGTGCGCCGGGGATACCCATGGACTGGCCCTTCGGCATCCGGTTGAGCTCAGCCGATTTCACCGCGACGGGTGTGCCGGCGTTGCCGAGGATCAACCGCGCCGACGTCAGGTTGTAGACCGGACGCAACTGGCCGTTACCCGGCATCACGACATAGAGCTGATTGGTGCTCCGGTCGACGAGAAGGCTGTCACCGCCCCGCTTTCCGAGCGGTTTGAAGTAGGCGAGCAGCGCCGCACCGAGGCAGACGAGCACGGCAATGACGATGCCGGTGGACACCGCCCGGCTGTAGAACTGCAGCGGATCGTCGAACATCCGGGTATCCCGGCGCACGAGCGCGTGCTCGACACGGCGCAACAAGAAACGCCAGCCGCTGACCTGAACCTTGGTGGTGAGCCGGAAACTCGCCATCGGTCACTCGCTGACGTTCAGGCGGGTGTGGACGGAGCCGATGGCCGACGCCATGTCGTCGCCGGTGATCTGGCTGAGTTGCTCAACGTCGAGGCTCTCGAAGTCCAGCGACCGGGCCAGCCGCATGTCACGGCTCTGCTCGCCGGCCTCCACCAGCTGGCGCGCGTACCGCCCGTTGCCCGCGATGTCCAGCGCCGGCTTGCCGTTCAGCGTGCGCGTGCTCAGCAGCGACGCCGCATCGAGCACCCGCTTGGCGGCGTCGTCGTCCAGCGCGGAATCCGTACTGGCAGCAATGACTTTGGCGATGTCGACGATCTCATCCGGTGAGTACGAGTCGAACTCGATGCGGGTGGCGAACCGCGACCGAAGGCCGTCGTTGGTCTCGAGCAACCTGTCGATGTCGGCGGCGTAGCCGGCGATGATCACCACCAACCGGTCGCGGTCGTTCTCCATTCGGGCCAGCAGGGTGTCCAATGCCTCCGTGCCGAAGGGGTCGGCACGTCCGTCGCGCTCCTGCACCAGCGTGTAGGCCTCGTCGATGAACAGCACCCCACCCACCGCGCGATCGATGGTGCGGGCGGTTTTGACCGCCGACTGACCCTCATACTCGGCGACGAAGTCTCGCCGCGACGTCTCGACGAGCTTCGGTTCGGCAATCACTCCCAGACCGGCCAGGATGTTGGCCACCACGCGGGCGATCGTGGTCTTACCCGTGCCGGGCGGACCCGCGAAGATCATGTGCTTGGAGGTCTGCGCCACCTTCATGCCACGTGCGGCGCGGATCCTGGCCATCTGCGTGGCCGCCCGGTATGCCTCGATCTGGTCCTTCACCCTGTTCAGCCCGATCTGACGATCCAGTTCGGCCTGAGCGTCGGCCAGGAGTTTCTCGCGCCCGGAGGTGTCGACGACCGAACTCGACGGATCCCAGGGGTCCTTTCGCGAGGCGATCTTTTCCGGCGTCGTCGTTTCCAGTCGATAGCCCGGATCCTTCAGCGCGGCAGCAACCTTGGCATTTGAGTGAGACGCCTGCAGCCACTCGAGCAGCGCGGCGGCACCGTGTTCGTTGCCCTGACTGCGCCGGGTCATCGCCAGATACCACGCGATGGCCGGTGCGCAGGCCTCCCCCGCCGGGGAGGCGTGGGACTCGGTCAGCCTGCGTTCGGCCTCGGTGAACAGGCCCAAATTGGCCGCCGCGACACCGTGCGCCACTCCGGCGGCGGCGGCGAGGAACCTGTCCGGCCAGCCGCCCGCACCGCGGACTTCGTCGATGACGTCGGTCCAGCGGTCTGCCGCGCCGTAGATTACGGCCCTGGCCCACGCCACCAGATGTTCGGCACCGCCAGACTGGACGCCGTCGACTGCCTCCATCGCGTCGGCATAGTTGCCCATCGAGGCCTCGTTGACGGCGAAACCCATCGTGATCGCCAACGGGGCGTTGACCGGATAGGTGATGTCTCCGAACTGACCGCCGATCGGGATCCGCGCTCCCACACTGTTCATCGAGACCTCCGCCGCGCCGGCCAATTGACCGAAGTTGCCGCGGGAGTACCAGGCACGGAACATCGTCACCCGGTCCGTGTCACCGCATCGGATCCGTCCCACCCAGGCGTCACAGGCGGATTCGTCCATCGCTGTGATCTCGGAGAACAGTTCGAACGAGCGGGCGGGTGAACTGGTCAGCATCCCCACCGCGCTGCCGAACAGTCCGGCCAGATGTTCACTCATCGTCGCTCGCATATCTCGTCGCGAACACCTCGGCCCGACGCGCGTCCGATTCTTCGGGTGTCGGTAGGTCCAGGTCGCGGGTGAGGAAGTCGCGAGTCAATCCGTCGTCGTGGCCCCGCCGACGCATACCCTCGAGCATGGCCAGGTACTGGGCGGATCGAGCGTCGTCAGTCGCCAGACCCGCGATGACGACGATCTCCTCGGCGAGATCGGCTTCGGTCATGTCGGTCGCTTTCGGTGTGAGGTCGATGTGTTGGACGCGGCCGTCCAAAAAGGTGGTCACCGCAACGGTTCCCGGCGGATTGGTCACGGTGAAAACCGGCACGGGAGGCCCGCCGTCCTCGTCGGGCAGCTCGTCTGCGCCGCAATCGTCGAGCGTGTCGAGATCCGACCCGGCCTCTTCGCCTGCGGACGGTCCGTAGTCCAGCGCCGCCAAATCGTCGTCCGCATCCCCCGGATCGTGTGGCGGAGTGTTTTCCACCATCTGATGCCTCTCTCAGCCGTGCGAACTGTCCGTGTCGCGGTACTCGAACCAGGTTGCCGACGGCAGGAATTCGACCAGTCCATCGAGTGCGCGTTGCAGGTTGTCCTGACTGCCGGGCAGGAAGCTGCCGTACAGTTCGCCGTTCACCCGGCGCGGGATCGAGACGATGCGTCCCTGCCGCGAATCCAGCACCCCGGCGGCGACGTCGGCCGTCGTACTGGTGCCGCCGGGATGGCGTTCGGTGGCGGTGATCTCCACCCAGCTCGTCGGGTCGCCGACGATGTCGGCGTAGGTGCGGGCCGAGGCGGGCGAAATGCCGTGCCGCTGCAGCTGATGGGCTGTGCGGCACTCGGCCAGCTTCCCGGCCACACCCGTCAGCGGCTCGACGGGGGCAGGAGTGGCGGACCCGAGGACCGTCGTCACCATGCCGGCAAGACCGACCTGCGCTGCCACCCGCTGCAGCACCAGCATCTCGCCGTCGCGGGCTGCGACGACATGGCGATCGTCCTTGCGGCACACCACGAACCGCACCATCGTGCCGCCGACGTCGCGCCGCCACCACCGGCCTTCTAATACCCGGTCTGGACGGCTGAGGGTGTCGACCATGGCCGCGACCTCGGGGTGCGGCGCACCGTGGATGTCCAGCACGCCCTGCTCCGTCAGATCGCGGGAGACCTGCTCCCACACCAGCTGGCGCAGGCCGGGCTGCGGGATGTTCAGCCGGATGCCAAGCGCAGGCGGGAAGTCGGACATGTTCAGCCGGTCGGCGATGACGAGCATGCCGTCGATGGTGACCTCGACGGCGACCACATCGTCGAAGTGGGAGGGCCGCCTGATGGTGTGGCCGACCATCATGGTCGCGCTCCCGTCCGGCGGTACATCACGACGCGCGACGTCGCACGAGCGTTTGCCCAGACCCCCGTCATCCGTCAACCCCCTGTAGTGAGCCCCTTTGCCGGAAGAGAGCGTACCAGCGATGAGAACCCGTCCCAACCACCAAAGTTGTCGCCGGGATCCAGATGTGCTTACAACCATCAGCTACTGCCTGATTAAGGACTAGTCACGAGGTAGAGCTGATACTGATGCGCTCTAAGCGAACTCAGCTATGTGTGATACAAATCACCAACTGTGGCTGTGCCGCAGACCGCGGGGTGCATCGCTTCATACCCGCGGACGAAGCTCGCGTCGCCAGCAGATGACCGATGCGGCGCCGTAGATGCGGGCGGTCCTTTGCTACCCGGGCGCGACTATGGACTCGCGTCAGCGTTGGTTGATACTGGGAGGCGGCCGATATCCGGCCGGTCCGAGTTTCAGAGGTTTTCAGAGATTTTCAGAGGTTGTCAGAGGTGTGTTCAGAGGTGAGAGTGCAGTGACCGAGCGCGACGACGCCCCGCGTAGGGAGCTCGGCTGGCCCGACTCCTCTCAGGATGTGTCCGACCCGGACACCGGGCCTACCGTGACCGGGCAGCCCGACCCCGCTCCCACTGGCGAGCCCGCCGCTCGCGGGCCCGTGTCCGATGTGGGTGGAGCCGTACCGCCGACCGGTCTGGAAGCGCCGTCGTCGTTTCGGGATCCGCAGCGCCCGCGCGGCAGCTTCCGGGAGCCCACCCCCTACGTCACTCCCCCGCAGCCGCATCACTACGCGCCGCCCCAGCCGCACGCGCCCCCGCAACCGGGACGCCACGATGCCCGGCATGCGGCACAGCCGAGCCGACCCGAGGGGGCGCCCTGGGGCCCACCGCCTGGCTGGCAACAACCGCCGCGTGCACCGCGGCCCACGCCGCCGCCTCAACAGGGCGAGCCTCCCGCCGGGTCGTTGCACCCCGGCACGTACGGGCAACGCGGGAACGCTGGGCCGGCCCCTGGCTCGTACGCCGACCGGATCCGGGCCACCGACCTCGTCCCGGCGCGGAAGACATCCCCCGCAGGCGGATGGCGGCGACTGCTCTACCGGGCCAGTTTCGGGCTGATCAACGCCGGACCCTCCGCCGACGAACTGCGCCAGGCCGAGCTCGAGGCCACGATCCGCGGCGTGCTGCGCGGACACTACAAGATCGGCGTGATGGGCAAAGGCGGCGTCGGCAAGACCACGGTGTCGGCCAGCGTCGGCTCGGTGTTCGCCGAACTCCGCCAGGACGACCGGGTCGTCGCCATCGACGCCGACACCGCGTTCGGAAAATTGGGCAGCCGGGTCGACCCGCGGGCGCAGGGTTCGTACTGGGAGCTGGCCTCCGACCGGCACCTCGACACCTTCGCCGACGTCCGCAGCCGGGTCGGGCACAACTCCGCCGGGCTGTTCGTGCTCGCCGGGGAGGCGACGCCGGCGCGCCGTCGGGTGCTCGACCCGGCGATCTACCGCGAGGCCACCTCGCGGCTGGACCGCCACTTCACCATCTCGATCATCGACTGCAGTTCGACGATGGACAGCCCGGTCACCCAGGAGGTGCTGCGCGATCTCGACGCCCTGCTGGTCGTGTCCTCACCGTGGGTCGACGGTGCGGCGGCCGCTGGTCAAACGATGGACTGGTTGGCCAACCGGGGCATGACCGGGCTGCTGCAGCGCACCGTCGTCGTCCTCAACGACTCGGACGGGCACGCCGACAAGAAGACCAAGGCCCTCCTGGCCCGGCAGTTTGCCGGGCAGGGGCAGGCGGTGGTGGAGGTCCCGTTCGACGGCCATCTGCGGCCCGGCGGGGTGATCGACACGGCCACGGGGATGTCACCGCAGACCAGGCGGCGTTTCCTGGAGGTCGCCGCCGCGCTGGCCGAACACTTTCCCGCGCACGACAATCGCGCGCTGGAACGTCGCTGACACTCGCGGGGACATTCAGTCGAGCTGCTCGATCAGTGCTTCGATGGCGAGTCCCTGATCGGCGGGAACGGCTTGTTCCTCCTCGGCGCTGATGATCGTGCCCTCGGAAACGCCTGCAGCTTGGGCGGTTTCGGCGATCGTCAGGTTGGCTCGGCGTCGCGCCGCGTAAAGCCGTTGGCCCAGTGTGGCATTGGGCGCCGTTGCGGCGAGCAACGCCAGCTGATCCAGTCGGCCCCGCACCGCGCTGAGCGCTTTGATCAGTGCCGGAGTCAACTTCGCGATGCGCGCCGCCCGGGCGGCGACGGCCTCGAGTTGGCGCAGATCCGCGAGGATGGCGGTGACGCGAGGTGTGAATTCCGGTGCGCCGACAGGTGGCAGCGAGTCGGTGGCCGCGGCCAGCGTGTTCACGGCGGCGACGACGGCCTGCGCGATGAGCGGTACCTCGTCGTCCTTGGCAGTCGGTCCGGTGGATTCACCACGCGCGGTGGGATCGCCGTGGCGTAGCCGCGTCAACGTTCCCGGCGGCCACCGCAGCACCTCCTCCAACCGGGCCCGGGTTCGCTCGCGTGGCCAGCTGCGGCCCTTCTCGAACGCGATGAGCGCGCCGGCGTTGATGATCCCGTCGGCGGCCAGGCTGCGCTGGCTGATGTCGAGTTCCCGGCGTCGCGCGGCAGCGGCGGCCCCGGCGCGCACCACCCCGGGATCGAGCGCATCGAGCGTCTCATCGCCGGACTCGACGTCGGTCATCTCGGGCGGTTCCTGAAGTTTGGCGGCGGTCGTTTGATCGCCGCAATCCTAACCGTTGCAACGTGTGGCGCTATGGATTCGCGCTCCGGGTGGCACCTACTTCCGTGTCGATGCATCGGTTTTAGGTAGGCCCTAAACCGAGCCAACGCTACGGTTCCTATCGGCACCCCCTGGCGCCCTGCACCCTGGATATGCGCAGTCTGTGCTGTTCACGGCAGCTGTAACCGCGGAGTCCCTCTGAGACCCGTGGACGCGCGCTACGGAGCTTATCCGCATCGCCGTAGCAGTAACTGTTGCATCGCTACGGTTTGATGTTGTAGGTTTCAACGCAGCGCGCGGCGCACAGCCCGCAAGCGTCGGCGAAGGAGTATTGACCATGAGCGCAGGGACCCACCTGGAGACGCCGGTCGGGGCATGCACACGAGATCCCGAGCGGTGGACCAGCACCGCCGACGAGCAAGCCAAGGCGATTTGCCGGGCCTGCCCGCGCAGGTGGATGTGCGCCAGGGACGCCTGCGAGTTGCCCAGGGCCGAAGGGTTGTGGGCAGGCATCGTCATCCCCGAATCCGGTCGCGGCCGGACTTTCGCGCTCCGTCAGCTGCGCTCTCTTGCCGAGCGCAACGGCTACACCGTAGGCGCGACCCGCCGGGTGTTCCCGGAGTCCGCTTAAAAGCCACGCCCTTTCGCCGCCGTGGAGGGGACGGCGGCGGAAGGGCGTTCACCCTGGCATCCGCGCACGCGAGGAGCAATTCAGATCACGCGCACGCGAGGAGCAATTCAGATCACGCGCACGCGAGGAGCAATTCAGATCACGCGCATCGGACACTGGTTCGGTGAGCAATTCATCAGCGGTGCTGGGCCCGGGGCTGGTCGTCGTGTGCGCGGTCATGACGCTGGCGGCCGCCGCGCTCTACCGGCTCGCCCAGCTGGGCTCGCTATGGACGGTGCCGCGCGCGGCCGTCCGCGCCGCGATACAGCTGGCGGCGGTCGCGGCGGTGCTCACGGCCGCGATGTCCCGCTGGTGGTCGTCGATCCTCGTGCTCGTCGTCATGTTCGTCGTCGCGACGGTGACCGCCGCCCGCCGTAGCCAGGCCAGCAAGGGGTCGTGGTGGGTCGCGGCAGCGCTGGCCCTTGGCCTGGGCGCGGTGATTCCACTACTGCTGCTGACCGGGGTGGTACCCACGACGGGCGTCGCAGTCGTCCCGATCTTCGGCATCATCCTCGGCGGCACGATGACGGCGGTGGCAGTCGCATCCCGGCGGGCGCTGGACTCGCTGAGTCAGCGCGCAGGCGAGGTCGATGCCGCGTTGAGTCTTGGCTTCACTGAGCGGGATTCGCGGATGGAGGTGATCCAGCGATCGACGGCTGACGCGCTGCTGCCCAACCTCGATCAGGCGCGGACGGCGGGACTCGTGGCACTGCCAGGCGCGTTCGTCGGTGTGTTGCTCAGCACCGGGTCGGCCACCCAGGCGGGTGCGGTCCAGGTGCTCGTGCTGATCGCGCTGCTCTTGTCGCAGTCCTGCGGCGTCGCGTTGACCGCGGAGCTGGTGGCGCGGGGTGTGATCGCGCGGTCTTTGCCGTCCCTTCCCGGCTGACCGGCGGAATAACCGGCCCGCGCCGGCCGTTGCTGATCCCGACGGTGCCGGGCATGCCCCGGGCCCCAACTGAGAATCGTCGCTTCGAGCGACTCCGCGCCGTGAGGCGTCATGGCGGCACCGTCCCCCAGGCTCTTCGAGCCCTCGCCGCGTGGACGACGGGGTTTCGGCGTCTCCATCCAGGTCGTCATCGCGTTTCGGGCGGCGCGCTCTACCCGAGGGCCGGGCACGCCGCACGTCGACAGTGGAGTACCCGGCTACTCGGGCGGTCCTGCCGCCGCGCAACCTACGCTGCGATTCCAGATGAGCCCGACTGAGAAGGGGAGAACTCCGATGATCCCTCGGAACCCGACGGCGCTGGTGGGAATTCTCGCCGCGACAGTCACAGCAACTGCCATATCAACCACCGCCCCCGCTCTTGCCGACGACTACTGCGGTGACGGCGTCTTCGCCGAATCCGCGTCCTGCCCGTTCGCCTTGAATGTTCGCCACGAATACTTCTCCGTTCCAGGCGATTCCGTGGAGATCGATGTCTACAGCCCGGTCACGGACAAGACCTACACCATGGGCTGCGTGCGGACTGGCGATGACGTCACGTGCCGGGGCGGCAACGAGGCCGTGGTGACGTTCACATACGGGTAGTGCCGAGCGCGCAGTCGTCGTCCGTGCAGCGCGGCGATGTCGGACCCGACGCCTACCGTGACGTGATGACCAACTGGATCAACACCGTCAGCCGTGATCACGTCCAACGCGGTGTGCTCGGACGATTCACCCAGGCCAACCACGGCAAGCCCCACATGCTGCGCAGGATGGCCCGCGACGACTGGATCGTCTTCTATTCCCCGCGAACGATCTACCCCGATGGTCCACCGCTGCAAGCGTTCACCGCGATCGGCCAGATCGCCGACGACGAGCCCTACCGGGCCGACCTGTCCCCCGACGTCCAACCCTGGCGGCGCAACGTCGACTTCCTCGAATGCATTGAGACGCCGATCCGACCGCTGATCGACGAGCTCGGGTTCATCGAGGACAAATCTCGCTGGGGCTACAAGTTCCGATTCGGAGTCTTTCAGATCGACGATCACGACCTCGCGGTCATCCGCTCCGCCATGACGGCCGATCGGTGACGCGCCGGTCGCAGTAGCGGTTCACACCAGGTATCGAGCCGTGTTGCCGCCCGGCGGCATCGACGGGAGTCCCAGCTTGCGATGGTCCCAGCTGCGTACCCGGTCGGGCACCACCCGCACTGCGATCCGGTTGTTCATCATCTGATCGACGAACGGCCGCATGTCGTCGGTGTAGGGGCCGCAGTACCGCTCCCACACACTGATCCCCACGCGCAGAAGCACATCCGCGTCGTCGACGATCTCAGCCTGCCCGTCGATGGATACGCCGCGCAAGGTGTCATAGGTCTGGCCGTCTTCGATCAGCACCGTCACCGTGCGATCGCGCCGCAGATTGACGGCCTTCTGGGACTTGGCCTTGGTCTCGAACCAGATCTCACCGTCGAGCACGGCGTACCACATGGCGACCAGGTGCGGCCTACCGCTGGGCAGGACGGTGGCCAGCGTGGCTGTCCTGCTGCGCTCGATGAACCCCGCGACCTCGTCGCCGGACATCACAATCGCCGCGCGCTGGTTCTTCGCCACGTGTGAGCACCTCTCCCCTCCCCCGCGATCTACTGGAGCACTGCCTCAAAATCGCTCGCGGTGCGCCGTATCCGGCCGCCAGACCACCATAGAACCGCGACTGCCGTCGCAATCGCCGGCATCCGTTTCGGGGGGCCGGACCGATGTCGGACGGCATCGTTACGGTTGGTTCATGAGCGCCGGTGTCCTTGATGTGATCGTTGACGCTGCCGAACCAGCACTGCTGGCGCGGTTCTGGTCCCAGATGCTGGAGCGCCCGACCGGGCGATCCGGCGAGGACGACGCCGACATCCCCCTTGGCGCGTCGGGCCGCCTGGTGTTCAGCCGACTGTCCGCGGGCGAGAAGCCGGTGAAGAACCGGTTGCATCCCGACCTGGCGACGACGTCGCGGAGCGATCAGGAGGCGCTGGTGCAGCGCGCTCTGGACTTGGGTGCGGCACTCATCGACGTCGGGCAGGTGGACGCTCCATGGGTGGTGCTGGCGGACCCCGAAGGCAACGAGTTCTGCGTCCTCGAACCCCGCGACCAGTACCTGGGCATCGGACGCCTGGCCGCGGTGGTCATCGATGCGCTGAATCCCATTGCACAGGCACAGTTCTGGTCTCGTGCAACGGGACTACCCGTGGCGCGCGAGCATGAAGTGTATGCCTCACTTCGGCAGGACGGCGGCTTTTGGGTCGAGTTCATCCGCGTCGGCGACACCAAGCGCCACCCGAACCGGGTGCACCTCGACCTGGCCGTCGACGAAGCCGTACCCGCCGCGGTGGATCGACTGAACAGTGCAGGCGCCACACCCGTGACGGGCTGGCACGGCGACGGCCCGATGCTCACGGATCCGGAAGGCAACGAGTTCTGTGTGCGACGGGTAACGGCGCCCTGAGGCGCGGGGAATCAAACAACTTCACTTGCAACTGTTGGCGGAGTGTCTCCGCTTTGCACGGAGCGGGCTCAGCTACTGGTCTGGGCGGTGACCACCGTAGTAGCCCGAGCAGTTCTGTCGACAAGATGCCACAGTCGAGGCTGTCCCTGGTGTCCTTGGTAAGCAGCGGCCCAGCGACGGAGTCGATGTGTGAGATGCCATGGAACCGTGGCCTGAGCCCGCACCACGGCTTTCAGCACGGTATCGATGACATCCATGTTGTCGCCTGTACCCAGCTTGACGAAAACGCCGTTGAGTTCGGAGACGGTGAGCAAGGATCGGCTGTGCTCCACCAGATCCCACGCCAAGTCGTGCTCACCACCCGGCATCGGCTTCTGCGCGATGACCCGACCGTCCTGTGCCGAAACGGCACCCTTTGCTCTCGTGTCGAATTCGTTCATGCTCTCCGAGGTCCTTCCATGTCTACAAGCCCGTTGGAGTCCGTGGTGCCGTCAGTACACGAGCCTTCTCGCACTCCGTTGTGCGGCGGCCAGGCACCGTCAGTCGATCGCCAGAAGCTAGACACCTGACGGGCTGGCAACGGCCGCATTCGGGCCTAATTCCCCAGCGGCAGCGACATTCCGGGTGCCGAATTGCTTAGCGACGAGCACGGCAATCGCCGATGTAGCGAAGCCGGCGACGAGCGCCGCGACGAAAAGCACCGGCTTACCGATCAGCGGCAGCACCCATATCCCGCCATGGGGTGCCAGCTGGCCGACGCCGAACGCCATGATCAGGCCGCCGGCCACGCCACCGCCGAGCATGAATGACGGGATCATCCGGATGGGATCGGCTGCAGCGAAGGGGATTGCGCCCTCGGATATAAAGGACGCACCGAGCAGCCAGCAGGACTTGCCGGCCTCGCGCTCCTGTTTGGTCCACACATTTGGGCGCAGCACGGTGGCCAGCGCGATCGCCAGCGGCGGCACCATGCCCGCAGCCATCACCGCTGCCATGATGTGCGCTGGAGCCGAGGCCGTCGACGTGGCGTTGACCAGGCCGGTGGTGGCGAACACGTAGGCGACCTTGTTCACGGGGCCACCGAGGTCGAAGCATTGCATCAGGCCCAGCGCGATCCCGAGGACAACCGCGCTGCCGCCGCTCATGGAATTCAGTGTGTCGGTGAGGGTTTCGTTGATCCAGCGGACCGGGGGGCCGACCGCCAGCACGGTGGCGATGCAGGTGATCGCCACCGACAGCAGCGGGATCACCACCACCGGCATGATCCCACGGACACCGCTGGGCACCTTCCACCGTGAGATCCACAGTGCCAGGAAGCCGCCAAGGAAGCCGGTGACAATGCCGCCAAGGAAGCCGGTGCCCATCAGGCCCGCGGCGAACCCGCCGACGAAACCAGGGGCGATGCCGGGCCGGTCGGCGATCGCGTACGCGATATAGGCCGACAACGCGGGAACCAGGAAAGCGAAGGACCACTTGCCGATCCAGAAGAGCAACACCGCCCACGACTGCAGCGAGAAGAAGCCGAACTGCGCGGTCACCCACGAAGTGAACGCGGCAGGATCGTTGCCGTCCACCACCTTGGTCACGGCCACCACCCCGTCGCTCGGCCAAGCGACCGTCGCGATCAGGAATCCGGCGGCGATCAGCAGGCCGCCGGCGGCGACGAACGGGATCATGTGGGACACGCCGGTCATCAGGTACTGGCGGATTCTGCTTCCGGCGCCGGCCTTACGGATGGTCGGTGACGAAATGGTTTGGGCGGAAACGCTTTTCAATCCACCACTTGACTCGGCGGCAGTCGCTGCGGCCACGGCCTGCTCGATGAGTCCGTTGGCGTCGTGCACGGCGGCTTTGACACCCACGTCGACCGAGGGGAGACCGCTGAAGCGCGCCTTGTCCTTGACCTCGAGATCAGCCGCGAAGATGACGGCATCGGCGGCGGCAATGACCTCTTGATCGATCGGATCGGCTCCGATGGCGCCCTGCGTCTCGACCGTGATGTCATGACCGGCCGCCTCGGCGGCGAGAGCCAGTGCTTCTGCGGCCATGTAGGTGTGCGCGATGCCTGTGGGGCACGATGTGACGGCAACAAATCTCATCTGCGTCAAGAGCCTTTCTCGTGTCGATCGTTCGGGTGGTTCTCAAGCAGGTGGGGGCGCGAGTTCCGGCTCGCACAAGGAAGATGTACTGGCGATCAGGCGACGATCACCTGGACGCCACTGGATTCGAACTCCGCGACAAGGGCCGGATCCGCTTTCGCGTCGGTGATGATCGCGTCCACTCGTTCGAGTCCAGCGATGACACCGAACTCGTTGCGGCCGAGTTTGGTGTGATCAGCCAGAACGACGACTCGTTGTGCGTGCCCGATGATGGTGCTCTTGACCGCAGCCTCTTCGATATCAGGCGTGCTGAGACCATTTTCGACGCTCAGGCCGTTCACACCGATGAAGGCCACGTCGACGTGGACTTCCGAATAGGCGCGTTCGGCCCACGGTCCAACCGCAGCCATCGTCTTGGTGCGCACCACGCCGCCCACCAGGTGCAGGGTGACGTTCGGCAGGCTCGCCAACGCACCCGCGAGAGGATGAGCATGCGTCACGACGATGAGTTCGACATCCTGGGGAAGAAGTTCGACCATCCTTCCGACCGTCGAGCCGGCGTCCAAAGCAATGGCTCCGCCGTCGGGAAGCTCCCTGATCGCAGCCTGGGCGATGCGGGCCTTCTCGTCGGGTAGGGTTCGGAGCCGCTGAGCGAGTGTCGGTTCGTATCCGAGCCGGTGCACGGGGATCGCTCCACCGTGCACTCGCCGCACGAGTCCCCGGCGCTCGAGCACTCCCAGGTCGCGGCGAATCGTCTCCGGTGTCACGCCGAAATGCTCGGCCAGCGCCGTCACGTCGGCGCGCCCCCCGAGCCGGACCATGTCCAGCATCTGCTGGTGACGTTCCGAGGCGAATCGGGGAATGTCCCTGCCGTCTTCGATGTCGGCGATCATGGCGCCGCAGCGTAACTTTCGGCCTCGTCGACCTGGGCCAACGACGGGCGTACCCCGGTATAGAGCACGAACTGCTCCAACGCCTGAAGCAGCATCACCTCGTCGCCGGTGATGACCCGCTTGCCGACTCGCTGCGCCTCGCGCACCAGCGGTGTGTCGCGAGGCATGTACACCACATCGAAGACGTAGTCGGCCGCGGCGACGATGTCGGACGCGAAGGCCAGCTGATCCGCCTCGGGTCCCCCGGACATGCCCACCGGCGTCGCATTCAGCAGCAACCGCGGGCGGAGGCTGCCGAGGTCGGCCACCGCCCGTACGCCGTAGCGCGCCGCCAGCCGAGACCCGCGCTCGAGATTTCGCGGTGTCACGACCACCCCGTCCGCGAACCCCGCATCGCGGAGCGCTGCCAGCGCGGCCTTGGCCATCCCCCCTGCTCCGAGCAGCGCGAAGGGCGTATCCGTAGGGACCTCATGCCGGTCCAGCAGCAGGCGCACGGCGATGAAGTCGGTGTTGTAGCCCGTCAGCACCCCGTTGTCGTTGACGATCGTGTTCACCGATTCGATCGCCTGTGCCGATGCATCCAGATGGTCCAGAAACGGGATCACCGCCTCCTTGTAGGGCATCGACACACCGATACCCCGAATGCCGAGCGAGCGGATTCCGGCGATCGTGTCCCCGACGTTCGACGAGCTGAACGACTTGTAGATGTAGTTCAAACCGAGTTCGGCGTACAGGTAGTTGTGGAATCGGTTGCCGTGATTACCCGGCCGAGCCGCCAACGACATACACATCACCGTGTCGCGATCAATGACATTCATGGAACCCCTGAATCGCCGCGTGGAATGCGGCCACCGAACCGGTAACCACAGAAACGGACGTAGTTTGTGTCCGAATACGGTGAAGTATGTCGTGAGTCACTGGAAAATGCAAGAAATGATCACGATCACGCATGCATACAAAGAGCACTACAAATGGGTTCGGACATCCACTGGGCGGCGCGATCGGTCGCAGGGTCGGGTCGGGATGATCTAACGGCAACCCCGCGACCTGCGGGCGCGGACAGCGCTCACGCGACGCGCCGCCCAGTGGACGTCACTTCGTCGCCAGTTGCTCGAGAAGACACTCGGCAACCGGCCGCGACGAGGCGGGGTTTTGCCCGGTGACAAGATTTCCGTCGACGACCACGTGTGCGGCCCAGGGTTCGCCGACCGACACGTCGGCTCCGATTCCGCTCAGCCGGTCCTGCAGCAGCCAGCTCGCCTTGTCTGCAAGTCCGCCCTGGCGCTCCTCCTCGTTGGAGAACGCGGTGATCTTGCGGCCTGCGAAGGTGTGCGCGCCGTCCGCCCGAACAGCGGCCAGCAGCGCCGCCGGGCCGTGGCACACCACGCCCAGCGGTTTGCCGGAGTCGAGCGCAGCGGTCAGCAGCAACCCCGACGCCGGGTTCACCGCGAGATCCTCCATCGGCCCGTGGCCGCCCGGGTAATAGACGGCGTCGTAGGTCGCCGCGTCGACGTCGTCGAGCTTCAGCGGCGCCGATAGCCCTTCGATCTCGGCAAGCGCAGGCCCGACGTCTGCGCCGTCGTTGTAGTCCGGGGCCAGACTAGCCTCGTCCACGGACGGGACCACGCCACCCGGGGTCGCGAAGACGACATCGTGTCCCGCCTCGGTCAAGACCCGATACGGCGTCAGCAATTCCTCCGCCCAGTAGCCGGTCGGGTGCTGCGTGCCATCCCTGAGCGTCCAGTGCGTCGCTCCGGTGACGACGAACAAGATGGTGGACATCGAACCTCCTCATCGGTTTGCAGCCAGCGCGACTCGCGGGCCGCCGATTGAGACAACGCGCGAGATCGCTCACTGTTCCAATAGAATTCCGATGTGATCGATCGGAAATCCGATAGGTTCAGCGTCGACCACCTCCGCACCTTCCTCGCCGTGCACCGGGCGGGAACGCTCACTGAGGCCGCCCGGGCACTCGGGCTGGCGCAGGGAACCGTCTCGGAGCAGGTGCGCGCGTTGGAGAAGACCCTGGGGCTCGGCCTGTTCGAGCGCCTACCGCGTGGTGTGACGCCCACACCTGCGGGCGACGACTTGGCCAAACGCGTCGCCGCTCCGCTCGACGCGCTGAGAATCGCCGTCGCTGGGGTCACCGGCGAACTCGCGCACAACGAACCCCAGCCGCCCGTGCGGCTCGGCGGACCGTCGGAGTTTCTCGCGGCCGAAGCGTTGCCTGCGCTCGCCAAACTGGCACGGGAGGGCGTTCGGATCGACGCCTCGGTCGGCCTGGCCGAGGACCTGCTCCAGCGGGTGCTCAGTGGCCGGCTGGACCTCGCAATATCGACGAACCGGCCACGGGGCCGCGCACTTCGCGCCGAGCCCCTCGCCTGGGAGCACTTCGTCCTGGTCGGCGCCCCGCAGTTTGCCCGCGAACTCGCGAGACCCGCCGACGCACAGAATCTGGCGGACATACCGCTCGTCGCGTACGCCCACGACCTGCCCATCCTCCGGCGCTACTGGCGCCACGTGTTCGCCACCCGACTCGACGCTGAGCCGGTCTTGGTGATCCCCGATCTTCGCGGCGTCGTGTCAGCCGTCGTCGCAGGAGCGGGCATATCGGCCCTTCCCCACTACCTGTGCCGAAGCTTCCTGGACAGCGGAGCGCTGGTCGAGCTCGTCAAGCCGGACGACCCGCCCACGAACACGAGTTACCTGGTACGCCGCCCCGCCGACGCATCCCGGCCCAACGTCGCCCTCGTCTACCGCACCCTGCTGCAGGCCTCACCCGCGTGGCGATAGCGACGGGGAGTTCGACGCCGCGGCCCTGAGTGCGTTCGCGGCTTCTTCGACCGCCGGAGTGCGGGTCGCCCGCGTCAGCAGGAACACTTCTCGCGCGATGGTGCCCTCCGTGATCGCGCACACGGCCACGCCGGGCGCGCCGTACTGGAGCACCAGGTCGGGCAGCAGCGCGCAGGCGCCCGTCGAGCGGACCAGCTCCAACTGAATCAGGAAGTCGTTTGACCCGTACCGTAGGTCGGGCTCGAACCCTCCGAGTCGTCGGCAGGCCTGGATCTGCATCTCGCGGTGGCCCGTGCCGGGCAGGCTCGCCGCCCACGCCGCATCCGCGAGGCGTGCCATGGACACCGGGCCGTTCGTCACCAGGGGGTGCGTGGCGCTTAGGACAAGCCGGACCTGTTCGTGCACAAGCGCTTCGCGGGTCAGGTCGGCATGCACGGGGCGCGGCTGGCTCTCGTATTCGTCACCGATCACGACGTCGAGTTGCTGTAGGCGCAGCGCGGGCACCCCCTCCTCCACTTCCAGCTCCGTCGCCTCCACCCGGATGTCGGGATTGCTCACCGCGAGTGCGGCCATCGCCGGCGCGACGATGCGCAGGAATGCCGATTGGAAGGCCGCAATGCGGACGACGCCCGCCGGCCGCCCGGTGGCGATGCCCGCCAGCTCCGCCTCGGCCGCCTCGACCCCGTCGAGCAGAAGTGCGGCATGGCGGACGAGCACCCGCCCGGCGTCGGTCAGGCGTACGTTGCGCCCGCTGCGCTCGAGAAGCTTCGCCCCCGCCTCCCGCTCGAGCACGGCGAGCTGCTGGGAAATGGCGCTCGGGGTGTAGTCGAGCGCCCGCGCCGCGCCGTGGATGGTGCCGCGGGCGTCGACCTCACGGAGGAGCTTGAGGCGATGCAGGTCCAACATTGTAAAGAGAATCTACATAGATCAGTCCATATATGGGAAATGGACGTGAACGTTCTTCCGTTGCCACCATGAGTCCATGGGTCCACTACTGTGCCTGCTGTCCGCCGTTGGGTTCGGCGCGATGGCGATCTTCGGCAAGCTCGCCTACGACGCCGGCGTTGGGGTCGGCGACCTGCTGTTGGTGCGGTTCGCCCTGGCAGCGGCCCTGCTGTTGACGGTCGCCGCGGCCACGGGTGCCCTCCGCGGGATCCCGCGCCGCGCGATTCTCGCCGGGCTGGGGATGGGTGCGATCGGCTATGCGACACAGTCGGGGCTGTACTTCGCCGCCCTGACGCGGATGGACGCCTCGCTGCTCGCGCTCATCCTCTACGTCTACCCGGTCCTGGTGTTGATCGCGGCGGTCGCGCTCGGCCGCGAACGCGCGTCGGTGCGCCGGGTCGCTGCGCTGCTCATCGCGCTGGCGGGCACCGCACTGGTGCTCGCGGGGGCGGCGGCCGGCGGGCTCGACGCGCTCGGCACGGTTATGGGCTTCGGCGCCGCCCTCGCGTACACCGTCTACATACTTGTCGGCGACCGCATCGGGGCATCGATGCCGGGGGTGGCATTGGCGGCGTTCGTATGCCTCGGCGCGGCGGGTACGTTCGCGCTCGCATCGATCGTGCGCGGCGGCCCGGAGTTCGGATTCGGGCCGGCTGGGTGGGCGTGGTTGGGTGCGATCGCTCTGGTGAGCACCGTCGCGGCGATCCTCTGCTTCTTCGCCGGACTGGCCCGGGTGGGTCCGTCGGCGGCAGCCATCCTGTCCTCGATGGAGCCGGTGGTCACCGTCACGCTGGCGGCCCTGGTGGTCGGTGATTCCCTGGGCACGGTCCAGCTGGTCGGGGGAGTGCTGGTACTGGGTGCCGTGTTGGTGATGCAGTGGCCGTCGCGGTCCCGGAACACCTTGCCCGCCAATCCCGTCCCGTCTCATGCGCAGCCGGCGACCTTGTCGCCCTGTGGGAGTTAGGGTCCGGGAGATGTTGCGCCGCTAGCGAATACGCACCGACAAACAAGTCACACCGCCTTCGATCTTCTCGAATTCGGTGATCGGCACCGTGACCACGCCGAGTCCTCGATCTTCGAGCAGCTGAGCCGTTTCCGGCGCCGAATCGGACATCAGCACCCGGGTGTCGTCCAGGATCAGTACCGACGCGCCGAGGGCGTCCGGAATCGGCAGGAAGGTGTCGAAGGGGGAGCGGTCGGCGACGTAGGGCTCGTAGCCGATGATCGTTCCGTCCGGCAACGCGGTGAGGGTGGTCTTGAGGTGCAGGGCCCCGGCGACCGGCACCGCGACGACGGTGAACCCGAGCGGTTCGGCGAGGCTCGCGAACTGCCGGATTCCCTCGTCGTCGGTCCGGCTACTGCGGCCGACGTAGATCGTGGTCCCGACTTTGAGCACATCACCTCCGTCGAGGTGACCGGGTGCCGTGATCTCGGCAAGCGCCATCCCGCGGTCGGTCAGGAACCGCTTCATCGACGCGACTTCCCCCGCCCGGCTCGCCGCGCCGGGGAGGGTGAGGATGGCGGTGTCGCCGACGATGACGACGGTGTCCTCGACGAATACCCCATCCGGGTGGTCGTCTGCGGCGGGCAGTTCCACACAGTCAAAGCCCGCGTCGGACAGGCACGCGACGTAGTGGCGCCATTGTTGGGACGCGGCGTCGCTGTCGACCGTTTGGCGTTCGTGGTAGGTAACCTCGCCGTCGGTGAGTTGCGGTGAGGGAGGGCGGACGATGGCTGTCGGCATATGGCGATCGTCGCATGTCACTTTGGGTCGTCTGCCGACGGGTTTCTGCCACGCGGCGGTCAATTGCTGCCACCGGAATTAATGCGCTGACCTGCTGGTTTACACAGTCAGACCGGCACGGAAAACCCCGAAGCCGATAAGACACCACAGGAGTGATCGAGATGAAGAAGTTCGGATTCGCCACCTTCGCCGCAGGCGCCCTCGCCACCGCTTTCTTCGGGCTGGCCGCCCCGGCCAACGCCACACTTCCGGTCCTGGAGCCGGGTAACACCATCTCCGCCGGTGTGGACCGGCTGGGCTGGCTCAACGACCTGCAGCCGCAGGTGAACGTCCCGCAGGTCGACACCAGCGTCCGCCACAGCGGCCGCTGACCCGCAGCGCCGAAACCGAAGCCAGGGTCGTCAAGCACACTGCTTTCGACGACCCTGGCTTCTTCTAGTTGGGCGTGGGGTGGCGCAGCCGGCACACGACCGCGACAGCGTCGTTGCGCGCCCGCACCCCGCCGTCCCCGATGGATCGCGCGAGGCGTGCCCGCAGCTCGGCCCGGGTCTGCGGTTCCAGTGTGAGGACGTTGGAATAGGTGCAGACCATGTTGAGCCAGTCGTCGGTGGGGTAGTGGCACTCCTTCGACGACGCGGCGTTCCTCACTGTCGAAGCCGCATTCGTCGATCATCGCCGTCAGGCGCGTGTCACCGGCCGGGTCGACCGCCGGCCGTTGCGGCGCATCGAGGCAACCCGCATACGCCCGTTCCAGAACCTCGCGCGACGGCGACACCGGCGTAATGCGGTTCCACAGCAGGGCGAGTCGGCCGCCCTCATCGAGGATGGCGGCGACCCTGCTCAGCGCGGAGCGCGGCGCCACCCAGTGAAACGACTGCGCGAACACCACCAGGTCGAATGACCGGCCCGCGGGTCGCCAGTCCTCAAATGTGTTCTGCTCGACCCGAATTCCCTTTCGCGCGGCGATGCGCGCCATGCGCGGGTCGGGTTCCACTGCGAGGACGTCGGCGCCCGCCGCGAGCAGCTGCGCCGAGGCGATCCCGGTTCCGGCGCCGACGTCGAGCACCCGCATACCCGGTCGCGGCACCAGGTCGGCGATCAGCGCGCGCGGATACTCGGGACGATATCGGTCGTAGTCGTCGGCGACTGCACCGAAGGACCGCGCCCGGCGCCGGTCGGTGTGCAGCAATGGCTCCGGCATATCCCAAGAATGCCCGTGATCGGGTATTCGTTGGGCGCTTGACGTGACCCGGGTAGTTAGTGTCGTTTCATCGTGGCTGAGCCGTTGGCCGGGTGGCTGCTGGACTCCGACCCCGCCCTTCGCTGGCAGGTCGAGCGCGATCTCCTGAGCGAACCGGCGGCGATCTGGCAGGCGACCCGGGCGCGCGTAGCCACCGAAGGGTTCGGCGCGCAATTGCTGGCACTGCAGGACGGCGACGGCCAGTGGGCTGGGGGAGCGTTCTTCCCCGGCGACTTCGATTTCGACGGCCCCGAAGCGCACGAGGGTGCCGGGCCGTGGACGGCGACCACGTGACGCTCAACTCATTGCGGCAGTGGGGAGTGGATCCCGCTGTCCTGCAAGCGCGCCGGACCGTCGAGCTGCTCGACGCGAACTCCCGGTGGGAGTATGACGACCTGCCCTACTGGGGCGGCGAAGTCGACTGCTGCATCAACGCGTGGACGCTGGCCAACGGGGTGTGGCTCGGCGCCGAGATCGACGGGATCGCCGATTGGTTCGTCGAGCATCAACTACCCGACGGCGGCTGGAACTGTGAGTGGGTCGAGGGGTCCACCCGATCGTCGTTTCACTCCACACTGAACGCCCTCAAGGGTCTGCTCGCCTACGACGCGACGACCGGCGGCACCGACGCCACCCGTGCGTCGCGGCGCAGGGGAGAGGAGTACCTCCTGGCGCGGAGTCTTTACCGCCGGTTGTCGACAGGTGAACCGGTGGGGCCGTGGGTGGACCGCTTCGCCTACCCGTCCCGCTGGATGTACAGCATCCTCAACGCGGCCGACTACTTCCGACAGGCCGCGATCGTCGACGGCCAGCGCTGATCTCGGATGGCGGACGCGATCGAGCGCATCCGGGAGGCACGGCAGCCGGCCGGCACCTGGTTACAAGCATTCCGGCATCCCGGGCGGGTCTGGTTCGAGGTGGATGTGCCCGCGGGTGAACCGTCGAAATGGCTGACGCTCTTCGGAACCCGGGTCCTCGACTGGTGGGATGCCGCCTGCGTCGAACCCGAAGCCACGGTCGCCAAACCCACGACGTAACGACCCTGGATTCCGGCTCGGCGCACGACGGCGCCGCGGGGAAGAAAACAGTGCGGACAACCCGGCGTCACAGTTCGATCCCAGTCGCCGCGAAACACCGTTAATCCCTCGGCGCGTCGGCGGCGCGGCTGCACCATGTCGTTCTAGGTGCCACCGGCGCCGGTGCGGTCGTCGCGGTCCACACCATCGGTTGGGCAGAGCTGGAATGCGGAGGTACATATGCGTCAACACGTGAACGCACTTGCGCTGGCCGTCATTTGCCTTCTCAGCGCCGGATGCGCGACGTCCACCGTCAACGCCGAGACGCCGGCCACCACGCGCAGCATCATTCCGCGTCCCGTCGTCGAGCGGGAACTCGACAGATTGCTCCTCAGCCCCGGCCTGGTGGGCTTCGCGATGGGGACCACCGGGATGGCGGTAACCGGAACGCAGACCGCGATGTCGGACAACAGCACGACGATGGCTCCTCCCCAGTGCCTCGCCATCGACGGCGCGGCGGAGTCACTGGTGTACGCCAACAGCGGTTTCTGGGCCGAACGCGATCAGAGCCTGAACAACGGCGACAGGTTCACCCACTACGCCAAGAAGGCGGTGGTGATGTTCCCGACCGTCGAACTGGCCGGCGCGTTCTTCGAGGCTTCCGCAAACCAATGGCCGGGCTGCAGTCAGTACACGCACACACAGAGCGGGACCGAGTGGTCGGCCGGACCGATTTCCAACGAGAACAACACGTTGAGCACCGTCGCGACCCTGCACGAGGCGGCCGCCCCGGGCTGGGGATGCGGACGGGCACTGACGCTGACCAACAACGTGGTCATCGACATCAACACCTGCAGCGCCAAGCCGGGTGATTCGGCGGTGAAGATCGCCGACCAGATCGCCGCCAATATCGACGCGCGGTGGTGAGGGGCCGAATCAGCGGAGTGGGCCGTTGCCCTCAGATCACGGATCCGACGAACGTGACTTCGGCGGCCACAAGACTTTGATGGTACCTGCGACCGGGTGCGCTGGGTGACGCAGCAAAACTGCGGTCGGTTCCACGGCTTTCCTGAGGTTTTTCCACAGTCTTTCATTAAGTAATTCAATTGCGGCGCTGTTAGTCGTTGGGGCGTGCGGTGCGGCGGCTGGCTTTGTTGACGCCATCCGTGCTCGTGCAGCAGACGGAGTGCGATGAGCGCAGAATCGCCGCAGGCCGTTGAGCTCCGATTTGGTGCCGGTAATTCCACAGGGTTTTCGCTGGCTG
>NZ_JBGAME010000033.1:0-44005 GCF_044223235.1 Mycobacterium sp.
ATGCCCAAAACCCTGCATGTGGATGCGCCCAGCCCGCATGTGGACTGGTCGGCCGGCGCGGTGTCACTGCTCACCGAAACCCGGGACTGGCCCACCCGACACGGACGCCCACGCCGCGCCGGGGTGTCCTCGTTCGGCATCAGCGGCACCAACGCCCACGTGATCCTCGAACAACCCCCAGCACCCACCGACGCGCCCACCCTCACCGATGGGCCCGCCGGTGACGGGTTGCCGGTGGTGCCGTGGGTGATCTCGGCGAAGTCGGTGCAGGCGCTGGCCGGGCAGGCGCGCCGGTTGGCGACGTGGGTGGCCGAACACCCCGATGTCGGGGTGGCGGATGTCGGGTGGTCGCTGTCGACTACTCGGTCGGCTTTCGAGCATCGGGCGGTGGTGCTCGGCGCCGATCGCGACGCGCTGACGAGCGGGCTGGCAGGAGTGGCCGGGGGTCGGCCCGGCCCCGGGGTCGTTATGGGTCGAACCCAGCTCGCAGGGAAGACGGTGTTGGTTTTCCCCGGCCAGGGTTCACAGTGGCTGGGAATGGGCGCGCAGCTCATGGACGACTGCCCGGTGTTCGCCGAGGCGTTCGACATGGTGGCCCGCGAGCTGGATCGGCACCTGCGGTTGCCGTTGCGGGAGGTGTTGTGGGGCAGCGACGAGGGTCTGCTCGAAAGCACCGAGTTCGCGCAGCCCGCGTTGTTCGCCATCGAGGTGGCGTTGTCTACGGTGTTGCAGCACTGGGGTGTTCGCCCAGACTTCGTGATGGGCCATTCGGTGGGCGAGTTGTCGGCTGCGCATGTGGCCGGGGTGTTGACGCTGGCGGATGCGGCGTTGTTGGTGACTGCCCGGGGCCGGTTGATGCAGGCGTTGCCGGCGAGCGGAGCGATGGCGGCAGTAGCGGCCGGTGAACAAGACGTGGGGCCGCTGCTGATCGACGGGGTGGAGATCGCTGCGATCAACGGGCCGGAATCGGTGGTGCTCTCCGGGGAGGAGGCGGCGCTGAGCACCGTCACCGGCCGGTTGGCTCAGCAGGGTCGCCGGGTGCACCGGTTGACGGTGTCGCATGCGTTTCATTCCGCGTTGATGGAGCCGATGCTCGAGGAGTTCGGCCGTGTCGCCGCGGGTATTTCGGTCCGCGAGGCTCAGATGCCGGTGATCTCGAATGTGACGGGCGAGCCGGCCGGGCCCGATTACGGATCGCCCCGGTACTGGATGGACCATATCCGCCGACCGGTCCGTTTCGCGGACAGCGTGCGACTGGTGGAAGCATTGGGGGCCACCCGATTCATCGAAGCGGGTCCCAGTGCGGGTTTGACCGCCTCGATCGAGCATTCGTTGAGCTCGGCGGACTTCGTTGCCGCGCCGCTGCTGAGGAAGGACCGCCCCGAATCCGCATCGGCGCTGGCCGCGTTGGGGCAGATGTTCGTCGCCGGGCAGAGCGTGGATTGGCCGGCCGTGTTTGGGCCGGACTGTCGGCGGGTGGAATTGCCGACGTATGCGTTTGAGCGGCAGCGGTTTTGGTTGGATTTGGGTGGGGGTGAGCTGGCTGCGGCAGGGCAGGCCGGCATGGTGCATCCGATCTTGGGTGCGGGCGTGCCGATGGGTGACGGGCAGGGGTGGCTGTTCACGGGCCGATTGTCGGTCGGGACTCAGCCGTGGCTGACCGACCACGCTGTGTTGGGTGTGGTGTTGGTTCCGGGGGCGGCGCTGGTGGAGATGGCGCTGGCCGCGGGCGCACAGGCCGGTGTCGAGGGGCTCGCGGAGTTGCTGTTGGAGGCCCCGTTGGTGCTGTCCGACCGTGCGGTGGTGCAGGTGCAGCTGCTGCTCGGTGTCGCTGACGAGGACGGCCGCTGTCGGTTCGGTATCTACTCGCGCCCCGAATCCCGTGCCCCGAAAAGCAATGGTGCACCAACCGAATGGGCTCGCCACTGCAGTGGCGTACTGGGCGCTGATCTGGCCGGCGGTCTCGGCGGTGAGTGTTATTCGGAGTTGGTGTCGGGGGCGTGGCCGCCGGCGGAAGCGTCGGTGGTGGAGATCGACGGGCTCTACGACCGACTGGCAGGGGTGGGTTTTCAGTACGGTCCGGCGTTTCAGAGCCTGCGGGGGGTATGGCGCCGGGGCGAGGACGTCTTCGCCGAAGTCGCACTGGACACGGATCAACTCGGCGAGGCGATGCGTTTCGCGATCCATCCGGCGCTGTTGGATGCGGCGTTGCACGCGGTGTTGGTCGATGTGGTCGGTGCGGCGCCGGCCGACGGTCGGCTGCCGTTGCCGTTCGCCTGGAACGGGGTGGCGCTGGGCGCCTCGGGTGCCGCCTCGCTGCGGGTACGGCTACGGGTCGCCGATGGTGCGGGGATCCAGCTGTATGCCGTCGATGAGAGCGCTACCCCGGTCCTCCGGGTCGATGGGTTGACCACCCGACTTGTCGACGTTGCCCAGTTCGGTGTCTCGGCACGCTCCCGGTGGCTTTACCACGTCCAGTGGGTGCCCATCACCGCACCCGCTCCCGATCCCGACACCGTGGCCTGGATCGGTACGGGGGTAGCGGACCACGGTGAAACGGCCGGGGCGCCCTCGTATTACCCCGATCTGGCTGCTTTGGTCGCCGCCGTCGATGGAGGAGTGCCCGTTCCCGAGGTGGTGTGTGTGGCGGCTCCCGTGCCGGTCGGCGGCGATCCGCTGTCTGCTGCGCGCGCTGGGATATATGAGACGTTGGGGTTGTTACAGGCCTGGCTGGCATCAGAGGTCTTGGCTGGGAGTCGGTTGGTGTTGGTGGCGCGGGGGATCCTGGCGGCGCGTGAGGGTGATGACGTTGACCTGGGCGCGGCGCCGATTGTCGGGTTGGTGCGCAGTGCCGCCTCCGAACACCCTGGCCGGTTTCTCCTCGTCGATCGCGACGACACCCCGGCTTCAGGCGAAATGTTGCTTACTGCTGTGACTTTGGGTGATGAGCCGCAGGTGGCCCTGCGCGAGGGAGTCCTTCTCGGGCCCCGGCTGGCCCGGGTCCCGACCCCATCCCACCCGTTCGAGCGGGGCGGGCTGGTGGTCGATCCTGAAGCCACGGTGTTGATCACGGGTGGCACCGGGGGCCTGGGTATGGTGGTCGCCCGTCATCTGGCTGTCGAGCACAAGTGCACCCAGTTGCTGTTGGTCAGTCGTCGCGGCGATCGAGCCGAGGGCGCCGAGCAGCTACGCGCCGAGTTGGCCCAGCGCGGGTGTACGGTGCGTTTTGCGGCCTGCGATGTTGCTGACCGCGCGCAGCTGAGCACGGTGTTGGACGCTCTTCCCGAGGACCATCCGTTGGGTGTGGTGATCCACACGGCGGGGGTTCTCAGCGATGGGGTGCTGGAATCCCTTGACCACGATCGAATCGAACAGGTGTTGCGGCCCAAGATCGACGCTGCCTGGCATCTGCATGAACTCACCGCCGAGATGGATCTGTCGGCATTCGTGTTGTTCTCCTCAGCCGCCGGAGTGCTGGGCAGCCCGGGGCAGGCCAACTACGCCGCGGCCAACGTCTTCCTCGACGCGCTGGCACAACACCGGAGTCGGCGGGGACTGTCTGCGATCTCGTTGGCGTGGGGACTGTGGGGTGAGGTCGGCGGGATGGCCGACGCTCTAGAACACGTCGACCGCGCGCGGATAGCACGGATGGGTTTTGCCCCGCTGTCCGCAGCGGCGGGCCTGGACCTGTTCGACCTGGCCACCACCCGATCCGAACCGGTCCTCGTACCCGCCGGGCTCGATATCGCTGCGCTGCGCGCGCAGGTACGCGCGGGAGTGCTACCCGCGCCGTTGCGCAGACTGGTATCCATACCCGCCGGGCGACCCAGCCGGGGCGGCTCGATGCAGCGGCGGTTGGCCACGCTGGCCGAATCCGAGTGGGATACCGTGCTTCTCGCGGAAGTGCGCAGTCATGTCGCGGCCGTACTGAGCCTGCCTTCCGGTGACGCCGTGCACCCCGATCGTGCGTTCACCGAGATCGGACTGGATTCCCTGAGTGCACTGGAACTACGCAACCGACTGATCCAAAGCACCGGGATACAACTACCGGCCACCCTGATCTTCGACCACTCCGACCCCACCGCCCTCGCCGAGTACCTCTGCGGTCAACTCAAGGTGAAAGCGTCCACCGCCACATCCTTCCCGCTGGGCCCGGCACGGCTCGACGAGCCCGTCGTGGGGACGCCAGAACACGGCGGCAGTCTCGAAACCATCACCGAAGAAGGGTATTTCGAGCCGGCAAGCCGCGTGGTGGTCGCCGACCCCGACCGGCGCAACGACCCGTTTCCCATCAGTGATCTGCAACGCGCGTACCTGTTCGGCCGCGACCCCGAGATTCCGCTGGGCGGGATCGGCAGCCACACCTACTCCGAGTTCGACCTGCCGCCCGTCGACCCCGACCGGTTCATCGAGTGCTGGCGTGACGTCGTGCGCGCCGAGGACATCCTGCGCCTGGTGATTCTCGACGCGCAGCACCAGCGGATTCTCCCGATGCCCGACGACTGCCCGATCGCGATCGCCGACCTGCGCCACGAGACGAGCGACGCCGCAGACGCGATTCGCGCATCCTGGCGGTCGGAAATGACTGGGCGCGTCCACGATCCGGCCAGCTGGCCGCTGTGGGATCTGCGACTGGCCCTCCTGCCCGATGGTGCCCGGCTGCACGCGGAGTTCGACCTCATCGGCACCGACGCGGCGGCGGTCTACGGCGTGCTCACCGAGTTCAGCCGGCGCTACGCCGGCGGGCCGCCGCCGGCGACCCGGCTGAGCTTTCGCGACATCCAGCTCGCAGCCGCGGGCGCGACCGATGCGCACAGGGCCGCGGCGGCCTGGTGGGCCACCCGCATCCCGGAACTGCCGCCCGCCCCGGATCTGCCGCTGCAGGCGCCCCTGTCGGAGTTGACGCCGCCCATGTTCGTGCGGCACCGGTCCCAGATCAGCGCAGAGCTCGCGGCGCGGCTGGCTGCCGTGGCGGCCGAGCATCGGCTGAGCCTGGCGGCGACGCTCAACGCCGCGTTCTCGGAGACGATCGCCCGGCACAGTACGAACCAGCGATTCCTGCTGAACCTCCCCGTGTTGCTTCCCGCCGTCCGCCCCGCGGACGGCCAAGTGCCGCACGGCAACTACACGTCGAACATTCTGGTCCCGGCCGATGCGAGCGAAGGCACCTTCGCGAGTCGTGCGGCACAGCTGGCCAGAGAGGTCATGGTTGCGCTGGCCCACATCGACCACAGCGGTGCGCGGGTGCTGCGTGACCTCGGCCGGCTGCACGGAAATTCACTGGATCCCGGCGCACCCGTGGTGCTGACCAACCTGCTCCAGCACCGCTTCGCGTCCGAAGCAAAGTCATTCCCCGGTGCGCTGAGTTTCGGGCTGAGCCGGACGCCGCAGGTACTGCTGGATCATCAGGTCGCCCCGATGCCGGATGGCAGCGTCGCGTTTCACTGGGATGCGGTGGAAGGCGCGTTCCCCGACGGATTCGGCGCCGCGTTGTGCGACGCGCACCTCGCGCTGGTGCACCAGCTGGCCGACGGTGAAGTCTGGCTCGACCCCGTCCCGAACACGGACCGCATCCCCCTCGGTGTAATGCCCACGTTGCCTGCGGGTTCCGGTCCCGCCGCCACCGTACGAACGTCGCTGGGCGCGCAGGAGTGGCTCGCCGTCCGTGCCGCCGCGGAGCACCGCGGCGTCGATGCCGCGGCGTGCCTGGCGATCGCCGCCGGATACACCGTCGCTCGCTGGAGCGACACACCACAGTTTGCTCTTGCCATCAGCCTGTCCGGCTCCGGCACGTCGCACTCGCGCCCGACGGCTCGCGCGCGCTCGCCGTGGCGTCTCGTCGCTGCAGACCGACGGGTGCCGTCGATCGCGGAGTGGATCGGCCGATGGCAGGCAACGGCCGCGCAGCGGGGCTACGACGCCCAGGAGGTGCAGTTCGTGCTGCGCCGTGACCATGTCCCGGCCTGCGGAGCCGGTGTCGCGCTGCCCGTCGCGATCGCGGTCGGGAAACTGGGGCCGGAGGCCGGCGCGTTGGCCGCGGTGGATTGGGCCGAGCTGTCCTGTTCGGTCGAGTATGACGACACCCGCGGGGTGTCGACGATCTGGCACGACCGGGACGGGCGATGCGCCGACGGCGTGCTCGCCGGCCTCGCCGAAGCCCACCTGGAGGCATTGCGCGGGCTCGCATACGACGAGGCGTGGGATCAGCCCAGCGACGTCGTGCCGGCGGCGCAGCTGCAGCGGCGGCGAACGGCCAACGCGACGACCCAGGTGATCGAGCCGGCGCTGCTGCATCAGCCGTTCGTGAACCACGCTCGTACCGCCCCGAATGCGGTGGCGGTGACCACGTCGGCCAGGCGGTGGACGTACGCCGAGCTCGATGAACGGACCGACCGGCTCGCGGCAGCGCTGCGTGGGCACGGCGCGGCACCCGGTGAACTCGTCGCGATCATGGTGCAGGACAACGATCGTCAGGTCGAAGCGGCGATCGCGGTGAGCAAGGCCGGCGCCGCGTACGTGCCGATCGACCCGGATTGGCCGGCGTTGCGCCGGCTCGACGTCGTGAGGCGCAGCGGGGCCACTTGCGTCGTGGTGCAGTCCGGCGCCGGAACGCGCCCGCCGGACGGGATCGCCTGCGTCGACATCGACACGGCGGTGTACCCGGCGGTAGACGATGCGCCGGCGAATCGTGACCGAGACGGCGCGCGGCCGTCCGATCTCGCCTACGTGATCTTCACCTCGGGTTCCACCGGCGCGCCCAAGGGCGTGGCCGTCGAGCACGCCGCGGCCCACAACACGATCGCCGACATGATCGAGCGCTTCGACGTCCATGCCAGCGACCGGGTGTTGGCGATCTCGTCGTTCGCTTTCGACCTGTCGGTGTTCGACATCTTCGGAACGCTCGCCGCGGGCGGCACCGTGGTGCTGCCGGACCGGTCGGCCAACCCCGACCCCGCCCATTGGCATGCCGTGATGACGAACGAGCAAGTGACGCTGTGGAATTCGGTGCCAGCACTGATGGAGGTCTTGATCGCCCACCTCGAGCAGTCGAGTGAGCCGCCCGGTGTCCCGCTGCGGCAGTGCTGGTTGAGCGGTGACTGGATACCGCTGACGCTGCCCGACCGGATCCGTCACCTGTTCGGCGCCGTCGACGTCGTCAGTCTCGGCGGAGCGACCGAGGCGTCGATCTGGTCCATCTATCACCGCATCGGCGCAGTCGACCGCAAGTGGCGGTCGATTCCGTATGGACGCCCACTGGCCAACCAGCGTTGGCATGTGCTCGACAAGGACGGCCGGGCACAACCCGATCACGTTCCCGGAGACCTGTACATCGCCGGCGCCGGCCTGGCCCGTGGCTACTGGGCGGATCCGGACCGCAGCGCGACCAGCTTCGCCGTCCACCCTGGGCTGGGGGAGCGGCTCTACCGCACCGGTGACCGCGGCCGCTATCGCGGTGACGGGACCATCGAGTTCCTCGGTCGCAGCGACACCCAGGTCAAGATCCGCGGCCACCGGATAGAACTCGGTGAGATCGAGGCCGTGCTCGAACGGCATGGCGCGGTGCGACAGTGCGTCGCAGCAGTCCGCCCGTCACCGACGGGCAGTGTGCGGCTGGTCGCATGGACGGTCCTGTCCGGGCCCGAATCCGGGGAGCCTGTTTCCACCGATGTCCTGGTGGACTACCTGCGGGCGCGGCTGCCCGGCTACATGGTGCCGACCGTGCAGATCGTGCCCGAGCTGCCACTCACCGCCAACGGCAAGATCGACCGCGACAAGCTGCCCGACCCTGTCGTGGCGACCGGTTCGGCGACCGTCGCCGCAGAATCGTCTGGGGCGTCCGTGTCGTCCGCGTCGCTGGTCGCGGAACTGTCCCAGCTCATCGCCGAGACGATGCAGTGCGACCCTCCGCCACCCGACGCCGACCTGACCGATCTCGGCGTGAGTTCGGTCGACGTCGTCGGCGTGGTGGGGCAGATCGAGTCCCGCTTCGGGATGCGACCGTCGTATCAGGAATTCTTCCGCGAACCCACCGTGGCGGCTCTCGCCCGAATGATCCAGGCCAGGTCGACGGCCCAGGTCGCTGCCCCCGTGTCGGTGCCTGTATCGGTGTCTGGGGATATCGCGCTGCCGACCGTCATCGATCCGGACGAACGCGAGGCGTTCAAGCGAGCGGAGCACGGTATCCGCGATACCGCACAGGGACGGCAGTCGATCGCGTTGTTGCGGACATTGCCTCAAGAGGGTCCCGCAGCAAATCCCGCGGCAGCCTTCGCCGCGCGCCGCGCCACCCGGCGCTTCGCCGCACACCCTGTCCCGCTCGCCACGATCGGCGCGTGGCTGGCCCATCTGGCGAGCAGCCGCCCCGTCGGCGAACGTAAGCACGCCTTCGGTTCGGCGGGCGGTCTGTACCCGGTTCAGACCTACGTCCACCTCAAGCCCGGCGCCGTCGACGGGTGCGCGGCGGGCATCTACTACCACCATCCGCGCCTGCACACCCTGGTTCCGGTCGCGATCGGCGCCGAGATCGGCGCCCACGTGTATGACCCGTTCGTCAACCAGCCGGTCTACGCGTCGGCGACGTTCGCGGTGTTCTTCGTCGACGCACCGCAGGCCTGTGAGCCGGTCTATGGCTCACTCGCACAACGGTTCTGCGTGCTCGAGGCCGGGGCGATGGGGCACATCCTCGAGGTCGCCGCGCCGCGGTACGGACTGCGGACGTGCCCGATCGGGTGGCTGGACTTCGAGGCGATCGCCGGCTCGTTCGACCTGCAGCCGGGTCAGCGACTGCTGCACTCGCTCGTCGGTGGCCCCGTCGATGTGGAGTCTGACACCGAGTCGGACAGCGTGCCTGTCGGCGTGCCGCCGTCCGAATCGGGCTGGGAGGAGGGGGAATTGTGAGCGCGGCGGAACTGGCAGGGCGCCTGCGTGCCAAGGGCGTCGAGCTATGGGTGGACGGGACACGACTGCGCTACCGAGCGCGCAGCGGGGCGCTCGACCCGTCGGACGTCGAGCAACTCGCACACTACAAACCCGAGCTCATCGCCCTCCTCACCGCATCACCACAGGCATCCGCCGAGCCCGAGGACCGCACGCTTCCGATCACGGGGGCTGAGTTCGGGCGAGTGGTCCGGCGCACCGCGCAGGCGAGTCTCGATCCTTACCTGCGCCACGTCGCACCGTTTCGGGGTTTCGTGCTGAACCGGCTCGGGATCGACAAAACGTTCGTTCGCGGTGGGGGCTGCTACCTCTACGACGAACAGGGTCGCCGGTATGCCGACTTCATCGCCCAGTACGGAGCCGTGCCATTCGGTCATGACCCGGCGCCGATATGGGCGGCGGTCGACGCGACTCGCGCCGGTGGTGAACCCAATCTCGCTGCGATGTCGGTACTTCCCGCCGCTGGGGAACTCGCCGAAGCATTGCTCGCCATCGTCCCCAGGGGTCTCGAACACGTCATCCTCGCCAACAGCGGCGCGGAGGCCGTCGAGGTCGCGCTCAAGCTGGCACGGTCGAGCACGCGTCGCCGGGGCATCCTGTCCACGCGCGACGCCTTCCACGGGCTGACGCTCGGCGGGCTGTCCGCGACCGGGCGACCGTTCTACCGGAAGGATTTCGGGGCGCCGGTGCCGGGATTCGACTTCGTTCCGTTCGGAGATCTGCGCGCGCTGGAGCAGGTGCTGACAGGCAGTCCCGACTTCTACGCGGCGTTGGTGGTCGAGCCGATTCAGGGCGAAGGCGGTATCCACGTCGCCCCGCCGGGTTATCTCGCGCAGGCCCACGCCCTGTGCCGCAGCCACGGCGTCCTGCTCATCGTCGACGAGGTGCAGACCGGGCTCGGCCGCACCGGCGACATGTTCGCCTGCGAATACGAGGACGTCCATCCCGACGTCCTCGTCGTGGCGAAGGCTCTCGGCGGCGGCATCATGCCCATCGGCGCTTGTGTGTCGACCGCTGCGGCATACCCCGACGTATTCGACCTGCGGCACAGCTCGACCTTCGCAGGCAACGCGCTCGCGTGCCGGGTCGGCCTCGCCGCAGTCGACATGCTGACCGGAGACGGCGGACGCCTCATCGGGGACGTGAAGCGGCGCGGCGCACGACTGTTCGCCGGATTGGCAAGTCTGCAGGGCGAATTCGGCGATGTCATCGCCGACGTCCGGGGCCGCGGTCTCATGCTCGGCGTCGAACTGGACCTGGACGGGTTGGTCCGCAGGCAGTGCGGGTTGCTGGCCTGTCTGCACGAGGCGGGGATGCTGCTGCAGCTGGTGACGAGCTACCTGCTCAACGTCGAGCAGATCAGGATTGCGGGGGCGGTCGGGGGGGAATGCGTGCTGCGTGTCCAACCACCCCTGGTGGTCGACGACGCCATGTGCGACGACCTGGTCGCCGCGTTGCGACGGCTGTGCACCATCCTGCGGGTAGGCGACGCCTACCACCTGCTGGGGCATCTCGTCGGGGCGTCGGAGTCCGGTGCGACGGCACTGGTCGATGCCCCCCGCCGCCGTCCACACCCAGGTCGGACGGCTCGATTCGCGTTCGTGGTGCACCTGCTGGTCCGCGCCGACATCCGCTATGCGGACGACAGCCTCGGCGCGTTCACCGACGAGGAGCTCGATGATCTCGTGGGCCGCGTGGCGGAGTTCGGCGAGCCAATCCCGGTGGGGCAGCTCGTTGTCGGCGGCGACGGCGCGGCGGCTTTCGGCGAGCTGATCATGGTCCCGGTGACCGCGGCGGAACTGCTCGCCATGACCGGCCGGGACGCCGTCGACCTGGTGCAGCGCTCAGTCGATCTGGCGGCTCGCCGGGGCGCGAAGGTGGTCGGTCTGGGGGGCTTCACCTCGATCGTCGCCGACGGCGGGCTGGCGGTTCGGGCCCCCGAAGGTGTCGCCGTGACCAGCGGCAACAGCCTGACCGCGTGGGCGGCGGTGGCCGCCGTGGAGCAGTTCTGCCGTGACAACGATCGCGACCTGCGGTCGTCGCGGGTGGCGATCGTCGGTGCCACAGGCGCCATCGGCCACGCGCTGAGCCTGGCGTGCGTGGAGCGGGTAGGTGACGTGACGTTGCTGGGGCGACCGAATGCGACGGCGTCCGCAGTCGCACGGCTGGCGTCGGTCGCGCAGGACTGCGCCCGACATGTCGCCGACCGGGCGGCCGCCGGCGTCGCCTACCCCGTTGGCACGCTGGCCGCCCGCATGCTGGCCGCCGATTCCCCGGCACAGCTCATCACCACGGCGGCATACCAGGCAGAGGAAGTGCGCCGCGCCTCGATCGTCCTCACCGCGACCAACACTCCCGACGTCATCGTGACCGCCGACCATCTGGAAACCGACGCACTCGTCGTGGATGTGTCCAGGCCCTACAACGTTGACCCCGCTGTCACGTCGGGCCGGCCCGACGTCACGGTGATTCGTGGCGGGGTACTGCGTGCGCCCGGCGACGCAGTGCTCGGCGCCCTCGCCGGCGACGCCGATGGGGAGACGGTCGTCGCCTGTGCGAGTGAGACGATCGTGCTGGCGTTGTCGGGGATGCGCAGCCCACATCTGTGCGGCCGTCTCGATCCCGCGACTGTCAACGCTCTCGGTCACGCGGCGCTGGAATACGGATTCGCCGTCAGCACAGCACCGGAGGGAGCTATGGCCCCATGACGCCACCACTGGGCGGAGCCGTGATCGGCGACATCGCGGTCGCGCTCCCGGAGCGCGCGGTGCCGAACGCGGAACTGCTGGCCGACCTGCCGCCGGCGACGGCCGCCCTGTTGGCCCGGCGCACCGGCGTCGGACAGCGGCATATCGTGGCGGCCGGCCAGACCGCGCTCGACCTCGGTGAACAGGCCTGCCGCGCCCTGTTCGGCGCGCACCCTGAACTGGCCGACCGCATCGACATTCTGGTGTTCTGCACCCAGACGCCGGATCATCCGCTGCCGCCGAATTCGTGCGTGCTGCACGGACGACTGTCGCTTCCCGGCCGGGTGATGGCCTTCGACGTTCCGCATGCGTGCTCGGCCTTCGTATACGCGCTGCGCGTCGTCGATGCGCTGATGCGCGCCGGCGCAGGCACCGACGCGCTCATCGTCACCGCGGACGCGTACTCCACCCTCATCAATCCGCGGGACCGGGCCACCAGCGTCTTGTTCGGGGATGCCGGTGCTGCCACGTGGCTGACCCGGAGCTGCGACGCGACCCGGGGTACCGGCGCATTCGACTGCGGCACCGACGGCGGCGGGGTCGCCTCGTTCATCGTGCCCGCGGGCGGCGCGCGGTTACCCGTCACCGACGAGATCCGTTCACGCGAAACGACCGACGCCAGCGGCAACGTTCGCTCCGACGCCCAGATCGTGATGGACGGACAGGAGATCCTGACCTTCGCCGGAGTCCGCGTCCCCGAATCGATCAACGCCGTCCTCGCCCGCGCCGGCCTTGCGCTGCCCGACGTCGGGTGGTTTGTCTTCCACCAGGCCAGCGCGATGGTCCTCGATCTCCTCACGTCCTGCCTCGGCCTGGACCCCGCCCGCGTCGTCCGTAGCCTCGCCGACACCGGGAACACCGTCTCGGCGTCGATCCCGATCGCGTTGCGGTCGGCGCTGGACGACGAGCGGATCCGCCCGGGCGACATCGTCCTGCTGTGTGGTTTCGGTGCCGGACTGTCGTGGGGATCGGCGGTGTTTCGCTGGTGACCGGAATGAACGGCATCGTCGTCGGCGACCTGATCGGAGACGGCTCCGAGGTCGCAGAACTTTCCGCGCGTGTCTGGAGCGACGCCTACCGGGGGTCGATGTGGTATCCGGTGTGGGACAAGGGCTTTTGCCGCTGGCAGCTACCGCCGCAGGACGCGAATCTGCATGCCGCCGGATATGCCGGTGACCGGCTGGTCGGTTCCTTCTGCAGCGTGCCGGCCTGGCTGCGCGCGCAGGGACGGACCTGGCCCATCGGACTGGCCGGGTGGTGCTCGGTGGCGCCCGAGGCCCGTGCCGAGGGCCTGACCCTGCGGCTCGTCGAGGAACTCGACCGGCGGCACGAAGCCGCCGGGCTGGCGATGTCGCTGGCCATCGTCATCGGTGACGAGGAGGCCATCGCCAACCGGATGTGGACCAGCTACGCGCGGGCCAACCCTGGCACCCTGCAGTTCCTGTTCCGCTTCGGCTACTGGGCGAAGGTGCTCGATCCGTCCGCTGTGGCCCAGGGCGGGCTGGAGCAGTACGAGCGGCTCGGCGCCAGCGCGTTCGGACCGCTGCTTGCGGCGTCCGTGGGGAGCGCATCGGCGTGGCGTCCCTTCGTGCCTGAGGATCTGCCCCGCTGCGCCCAGCTGCTCGAGGCGACAACGAGCAGCTTCGATTGGTCGCTGACCTGGCCCTTGGAGCGGCTGGCGCGTCAGCTTCAGGGGGAGGCGGTGCAGACCTTCGTGCTCGGCGGCGGCGGGCGCGTGGACGCCTTCGCCTCCCTGGCGCGGATCGGCTTCATGGGCCGGTCCCTCATCGACGCCCGGGTGCTCGACCTGTGGTGCGCTCCCGGACTCGGGCCGGTCGCGGCGGCGGGTGCGCTGGGCGGACTGTGCCGGCAGCTGCGGGCCGAGGGCGTCCCCCTGCTGATGGCCCAACGCAGCTCGATGACCCCGGCGCGGACGTTCCTGGCTGCCGGCTTCCTGCCGTTGCCCGGTAAGGATTGGGTGGTGGCGCTCTTCCCGCGTGACGCCCCTCGGCTCGATCCGCCTCGCACCTGGAGCTTGCTGTTCCGCTGACCCGGAGCTGGAATCGCACTTCTATTGGGACGGTGACGTTTTCACCTGCGTCACGTCGCCCAGGCGTCGGAACCCATCGCTTTGATAGAGCTGGACGCAGGTTGCTCGCCTGACTTTGCCGCTTGTGGTGATCGGAATCGAGCCCGGGGCCACCAGCACGACGTCCTCGGCCCGCAGGCCGTGCGAATTCGATACGGCCGAGGCGACTTTGTCCTTGATGGTGCGCAGCTTCTCGGCCGCTTCTCCCTCGGATTCGCCTCGCTTCTTGAACTCGACGATCACAACCAGCTTTTCCGTCGATTCACCCATCACAGCGATGGCCGCGGCTCGGCTTCCTGATATCTCCTGGACGGTTGCCTCGATGTCGTCGGGATAGTGGTTACGGCCGCGCACGATCAAGATGTCCTTGAGGCGGCCAACGACGAACAGCTCGCCTTCGGAGACGAAACCGAGGTCTCCGGTTCGCAGCCAACGATCTTCGGGTGTGCCTGGCGACGGGGTGGCTATGGTTGCCCCGAAGGTCTGCTCCGTCTCGACTGGTCTGCGCCAATAGCCTGAACTGACGTTGTCGCCGCGCACCCAGATCTCACCGACTGTTCCCGCCGGATTCTCAGTCGCCGTCCCGGGATCGACGATCCGTACGACAGGACTTTGCGCCGTACCGTAACCCACCAAAGGCGTACCGGAATCGGTTCGCAGCGCGCGGCCGGCCGACAGTTCGTCGCGGTCGAAGTGGACGAAATCGTCCGGTCGGCCCGAACCGCCGGCCGCCACGAACAATGTCGCCTCCGCAAGCCCATATGCGGGCCGTATCACCGACTCGGGGAAATTGAAGCGTGCGAACCGCCGTGTGAAGCGGCCGATCGTGGTCGGGCTGACCCGCTCTGCCCCGCTCATGATGTACGCCACGTCCCCGAGGTCCAACCCGGCCATATCGGCGTCAAAAGTTCGTGCCGCCGTCAGTTCGAAAGCGAAATTCGGCCCAGCCGAGAAAACCTGCGGATTGCGTGCCAGCAATTGCATCCATCGGGCTGGGCGCTGGAGAAACGACACCGGATCCATGATCACAGTCGGCCATCCACCCAAAATTCCGGCGAAGAAACCCATCATCAATCCCATGTCGTGATAAAACGGCAGCCACGACACAGTCGATGCCGGCATCCGATTATCGGGAGCAATGCCGGAGAGGATCTGTTCCCAATTGGTCGACAGATTGCTATTCGAGACCATGACCCCGGTCGGCGCGCGGGTCGAGCCGGATGTGTACTGCAGATACGCGATGTCCGCCGGGCCGGGTCGCCGGGCGCCGGACCCGTTGGTGGAGGGGGCCGGGCCGAGCGAATCGACTTCCACGATCGACGGCGCTGGATTGCCTTCGGACGGTTGAGCATAGGGCAAGATGTTCTCGACGACAGCGGATGTCGTGAGAATTGCCGACGGCGACGCATCCCGCAGCACCGCCGTGACTCGCTCATCGTGAATACCAACCCAGGGGACGGAAAGTGGAACCGCGGTGAAGCCCGCATCCAGTGCTCCCAGGAAGGCAACGATGTAGTCGAGACCCTGCGGCGCCAATATCACCGCCCGGTCGCCCGTCGCACCGCGGCTTTCGAGGTGCGTTGCCAGGTCCAGCGAGCGTCGATATAACTGTGCCCACGTCAGGCTTTCGGAAACACCTTCCCAATCTTTTTCGTAATCGATGAAGGTAAACGCCGTATGATTGGGCTGCACATTCGCACGCTCGCGCAGGGCGACGAGAATTGAAGACTCAACCATCGGCAAATTCCTCTCCCAGCGGACGCCCGGACCAATATACCGAGTTCAGCCTCGATCCACCGACAAACCCCGGTTCGACAACCCCAGACGTCGACGCCGCCGGCATTGCCCTGTACACCTGGTGACGATCAGTGTGGGTTCGTCGATGACATCGTGGTCGAGGGTGATGACGTGCTGACCGCCGGCGGTGTCGACGGTCAGTGTCACTCTGGTTTCCAATCCCGTGACAGCGGCGTCGACGGGAACCAGGACGTGCACGAAATCGATGGTGTGCGAGGGGCTCAGGGTCAGATCGGGCACCGCGAGGTGCGGGTCGGCCGTGACGGTGAAATGCACACCGATGGCGTTGACGGCGGCCGCGCTGAAGTCCAGCCCGGCTGCCGCGCGACAATGCCCACGTCGCCTCCGACCTGGCGAAAATGGCTGAGAAGCAGCCTCTTTCGCCGATCCTGCTGATACGCGGAGACCTGGCGACGCCGACCGACCGCCGTGCTCACAGCCAATCCCCAGGTCGCCCGTCTGGTGAATCAAAGCCGGCCCGCTATATCGTTCGACACCCGCCGAGCGGACCGCCGACCTCGGCCCGGCGCGACCGCAGGGTCGTTTGGAGGGTGGTTCACCGTGACTCAGAGCGCCCAACCAGCCACGCAGGCCTCGAGGCCACACCTTTCCCGCCAGCTGGGGATGTGGGCCATCGTCGGCCTGGGTCTCGGCTACATGACCCCCATGACGGTGTTCGACACGTTCGGCATCGTCTCGGGTGAGACGAACGCGGTGGTGCCCCTCGGCTATCTCGTCGCACTGGTCGCGATGGTGTTCACCGCGATCAGCTACGGCCGGATGACGCGTGTCTACCCCTCGGCGGGATCGGCGTATACCTACGCGTCCGAGACGATTCATCCGAACTTCGGGTTCCTCGTCGGGTGGTCGTCGCTGCTCGACTATCTGCTGCTTCCGATGGTCAACGCGGTCATCGGCCGGATCTACTTCGAGTCGTATCTCCCGAACGTCCCGTCGTGGGTGTTCGTCGTGGTGTACGTCGCGGGGATCAGCGCGCTCAATTTCTTCAGCATGAAGGGAACGTCCACGATCAACGGGTTCCTCGTGGTGTTCCAGGTTGTGCTCATCGCTGCGTTCGTCGTCCAGGCGTGGCTCGCGCTGCGGAATGGCATGGGCGAGGGCACGGTCTTCACGATGAACCCGCTGTACCACGAGGGCGTTCACATGTCGGCCGTGGTGGCGGGCGCCACCGTGGTGTGCTTCTCGTTCATCGGGTTCGACGCGATCACGATGTACAGCGAGGAGGCCAAGTCGCCGGATGCCGTGCCGAAGGCGATCGTCCTCGCCCTGCTCATCGGCGGCGCGATCTTCTTCGTCGCGGCGTGGTTCAGCCAAGCCGTCTTCCCGACTCTCGATGGCTTCGAGGTCACCGACGACACGCTTCCCGAGATGGCGCTCAAGGTGGGCGGTGAGTTGTTCAAGGCGTTGTTCGTCTCGGCCGCCTTCGCCGCCATAGTTGCATCGAGCCTCTCGTCGCATGCCAGCGTGTCCAGGATGATCTACGTCATGGCCCGCAACGGCAAGGGGGGCTTCGCCCGGTTCCTGTCCTTCATCCACCCGAGGTTCCTGACACCGACACACGCCGTCCTCATCGTCGGCGCCGTGTCGCTGCTGGCCGTCCAGTTCACGCTCGAACAAATCTCGGCGTTGATCAACTTCGGCGCCCTCATCGCGTTCACCGTCGTGAACCTGACCGTCATCGTCTTCTACGCGTACCGCAATAATCAGCGGCGCACCCCCAGAGAGATCTTCAGAAACATCGTGCTGCCGTTTGTCGGAATGTGCCTCACCGGTGTGCTGTGGGCGAACCTCCACTTCGATGCCCTCCTGTATGGAACCATCTGGCTCGCGATCGGCATCATCGTGCTCGGCTACGTCACCGGTGGTTTCCGCAGGCCGCTCACAATGAAGATCGAGGAGGAGACGCTCGCCGAAGAGGGCACACCCGTCCCGCACGTCAAACACGGCGGGGTGTGATTGCTCTGGTAATCCCGTGAGCCTTCCCTAGCCTTCCTGAGCGTTCCCTCGCCGTCCTGAGCCTTCCCTCCGGCTGTCGGCCGGCGGGCACCAGCCCGCAACGCCGTCGCCAGTGTTGTTGTCGCCGTTGAAAACCCCGTCATGGACAAGAACAGCGGGGTCATGCCAAACGCCCACGCCGCGGTTCGCGGCGGCGAGACGGCTCACGACAGGACCACTCTCTGACGTTTTCGAGAGCGCGGGGTGGGTATCCCTCGTCGGAGAGCAGGAGGTCTGAGAAATGCCAGTTTGGGGATGGGTGCTGATCGCGGCGATCGTGGTGATCGCATTGGTGGTGGTGGCGACGGTCTTCGGCCGCTCGGCGCTGCAGCGCAGGAAGACACAGCGATTGAAGGACCACTTTGGTCCCGAGTACGAGCGCACGGTGCGCGAGGCCGGTGAGCAACAAGCCGCGGAAGCCGAGCTCACCGCACGCGAGCGCGACCGAAAGAAGCTCGACATCGTCCCGTTGTCGGCGCGGGCCGGACAGATGTACGCCGAGAGGTGGCGGATGGTTCAGGCGGCTTTCGTCGATAACCCGCCGAGCGCGGTGGGGGAGGCCGAAAGGTTGGTCACCGAGGTCATGCGTGAGCGCGGCTACCCGGTTGACGACTTCGATCAACGTGCCGCCGACATCTCGGTCGACCATCCCGATGTGGTCGAGAACTACCGCGGCGCACATGGCATTTACCTTGCGCAGCAGGAGCGTGACATCGATACCGAGGAGCAGCGTCGCGCATTCGTCCACTACCGAGCATTGTTCGAAAAGATGATCCAGCCAGACCCTGACAAGAAGAAGAACACCTCAGAGGAGGCACGAGCATGACCACCCAGCATGAACGGCGTGAGGCTGTTGCGGCGACAGGTGACCCCGAGACGTGGACCGACCCCGAGACGAGGACCGACTCGCCAACGCCAGCCGGGACTGTTCCGTCGCAGACGAACGAAGGCCGGTTGCCGACGAACGAAGGCCTGACGCTGACGAACGAAACTCCCAGCGCAGCCGAGGCTTCGGACCGGGGAACGCCCGCTGTCGAACCGGTGGCGATCCCTGACACCCCTTCGGCGCGCGCAGAATCCGGCGCCTCACGATCCGCGACCGCCCCGGCAGCCGACGAATCGCTGTTCGCCGCTGGAGAGCTATCGGAATTCCGGTACCGCTGGGACGATGTCCAGTCCGCTTTCGTCGATGACCCGAGAACGTGTGTTGAGCGGGCGGACACGCTGGTGACCGAGGTTGTCGACCGGCTCAGCGCGGGGTTCTCGCAGACACGTTCCCAGCTGGAGGGGCAGTGGTCTCGGGGTGAGGAGGCATCGACTGAGGACCTCCGGCTGGCGCTGAAGCGCTATCGCGAGTTCTTTCAGCGGTTGCTCGCAGTCTGAGGCGAAGCAACCAGACTGGACCCGAAGGGGATCCGTGGTAACGGAGCGTCACGCCGTGAGCAACACCCAAGCCGCTATCACGGATCCCAATATTGCTGCGCCGTAACAGCACAGGGCGATCACACGGTCGAACCGGCCCAGTTGCAGCCCGTGCTCGATGGTGAATCGGAAGCGATGCGCCCAATGAAACAGGGCAAGCACGCAGACGCCCAGAAGCACAAGTTTGGTCAGCGGATTCCGCACGACCGTCAATAGGTGCGCGTGGTCCGGCGCATCGAGCATCCCCAGCGGAAAGGCCACTCCGAACAGGAGCGCCAGGATGGGCAGCACCACCGCTGCCGCCATGCCCCCGGCGCTGAACAGCAGCCAGACGAAGGGCTCAGCCGATCGGCGAGGCGACGATCTGGTCATGACACGACCACCCACGCGACGACGGCCGAGACGATGAGCCAGGCCGCGTAGTGCCCGGCAAGCACCACCAGGGGCCGAACGCGGCGCCCCCCAACGTGGAGCACAAGCGCACGCGGCGTCAGGTTGAGCCAGGTAACCGCGTGCAGCAGAAGGAAAACGAGTGCGATGACGTTCACCGAAAGGACGAGGGGATTGGCACTCCAGGCGAGGAATCGTGCGTAGGACTCCGGTCCGGAGCCGATCGCGTGCACCAGCAACAACAGGTACCCAGTAAACCAGGCGACGAAGACGCAGCTGATTTCACGGAGCATGAACAGCAGGTAAGACCGCCGCTTGGCCCACCAGTACCTGCTGACCGGCTGACGATACGTGCGGGTCGGCGGGGTCATCGTGCACCCCGGGGGAGTAGCAGATCCTTCACCGAACGTGTTGCCGCGGTCAACTTATAGCGCTGTATCGCGCCGGCGGGATCGACTCCCTTCGGGCAGGCCGTCGAGCATTCGCCGACGAAGGTACACGCCCACGCGCCGTCGGCCGCGGCAAGTACGTCCCTCCGCTCGGCAGCGCCTTCGTCGCGCGAGTCCAGGTTGTAACGCTGTCCGAGTGCGATCGCCGCCGGACCGAGGAAGTGCGGGTCCAGCGCGTACACCGGGCACGCCGAATAACACAGCATGCAGTTGATGCACATGCTGAACTGCTTGAACTCCTCCAATTCTGCTGGCGTTTGGAGATATTCACCATCCTCGATGGAACGCTCGTCCGCACGGATGATCCATGGTTTGACGGTCGGCAGCTTGGCCATGAAGTCGCTGATGTCGACGATGAGGTCACGGATCACCGGGAAGTTCCGCATCGGCTCTACTCGTACCGGCCCGGGCAGGTAGTCGGCGAGGAACGTCGCACACGCCAGTTTGGGATCGCCGTTGACCGTCATCCCGCAGCTTCCGCAGATGCCCATTCGGCAGGACCAACGGAAGCTCAGCGTTCCATCGAGTTGATCCTTGATGTAGTTCAGACCGTCCAGGACCGCCCATTCGCGGTTGACGGGGACTTCATATGACTCCAGCACAGGGACAATCTCGATCTCCGGCCGATACCTGGAAACCTCCATGACGATTCGGTCCGCCATCGCTATGTTTCTCCCGTCGCTTCGCTCGCCCTCATCTGCTTCCCCTTATCTGCCGTACACACGCTCGCCCGGAGGCCAGCGCGTGATCGTGACGGGGTGGTGGGCGATCCGCGTCGTCCCGTCGGGCTCTCGATGGACCAATGTGTGCGCCAGGAAGCGCTCGTCATCGCGCTTGGGAAAATCGGTTCGCTGGTGCGCGCCACGGGATTCTTCTCGGTGCAAAGCGGATTCGACGATCGCCTGTGCAACGTCGAGCATGCCGGACAGTTCGAGCAACGCCGTCAGCTCGGTGTTGAAGGTACGGCTGTGGTCGTCGATGCCCGCCTTCGCGAATCTTTCCTGGAGGGACCGGATCTGGTCGACGGCATTGGTCAGGCTGGGTCCGTCGCGGTAGATTCCGGCGGCGCCTTCCAACGTGGCCTGCATATCGCGGCGGATGTCCGCCAGCCGTTCACCGCCCTCGGCGCGGCGAGCCAGTTCGTGTTCCAGCCGCCGCGCCTCGGTCCTCGCCTGGGCCTGCGCCGCCGCTGAAGAGCCGCGAACCGCCGTCGCGTGCTCCGCCGCGGCACGGCCGGCGCGGGCTCCGTAAACCAGGAGCTCGGGCAGTGAGTTCGACCCCAACCGGTTTGCGCCGTTGATGCTCACACATGCTGCCTCGCCGGCGGCGTAGAGCCCGGGAATCGTTGTGGCGCCATCGATATCGGTGTGCACTCCACCCATCATGTAGTGCACGACGGGTCGCACCGGGACCAGTTCGGTAACGGGGTCGATGTGCTGGTAGTCGCGGCAGAGTTCGCGCACGAATGGCAGCCGTGCGTCGATCAGATCGGCGCCGAGGTGGCGCAGGTCGAGGTAGACGACGGGCCCGTATGGGGTGTCGACCGTGCGCCCCTTTTCCTGCTCGTGCACGAAAGCTTGCGAAAGCCGGTCCCGGGGTCCGAGTTCCATGCTGCGCAGCTTCGGCTCCGGCGTTGGCTCGCCGAGATCGTAATCCTGCAGATAGCGGTAGCCGTCCTTGTTGAGCAACCAGCCACCCTCCGCCCGAGTCGCCTCGGTGATCAGGATTCCGGTGAATGGCAGTCCGGTCGGGTGGTACTGGACGAACTCCATATCCTTCAGCGGTGCGCCCGCTCTGAAGGCGAGGGCCATTCCGTCCCCGGTCTTGATGCTGGCGTTGGTGGTGAACGGAAACACTCGCCCACATCCACCGGTGCAGATGATCACCGCATCCGCGAGGATCGTCTCGATCCGCCCCGTCGCCAGCTCGATGGCGACCAGACCGGCTACCCTGCCTTCCTCGACGAGCAAGGTCGTCGCGAACCATTCGTCGTAGCGCACGATATCCGGATACGCGAGGACACGCTGAAAGAGCGTGTGCAGCAGGTGAAATCCAGTCTTGTCGGCGGCAAACCAGGTGCGCAGCTTCTTCATTCCGCCGAATGCCCGAACGGCGATGTGCCCGTCGGGCGTGCGGCTCCACGGGCAGCCCCAGTGCTCGAGCTGCAACAATTCCCGGGGGGCCTCGACCACGAACGCCTCGACCGCGTCCTGGTCGCATAGCCAGTCGCCACCCGAAATGGTGTCATACGCATGCTCGTCCGGACTGTCATCCGCACCGGCTACGGCGGCTGCCCCGCCTTCTGCCGACACGGTGTGGCTGCGCATCGGATAGACCTTGGACACGATCGCCACGCTCAGCCGGGGATTCGCCTCGGCAACCGCGATCGCGGCGCGTAGGCCTGCGCCGCCGCCGCCGATCACCACAACATTGTGGACATTGGTTGTCGCCGTCATGGCTGCGGCTCACGCCTCGTGATCGCCACTGTGCTCGTCTGTCAATACTTTGCCGTCGTGCCGAATCGTTCTGATGCGGACGCATCCGTCGTGGTAGATGTGCCTGCTCTCACGACAGCCGCAGGAGTACGTCAAATCGTCATAGGCGAATCCGTCGTCGTCGGTCTCAACGTGGCGATCGCCTTCTGCCGTGTGCCCGCAGGGCGCCTTCTGCTTCGTGAAGTGCGTTGTGATCGCGGCCATGGTCCCGCCTCCTCGAGGATCAGGCGAGTGATCTAGATCACACCAGGATATGCGCGCACCGGATCACGCGCGGGCGATTGTGTGGATGCGGTTGGCGGTCAGACGGCCCCGGCGACGGGTGACTTCCGGACCGAACGGCCGTCGCTCCCCGTGTTGCGTGGTGCGCGGCTGCGGGGAGCCCCGACGCGAGCCGATAACGAGTGGGCCAACTCCCCGCGCAGCGGGTTGCCGATGGGCTACCGTGCGGTCAATCCGCGTTGGATGGAGCCCGGTCACTGTCCGGGGTCAACTGCGACGAGGTGATGTCGAGTGCACAGTGGCTCACCCAGGACGCACACTCTCGACGAGTCCGTCCTCGTCGATCAGGAGGAAGCCGAGCGGCCTGTTCACGACTTCCTCAGATCAACCCCGGGCCGGTTGGCGCTGCTCGCCGTCGTTCTGGTGGTCGCGCTGCTCGCCGTCGGAGCGGTGGCGTCGAAGACGGTGTCGGATCAGCGCGGGCGGCTGGAGACCCTGCGGACGCACACCGAGCCGTTGGCCGACGCCGCACAACGGATCTACGGTGCGTTGTCCTTCGCCAACACGACCGCCGCCGACGGGTTCCTCGCCGGTGGAATCGATCCGCAGGAAGTCCGCGAACGGTATGACGCCGCCATCGGACAGGCATCCGCAGGCCTGGTGACGGCGTCGAACGGAGTCGCGCCCAACGACGCCAACTCTTTGTCGCTGCTCACCGATCTGTCCAACCAATTGGCGCTCTACACCGGGGTGCTTGCGACTGCCCGCGCCAACAACCGCGCCGGGCATCCCGTCGGCGTCACCTATCTCAGCGAATCGTCCTCTCTGATGCAGAGCTCCCTCCTGCCGACCGCCGAACGGTTGTACCGGAGCCAGTCCGACACCGTCATGGCGGCCGGCGACTCCACCCGATTGTCACCCGTGGTGATCGCCTGCGCCGCAGTGGTGTTCGTGTCGCTGGTGCTCGCTCAGGTCTTTCTGGCCCGGCGCAGCCGTCGACGCCTCAACCCGGGTCTGCTGCTCGCGTCGCTGCTGATGGCGGTTCTCGTGGTGTGGTTGATCGTCGCAGGGCTGGTGTCGACGCACGCCGCCACCGCCGCACGGACGCACGGCGGCGAGCCGCTTGACACGGCGGTGACCGCGCGGATATTGGCCCAGCAGGCCCGCGCCGATGAGATCGTCGGACTGCTCTCCCGGGGCTCGGATCCCTACTCCGACATACGATTCGGCGAGCGCACGGCGCAGATCGGGTGGCTGCTCGACGAGCGCCCGGTGGGCGGCGCGAAAGAGGCGCTGCAGCACTGGATCCGCTCACACGACACACTCAAGAACACGCTGACCGGCGGCGACTATGCCGGCGCCGTCGCGATAGCCCGCGACGACGCCCCCGAGCACTCGACGGCCCAATTCACCGCGCTCAATACCGCGTTGGGTGACGAAATCGCCGTTCTGCGTGAACGGCAGCGCGACGGGATCACCCGCGCGTACACCGCACTGAACCTGCTTCCTGCGGGTGCGGCGGCGCTCGGCGTGATCGCCGCACTGGCCGTCGCCGCTGGCATCGCACCCCGATTGAGCGAGTACCACTGATGCGTGCCGCTGCCCTGCACCTGCTTGCCGCGGCGCTGCTCGCCGGCTGCGCCACCGTGCAGCCGTTGGTCGAGGTGTCGCCGTCGCGGACCACCCTGCCGCTGCCCAGCGGCACGGTGATGAACCCCTCGGCGCTCGGCGCGCCCGTCGAGAGCTGTGACGCCACCGCGAGTTTGCGACCGTCCACCGATGCGGGCCCAGCGGTCGAGGCGATTCGCAGGCGCGGCAGATTGATCGTCGGCCTCGACCAGAGCACCAACTTGTTCAGCTTCCGCGACCCCGCCTCGGGGGAGTTGCAGGGCTTCGATGTGGACATCGCCCACGAACTCGCCAGGGATCTGCTCGGCGATCCGAACAAGGTCGAATTCCGGCTCCTGACGTCGGGTGATCGCCTCGATTCGCTGAAGAACCAGACCGTTGACGTCGTGGTCAACGCGATGACCATCAGCTGCGCCCGCGCCGAGGAGATCGCGTTCTCGACGGTCTATTTCGAGGCCAGCCAGCGCCTGCTGGTGCCCAAGGATTCGCCGGTGCAGGGTCCCGGCGATCTCGCGGGCAAGCGGGTGTGCGCACAACTGGACACCACGTCACTGGCCACGATCGGCCGGATCGCACCCGCGGCAACTCTGTTGGGCGCCGCGAACTGGGACGACTGCCTGGTCGCGCTGCAGCAGGGCCAGGCCGACGCGGCCAGCACCGACGACTCCATCCTCGCGGGCCTCGCCGTCCAGGATCCCAACCTACACATCGTCGGCCCCAGCCTGGAACCCGAGCCCTACGGAATCGGTGTCAACCGGGACCAGCAGGATCTGGTCCGCGCGGTCAACGCCAGCCTGGACCGGATGCGTCGAGACGGGACATGGCTGTCGCTATACCAAACCTGGCTGACCGTCCTCGGACCTGCGCCCAACCCGCCTGAACCGAAGTACCGGGACTGACATGTCGGGCGAGGAGGGCACCCGCGCGGTCCTGGTGACGCAATCGGAGCCGGTCAAGATCGAAGGCACCCGCGCCCGGTTGCGCACCGGCCGGCGGCTCATCGGCGACGGCATGGTCGAGATCCCGATCAGTGCGGATATCGAGCCCGCGAGCGCAATCCTCACCAATCCCGTTCTGGCCGAAGCGAAACGGATGTGCGCCAGCTGCGGACGACCGGTGGGTAGGGGGTCCAACGGCAAGCCGGGACAAAGCGAGGGCGTATGCCCGCACTGCGGCGCCCTGTTCTGCTTCTCGCCGCAACTGGAGCCCGGTGAGCTCGTCGCCGGGCAGTACGACGTCCGGGGGTGCATCGCGCACGGCGGGGTCGGCTGGATCTACCTGGCGATCGACCGCAACGTGAGCGACCGCTGGGTGGTGCTCAAGGGCCTGTTGCAGCCCGGCGGCGAGCAAGCGAAGGCCCTCGCGGTCGCCGAACGTCAATTCCTCGCCATGGTGAACCATCCCGGCATCGTCAAGATCTACAACTTCGTCGAGCACCCGGGCTTCGACGGCCGCCCGATCGGCTACATCGTGATGGAGTACATCGGCGGCACCACGCTGCAGGCGGTGCTCGCCAAACAGCGGGCGGCCACACCCGAGGGTGAACCTCAGCCGATGATGGCGGTGGAGCAGGCGCTGGGCTACGTGCTCGAGGTGATGCCCGCGCTGTCCTACCTGCACTCGCTGGGCCTGGTGTACAACGACCTCAAACCCGACAACATCATGCTCACCGAGGACAATGTCGAGCTGATCGACATGGGCGCGGTGTCGGGCATCGGTGATTTCGGATACATCTACGGCACCAAGGGATTTCAGGCACCCGAGATCGTGCGGACCGGACCGACCATCGCCACCGACATCTACACCGTGGGCCGGACGCTGGCGTCGTTGACCGTCGACCTGACCGACGACCGCCATATCGAGACGCTCCCGGGCCGCGACGAAGTGGCGCTGTTCGAGCGGTATGAGTCCTTCTACCGGTTGCTGATCCGTGCGACCAACCCCCTTCCCGCGCAACGATTCTCATCCGCCGACGAGATGGCCAACCAGTGCAGGGGAGTGCTGCACGAAGTCCTCGCCGAGCAGACGGGTCTGCCCAGCCCGCGGCGATCGGTGCTGTTCAGCGCGCCGCACTCGACCTTCGGTGCCGATCTGGCGCTGCGGCCAACGGATGTGTTGAGCGACGGCCGCAGACACAGCAGCCGGCTGAGCATCGACGGTGTCTCCCGCGCGCTGCCCACCCCAGCACCGGCCGATGATCCGGACAGCGATTGGCGGATGGACTGGGAGGACGCCGTCACCGCCCTGGATGCCGGCAAACCCAAGGCGGCGCGGGCATGTTTCGAACGAGTCGTCGCCGCGCTGCCTGGTGAAGCCGCTCCCAAGCTGGCGGTGGCGGCGACGGCCGAACTGCAGCTCGACAGCGACACGCCGGGCGATATCGAAGGACTGACCCGGTGCGCCGAGAAGAATTACCGAACCCTTTGGCGCACCGACCATTCCATCGTCAGCGCGGCGTTCGGCCTGGCTCGCCTGCTGGTCGCCCGTGGCGATCGCACCGGTGCACTGACGGTGCTCGACAAGGTGCCCCTGACGTCCCGGCACTACGGAGAGGCGCAGCTGACGTCGGCGCTGATCCTCGTCGGCGGGCGTCCGCTGACCGAGATCGTCGAGGCCGACCTGCGCGACGCCGCGAGCCGCGTCGGCAAGCTCGCCGACACCGAGCCGCGCGTCGTCCAGATCCGTGCGCTGGTCCTGGCCACCGCACTGGACTGGCTGCGGTCCGGAGCGGTGGCCGCGCCGGACCCGATCGGCGGGCACCCGTTCGACGAGCACGGCCTGCGCGCGGGCATCGAGGACGCACTGCGGGAACTGGCGCGGCATTCGCCACGACGGCGACACCGCTACAGCTTGGTGGACCTGGCGAACTCGATCAGGCCGCCGAGCTGGATGTGAGCCGAACTCCATCCAGTTACAGGTCCACTTCCGGTGGCGTGGTGGCCGGTGCCACGCGAGCCGCCGGTCGCAGCCGCGCGATGATGCCGTCGATGTCGCGGATCATCATCTCGGGCCGCACGAAGTGGCCGCCGGGCACCTCGTTGGCGTCACACGGAATGCCTGCGTCACTGAGGCGTCCGCGGAACTCCCGCTGGCCGGCGAGAACCTGGGTTTCGTTGACACTGTCGAACCAGTTGAGCGGGTCCGGGCTGGTGCCCGCGACCAGGAAGATCCGCTTGTTCTGGTAGCTGGGGATCCGCTCGATCGGGTTGTCGGCGGTGACCCTGGCCTGATCCCAGAACGGCGCGCCGTAGACGGTGCCGCCGGCCAGGTCCAAGACCGCCGAGGTGATATTCGCCCAATGCACGACCAGGCCGGCATCGCGACGCAGACTAGCCGGGCCGGAATGGGCGCTCACCGAGGCGAAGTGGCCGTAGTACTTGGCCGTGTACTTCAGCGCACCGAAGCCACCCATCGAGAACCCACCGACCGCACGACCGTCGTACTCGGCGAAGGTCCGGAAGTTGGCGTCGATCCAGGGCAGCAGTTGGGCCATGTGGAATGTCTCCCAGTTCCGCGGGCCGACGAACGAAGTGACCGGGTTGGAGCACCAGCCCGCGTGCCCGCCGTCGGGCATCACGACGATGATCGGCTTGCCGGCGGTCCAGCCGCGGATGCCCAGAAAATCGAACTGGCGAAAATCGTCATTGCCGCCGTGGTGCAGGTAGAGGACGGGGTAGCGCCGCCCGCTGGTGCGGTAGTCGTCCGGAAGCAGGACGTTGACACCGGGATTCCAGCCGATGGCGGACGTCTGGAACCGGTAGTACCACAGACGCGGGTCGTTCTCGTTGCGGTCGACGATCCTCAGGCCGAAGCCGTCACTGCGCCCGGTGAAGATGACCAACTCGCGCCCGACGTCGATTGCGGCAGGATCCGCGACGCCGTTGACGGAGGCGATCAGGGGATAGAACGAGGAGTTGCCGTAGAAACGCGTGGCCAACCCCGAGAGCGTGTCGCCGGCGACCACCCGGTACCGGGTGATCTCCGGGATGATCAACGGCTGGCCCGCGTTGACGGTGGCGGCGTCGGCGATCCCGCTGGCCTTGGCGATCAGCCACGACAGATCCGCGTCGCCGTAGAAACGGCTGGCCAATCCCGAGAGCGTGTCACCCGCGGCGGCCGTGTAGCGACTGTAGTCGGCCACGATCAGCCGTTGCCCCACATTGATCGCGTTCGGATCGGCGATCCCGCTGGCGGTCGCGATCAGCCGATGGAGTTCGGCGTCGCCGAAGAAGCGCAACGCAAGTGCCGACAGCGTTTCCCCCGCGGCAACCGTATGTGTTCTGGTCATCGTTCACTCCTCCGGGTGTTTCAGCACTGTAAACGACCGATTGCCGTCGTGGATGTAATCGCGCGTTCGGGATGGTTCTCCCGGTTGGACGATCGCTGCCCGACGCCGGCCACGGTCGGCTCAGGTGTTGCGCGACTTGCGGATTGGGCGTTCGGGGACACCCGCGAAGGGTTCATTTCGTCGTCATCGACCCGATGTAGTAAGTCTCCCGCCCGGTCGGGTATCCGCCGCCGGTGGTGGCGATGTGAACGTGGTCGAAGTGGTTGGCGGTCTCGTTGCCGTAGTCCGCCGTCCAACTCGGGGCGCCGACGCCGGGGTAGAAACCCTGCCGCCAGATCACGTGCAGAACGCCCCAGCGTTTCGCGTTGGCCAGCGCGTACCCGGCCACCTGATTGCCGAGCTCGATTCCCTCCTCGGTGCCGTGCCGGGGGATCATGACGTCGATCGCCAAGCCGTTGGGATGCCACCGCAGCGGATCCTGGCGGTAGCCGCCGATCGTGGTGATCTCGGGAAACATCACGCTGATCGCGCGGGCCGCCCAGATCGTCCTGATCTGTAGACCACCCTCCGGCGCGACGCCGGGGGGCAACTCCAACTGGAAGATCCGGGGGTCGACGGGCACGCTCGCCGCGAGTAGATCGGCCTCCGCGGGAATGGCGGGCACCGGGGTGCTCGACGGCGCGGGCCGGGGGTCTGTGCGCGCCACCGCCCGGTCCTCAGCGCAGCACGGGACCTCGACGACTTGGGCGTAGAACATCGCCGCGGAGACGACCAGCGACGCCCCGAGAGCCAACCAGCGCCCCCTGCCACGTGCCGGCCCCTTTGCGCCCACGACAGCACTGTAAGGGCGCGGTGGTGGATCTGCGGCAAACTTCACGATCTCCTTATCGCGAGCCTGCAGTCCGGTGCGTCCGCGACCGCCGGAACGCGGTGGGCTTGCCCGCCGGCGTCTGCATGATGGTCGTGCAATCGGCACCGTCACAGGCCACGCGGAAGTCGGCGCGCGAAGATTGCGCGAGCCCGACGACGTGCGCCGAACGGTCGAGGTGCCGCGCCCGCTTTCTCGATGAGACCGCCCAGCTACGTGCGGCGCATGCCGCGGACGGCGACGCGATAGTGTAAGCCGTCGTTACAACGCGGAGCTTTCTCGAATACCGGACCGACACTGACGCGGGAGTACAGCCACATGAGCGCCGATCAGCCGACCATCATCTACACCCTCACCGACGAGGCGCCGCTGCTTGCGACGTACTCCTTCCTGCCGATCATCCAGACATTCGCCGAGCCTGCGGGTATCAAGGTCGAGCCCAGTGACATCTCGGTGGCGGCGCGCATCCTGGCCGAGTTCAGCGATTACCTCACCGACGAGCAGAAGGTTCCCGACAATCTCGCCGCGCTGGGCCGCCTCACCCAGGATCCCGACACCAACATCATCAAGCTGCCCAACATCAGCGCCTCGGTGCCGCAGCTGCTCGCCGCGATCAAGGAGTTGCAGGACAAGGGCTACGCGATCCCCGACTACCCGGCCGACCCCAAGACCGACGAGGAGAAGTCGCTGCGGGACCGCTACTCCAAGTGTCTGGGTAGCGCGGTGAACCCCGTTCTGCGCGAGGGCAATTCGGATCGCCGGGCGCCGAAGGCGGTCAAGGAGTACGCGAAGAAGCACCCGCACAGCATGGGCAAGTGGTCGATGGCCTCACGCACCCACGTCGCCCACATGAGGCATGGCGACTTCTACCACGGTGAGAAGTCGATGACGCTGGACCGCGACCGCGACGTGAAGATGGTGCTGGAGACAGCCGACGGCGAGGCGATCGTGCTCAAGGCGAAGGTATCGCTGAACGACGGCGACGTCATCGACTCGATGTTCATGAGCAAGAAGGCGCTCTGCGACTTCTACGAAGAGCAGATGCAGGACGCCTACGAAACCGGAGTGATGTTCTCCCTGCATGTCAAGGCCACCATGATGAAGGTCAGCCACCCCATCGTGTTCGGGCACGCGGTGAAGATCTTCTACAAGGATGCTTTCGCCAAGCATCAGGAGCTGTTCGACGAGCTGGGCGTCAACGTCAACAACGGCTTGTCCGACCTGTACAGCAAGATCGAGTCGCTGCCCGCGACCAAACGCGACGAGATCATCCACGACTTGCATGCCTGCCACGAGCACCGGCCTGAACTCGCCATGGTGGATTCGGCGCGCGGCATCTCCAACTTCCATTCGCCTTCCGACGTCATCGTCGACGCGTCGATGCCGGCGATGATCCGCGCCGGCGGCAAGATGTACGGCGCCGACGGCAAGCTCAAGGACACCAAAGCGGTCAACCCGGAGTCCACCTTCTCCCGGATCTACCAGGAGATGATCAACTTCTGTAAGACCAACGGCGCGTTCGATCCGACCACCATGGGCACCGTCCCCAACGTCGGCCTGATGGCGCAGAAGGCCGAGGAGTACGGCTCACACGACAAGACGTTCGAGGTCCCCGCCGACGGCGTCGCCAATTTCGTCGACATCGACACCGGTGAGGTGCTGCTCAGCCAGAATGTCGAGGCCGGCGACATCTGGCGGATGTGCATCGTCAAGGACGCACCCATCCGCGACTGGGTCAAACTGGCCGTGACCAGGGCCCGTAACTCCGGCATGCCCGCGCTGTTCTGGCTGGACCCCTACCGGCCCCATGAGAACGAGTTGATCAAGAAGGTCAACGCGTACCTCAAGGATCACGACACCGAGGGCCTCGACATCCAGATCATGTCGCAGGTGCGGTCGATCCGGTACACGATGGAACGGCTGATCCGGGGCCTGGACACCATCGCCGTCACCGGAAATATCCTGCGCGACTACCTCACCGACCTGTTCCCGATCCTGGAACTGGGCACCAGCGCCAAGATGCTGTCGATCGTTCCGCTGATGGCCGGCGGCGGGATGTACGAGACAGGCGCCGGCGGGTCCGCGCCTAAGCACGTCAAACAGCTGGTCGAGGAGAATCACCTGAGGTGGGATTCGCTCGGCGAATTCCTGGCTCTGGCCGTCAGCCTGGAGGACCTGGGCCTCAAGACCGGCAACAAGAGGGCCGGGATCCTGGCCAAGACGCTGGACGCCGCGACCGGGAAGCTGCTCGACAACGACAAGGGCCCGTCGCGCAAGACCGGTGAGCTCGACAACCGCGGCAGCCAGTTCTACCTGGCCATGTACTGGGCGCTGGAGCTGGCCGCGCAGACCGAGGATCCGGAACTGGCCGAGCACTTCGGGCCTTTGGCCAAGGCGCTGGCCGAGAACGAGGACACCATCGTCGCCGAGCTCGCCGAGGCGCAGGGGGAGCCCGTCGACATCGGCGGGTACTACCAACCGGACAGCGAGAAGACCTCGGCCGTGATGCGGCCAAGCAAGACCTTCAACGAGGCCCTGGCGGCGGCCCAAGGCTGACCGCCTGACGGACGATCCCGCCCGGTGTCTCCTGCGCAGGGAGCGCCGGGTGGGTCAGGTCGGCTTGCCGCACAGTTCGTCGGCCGCGATCGGATTCACAACGCCCATCACCAGTCCTTCATGCTGCGGGCAGACGTGGTGTATCGCCGTGATGAGCACTAGTGCGCCGTCCATCTCGTCGAGTCCCCGGTCGTACACGCGGATCATCCCGTCCACCACCCCGTCCGAGGTGGGGTTGCCGGTGATCGATTCGCACAGCTGAGCTGCCGAGGACTCGATCGTCGGCAGTGGGGTCGCCGGATTGGCCTGGGCCGGTATCGAACTGGTCAGCACTGCGCATGCGCCGACGACCGCGGCGATGCATACCTTGTTGAGCATCGAAGTGTTGATCGCCGAAATGTTGAGCATCGAAATTCCATCCGTCTGGTGCGTCGTCTCGTGTTGGTGGGCCGCCGCCTCAACAGCACCGCCGCGGCCCCCAGCCGGCGCAGCCGTCCGGTGTCGGGCAGATCGTGGCGACCGATATCGCGGACGTTCCTGCGGGCGTTCCTGCGGGCGTTCCCGTGGGCAACGGTGCATAGGTGGCATTGCCGAGAATCCGCGGCGCGAGCATGCCGATCAGGACGACGAACACGAGAACCAGGACGAACACCACCGTTCCCGGCAGGACGGGCGCGGCCGCGCGAGCGGCGCGCGGGGTTTCGTGTTCGGTGACGGGCGGTGGGACGTCGCGGTCGCCTTCGCTGACCCGCACCGGCGCCGCCGCGGCTATCTCATCGATCTCGGCTGTCGGTCGCTGGGCTACCACTGCGGCTTCCATTGCCTCCACCTTCTGGACGAGCTGATCGAACCTGTCGCTATCAGCGTGCGTCGAGCCGGCGAAGAGGAAAGCAGTAGTCGACTACCTCATTTTCCGGTCGCCGGAGGTCTGGGGCGGCCGATCACCGGCCCTGTGCGGGTCACCCTCCAGCCCTGACGTCCGCCCGAGGGGTGCCGGCGCAGGTACTCGACTACGCGCGCGATCGGTGATGCGGTTCGGGCTCGCCTGCCGAAGGATGAACCCGTACCGGGTAGCCGTGCCGCAGCGCGAGCACCGACAGCTCCGGGGTGATCGGCACCGCCGGCTCGGCTGCGATATCGCCCAGCGCGACGGCGTCCGCATAACCTCCCGGGGACCAGCGATGCAGTGCGCCTTTCCAGATGAGCCTGTAGTCCCGCAAGCGTGTGTCACCCAAGACGATGAACACACCGTCGGGCAGTGTGCGGATCTCGGCAGGTCTGTGCGACTCACGCCGCGAGGCGTTGAGCCGCCTGTCGAGATCCTTCGCGCCCGCGATCGGGTCGTCGCTGCCGGCATTCACCGCGTGGATGTAGGCGCGGTAGTCCTGTGGGCGGCATTCACCACAGGGCCGATGGCCCGCGGCGAGCGCGACGGCCTCGTCGAGAAAGAACAGCTCGGTGTAGCGGTTGGGGGTCATCGGCGTGCGTCTGCGGCCCTTGAACTCGAGCAGGCAGATCAGCCACGCGAGGTTGAGCGAACGGCGGACGATCCGCTTGTTCTCGTCGTGCAGGACCCCACGATTGCCCATGAACATGCACCTGGCGTCGGCGGCGATCAACTCGCCGGCCGGATCCACCCGATTCTGCAGGGGCACGCCGTCACGGTATCGGGCTCAGGCGCGGCGCCGAGATCCGCATCAGGGCTGTGGTCGCGGCGGTGACGACGACCGGGACGCAGAAGTCGGCGTTCGCTGCGGGCGCGATGCGGGCGCACGCGGGCCCGCTGTCAGCCGCGTTCGGTAGGGTCCTGCAATGTGACCGGAAGTGATGCACTCAAATCCGTAAACGCCCGTCTGGCTGAGGAAATGGCCGTCGCCGAGCCGCAGGTGGCCGCCGCCGTCCGGCTGCTCGACGAGGGCGCGACCGTTCCGTTCATCGCCAGATACCGCAAGGAGGCCACCGGAAGTCTCGACGACGGCCAGCTGCGGACCCTCGAGGAGCGGCTACGGTATCTGCGGGAACTCGATGACCGCCGGGCGGCGGTGTTGGCCTCCATCAGGGAGCAGGGCAAGCTCACCGACGACCTGGCCGCCGCGCTGATGGCCGCCGACACCAAGTCGCGCGTCGAGGACATCTACCTGCCCTACAAACCCAAGCGGCGGACCAAGGCGCAGATCGCCAGGGAGGCCGGGCTGGAGCCGCTGGCCGACCGGTTGCTGGCCGACCCGGCGCTGGTCCCCGAGCAGGCCGCAGCCGAGTACGTCTGCGAGGGTTTCGACGACGCCGCCGCGGCGCTCGAAGGGGCCAGATACATCCTCATCGAACGCGCCGCCGAGGACGCCGAGCTGGTGGGCGCCGTGCGGGAGAAGTTCTGGGCCGAGGGTTCGGTGCGGACGGCGCCATGGTCGGAGGACGTAGCGAAAAGTGCTGCGGCACAGAAGTTCCGCGATTACTTCGAATTCGCCGAACCGCTGCGGGACATGCCGTCGCATCGGGTCCTCGCCGTCATGCGCGGCGAGAAGGAAGAGGCCCTTTCGCTGACCTTCGACAGCGGTGACGACGAGGCATACCAGATCATGATCGCCCAGGCGCTCGGCATCAACGTCGCCGCGACGGGCGCGTCGACCCCCTGGCTGGCCGCCACCGTCCGGTCGGCCTGGCGCACGAAGCTGATGGTGTCCGCGGCGGTCGACGCGCGGGTGCGGTTGCGGCTGCGCGCCGAGGAGGACGCGGTGGCGGTGTTCGCCAAGAACCTCAAGGACCTGTTGCTCGCGGCGCCTGCGGGTGCGCGCACGACGCTCGGGCTGGATCCCGGCTTCCGTACGGGTGTCAAGGTCGCCGTCGTGGACGGCACCGGCAAGGTCGTCGACACGTGCGCCATCTATCCGCATCCGCCGCAGAAGCAGTGGGATGCGGCGAAGGCCACGCTGGCTGCGCTCGTCGCCCGCCACAGCGTCGAGCTGATCGCTGTCGGAAACGGAACCGCCTCACGGGAGACGGACGCCCTTGCCGGCGAACTCATCGCCGACATCAGGGCCGCCGGTGCCGCCGCTCCCACCACGGCCATGGTGAGCGAGGCGGGCGCGTCGGTGTACTCGGCGTCGGCGTATGCCGCGCGCGAGCTGCCCGCCCTCGACGTGACGCTTCGCGGGGCGGTGTCGATCGCGCGGCGGCTGCAGGATCCGCTGGCCGAGCTGGTGAAGATCGAGCCCAAGTCGATCGGGGTCGGGCAGTATCAGCACGACGTGACGGCGGGCACGCTTGCGCGCAGCCTGGGTGCCGTCGTCGAGGACGCCGTGAACGCGGTGGGGGTGGACCTCAACACCGCGTCGGTCCCGCTGCTCGCGCGGGTGTCGGGGATCTCGGAGTCGTTGGCCGAAGCCATCGTGGCCCACCGCGACAGCAAGGGTGCGTTCCGCAACCGTGGCGCACTGATGGGCGTTCCGCGGTTGGGGCCCAAGGCATTCGAACAATGCGCGGGATTCCTGCGAATCCGTGACGGCGACGATCCCCTCGACGCGTCCGGTGTCCACCCGGAGGCCTACCCGGTGGTGCGGCGGATCCTGGATCGGTCGGGTCTGACGCTGGCCGAACTCATCGGCGACGAGCGGTCGCTGCGCATGCTGCGCCCCGCCGACTTCGCCGACGACAGGTTCGGCATCCCGACGGTCACCGACATCCTCGCCGAACTCGAGAAGCCCGGCCGGGATCCACGGCCCGCCTTCACGACGGCCACGTTCGCCGCAGGGGTGGAGAAGATTGCCGACCTCGACGTCGGCATGGTGCTGGAGGGTGTGGTCACCAACGTCGCCGCGTTCGGCGCGTTCGTCGACGTCGGGGTCCATCAGGATGGCCTGGTGCACGTTTCGGCGATGGCCGACCGCTTCGTCTCCGACCCGCATGAGATCGTCCGGTCCGGGCAGGTGGTGCGAGTGAAGGTGGTGGACGTCGACGTGGAGCGTCAACGCATCGGGCTGAGCCTGCGCCTGGGTGACGCGCCACCGCGGGGCCAGGCTAAGCGGACCGAACGTCCAGCCGCCGCCGGTGGTGGCGCCAAGGGCAACCGGGGCGATCGGCGAAACCCCGACCGGGGCAAGAACACCGGTCGCCGTGAGCCGAACCCTCCCGCGGGCTCGATGGCCCAGGCGCTGCGGGACGCGGGATTCGGGCGATGAGCCGATGGCCGGATCCACCCACCAGAAGAGGCCTCGGATAGGGCATTTCGGCCACCGATTCTGGGAACTTCGCCTCGTTCCACCGCACAGGGCGAATGCCTACACTGGCTGCGAGACCCCAGCGTTGTCGGCGTGTCATCGCATCATGCGTTGGTGGTGACACCGCCCGACGAGCGTAAGGGGAGTGAAATGTCCAACGAATCGGCGCCTTTCGGCGTCGTGGTGGGATACGACGGATCGGCCGCATCCGCCGCGGCGGTGCGCTGGGCGGCCCGCGAAGCGTTGATGCGAAACCTCGAACTGACCATCGTGCACGCCACCGCACCGGCGTTGAAGGATTCGTCGCTGATCAGCTGGACCGGTCCCGCCCCATCGGAATTACGGCGCGCACAGGAGTATCACGCCCGGCGCCTGGTTGACGAGGCTGCGAAGGTTGCCAACGAAGCCGCCGGCGGCGTACGCATCGAAACCAGTGTGGTGATCGGCGCACCCGTACCCACGTTTGTCGACCTGTCGAGCCGGGCGCGGTTGATAGTCGTGGGCAGGCGCGGCCGGACCGTGCTTCCTGGGGTGTCGTTCGGGTCGATCAGCACGGCGATGATTCATCACGCGCGGTGTCCCGTCGCGGTCATCCACGACGAGGTACCGCACGACGATGCGCCTGTGGTGGTGGGCATCGACGGGTCGCCCGTCTCGGAGTTGGCCACTGCGTTGGCGTTCGACGAAGCCTCATGGCGTGGAGTCGAATTGGTGGCTGTGCACGCGTGGTGCGACAGCGACCCGTTCGGCATCCACGAACCGGAGTGGGCGACTGCCCGGCCCACGGCCGAAGAAGCGCTCGCCGAACGACTGGCCGGCTGGCAGGAGCGCTACCCGGACGTGCGGGTGCGCCGCGTCGTGGTGTTCGACCAGCCCGCACAGCACGTGATCGCGGAGGCCGAATCCGCGCAGCTGGTGGTGGTCGGAACCCGCGGCCACGGCGAACGCACCGGACAACTCCTCGGCTCGGTCAGCGCCGCGGTCACCCAGGCCTGCCAAATCCCGGTGATCGTCGCGCGCCGGGGCTGACGCCCGCGGCTACCCGCCGTTGCGGACGGCCGGGAAGGTCACGACATCGCTCCCCAGCGGCAGCTCGTCGCGGCGCGGGCCGGTTCTGGTGGTGGCGATGGGAATCGGCTCCAGGGAGTCGTAGTAGGGCAGCACGTCAGCCAGGGGTGGGGTCTGACCGGTGAGCTCGAATGAGTCGAATACGTAGGGCATTCCGTCCGCCTCGACCACCGACGGTCGGTCGCACACCTGAAAATGTAGATGCGGTCCGCCCGACGTGCCGGAGCTGCCCACATCGGCGATGTGCTGCCCTCGGGTGACGCGATCGCCCACGCGCACCGAGATGCTGTCCTTGTGCAGGTGTGCGTAGACGGCGAAGCGCCCGTCGCCGATGTCGATCACCACCCGGTTGCCGCCGGCATTGGCCGGTGTCGGCTCCTCGCGGGTCTCGTCGACCCGCAGATCGGGATTGCCGTCGACCGCGACCACCACGGTGCCGTCGGCCACCGCGTACGCCGGCTGGCCGAACGTGGGAAAGCTGCTGGGAGACAAGGGATCACCCACGCCGGGCCGATTGTCCGAATCCAGCTGGTTGAAATCGATCGCGAACCGCTGCGCCAGATACCAGCGTCCGTCGATCGGATAAGGGGCGCGCCGGTGGGGTCCGTCGCAGCAGCTGCCGAGGGCGGCCCACCCCGCCCCGGCCAGCGGTGGAGCGATCGTCACCGGCAGCCGCTGGTCCACCTGCACCGTCGCCCCGTCGAAGGTCAGCGCGATTCCCGACGGTGGCATCCCGGCCGGCGGGTCGATCGTGATGCGGTGTCTGACCGCCGCGGGAACGGCCGTGTCGCCGAGCGGAATATCCAGCCATACGACGCCGACCGACGACGGGGGCAGCACGTCCGTCGGCATATCCGGGGTTGCCGCCGGTGATGTAGCCTTCCGCAATTCGTCACCGGCCAGCCGTATCAGTGTCGCGCCCGAATCGGCGTCGTCGATCTCGACCGCGGCGAGCGTGATGCCGGCGGGAACCACGTTGGTGAGCAGCAGCTCGTAGACGAGACGGACCTTGCCGTCGCTGCCGGTGAACCAACGCGGAGCGGATAGCGCGCTGTCGAGCAACGGGCTGAGCCGGCCTGCAGCAGGGGATGGCGCCGATTCGGCCACCGATTCGGTCATGGCCGCCGGCGGGGCCGGCGGGTTAGAACAGGAGGGCAGCGCCAGCCCGCACACCGTCAGCGCGATGACGACGACACACCGGCGTCTGGCCGGCAGCCGGTTGTGCGGGACCGGGTTTCGACTGGTGCGACACCACATCGTGTGATCACCCGCCTTTGTCGAGCGACCGCGGACACGCCGGCGGTTACTCGACCGAAGCTACTCGGCGCGCCGGTCCCGTCACGGTGTTTCGGTCAGGTACGTGCCGCCCGAGCGGCGGCGGCGAACGCCGCCATAGACGGGAACTCCAGCCCGTAGCTGAACTCCTCCGCAGGTTCAGGGGTGGCGCCGAACCCGGTGCGGTCGTGGCGGCGGTTGATCCACACCGAGGCGAGTCCGTGTCGCTTGGCGGGCACATGGTCGTGGAACAGACTCTGCGCGACATGGAGCAGTCGCCCCTTGGGTATCTCGTAGTCGGCCAGCGCGGCATCGAGCGCGGCGAAATGGTTGGCCGCCGGCTTGTATGCGCCGACGTCCTCGGCGGTGATGATCCTGTCGAACGCGACGTCCAGGCGCTCGTTGCTCGCGGCGAAACCCTCGCGGTGCACATTCGACAGGATGATCAGCTTGTAGTCCTCGCCCAGGGACACCAACGCCTCATGGGAATCGGGGAACGGGGGCCACGCCGGCACCGAGGAGCCGAGCCTGTCGGCCCATTCATCGGAGACGCTGCGACCCAGTGCGGCTCCGGTCCGCCGGAAGGATTCGGCGAGTACCGCCGGGTACAGCGCGGTGGGGCTCTCCCGCTCGACGGCGGCCTCACTGTCGCCATAGGCCAGCAGCAACCCATCGGCGGTGAGGTCGAGTCCCACCTCGTCGGCCCACGGCGCCAGGATGGCTAGCATCCCACTCTCCCAATCGATCAGCGTGCCGTAGCAGTCGAAGCTCAACGCGTCGTAGTCGGCGAGGTTCACGGTGCTGCCTCCGTGTTGTGGTCAGGACGTGTTGTAGTCAGGACGTGTCGAGTTGGGGCGGCTGGCGCGCGGTGTGCCCAGCCACACCATAAAGGTACGGAACGCGCTCATCGGGCGGGATCCGCGATCGGCCGTGCCGGAAACCCCGCGGCGCACAGGCACCGCGCGGGACAATGACCACGTCACGAAGGAGGGCCGTCATCATGCGCTACGTCGTCGATTGCCGTGACCAGCCCAATGAGATCAACTGCACACTGACCATCGCCGGTGAACGCGATGAGGTGGTCAAAGCCGCGGTCGCGCATGCGATTTCGTCGCACGGCCACACCGATTCGGAGGAGCTCCGCTCAGCGGTCGAAGGTCTGCTCAAACCCGAGGAGGTCGGTTCGGCGCTCTAAAGGAGCCTTCACGCCGAACCTGTCGAAGGCGTCGATCACCCGCACGCCCTCTCGCACCTGAGCGGACGTCACGGTGTTGTCGGCGTCCCAGTTCGCCAGTGCGCCCGCGCTGACGTATGACGGGGATTCGCCGAGTGCGGTGAGCCGTGGGCGAGGTCTGCAGCCAGTCCTCGGCGCCGTTGCCCTTCCCGGCGATCGGCACGACGGTCGGCGATCCCGCGCCGCGGCACTCCGCGAAGATGGCGCGGCCTGCGCCGACGTCGACCGATGCGGTGAAATCCGTGGACGCGGGTCATCGCAAGAACTTCCCTCGTGCGAGGTCGCTCGGGCTGAGCGTAGTCGGCTCAACCTTGCGATTTCGGCAATTGGCGTCGATCGCGCGGCGCGCGAAGGGTAAGCAGGTCCCATGACGCAGACGGACGGCTTGCTCTTCAATCCGAACACCTACGACCCGGTTGAGTTCGACCCCGAGACGCGGCGGCTCCTGCGGGCCACCATCGACTGGTTCGAAAGCCGGGGCAAGAAGCGGTTGCTCGATGACGACCTGGCCGCGCAATGGCCCGCCGATTTCGTCGAGTTCGTCAAGCGCGAGAAGCTGTTCGCCACCTTCCTCACCCCGTCCGAGATGGCCCCGCCAGACTCGCCGAGCAGACGCGAAAGTCCCCGAATTGCGTCCGAAACCGGTGCATTTGCGTCTACTCGGCCGGAAGCAGAAGGGGGCAAGCGGTGGGACGGTGCGCGTAACGCCGCCCTCGCCGAGATCCTCGGCTTCTACGGGCTGACCTACTGGTACACCGAGCAGGTCACCATCCTGGGCCTCGGGCCGATCTGGCAGAGCGCCAACGTCGACGCCAAGCGCAGGGCCGCACGAGACCTGGACGCCGGGGAGGTGATGGCGTTCGGGCTGTCCGAACGCGAGCACGGCGCCGACGTCTACAGCACCGACATGGTCCTGTCACCCGCGAGTGAGGAGGATCGCGCCGACGGCATCCTCTACCGGGCGTCGGGGGAGAAGTACTACATCGGCAACGGAAACGTCGCCAGCATGGTGTCGGTGTTCGGCCGGCGCGACAATGTCGTCGCGGACGCCGGGCGCGACGACGCGTACGTGTTCTTCGTCGCCGACAGCAGGCACGAGAACTACCACCTGGTCGACAACGTCGTGCACATGCAGATATACGTCAGCACGTTCCGCCTGGACAACTATCCGGTGCGTGCCGAGGACATCCTGCACACCGGCGTGGAAGCCTTTGCGGCGGCGCTGAATACGGTCAATGTCGGCAAGTTCAACCTGTGCTCGGCGTCGATCGGGATGGCCGAGCACGCCTTCCACGAGGCGATCACGCACGCCCATAACCGAATCCTCTACGGCAAACGCGTCACCGACTTCGCCCACGTGCGGGCGAACTTCGTCGACTCCTACGCGCGGCTGGCCGCGATGAAGCTGTTCAGCAGGCGCGCGGTGGACTACTTCCGCAGCGCCAGCCAGGCGGACCGTCGCTACCTGCTGTTCAATCCGATGACCAAGGCCAAGGTCACGATGGAAGGCGAGACCGTGCTGCGCGCACTGCACGACGTGATCGCCGCCAAAGGCTACGAGAAGAACACGATGTTCCGTGAGGTCGCGCAGCTGATCGGCACCCTGCCGCGGCTGGAGGGAACGGTCCACGTCAACGTCGGCCTGGTGCTCAAGTTCATGCCGAACTACATGCTCAACCCGCTCACCTATCCGGACATCCCCACCCGCGATGACCCGACCGACGACGTGTTTCTCTGGGATCAGGGACCGACACGCGGGGCCGGGAAGGTGCAGTTCGCGGACTGGATGCCGGTGTATGAGAAGCACGCGAGCATCCCCAATGTCGCGAAGTTCTTCGAGCAGGCACAGGCGTTCAGGACATTCCTGTTGACCGCGGCGCCCGACGCCGAGCAGCAGCGGGACCTGGACTTCCTGTTGACGGTGGGCCACCTGTTCTCGCTGATCGTGTACGGGCAACTGATCCTCGAACAGGCCGCGCTGAGGGGACTGGACCCCGCCACCGATGCCGACCTGATCGACCAGATCTTCGATTTCCAGGTCCGCGACTTCAGCGGCTACGCCGTCGCGCTGCACGGAAAGCCGAGTTCGACTCAGGCCCAGCAGGATTGGGCGCTGGGCACGATCCGCAAACCGGTGCCCGACGCGGACCGCTTCGGCCGGATCTGGGATCGTGTGAAGGCCTACGACGGCGCATACGAGATGCGGCCATAAGGCCCGGCTCCGGAGGGTGGAGGAGGTGGCGGAGCGGGACCGCGCCCGGTGGGACGAGCGATATGCGGGCAGCGCGCCGGCAGTGGTGGGTTCCGACGGCCCGCCACCGGTGTTCGCCCCCTTCGCCGAGGTTTTCCCGACGGCGGGGCGGGCCCTTGACCTGGCCTGCGGGCGCGGGCTGGGGGCGGTGTGGCTGGCCCGCCGCGGCCTGGATGTGTGGGGGGTGGACATCTCGCGGGTCGCCGTCGACCAGGCGCGGGACCTGGCCAGGCGCAGCGGTGTCGGCGAGCGCTGCCGGTTCGGTGTCGTCGATCTCGACGACGGGCTTCCCCCGGGGCCGCCCGTCGACGTCATCGTGTGCCAGCGGTTCCGGGACGCCCGCCTCGACGCGGCGATCGTCGGCCGGCTGGCACCGGGCGGGTTGCTGGCGATCACGGTGCTCAGCGAGGTGGGTGCCGGCCCGGGGCCGTTTCGGGTGGCCGCAGGCGAACTGGTGACCGCATTCGCCGGGCTCGCCGTCATCACCGCAGGCGAGGGCGGCGGCGAGGCCTGGCTGCTGGCAAGGGGCTGACGCACGCCGGTCAGCAACGGTGCGCACATTCGGTCCCGGGGTGCGAACATGGGTCACTCCGAACCACTGTGGCGACTCCGGAAGGCAGGTGCGCGGCCGTGCACCGCGAGACTGTCTTCGTCCTCACGCTCGCGGTGTTCGCCTACGCGGTGGTCTCCGACGTCGTCCGGCGCAGCTACCTCGCCCCGGCCCTGATATTCGTCATCGCCGGAATGGCGCTGGGGTCGGACGCCCTGGGTCTGATCGACATCGACCCCGACACCGAGAGCTTCACCGTGCTGGCGCAGGTGGCGCTGACCGTCATCCTGTTCAACCAGGCGGCCCGGCTGGACCTGGGTGCGCTGCGGCGGGGGCGGCGGGTGTCGCTGCGTCTGCTCATCATCGGCATCCCGGTCTCAGTGGCGCTCGGCACCGCGACGGCGCTGCTCCTGCTGCCCGTCCTGCCGGTGTGGGAGGCGGTGTGTCTGGCGGTCATCGTCGCCCCTACCGAGGTCGCGCTGATCGACGCGCTGATCGAGGATCACCGCATTCCCGAACGTGTCCGGCATGCGCTGTCGGTGGAAAGCGGGTTCTACGACGGATTCGCCCTGGCCGGCCTGTTCGCCGCCCTGGCCCTGGCCTCCCTGCAGGTGGACAGCGCGGCGGCGCACTGGGCGGAGTTCGCGTTCCGCATGATCTTCGTCTCCGTCGCGGTGGGCGCCGTCATCGGCCTGACCGGCGCGCTGGCGATCACCAGATCCCGCGCCAAGGGCTGGATGAGCGACACCTGGGCCCAACTGGCGACGCTCGCCCTGGCGCTGGCCTGCTTCTGGGCGGGCGAGCACCTGCACGCGAGCGGGTTCGTCGCGGCGTTCGTCGGCGGCCTGACCTTCTCGATGGTGTCGGCGAAGGCGGGGGACCGGATGGCGATGCAGGTGTCGGATTCCGCCGGTCAGCTTCTCGAACTGCTGGTGTTCGCGCTGTTGGGCGCGTCGGCGGTCATCCCTGCGTGGCGGGACGCCGACTGGCGGGCGGTGGTGTTCGCGCTCGTGGCCCTGTTCGCCGCGCGGATCGTGGCGGTCGCCATCGCCCTGGCCGGCACCGGGATGCCCGCCGTGAGCACCCTGTTCATGGGATGGTTCGGGCCGCGCGGCATCGGAACCCTGGTGTTGGGGTTGTTGGTGATCGGCACAGGCAACATCGGGCAGGGGCCGCTCATCATCCAGATCACGGTCATCGCGGTGACGCTCAGCCTGCTGCTACACAGCATCTCCGCGCCGCTGGGGATCCGCCTGGCGCACCGGTACGAATCGGTCTGAGCGCGGCGGTCCGATGACCGCGGTGCAGAGCCAGATTTGTCGGACCCTCGAACTAGTGTTCGATGTATGGAGTTGGTGGCGGCGGTGACAGCGTTGGACGCGCTGGATGCGGCGTTCGACACGCTGGGCGCGTTGCCGCTGCAATCCCTGACCCACCCCGAGCAACTCACCGTGCTCGACCGGCTGGAAACCCTGCGCCGGCGTCAACCCGCGCTGGACCACCGGCTG
>NZ_JBGAME010000001.1:0-673026 GCF_044223235.1 Mycobacterium sp.
AGCGCTCCGGGATCGTCAGCAGCCGTAGCGACCACGTCCGAATGAGCGGCGACCAGTGTCCAAGTCGAGATCACGAACACCACGGTGAGCATGCCGAGCCCGATATAGGTGGCGCGTGCGATGGCGCGGTGTCCGCCGCGGGCCTCTTCGGAATAGATGGTCGACGTTTCGAATCCACCGAAGCACAGCAGGATGAAGACCAGACTCAGCGCCAGATTGCCGCTGAACATCTCAGCCGCAGACAACGGTTGCAGCGTCCATCCGTGCGGGTTGCCGATCCACACTGCGACCGCCAATACACCGACAAACACGAACTGCAGCACGGACGAAGCGGTGGTGACCTTTTCGGCGGTATGTACGCCTCGCATGCCCAGAATTGCGAGCAGCACGAGGGTCGCGGCGGCAAAGATGAACCACGGAATCTTCACCCCGACATAGGATTCGATGGCCATCGATGCGTAGAAGCCGGTGGCCGCCGACATGCCCGCTGCGGCAGCGTTGTAGGCGACAGTGGCGACGAACGCCGCCGCGGCGCCGGCAGGACGGCCCAAGCCGAAGCTGACGAACGCGGCCTGCCCGCCCGCGCTACGCACATAGCGCGCCAACAGCAGATAGCCCGCCGCGAACGTCGCCAAGAGCAACGCCACCACGGCAAACAAACCGACGGTGCCCACGCCCACCCCGAAGGCCAGGCTGACCGCGATGTTGGTGGCCAGTGCGGTGAGCGGGGCGGTGGCCGCCACGATCATGAAAACCATGCCCGTCACGCCGATACTATTGGCGCGCAGGGCCAGAGCGCTCGCGGGGGCCGCGATGGTGGGTTCGGTAGTCACGGGCGTGCGCTCACTCGCTCAAGCCAAGGATGCGGCCGTGCTGGTTCCACGCCCACGGCTGCTCGCTCGCCGAGGGCGACGGGTCCAACAACTCGACCACGTAGTGGACCACGGTCTCGGTGCCGATGTTGCGGATGCGATGCGGCGTCAGCGGGGCCTGGTTGCCGACGGTCTTGTACAGCACGAAACCGGGGTCGGCCTCTTGGGTCAGGCCCCAATCGGGATCGCCGAGCTGCTGAGCCTGGGCGCGGCCGGCATGGGGCCAGATCACCACATGATCGTGGAAGTGCTGATGGTAGTCGAACATTCCACCGTTTCCCTCCAGCGTCATGGCCCAGACTCGTACCCGGTCGTTCTCGAACAGCAGTGTGTCGCCCGGGGTCGGCGGAATCGTTGGGTTGTCGGTCATGGAGTTACCTTCCCTGGTAGTTGATTGCGTGCAGATACGCTGAATTGCGTTGCAAGCAATTGATGGTGGCCGACGACTTCGTCGGGTAACGCTAAATCCGGTGTGGTCGTGTCAGATTCGTGTCATGCGAGTTTCTCGGAGCGGGTGCGCATGATTTCCAGATGGGCGCCGGTCACCGTTTGGGCCTGGTCGCCGGCACCTGATGAGGGCGCGGATCGCCGTCGGTGTGTCGGTGTCATCGGCCCGCCGCGTATCCCAAGCCGCCACGCGGGTTGGCCGCAGCCGTCAGTTCCCCGGTACTGGGATTCCGGCCAACGGCTGACAGCCGACCGAGCGACCACGGTCCCGACAGGTTCAGGTCGTGGCCGCGGGCGCGCAGCGCGGCGATCGCGTCACGGCCGAGCCTGTCCTCGACGACCAGTCCGGCAGGTGACCACACCCGTGGCCAGAAGGAACTCGGCTGATGGGTGGTGTGGAAGGCGGGGGCATCGATGGCCTCCTGCGGGGCCGCGCCGCCGATCACCCGGCGCAGGATGTAGGGCACCTGCCACTGGTCCTGCTGATCGCCACCGGGTGTGCCCAGCGCTTCGACGACGTCGCCGTTGTACATGAGCATCGTCGGGGACAGGGTGGTCCGTGGCCGGGCACCGGGTCTCAACGCGGCCGGGGAGGTCTCGTCGAGCCATGTCATTTGTAATCGGGTACCGGCGCAGAAACCCAACCCCGGCACCGCCGGTGAGGACTGCAGCCAGCCGCCCGACGGCGTGATGCTCGCGATATTCCCGCTGCGGTCGACCACATCGATATGGCAGGTGTCACCGCGGGTTTCGCCTGAAGCGCGCACGGTAGGCTCACCCACGCCTGCAACTTCGCCGTCGGTTCCGGTGGCCAGCGGCGGAGTGAACGGAGTGCGGCCGGCCACCATGCCGGGTCGCCATTGCGCGCTGGCGCGATCGCCGATCATCGCCGCGCGCGTACGCGCGTAGTGTGAGTCGAGAAGGTCAGGGAGAGGCACAGTGGGGCCGGATTCGCCGTAATACGCGTCCCGGTCGGCGAACGCGAGTTTGAAAGCCTCCGCAACGAGATGTACCCCCTGTGCGGTCGACGGGTCCAGCTCGGCATCGCTGAACTGCGAGAGGATGGCGAGCGCCTGCAGCATCACCGGCCCGGACGCCCACGCGGCCGATTTCACTACCTCGACACCCCGGAACGACAACTCCACCGGCGCCTCCCATGTGGCGCGGAAGGACGCCATGTCCTCGGCGCCCAACACTCCCGCGTAGTCACCGCCGTCGGCGTGCCGGTGTGGAGCCGCCAGAAACGCGGAAAGCTCTTGTGCGACAAATCCTTCACGCCACAGCCGGTGCACACTGTCGATGCGCTCGACCCGGGTGGTGCCGCGTGCGCCGGCGACCAGACGCTCCAGTGTGGCGGCCCAGACCGGGTTGGTCACCACATCACCGGCGCGGGGCGCCCGGCCGGTAGGCATCCATAACGCATACGACGACGGCCAATGCTCGCGAAACAGAGACTCGACCGTCTGCAGGATCGCCGCCCATCGGTCATCGACGGGTACGCCGTCATGCGCGTACTGCATCGCGTACTGGGCCACATCGGCGAATTCCCATGTGCCGCAATCACGTAATAGCAGCAGCAGCGCGGGGAAGGCGCCGGGAACCGACGCGGCGAGCCCGCCGGCACCAGGCACGGAGTTCAGGCCCAAACCCCGCATATGCTCGATCGACGCCCGGCGGGGGGCAGGACCCTGCCCGGCCAGCACGCGAGGATTCCGTCCCTCCACTGCGACCAACCCGACCAAGTCGCCGCCCGGGCCGTTGAGGTGAGGTTCGGCGACATGCAGTACCAGACAACCCGCCACGACTGCGTCGAAGGCATTGCCACCGCGTTCCAGCACACTCTGGGCGGTACCAGTTGCTAGCCAATGAGTCGACGCCGCCATCCCGTGTCGCCCGCGCAGCGTGGGGCGCGTGGTGAAGCCCCGAACGTGGCTAGATGCACTTAACATCGGGTGAAGTGTCTGCAATCTGATCACCGGCTGACGTGGGCGGTGAGAAACCTCCGCAGCGACGTTGGCGGACGGCCCGTGACGTCGGCGACCGCGCCGGTGGTGAAATCCTGTTCGCCCGACCGGATCCGTCCGTCGAGCGCCGCCAGGCCGGCCGCGAAGTCGGCAGCGGCACCGGCGGCAACAAGACGTGCGGCCAATTCGTCGACGGTTAGCTCCACGTAGGCCACGGGGCGCTGGAGCACCTCGGAAACGATCTGCGCAGCCTGCCGATAGGACAGTGACTCCGGGCCGGTCAGGACGAGCTCATCGGCCAACGGAGGCATAGCGATAAGCGCCTGTGCGGCCACGGCCGCGATATCGGCCGCGTCGATGAATCCAACACGTCCCTCCCCGGTCGCGGTCACCACCTGCCCGTGATCGCGGATGCCATCGGCCAACGGATGGGCCCCGACGAAGTTCTGCATGAACCACGACGGTCGCAGGACTGTGTGCTCGGCGAACATTTTCACCACCAGGTCGTGGATCTTGCCCAGTCCTGGTTCGCCGCGTTCGACGGCCGATGAGCTCAGCATGACCACGCGCCGGACCCCAGCTGCGGCGGCCTGATCGAGGAATGGCTGCACCGATGCCACCGGGTCCGCCGCGCCAATCGGTGCAACCAGATAGACCGCGTCGACCCCGGCAACCGCCACGGCGAACGTCGCCTGGTCGGCCCAGTCAAAACGCACCGCGTCCGGATCGGCGGGGTCGGGGTTGCGGCTGGCCGCCCGTACCGTTAACCCCTTGCGGCGCAGTTCCTCAACGATCCGAGCGCCGGTGTTGCCGGTGGCCCCAGTCACGAGGATCGTGGCGCACTTACTCATCGGGGGCTGTCTCCGAACGTTTCGGTCAGTGCCGCGTTACCAAGGGAATCCGTGACCGCCAAGGGGTTCCAGTAGTCGCGGTAGAGCCGAATTCCCTGGTGCCCTACGGTGATCACCGAGATGTAGCGCATCCGGTACGGGCTGCCGGTCTGTACGGCGACTCCCTCGACGGAGAACTCGAGGATCACCGTTTCGGGATCAAGGGTGTGATGGCGGGTGTCCTCGGTGATGATGTCCAACCGGATGGCCTTGGTGTAATCCTTGACGTAGTTCCACACCTCGTCGCGGCCGAGCAGGCGGGGATATCCCGGCGGCGCAAACGGGAACTCCATCACGCCATCGACGGCCCACTGGTCGGCGAACGCCCGCATATCGTGTCGCCGCAAGCTGTCGAGCAGGGTGTCGATCACCCGATCGGCGTTGACGCGCCGTGGGTCCTGACCGGACATCGCACTCCTTCGAATTCGCAAACCCAGGCACCAGACCTGTCGCGGTGGCGCTGGGACGGACGATTGGTAGCGTAGCGGAACGGAATGGTTCCGTCTCGTCGAAGGTTTTTGGGATGCCAATGGCGGCCTGTCTATTACGGTGTGTTGATGAGTGAGCTGCTGATGTCCCGCGGAGCCGGCAACGCAGCGCTTCGCTCTGATGTCACCGACGGCATCATCGAATCGGTGCTCGACGAACTCGCCGAGGTCGGCTACGGGAAACTGTCGATGGACAGCGTGGCCCGACGCGCCGGATCCGGAAAGGCCGCCCTCTATCGGCGCTGGCAGTCCAAACAGGAGATGGTGCTCGACGCCGTCACCACCATCAGTACACCCACCCTCAGCGCGGAAACCTCCGGGGACCTACGCACAGACCTCGTCGATCTCGTTTCCAGCGCAAACGACTGGCTTGGCGGCACACGGATGAGCCGGATCCTGCCTGACCTTCTCGCCGAGGCCAAACGCAATCCCGACCTGGCGGTGGCTCTGAATCGACTGGCCGCAACCCGCCGCGAACATGCCCTGCGCATGATCAACACCGCCGCGTCGCGAGGGGAGGTCGCGGCAGACGCCGACATCGAGTACGCCATTGACCTCATGGCCGGACCCATCTTCTGGCGGATTTGCGGACGCCGACAACAAACAACGCCGGAATTCTTGGAACGAGTGGTCGGCACCATACTTCACGCACTTGCGGCAGACCCGGCCTCAACTCCACGCCGGGTTTGATGTATTCACATGCCGTCAACTTTGGCGTTGGTGCAGGCTAGGGCCGTCATTGGTCGAATGCGTTGGCCCGTGCGCTTCGTGCGGTCGCCCTGACCTGTCCCGAGCCCACCGAACGAACATCGTTGTTCAAGCGGCACTCGACTGCACGAGATGCACTGCCGCAGTGCGGATTTGTTCGAAGAAGCACGTACGCGCCTCGCCTGCAGCGCGATGCTGCGGCGCAGCCACAGCCGGGTGGCTGCGCGGCCCCAGCTACGCCTGGCGCTTGAGGCGTCGGACCGACTTCGGGCGTGTCCCCGGGCCGACCCGGCGGCGTCGGAGGATCGATAGGCGGTGCAGCTGAGGCAACTCGACACCGCGCGGATCCGGGCAGCCTCCAACCGCCGGCGAGCCGTGTTCCCGCTGCCTTGCAGGACAGAGTGTCAAAGCCCCACAATCTTGATGTACTCGGACTCAGCGATGTACAGACACGGGGGTGGCGATGAGTCCCGCAACGCAGTATGCCGATAGTGCAGGCTGTTCTGTCGCATTCCAGGTCGTCGGGCAGGGACCGGTCGACGTCATCTTCGTGCCGGGACTGATGTCCCATCTCGACCTGCAGTGGAGTGACCCGCAGGTCGCGGGTTTCCTGCGTGAGATTGCTACGGGAGTCCGGTTGATCGTGATGGACCAGCGTGGAGTCGGTCTATCGGATCGCGCAGATACGGTGGCTACCGTCGAAGTACGATCCAGCGACATCGCAGCCGTCCTCGACGCTGCTGGGGCTGCTCAGCCCATCGTGATCGGTCATTGCCATGGTGGACCGCCGGCGGCGGTCTTCGCGGCGATGTACCCGGAACGCGTCTCCGGGCTGATCCTGATGTCGACGTTCGCTCGGGGCATCCCCGACGGCCGCCCGGGTGCGCTCCCAGAAGGCACATTGGCTATATGGGAAACGGCGACGGAGGATTGGGGCAGGGGACACTCACTGCGCTTGTTCGCGCCGAGTCGTCATGAGGGCGGCCTATACCGCAGACTCTATGCCTCGTTCGAACGGTCGGCGCTCACTCCGGGGATGGCGCGAGCCGCCGTCGCAAGCACGCGCGAGATCGACATCTCTGGAGTGCTACAGTCTGTCGCCGCGCCGACGTTGGTCATTCACTGCGCCGAGGACTTCATACCGGTAACTTCAGCGGAGTATTTGGCCAGCCTGATTCCCGATGCTCGGCTGACCGTCTTTCCAGGATCAGACCATGTTCCTTTCGCTGGGACCGCGTCCCCCGAAATCGCCTCAACGATCAACGAATTCATAGCACTGCATCGGCATCCTGCGAAAGCCGTTGCGGGATCGCATTTCGCCGCAATGTTGATGATCGACATCGTTGATTCAACCAGCACCGTGGTTCGCGTCGGGGACTCCGCTTGGTTGTCGCTACTCAGGGATCACGATGCGGCCGTTCGCGAAGAGATCGACCGCCACCACGGTGAGTGTACAAAGTTCACTGGTGACGGCTATCTGGCGATTTTCCGCCAGTGCGAGTCCGCTCTGGAATGTGCGCAGGCGTTGACCCGGATAGCTGCACGATTCGGTTTCGTTACGCGCTGCGGGGTCAATGCCGGCGACTACCAGCCGTTCGGCGACGACGCGATCGGGATGCCGGTGATCGTCGCAGCTCGGCTGATGGACCGGGCGCAACCGGGCACGGCATTGGTGGCGGAATCGGTGATGACTGCGGTCGCCGGCGCGGGCTACCGGTTCGGACAGCGTGAAACGTTGGTGCTCAAGGGCGTACCCTTCTCTGTGTCGGCGGCTCGACTCGAAACCGACACTGCACCACCCACCGGCACATGGCGCACAGTGGCGTGGGGCTCCCACCAGGATCGACGGTCGGCCGACAGATTGGTCGTTGCAGTAGCCCGAAGGTTTCCCGGGCTGGTTCGAAGGGCAGCTTCGATGCCTTTGCGTCAGTTCATGTCGGGGACGATGGCCGATCGATCGGTTGGCTGAGCAATGCCCAGCTCGTTCGATCTTCGCCCGTGATAGGCATGTCAGGTGACGACGCAACCACCGCTGCTGCTGGTGCTGGATCTGGCCGGTACTTTCGCATTCGGGCTCAACGGAGCGCTGACAGCGGTGCGCGCGGCGAGTCTCGACATCCTGGGTGTGGTGACTCTGGGCATGATTACGGCCCTGGGCGGCGGGATCATTCGTGACCTCTGCATCGGTGCGGTACCGCCCGCCACGTTCGGCGACTGGCGGTACTTCGCACTCGGGTTCGCCGGCGGGTTACTGGCGTTCTTCCTCAGCAAGCGGCTTTCTCGGCTCGAGACACCCATCACGGTCTTCGATGCGATCGGGCTGAGTGTCTTCGCCGTCATCGGCGCGAGCAAGGCGATCGACTACGGCCTCGGCATCGCGCCGGCGCTGCTGCTCGGTGTCATCACCGGCGTCGGCGGAGGGACGATCCGCGACATCATGATCATGCAGGTTCCCGTGGTGTTGCGCCACGAGTTGTACGCGATCCCTGCTTTGGTGGCCGCGGCGATCACCGTCGCTGCCATGGCGCTGGACATCTACGGTTTGGCTACCGCATTGGTGGCTGTGGCGGCCTGCTTCCTCATCCGCATGCTGGGCGTGCGGTTCGACCTCAACCTCCCCGGGCCGCCGGGCCGCGGCCGGGGTTCGGCCCCGCCCGAGTCGGACGCCCCGTAACCCGGGCCTCGGCGATGGCGAGTCAGCACTCGACGTAGTTGACCGGCACGTTCACCGCCAGACCCCCGGTGGAGGTCTCCTTGTACTTGGAGTGCATGTCGGCACCCGTCGTGCGCATCGTCTCGATGACTTGGTCGAGGGTGACGTGGTGGGTGCCGTCACCCCGCAGGGCCATCCGGGCGGCGTTGATCGCCTTGCCCGCCGAGATCGCATTGCGTTCGATGCAGGGGATCTGCACGAGACCCCCGATGGGGTCACAGGTCAGTCCGAGGCTGTGCTCCATGGCGATCTCGGCGGCGTTCTCCACCTGTTCCGGTGTGCCGCCGAGGATCTCAGCTAGACCGCCGGCGGCCATCGAGGCCGCGGACCCCACTTCGCCCTGGCAGCCGACCTCGGCTCCCGAGATCGACGCGCGTTCCTTGTAGAGCGAGCCGATCGCTCCCGCGGTGAGAAGGAAGCGAATTGCGGTTCCGTCGGGATCGCGCCGACCTGCGGGCGTGTAGTGCGTCGCGTAGTGCATCACCGCGGGCACGATTCCGGCGGCGCCGTTCGTCGGAGCGGTGACAATCCGCCCTCCGGAGGCATTCTCCTCGTTGACCGACAGCGCGATCAGGTTCACCCAATCCTCCGCGAACTCCGGTCGCCGCTCGGGGTCCTCTTCGCTGAGGCGTTCGTACCAGTCCTTCGCCCGTCGTCGCACGTGCAATGACCCGGGCAGGTAGCCGTCGCGGGTGATACCGCGCTCTTCGCATTCGACCATCACGTCACGGATATGCAGTAGCCGATCGTGGATCTCGTCCTCGGCGCGGTTCTGCTTCTCGATCTCAAGCATGAGTTCGCTTATGCTGCAGCCATTTCGGCTGCACAGCTCGAGCATGTCCTTCGCGGAGCCGAACTGCAGGCCGCTGGTACTGGCTGAATCCGCTGTCCGCTGCCGACTTTCGGCCTCGGTGACGACGAAACCGCCTCCGACGGAGAAGTAGGTTTGGCGATGGAGTTCCGTTCCGTCGGCGCCCAACGCGGTCAACGTCATGCCGTTGGGATGGAACGGCAAGACCGTCAACGGTCGCAACACGATGTCCGTCTCGGCGAAAGCCAGGTCGCGTGAACCGCCGAACGCGATATGCCCCGTCGCGCGCATGGCGTCGACGCGCTGCTCCATGTGGTCGGTTTCGATGTCCTCGGGCCGATGACCCTCCAGCCCGAGTAGGACGGCGGTCATCGTGCCGTGCCCGGCGCCCGTCGCCGCCAGTGAGCCGTACAGATCGACCCGCAGGTCGGTGACCTCGTCGAAGGCGCCCATGGTGCGGAGGTCGTCGACGAACCGCGCCGCGGCGCGCATGGGTCCTACGGTGTGGGAACTCGACGGCCCGACACCAACCGAGAACAGCTCGAAGACACTGATCGTCATGGGGTCACCGCCGAAACCGCCGCCCCGTCATGCCGAGGGCCGAGCGGTCGGGCCTGGCCGGACGGCGACTGCTGAGTGGGCACGGCTTCCCCTCTCCGGACGGAACGCGCTAGACGGCCTGATATATAAGTCGTGTAGCAACAGTAGGTCAGTATTCGGGCGGCGTCAAGGCGACCGACCGGTAACCGCGTGCCAACGCGCTAGACCGTGCCGATGCCACAAGTGAGCGACACGTCAAGAGGCGGACAGCGGTCTCGGGGTCCCGGTGGACATCGAACGCCAGACACCCGGCTCATCGCGCTGTGCAGCCGCATTGGTCGTGATCGCGTCCACGAATTCATCGATCTTGTCTGGCCGGACGTCGAGTGTCACGAACAGCCTATACATCCTTCACCGCACCTTACAACGTGGCCACACCCGCCCGACCGGCGAGGGTGTTGAGTTCGGCAACGGTTGCTTCGGCCAACGTCACCGTGCCGCCCGCCCGCTGCACGGCACGGTTCTCCAACTCCCCCGGGAAACAGGATCTCCGCGCCGGGGACGGCGGGGCAGCCCTTCTCCATCGAGCGCCGCCTGGGGGTCGGTGGTCGGGATCCCGGACGCATCGATGGCCCAGCCCTCAGGCAGGCGCTGGCCGTGTTCCTTTGCGGCATAGACCTTTCCGCGGGCGACGCCGGTGTTGGCGATGTCGGGGACGACGGTGCCGTGCCGCCCCGACGGCACGGCAATGGACCAGGGGTTGACTCCGTACTGCTGGGCCGCGGTGGCGGCCAGATCGGCGGCGTGGTCGGTGATGATCTGGCCGATGCCGTCGGCGCCGTCGAGCACCCGGTCAAGTTCGCCGCCACCCAGCCCGTACCCGAGCTGGACGGTTCCGAAGCGTTGCGGTTGCACGGGCTGGACCGGCTCAAGGTGGGGATGAATCCGGTACTGCTGGAGATTCGGCGCACCGACGGCCGGTGCGAGGCGATCGCGCTCGGTGTGTGCATCGACACCACCTATGAGATCGACTACCTCACCCACGGTGGCACGCTGCCGTACGTGATCCGCAAATCGGTTCAAGCGAACTGAGGTGTCGGGGAGATTTCGGGAATCAGGCCGGCGTCAGCCGCAGCACCGGGATGGTGCGAATGCCGTCGGTACTCGCCGCGTCCGTGCGAAAGCTGACGTACATGCGCTCAGCCAGCGAGTACAGTCGATCGTGATCGGCACCGGTCGTGGCGCGGGCGACAAAGCGCCCACTTCGGCCGTGTGCGAACAGTTCGCATCGCGGATTCTTCAGAAGGTTGTAGTACCAATTCGGGTGCCTGGCCTGGCCGTAGTTCGACGCGACCAAGATGACGTCGTCACCGTCGGTGTAGTACGCGAGCGGGGTCGGCGCGTGGAATACCGTTCAGAAGGTCAACCGACATGCCGGAATGCTAACCGACCACGTCCCCGCGGTCGGCTCCGTTCGTGCGGGGTACCGCACGCCACGAGCGTATTCCGGCGCCGCTGAGCCTAGAGCAGCGTGTCTCATGCACCCCACGGAGCTACCAGTCGACGCCGAACTCCTCAGCGGCGTCGATCAGCCAGTCCGCCAGGTACCCCGCGAAGGAGGACCGGACCAGGATCCGGTAGTCGGTTCCGTTGTGGTCCAACGGGATCAGCACAACGGCGGCCTGGCCTAGCATGGTCTGCGCCGCGGCGCCTGTGCCGAACACCCGGGGATGCAGATCCAGCGAGCAGCCCTTGGCCAGCACATCACGGGCGCGTGCGCCACGCAGCCGCATAGCGGTGCGCTGCGCGGAGACGTCCACCGCCGCGCCGCCGTGATCGCCCACGGCGTCCCGAAGTCGGGTCTCGAGTTCCTCGCCGGCCAGAGCCGTCGAGGTGACCAGCCGTTCCTGCGGACCCATCCACAGCACCGTGACGTCCGGGCCGTCGATCACGGTCGACGGGGTGGCCGGTAGGGCGGCGATGCCGAGAGCCCCTGCGGCGGCGGCGCCGTCGGGCCCGCCCGGGTCGACCCACAGATCGACCATGGCGGTGAAGGGTTCCTCGCTGACGCGCGCCGACTCGGGCAGATCCGCGAAGCGGGATTCCCAGCCCTGCAACGGACTCCGGCGGATGAGGGTGTCAGCCATCGCGGCGTGCTCCTTCGGGATCGACCAGGACGCTGCCGGTGACCTCGACGGGCACAAGCGTTCCGTCCACGGGGACGTGCAGGGTGTCGCCGATGCGGGCGTGACCGCCCTTGACCAATGCCAGCGCGAACGGGCGACCCAGTTCGGCGCTGCGGTAGCTGGACGTGACGTGGCCGAGCATCGGCACCGGGGGCGGGGGTAGCACACCGTCCGCCGTGTGCTCGATGATCTGGGAGCCCTCGGGCAGCACCGTCTCGGCGTCGGTGGGCAGCAACCCGACGAACTGCTTGCGCAGGGGATTGAGGTTCTCGCTGCGGGTGAACGACCGCTTGCCGATGAAGTCCGGTTTCTTCTTCGACACCGCCCAGCTCATGCCGAGATCCTGTGGGGTGACGGTGCCGTCGGTGTCCTGCCCGATGATCGGGTAACCCTTCTCGGCGCGCAGCACGTGCATCGTCTCGGTGCCGTACGGCGTGATCCCGTAGCGAGCACCAGCGGCGATCAGCTTCTCCCACACCGCCGCCGCATACCAGCCCATGACGTTGACCTCGTAGGCGAGCTCGCCGGAGAAACTGACTCGGCCGATCCGGACGTGTACGCCGTCCTTTTTATGCTCCTCGCGTCCGCGGTCTAGCCTGGTGTCCCGCCACGCCATGAACGGGAACGCGTCGTTGCTCACGTCGACATCGGGGAAGACGGCGCCGATGACGTCGCGCGACTTGGGGCCCGCCACGGGGAACGTGTGCCATTGCTCGGTGACCGAGGTCAACCGCACCCGCAGGTGCGGCCACTCGGTCTGCAGCCACTCCTCCATCCAGTCCAGGATCTTGGCGGCGCCGCCGGTGGTGGTGAATGCCTGGAATCTGTCGTCGGCCAGCCGCATCACCGTGCCGTCGTCGATGACCATCCCGTCGACGCCGCACATCACCCCGTAGCGCAGCATGCCCACCTTGAGAGTGCTCATCATGTTCGTGTAGAGCAGGTCGAGGAACTGCGCCGCGTCGGGCCCCTGCACGTCGATCTTGCCGAGCGTGGAGCCGTCGAGGATCCCCACGCCACGGCGCACGGCCGCGCATTCGCGCAGTACGGCGGTTTCCATGTCTTCCCCCGGCTCCGGGTAGTAGCGAGGCCGCTTCCACTGGCCCACATCCTCGAACACCGCACCGCGGGCGACATGCCAGTCATGAACGGCGGTAACGCGTTCCGGATCGAAGCGCCTGCCGCGGTTTCGGCCGGCCAGCGTCGCGAACCCCACCGGTGTGTAGGGTGCCCGGAACGTCGTCACGCCGAGGCTCTGGACCGGGACGCCGAGCAGTTCGGCGGTGATCCCCGACGCCACCACTCCGGAGGTCTTGCCCTGGTCGTGGGCGGTGCCGATGGTGGTGTAGCGCTTGATGTGCTCCATCGAACGCATACCGGCACCGACCGCGCGCACCAGGTCGGCAACCGTCGCGTCGCGCTGGACGTCGACGAACTGGCGGGCCGCACCGCTCACGCCGGCCACCCGCCACACCACCGCACCCGCGGCGGCGTCGCGTACCGAATCCGACTCGCCGACAATCGGTTCCGGCGTGCCGATGAGCCCGAGATCGGCGATCGCCGCCGCGGCCGCCTCACGTCCGGAGCGCAGGCACCCCGGCAGGTCGAACACGCCGTCGGCCGAACCGACGACGCTGACCCCGTCGAGGGCTGCATCGGGGACGAACGCGCCGAGGCCGTCGTCATAGCGCAGTGTGCCGCGCGCCTGGCTGTACAGATGTACCGCCGGATTCCAGCCGCCGCTGACCAGCAGCGCATCGCACGGAACCGGTTGGGAGGCAGCCGAACCGGTGTGCGACACCAGGGCGTGGGTGACGCGGTCATCGCCGTGGGTGCCACTGATCACCGATTCGGTGTGGATGTCGATCCCGCGGGTGGCGCACGCCTCGCGCAGGTCGACGGGTACGTCGGAACGAACATCGACGATCGCGTTGATCCGCACGCCCGCGTCGTGAAGATCGAGTGCGGCGAGGTAAGCGCTGTCGTTGGTGGTGAATACGACGGCCTGTGCGCCGACCGTGACGCCGTAGCGGTGCAGGAAGGTCCGGGCTCCGTGCGCGAGCATGATGCCGGGACGGTCGTTGTCGGTGAACACCACCGGACGTTCGTGGGCGCCGGCGGCGATGATGATGCGCCTGGCCCGGATCCGCCACACCCGCTGCCTGCTGATCGCCGCCGGAGCTTCCGCGCCGAGGTGGTCGGTGCGGCGCTGCACGGCGAGGATGAAGCCGTCGTCGTAGTGGCCGAACGCCGTGGTGCGCTGCAGGTGCAGCACGTCGGGGAAGGTGGCCAGTTCAGCGACGGCGCCGGCGACCCAGTCCAGGGCAGCCCTGCCGTCGATGGTGTCGGTGCTGCCCAGCAGCGCCCCGCCCGCTTCGCTCTGTTCGTCGATCAGCACCACCCGTGCCCCTGCCCGCGCTGCGGTCAGCGCGGCGGCCAGGCCCGCCGGACCCGCCCCGGCGATCAGCACGTCGGTGTGGACGTGGGTGGCATCGTAGGTGGCGGTGTCGGGTACCTCGGCGAGCCGTCCCTGGCCCGGGATGCCGCGTGCCACAAGGCCGTCGAACAGTTCGACGGTGGTGGCCAGCAGCATGGGCTCGGGGAAGGGGTGCTCGACCTGGACCAGCCCGCCGGTGTCCTCGGCCCAGGCGGCGGTGAAGCCACGGGGTCGGCCCAGTTTGATGCTGGTGGTCACCTGGTGCACGCCGTTGGCGAGCAGTGCCGAGGCCAGCGTGTCGCCGGGGTGTCCGGCGTACTCGCGGTCGTTGAAGGTGAAGGTGTACACGGCGTCGCGGTCGACACGGCCGCCCTGCGGGGTGCGGAAGGGTGCGTTCATCAGATCGTCGGCCTCGGCTCTCCCACGCGGTATACGCGGTGGAATCGGTAGGTGGCGGTGTCGCGGACGGCGTTGAACCAGCGCCGGCAGCCCGCGCTGTGGCTCCACCGCTCGGCGAAGAGCCCCTTCGGGTTGGCGCGAAAGAACACGTACTGCGCCCACTGTTCGTCGGTCAGCGCCTGCGGATCGTCCGGATAGGCGACGTGGGCCTGGCCACCGTAGTGGAATTCGGTCTCCTCACGCGGTCCGCACCACGGGCATTCGATGAGTTGCATGTCGTTTCCTGTGCTGGAGGGGTGGACGTCAGTGCGCGACGCCGGCGGCGCCGTGTTCGTCGACCAGTGCGCCGGTGACGAAGCGGTCCAGGCTGAACGGCGCGATGTACTCGTGCATGGTGCCGGTGGCGATGGTGTCCGCCAGGCACCAGCCCAGGCCGGGAGTTACCTTGAATCCGCCGGTGCCCCAACCCGCATTGAGGAACAGATTCTCGTAGGGTGTGTGTCCGACGATCGGCGACGCGTCGGGACAGACGTCCACGATGCCCGCCCAGGTCCGCAGCAGATGCGCCCGGGCAAAGACGGGGAACAACTCCACCGCGGCGGCCATCTGGCGCTCGATGATGTGGAACGCACCGCGTTGCCCGTAGCCGTTGTAGGAGTCGACGCCGGCGCCCATCACCAACTCACCCTTGTGCGCCTGGGAAACGTAGACGTGCACCGCATTCGACATCACCACCGTCGGATGCACCGGCTCGAGCAGCTCGGACACCAGGGCTTGCAGCGGGTGGCTCTGCAGCGGCGTGCGGATGCCGAGCATGTCGGTCAACGTCGAGGTGTGGCCCGCCGCGCACAACGCGACCTGCCCGGCGGAAATGTCGCCGCGGGTGGTGCGAACACCCGTCACGCGGTCGCCGTCGGTGACGAATCCGGTGACTTCACAGTTCTGGATGATGTCGACGCCGGCTTCGTCGGCGCGGCGGGCGAACCCCCACGCGACATAGTCGTGCTTCGCGATACCCGCGCGGGGCTGATAGGTCGCACCGAGCACCGGGTAGCGAATATCGCTGGAGATGTTGACGATCGGGCACAGCTTCTTGACCTCGTCGGGATCCACCCACTGCGCGTCGATGCCGTTGAGTTTGTTGGCCTCCACCCGACGGACGCTGTCGCGGACGTCCTGCAGGCTGTGGGCGAGATTGAGAACGCCGCGTTGGCTGAACAGGATCGGGTACTCCAGATCCTCTTCGAGGCCCTCCCACAGCTTGAGCGCGTGCTCGTAGATCAGGGCGCTCTCGTCCCACAGGTAGTTGGACCGGATCAGGGTGGTGTTGCGGGCCATGTTGCCGCCCGCCAGCCACCCACGCTCCAGCACCGCGACGTTGGTGATGCCGTGGTTCTTGGCCAGATAGTGTGCCGTGGCCAGACCGTGCCCGCCGCCGCCCACGATGACCACGTCGTACGACGCCTTCGGATCGGGTGTGCGCCAAAGGAACTCGGGATGGTCGGGCAGGTGCGCGCCGGGCGGGGTCGCCGGCGTGGAATGCGTTGTCACAGCGTGCTCTCCGTGAGGGTGGGGTAGAGCGGGAATCGCCGGCTCAGCGTGTCGACGCGGCCTCGTAGGGTGTCGAGGGCGATGTCGTCGGTGCCGGGCCGCAGCGCGAGGCTGATGACGTCGGCGACCTCTGCGAACGCTTCGAGGTCGAAGCCGCGGGTGGCCAGGGCGGCGGTGCCGATCCGCACGCCCGAGCTGACCATCGGCGGCCGAGGATCGAACGGAACCGCGTTGCGGTTCACCGTGATCCCCACCCGATGCAGCCGGTCTTCGGCCTGCCTGCCGTCGAGTTCGGAGGCGCGCAGGTCGACCAGCACCAGATGCACGTCCGTGCCGCCGGAGACCACGCTGATCCCCGCAGCTCGTGAATCCTCCTGCAGCAGGCGCTCGGCGAGGATCCTGGCGCCGTCGATGGTGCGCTGCTGGCGTCCCCGGAACTCCGGCTCACCGGCGAGCTTGAACGACACCGCCTTGGCGGCGATGACGTGCTCGAGCGGCCCGCCCTGCTGGCCGGGAAACACCGAGGAATTGAACTTCTTGGCCAGCGCTTCGTCGTTGGTCAGGATGATGCCGCCACGCGGACCGCCAAGGGTCTTGTGCGTTGTGGAGGTGACGACGTGCGCGTGCGGGACGGGGGAGGGGTGCAGCCCGGCGGCCACCAACCCGGCGAAGTGGGCCATATCGACCATCAGGTAGGCGTCCACCTCATCGGCGATCCGTCGGAACTCCGCGAAGTCGAGATGACGCGGATAGGCCGACCACCCAGCCAGGATCAGCTTCGGCCGACGTTGCCGCGCAACACTTTCGACCTCGGCCATATCCACCCGGTGGTCGTTTTCGGTCACGTGGTAGGCGGCGACATCGTAGAGCTTGCCGGAGAAGTTCAGCTTCATCCCATGGGTGAGGTGACCGCCGTGCGGGAGGGCGAGGCCAAGGATGGTGTCACCGGGGGACAGCAGTGCCGCCATGACCGCGGCGTTGGCCTGGGCGCCCGAGTGTGGCTGCACGTTGGCGTAGGTGGCGCCGAAGAGCCGGGTGACGCGGTCGATGGCGAGTTGCTCGGTCACGTCGACATGCTCGCAGCCGCCGTAGTAGCGCCGTCCGGGGTAGCCCTCGGCGTACTTGTTGGTCAGCACCGAGCCCTGCGCCTGCATTACCGCCAGCGGCGCGAAGTTCTCACTCGCGATCATCTCCAGGGTGCTTTGCTGGCGGAGCAGTTCATTCGCAATCGCCCGGTGCACCTCCGGATCGAGTTCGGCCAAGGCCTCGCCGAGGATCGGATTGGCTGCGGATGCGGTTGCGCGGGCGTCGGTGTCGAGGGTCATGTCGCCTTTCTGACATTCCAGTTGAGATTCAACTAATATATCAACTGCGGGATAGCCTAGAATTCAATCGCGCCCACGTCAACACGCATATCGCGGAAGGGCGCGGTTTCTCGCCGCGGAACGGGTGAGTCCATGGTTGCGCCCGCACGCCGCCGCGGGCACGACACCCGGGGCTCTCGCCGCCCGGGCGCCGACGGTAACGGCACGGCGGGATTTTTCGAGTCTTCCCGCCGTGGCGTCACTCTCGGCACAGCGCCGCGGGTTGCGCGGGCGCGCATGGAGGACCAGCCGGTTGAAGCCGCCAATTGATATATCATGTGTCAAACTATGTGCGGTCAGGCTTCCTGAATCTGTTCCTGCTTGGGGCCGGCCACGTCGGGAAGGATTCGGGCCGTGGCGGTTCTCGGTGTGGAGACGCCCAGCGGCAGTGACCAGGAGGTCATGTCGCTGGCGGATCGGGCATATCTGGCGATCCGCGACAAGCTGATCATGCTCGACATCCGGCCCAACGAGGCCATCGTCGAGAGCGTGCTGGCCACCGAACTCCAGGTGGGTCGCACCCCGGTGCGGGAGGCGCTCAAGCGGCTGGAAGCCGATCGTCTGGTGGTTTCCTATCCGCGCAGGGGAACGTTCGCCACCGGCGTCGACGTCGCAGATCTGCGGCATATCTCGCAGATTCGCGTCAACCTCGAACCCGTCGCCGCACGTACGGCAGCAGCGGCGGCGGGGGCGGGCGTGCGGGCCGAGCTTCTCGAGCTGGCGGATCAAACCGCCGCACTCGATGTGGACAACATCGATCGTCACGAGCTGATGCGGTGGGATCTGCGGGTGCACCGCGCGGTCTACCGCGCAGCGGGCAACCCCCATCTCGAAGACGTCCTGGTCCGGTACGACAACCTGGCCACCCGGATCTTCTGCCTGTTCCTGGACCGGTTGCCGACCGTTGCGCGTCACGTCGGCGAGCACACCGAACTGCTGCGGACCATCGCGGCGGGCGACGCCGAGTCGGCGGCGCGGATCGCACTCGACCATGTCATCGGTTTCGAGGAGTCTGTCCGCGCGATCGTGTGACATTGCACGAGAAGCGAATTCGTGCGAATCAGCTGAACACGACCGTGCGGTGACCGTGCAGCAGCACCCGGTTCTCGCAATGCCAGCGAACCGCCCGGGACAGGGCCAGCGCCTCTGCGTCCTGGCCGACCGTCGCCAGCCGGGCGGGATCGAACGAGTGGTCGATGCGGATGACCTCTTGTTCGATGATCGGCCCCTCGTCGAGGTCGGGGGTGACGTAATGTGCGGTCGCGCCGACCATCTTCACGCCGCGGTCGAAAGCCTGGTGATACGGCCTGGCGCCCTTGAAGCCGGGCAGGAACGAGTGGTGGATGTTGATCGCGCGGCCGTGCAGCGCCCGGCAGGCATCGTCGGACAGGACCTGCATGTAGCGCGCCAGAACCACCAGATCCGCGTCGAGTTCGTCGACCAGCGTAAGCAGCTCGGCCTCGGCCCGCGCTTTGGTGCTCGGGCTCACCGGGATGTACACGAATGGCAAACCCGCCGCCTCGGCCATCGGCCGCAGAACCTCGTGGTTGGACACCACCGCCACGAGTTCGCCGCCGAGGGTTCCTGCGCGCCAGCGGAAGATCAGGTCGTTGAGGCAGTGGCCCATCTTCGAGACCATCACGATCAGGCGAGGGAGCTCGGTGTCGTCGAACCGGAACGTCATCCCGAATTCCGCTGCCACCGAAGCGAACTGCTCGGTCAGCTGGACCGCGTCGACCGAGTTGTCGGTGCACGTGAATTTGGTCCGCTGGAAGAACGCCTCGCAGTCGTCGAATTGCTGATGTTCGGCGATGTCGCAGTTGCGGGAGAACAGGAAGGTGCTGACGGCGTGGACGATCCCGGGTCGTTGCGGGCAGCTCAAGGTGAGCGTGAAGTGCGGGGTCACGGTGTCTCCTCGATGACCGGTCGGGGGGAGCGTGGGCGAGGGCAGGAGGCCGGCGGTCATGACCGGATCTTCTTCATCTCGGGGTCGACGAGCGGTTCGGCGGCCACGGTGGCCGGGATCCGGCGGTCGAAGTACTGGATCTCCACGGGCGTACCCGGACCCGCGGTCGCTGGCAGCCACGCGTAGGCGATCGGCGCACCGATGGTGTGCCCGAAGGCGGCGCTGGTGACGTAGCCGACGGGTTCGTCGCCGAGGAAGACCGGTTCGGAGCCGAGCACGACCGAGCGCCGGTCGTCGATCGTCAGACAGGTCAACCGCCGTGACACGGTGTCGGCGGAGATACCGGTGAGCGCGTCGCGCCCGATGAAGTCCTTTGGGCCGCTGGATATTGCAAAGCCGAGGCCGGCCTCATACGGGTTGTGTTCCGTGGTCATGTCGGCGCCCCACGACCGGTAGCCCTTCTCCAGGCGCAGGCTATTGAATGCCGCGCGACCGGCGGCGATCATGCCGTGGCGCTGCCCTTCGGCCCACAGCGCGTCCCACAGTCGCAGGCCGTTGTCGGCGGTGGTATAGAGCTCCCACCCCAATTCGCCGACGTAGGACAGGCGCATCGCGGTCACGGGCACACCGCCGATCCGGACCGGCTTGGCGCGGAAGTACTTGAACGCCTCGTTGGAGAAGTCGTCGCGGCTGAGCCCGGCGACGACGTCGCGGGCACGTGGACCCCACACACCGATGCAGCAGGTGCCACCGGTGATGTCTCGAACGGTCACGTCGGCGTCGGCTCGAGCCTGCTGACGGAAGTAGTCCAGATCCAGATTGCCGTTGGCGCCGACCTGGAAAACGTCCTGCGCCAATCGGGCCACCGTGAGGTCGCTGCGGATACCCCCCGCGGCGTCCAACGCCAGCGTGTAGGTTACGGCGCCGACCGACTTGTCCATCTTTGCCGTGGTCGTGCGCTCGAGCAGCGCCAGGGCGCCCGGTCCGGAGATCTCGAGTCGCTTGAGCGGGGTCATGTCGTAGAGCGCGACCGCGGTCCGGGTGCGCCAGGCCTCGGCGGCGGCGATCGGGGAGTGGAACTTCGCCGACCACGCGTCGCGGGCAGGTGGCTGCCAGTCGCGCGGCAGCTGATCCAGCAGCGCGGCGTTGGCCTCGAACCAGTGCGGACGTTCCCATCCGGCCGCCTCGAGGAACACCGCACCCAGCTCGCGCTGGCGGACGTGGAATGGGCTGACTCGCAGGTTTCGCGGAGACTCCTTGGGCTGCAACGGATGCACGATGTCATAGACCTCGACGAAGTTGCGCTGCGACGTCTCGCTGACGTAATCGCGGTCGAGCTGGACGTCCTCGAACCGGTGGACATCGCAGCCGTGCAGTTCGACCTCGGACCTACCGTCGATGAGCAGTTGAGCCACCGATCTTGCCACCCCGGCGGAATGCGTCACCCACACCGCCTCGGCGATCCAGAAGCCGGCCACCGCAGGCGATTCCCCGATCAGTGGACCGCCGTCGGGGGTGAACGAGAAGATGCCGTTGAATCCGACGTCGATGGTGGCCGTCTCCAGGCAGGGCAGCAGCTTCTTGCACTGCTCCCAGGCCGGGGCGAAATCCTCCTCGGTGAATGTGAGCATCGAGGGCATCGCGTCGGCGGTGATCTGGCCGCCGGGCAGTTCGCGCAGGTCCACCGGCATCGGTCGGTGGGCATACGATCCGATGCCGAGGCGGTCGACGTGCTCGCGGAAGTACAGGTCCTGATCCTGATGGCGCAGGATCGGAAAACCGGCCTCCGACAGTTCGGTGTTGCGTCCGGCGAGTTCGGGGATCTCGTGGGTCTTGGCGTACTGGTGGGCCAACGGCAGCAGCGGGACGTCCATACCGACCAATTCGCCGAGGTCAGGACCCCAGAATCCGCCGCAGGACACCACGATGTCGGCGGGCACCACACCCGTCGTGGTGGCGACTCCGGTCACCTTGCCGGCGCTGTGCTCGATTCCGACCACCTTGGTCGAGCCGCGAAAGACCGCGCCGCGGCTCTGGGCGCGGCGGGTGAGCGCGACGACGGCCCGCGCGGCCTTGGCCAGGCCGTCGGTCTCCACATGCAGGCCGCCCAAAATGCGGGTGGGGTCAAGCAGCGGATGCAATTTCGCGCATTCCTGCGGATCGATCACCCTGCCCGCGATGCCCCAGGAGGTCGCCCAGCCCTGCTTGCGATGCAGGTCGGAGAGGCGCTCTTCGGTGGTGGCCACCTCGAGGCCGCCGACCTGGTTGAAGCACCACTGCCCGTCCAGGTCGAGTGAAAGGAGCTTCTCGACGGTATAGCGCGCGAACGCGGTCATCGTCTTCGACGGGCTGGTCTGGAACACCAGGCCCGGCGCGTGTGAGGTCGACCCGCCGGTGAGCGGCAATGGACCCTGGTCCAGGACCGTCACGCGATCCCAGCCGCGGGCGGTGAGTTCGTCGGCCAGATTGGTGCCGACGATGCCGGCCCCGATGATCACAACGCGCGGTGATCCCATGATCGTGGTTCTCCTAGCTGGGTAAGCGGAACAGCTGCGTGCGGCAGATTGATCGGCAACTGATATACCAAAGTACGGTGACGGCCACCGGTCGGTCAACCCCCGGACGCACATTGTGCGACGGATTGCTTCCTCGGCAACTTCGGACCGCTTCTGGGTATTGTCGCGTCATGAGCAACGGGACTTCAGAGGCGGGCGCTGGCATTCAGTCGGTCGATCGTGCCCTCTGCTTTCTGGACATCCTGGCTCGCCGGGGGGAGGCGGGTGCGGCCGAACTCGCGGCCGACATCGGGGTGCACAAGTCGACGGCGTTCCGCCTGCTCGCCGCGCTCGAGGAGCGGGAGCTGGTCGAGCAGGCTCAAGGGCGAGGCAAGTACCGGCTCGGCTTCGGGATCTTGCGATTGGCGAATGCGGTGTCGGGCCGTCTGGACATCACCCAGCAGGGCCGTGAGGTCTGCGAGCGGCTCGCCGCAGAGGTGGGCGAGACGGTCAACATCGCGGTGCTGCGGTCGTCCTATGCGGTCAATGTCGTTCAGGCCCGCGGACCCTCGGCTGTAGGTACTCACAACTGGGTGGGTGAGCTCACCCCGCTGCACGCGACCTCGAGCGGCAAAGTCCTGCTGGCCTACATGTCGTCTCAGACTCGGCGCGACCTCCTCAAGAGTGCCGGACTGACGCGGTACACCGAGCACACCATCACCTCGATCGACGAACTGGAGCGCCAGCTCGGCCCGGTCGAGCGCGACGGCTACGTCGTCTCGACCGAGGAGTTGGAGCACGGACTCAACGCGGTCGCCGCGCCGATTCGAGACCATATGGGTGCGGTGGCAGCCGCCCTGAGTGTCTCGGGCCCTGCGTTTCGCCTCACCGAGGCGCGGGCGGGCGAGATCGCACCGGCGGTGGTGTCGGCCGCCGATGTCGTTGGCCGGCGGATGGGTTATCAAGCCTGACGCCGCCTGCGGCCCGATCAGTTCGAATTCGCATCGAGCTGTTCGTAGCAACTGGTTGTCATCGCAGTGTGCTGCGCGTCACAGTGCTGTGGCAACCATTGCGCTTAGCGGATCGTCCAAGCAATGACAAGGATTTTCGTCGAACAGTCGCGTATCAGTGAGTTTCGTCCTAATATATCAGCTGTAGCGACCGGCGCCCGATAATCGGCGGTCGGTGGCGAGCACCACGTGTACTCCCGTGTAGTGATACGCGGGCGGCGCGACCGTGGCTTGGAGTTCACCGTCTTCAGCGACGCATCGCGTCGGTATGCGCAATACGGCTAAACGACACACAGATGACGCGCCGCATGCGTATGCCACTCGGCCGGTGTGATGTATGCCATATGGGTGATCGGACACGGCGCACATCACATCGATGATGTCCATCAGCCGCACGCAGAGCTGCGATGCCAGAACCCCGATAGATCACGCCATCGACGCACGGCCGTGGTTCCGTTCGATCCAAACCCAGGTGTTCCGCACCTCAGGAGTGTGAAGTGACAGAGCATAAACACCATTCGCTTGAAGCCGAGATCAAGGAGAAGCTGCACGACGCTTTTCCCGGCCCCGGCATACCAGTACCGGAAGGCCAACACGACGACGATCTTGATGTTCCCCTGTGCGCTCGGCGTGCAGTGACCGACAAGATCGTGTTCGGCGTCACCGCCGCGATCGTGCTGATCATCCTGGGCTGGGGCCTCGGCGCGCCCACCCACTTCGGATCGACGATGTCCTCGATTCTGAATTGGGTGGTGGCCAACCTCGGCTGGCTGTTCATCATCTCGGCGACGTGCTTCGTGCTATTCGCGGTGTGGCTCGCGCTAAGTCGCTACGGCCGAATCCCGCTGGGGGCCGACGACGAGAAGCCGGAGTTTCACACCGTCAGCTGGATCGCGATGATGTTCAGCGCCGGTATGGGCATTGGTCTCATCTTCTGGGGCGTCACCGAACCGCTCACCCACTTCGTCAATGCACCTCCCGGACTTGCCGATTCAAAGGCGGGCACGGCCCTTGCCACCGCAATGTTCCATTGGGGTTTCCACCCCTGGTCGATGTACGCGGTCGTGGGCCTGTCGATCGCCTACGGCAGTTACCGGATGGGCCGCAGACAGCTCATCAGCTCATCGTTCATCCCCCTTCTCGGATTCCGGAGGGTCGAGGGCCCGATCGGGAAAGTGATCGACATCCTCGCGATCTTCGCAACCATGTTCGGCACCGCCGCCTCGCTGGGTCTGGGTGCACTGCAGATCGGTTCGGGTATCGAGGTTCTCGGCTGGGTCGGTAAGGCGGGCACGCTCTTGCTCGTCGCCGTGGTCGCCATCCTCACCCTCGCGTTCGTCGCCTCCGCGGTGTCGGGAGTCTCTCGTGGGATCCAGTGGCTGTCCAACATCAACATGGTGCTGGCGCTGGTATTGGCGATCTTTGTGTTCATCGCCGGCCCGACGGTGTTGATCCTTAATCTGCTGCCGACCGCGTTGGGTGACTACGCCGCCAACATCGCTGCCATGTCGGCACGATCGGCGGCCGCCGGGCCAGAGACCGAGGAGTGGCTGTCGTCGTGGACGATCTTCTACTGGGCGTGGTGGATCTCGTGGACGCCCTTCGTGGGGATGTTTCTTGCGCGCATCAGCCGGGGCCGGTCGATCCGCCAGTTCGTCGTGGGGGTGATCTTTGTCCCGACCACCGTGAGCCTGGTGTGGTTCGTCGTCTTCGGTGGTGCCGGGATCGGGCAACAGCGCGACGGCATCGACCTGTACGGCACCGGCGAGCCGGAGTCAACGCTGTTCGGGATGCTCGACCGTCTGCCGTTGGCCGGGTTGTCGTCGGTGCTGGTGATGCTGCTCGTCGCGATCTTCTTCGTCTCCGGTGCCGACGCGGCGTCGATGGTGATGGGCACCCTGTCGCAACGGGGGTCAATGTTCCCCACCCGCTGGGCGGTCGCCTTCTGGGGTTTGAGCACCGGAGCGGTGGCCGTGCTGATGCTCTGGGCCGGCGGCAACGACGCCCTCAACGGTCTGCAGACCATGACCATCATCGTGGCGGCGCCGTTCGTCTTTGTGATGATTGGCATGTGCGTGTCGCTTTATCTGGACGTTTCGCGCGATCCGATGGTGGCCCACTTGCGGCGGGTGGCTCCTGACAGGCGCCGCGGAGACGAGGGGAAGGCCGATGTCCTCGTCCACGACAACGGCGACAGGCCGGACGTCCGCACCTGATCGTGGTCGCAACCCGTTCATGAGCGTGGTCGTGTGGGCGCATCGCCGCCCACACGGCCACGTCGTTTGCGGTCGGTCGTGGCGACAGTGTGGGCAGCTTCGTTTCGCCGGAAATATGATGACAATCAACGATTTTGCACTGTCCGCACACCTCAGTCGGCTACCCGCCCGCTGCAGTCGGCGTGTGCCCGGCCGGCGGCGCGGACCCCGCGAAAAAGATCTCGCTCCTTCTTGACAAGCCGCAGGGCCCCGCTCACACTTGTCGCATAATATGAATCAAGTTTCTCAATACGCGACAATCTCCTGCGACATGAGAGGCCCCCGCCATGCTCGAAATCTGTCCGCTCTCCCAGTTGCCGCCCGGTGAGGCGCGGCGCGTCGATGTCGACCCGCCGATCGCGGTCTTCCACACCGACGACGGCGAGGTGTTCGCCATCGACGACACCTGCTCGCACCAGGACGCGTCGCTGGCCGACGGCTGGCTGGAGGGCTGTGAGATCGAGTGCCCGCTACATGCATCGCGGTTCAACCTGCGCACCGGCGCCGTCGACGCCCCACCGGCCAAGTTGCCGGTACGCACGCACGCCGTGGTCATCACCGACGGTGTCATTTACGTCGACCTGAGCACCGAGACGCCGAACCTGCCGCCGGACATCCGCGCCCGCCTGGGCGGTGGAGAACGGGCGTGAAAGCCGTCGCGGTCATCGGGGCCTCGCTGGCGGGCCTTTCGGCGGCCCGGGCGCTGCGGGCTCAGGGGTTCGACGGACGCATAACCGTGGTGGGCGACGATACGCGGCGGCCCTACGACCGCCCGCCGTTGTCGAAGGAATTCCTGTCGGGTGACATGACGGAGGCCGACCTGGCGCTCGAAGCCGATGACGACGATCTGCACGCGGACTGGATGCTCGGCGCGGCGGCTACGAAGCTCGATAACCATTCTGGTGCAATAGAACTGGATAACGGAACCAGGCTGGAGGCCGATGGGGTGGTGATCGCGACGGGGTCACGGGCACGACGCCTGCCCGGTTGCCACGACATGGCCGGCGTACATGTGCTGCGCACCGTCGACGACGCCGTCGCGCTGCGGGCCGAGCTGCGTCCAGGTGCCCGGCTGGTCATCATCGGGGCCGGTTTCATCGGCGCGGAGGTCGCGTCGACGGCCCGCAAGCTCGGCCTTGACGTCACCGTGGTCGAGGCGGCGCCGACGCCGCTCGCCGTCCAACTCGGGTCGCGGCTGGGCGCCGTAGTCGCCGCCGCGCACGCCGCCAACGGCACCGAGTTGATCTGCGGGGTGGGCGTCGCCGGGTTGACCGGCAGCCATCGCGCCCTTCGCACCGGCTGCGGCCCCGACCGGGTCACCGGCGTCGACCTCGTCGACGGCAGGCACATTCCCGCCGATGTCGTGGTCGTCGGGATCGGCGGCGTCCCCAACATCGAGTGGCTGCAGGGCAGCGGCGTCCGATTGGGTAACGGTGTGCTCTGCGGCTCGACGGGGCAGACCGCCATCACCAACGTCGTCGCCGTCGGTGACTGCGCGGCCTGGTACGACACCGTCACCGGCCGCACGCATCGAGTGGAGCACTGGACCGGTGCGTTGGAACGGCCGGCGATCGCCGTGGCTACGTTGCTGGCCGGGGGAGCCGAAAGGAACGCTACGGTCAAAGCCCCGTACTTCTGGTCCGATCAGTACGGCTCACGCATCCAGTTCGCGGGCACCGCGGATCCCGACGACGAGGTCACCATCGAGGAAGGCAGCTGCGACGCCCGCTGCTTCCTGGCCACCTACAGGCGCGACGGCCACCTCGTCGCGGTCCTCGGTGTCGATCAGCCCCGCCTGTTCACCCGCTGGCGCCGCCAACTCGCCAGCGCGTGTATTGCTGTCTGACAACAACTTTCGTCCCAATTCCACCCCGCGCGCCTCAGAGGAGTCCCGTGACGACCCAAGCCCCCAGCCTGCCCGAGAGCCTCATCCCCACCCTGGCGGGCCACTATTACACCGATCCTGCGGTGTTCGCGCTGGAGCAGGAGAAGATCTTCGAGACCATGTGGTTCTGCGTGGTGCGGGCCGCGGATCTGGACAAGCCCGGCGCCTACAAGACCGCGCAGGTGGGCCGGGAGAGCGTGCTGCTCACCCGGTCTCGCAAGGGTGACATCAACGCGTTCTTCAACCTCTGCCGCCATCGTGGCGCCCAGCTGTGCACCGAGGACAGCGGCGAGGTCAAGCGCGCGTTCCAGTGCCCGTACCACGCGTGGACGTACGACCTCGAGGGCAAGCTCATCGCGGCGCCCAACCTCACCAAGATGCCCGACATCGACCGCGTCGAGTACGGCCTGCGCAAGATCGCGGTCAGGGAGTGGCTCGGCTACGTGTGGGTGTGCCTTGCCGATCAACCCCCGTCCTTCGAGAACACCGTCATGCAGGAGATCGTCGACCGCCTCGGTGATGTCGAATCGATCGACCATTACACGGTGGCCGATCTGAAGGTGGGACGGCGGATCGTCTACGACGTCAAGGCCAACTGGAAGCTCATCATCGAGAACTTCATGGAGTGCTACCACTGCGCCACCATCCATCCCGAACTCACCGAGGTGCTGCCCGAGTTCGCCGACGGCTACGCCGCGCAGTTCTACGTCGGCCACGGTGCGGAATTCGGTGAGGAGGTAAAGGGTTTCACCATCGACGGATCAGAAGGTCTCGACCACATCCCGGGAGTGACCGAGGACCAGGACCGCCGCTACTACGCGATCACCGTCCGGCCCCAGGTGTTCGTCAATCTGGTGCCCGACCACGTGATCGTGCACCGGATGTTCCCGCTGGCCGCCGATCACACCGTCGTGGAATGCGACTGGCTCTATATGCCGCATGTGGTCGAATCCGATCGGGACGTCAGCCGATCGGTCGAACTGTTCCACCGCGTCAACCAGCAGGACTTCGCGGCCTGCGAACGCTGCCAGCCCGCGATGAACTCACGCATGTACCGCGACGGCGGTGTCCTGGTGCCCAGTGAGCATCACATCGGGTTGTTCCACGACTGGTTGCGCGGCAAGCTCGCCGAGTGACGGGCGGCCACCGGGCCCGGTGAGCGGCAACGCATACCTCGCCGTGAGCCGCTGCCGTCGGATCTGCCCGCGGCGATCGCGGCGGCCCGTGACGACGCCGAACTCGCCAAATTGCTCGGGCCGGTCTACGTGGAGGACTTTGCCCGCATCGCCGAAAGTGAATGGCTCGCATACTCGTCCTACGTCACCGACTTCGAGGTGCAGCGCTACCTGCACACCTCGTGAACCGTCAACGATGTGGGAGTGCGGCCCGGTGCGGCCGGCGACCGCGGCGATCTGAGGAGGACCGGTGCGGTCCTATCCCGCGGCGACCGGTTGGTAGGACGTCCAAATCTCGCGCATCAAGGGTGTGATCGCCCAACCGCGTTCAGGCTCATCCAGGCGGGCCCAGTACCTCACCGAATGGCGGTGCTCGTCGAATGCTGCGACCACATGACGCCGGACCCTCGCCGTCATGCGGTCATCCCGGTGCGAGCGCATGTGAAGGTCGAACGACGCGATGATCAACTCCAACAGGTAGTAGCGTTCGTCGTCATCGAGCTCGCGGGTCTCGTAGGCGTGGAGGAACTCGGCAGTCCGGGTGGGATCCGCCGCCTCCAGCTCCCAGTCCCGGCCGCCTTCGGTCACGCGCAGTCTCAGCTTGACGGTCAGCCGCACGATCGCGTCGTCGCGGACGATGTCGAGGTAGATAGCACGCGCGCGTGCGGAGTACCGGGCGTCCTCGGCGAAGAGGGCTTCACGCATCCTGTAGAAGTTCGTGTAGAAGTCCTGCCGCCAGGTGGATTCGGTCATCACTTTCCTCATACTCGCGTCATGCTCTCCGACCAGGTGATTCCTGGCATCACAGACAGCATCAAGACCCGCCCTTGGCGGATTCTCAAACGATTCTTGGCGTCCGGATGGCGGCTTTGGAGATCGTCGCTACCTGGGCAATCTCCAGCAGGCGGCCTCGCCCGCGACACGTCAAAAGATTGCGAGCGGATTCACCACAGATCCTGTCGCCCCGCGGAACCGCCAGGGTGCCGCGCTGACGAAGAAGGACCACCGGCCTTCCTGGGCGCAGGCCTGGGCGAGTCCGTCGAGCTCTGCCTGATCGAGCAGGGTGAGACCCATGTAGGGAATGCCCACCATGTGAACCGGTTCGGTCCACGTGCTGAAACCGGCGATCGGGGGGTGGGCGTCGCTGTCGGAGTCGCTGCTCAACACCGCCACCCGACGATCGTGCAGCCAGGGCAGACATGCGGCGTGAAGCCCACTGGCATGCCGGAAGGTATTGGCCGATCCCGCGCCGTTGCGTACGAAGACGATGTCACCCTCACCAACGGTGAGACCGTGCGCCCGCTCTGCGGCGTCGAGATCCTCCGGTGTGATCGCCGTGCCGAGGGGCAGTGCGCCTCCGTGGACTTCGGCGACGTCCAGGAGGACCCCGCGACCGACAATCCCTGTCGCGGCGACGTGTTCGATGCCCAGTTTGCGCGTCCCCGTCTCTGTGACATTGCTTGTCGGGTAGCCGTTGTACATTCCGTGCGTACCCTCGGGTGTGAATACATGGCAAAGCGCGTCGACATGTGTGACGGCGAAACCGTGGCAGGTCATTCCGACGATGTCGTAGCAACCCGATTCCTCGGGCAGCGGGTCGTCGTAGCTGCGCATCGCGTAGCTGAAGTCACGCAGTTCCGGTGTATCGACTGCGAATTCGCGACCCAGCGGCACGACACGGCCCGAACGGATCTCGCCGGCGGCCTCGCGTCTCTTGTCCGCCGTGATGTAGTTCAGGGTGCCGAGCTGGTCGTCGGGGCCCCATCTCATCCAGTTCGACAATGCGGGCAACGCCCGTTCCAGCGACGCATCGTCTGTGATCGGCGCGGCGCCGTCGTCCGCGCGCGCAACCCCAGGACCGGCGACGGCCGCCCCCGCCGCCAGGGCGCCGCCCAGATACAGCACCCGTCGGCGGGACAGGCTTCCGGGCGGATCTTGGTCCGCAGCCTGGTCGGACATGGGCTCTCCCTTACGACTTCGGGGACTTCGGGGACTTCGGCTGACGATAGCGGGGTAATGAGCACGCGTTCCACTACAGTCTCGGTGCCGACTGAAAAGAAGGGTGGGTGTCGTGGCGCACTCCGTGCGGGGGTTGGCCGTTCCAACGAGAATCGCCCGCGGAATCACCAGCGTTGCGCGCACGCTGCACCCGGTCGGGTTGGCATTCGCGCTGCTGTTCTTCGTGTGGTCGATGAGTCCGTCGCTGCTGCCCCGGGCCTGGTACCTGCAGGGGGTCGCGACCGGCATTTCGGCCGCGATCGGATATGGGGTGGGGTGCGGCATCGCGTGGGTGGTGTGCCGGTGCGGGGTCAACCCGCAATGGTCGTCGCGCACCAGGACGATCGGCTGGCGCGCGCTGGCGGGGACGGCCCTGGCAGTGGTGCCCACCTTCCTGGTGCTGGGGTCGTGGTGGCAGCAGATCGTCCGCGACCTCGTCGGCTTGCCGCGCGAGCAGCGCTCGTTCTACGTCCTGGTGTTTCTGGTCGCGGTGGCTATCGCCTTGGTGCTGTTGGCAATCGGGCGGGGTGTGCGGCGCGCGACCAACTGGCTGACGGGGAAGGCCGAGAACGTGGTTCCCGTTCCGGTCGCCCGGCTGGGCGCCGTCGCTGTCGTCGTGGTGCTCGTCGTCGTGACACTCGACGGCGCACTGCACCGAGGGCTGCTCAGCGTGGCGGAACGCTCCGCCGAGGCCGCCGACCGGAGCACGGCCGAAGGTGTGAGACAGCCGCAGATGCCGGAACGCTCCGGGTCGCCGTCGTCGCAAGAAGCATGGGACACGCTCGGCCGTGAGGGCCGTACGTTCGTCGCGGGTGGGCCGACGGCGGAACAGATCTCCGCGGTGACCGGAAACCCCGCGCTCACGCCGATCCGGGTCTACGCGGGGCGGGAATCCGCGGACAGCCTCGAGGGAATCGCCGAGCGGGTCGTCGGAGAACTCGAACGGACGCATGCCTTCGACCGCAAGGTGCTGGCTGTGGTCACCACGACCGGACGCGGCTGGGTCAATCCCAACGTGGCCGCCGCCTTCGAGTACGTCAACGGCGGTGACACCGCGATCGCGTCGATGCAGTATTCGTTCCTGCCGAGCGCGCTGTCCTTCATCGCCGATCGGGAGACCCCGCAGTCGGCGGGGCGGGCGTTGTTCGAAGCGGTGTACCGGGTTTGGGCGGACCGCCCGGAGGGGCGCGCCCCGATGCTGGTCGTCTTCGGGGAGAGCCTGGGTTCGTTTGGCGGGCAGTCCGCGTTCGCCTCCGGGGCCGACATCGTCAGCCGCACCGACGGCGCACTGTTGGTCGGGACACCGAATTTCGCCCAGCCGTGGGGGCGCATCACCGCCGACCGGGATCCCGGGTCATTCGAGAGACTGCCGATCGTCGACGAGGGACGGCACATCCGGTTCGCGTCGCGCCCCGACGATGTCGATCTGCCTGGGGCATGGGGGTTTCCGCGGGTGGTGTTCTGGCAGCACGCCAGCGATCCGATCACCTGGTGGTCCTTCGATCTGCTGTTGCGCCGCCCGGATTGGCTGCGTGAACCGCTCGGCCCCGACGTCGATCCGCGGATGCGGTGGCTGCCGTTCGTGACCTTCTGGCAGGTGACGTTGGACATGATCTTCTCCGCGGACGTGCCCTACGGCTACGGTCACGCGTTCGGACCCGATGCCGCCGAACTCTGGGTGGACATCCTGGACCCGCCGCAGTGGGATGCGGCCAAGACCCAGCGGATTCACGACGCGGTCGGGCGGGGTTGATCTTCGCGCTCGGCGCCATCCCGATGGTGCCGGCGCACGCCGGGCCCAGATCGGAAAGGATGTCGCCGAACAGGTTGCTGGCGACGACCACATCGAACATGTAGTGGCGCAGGACGAAGTTGGCGGATCCCCTGCCGGTGCCGTCGGCTCGGGGGCCGTATGTGCTGGTATGTCCTCGGCCACGCCGCTCCATGGAAACGCGGTACCGCCGGTACTGTGTATGTAGACGTCCGGAGAAGGGGAGCTGCCCGGTGAGCGAGCTGAAATATCTCGAGTTGTACGGCGACCGTGTCGCCTACCGCGATGCCGGGCAGGGCGAGGTGCTGCTGATGATTCACGGTATGGCCGGCAGTTCGACCACCTGGCGGGCCGTCATGCCCCAGCTGGCCAAGCGGTACCGCGTCGTGGCGCCCGACCTGATCGGGCACGGCGAGTCCGCCAAGCCCCGTGGCGACTACTCGCTGGGTGCGTTCGCGGTGTGGCTGCGTGACTTCCTCGACGAACTCGGCATCACCCGCGTGACGGTGGTCGGCCAGTCACTGGGCGGCGGCGTCGCAATGCAGTTCGTCTACCAGCATCCCGACTACTGCGAGCGGCTGGTCCTCATCAGCAGCGGTGGCCTGGGACCCGATGTCGGCCTGATCCTGCGGCTGCTGTCGGCCCCCGGCGCCGAGTTCGTGCTGCCGATCGTCGCGCCCAAACCCGTTCTGGGGCTCGGCGAGAAGGTGAAGTCATGGTTGAGCGGGGTGGGCATCCAGTCGCCGCGCGGCGCGGAGATCTGGAGCGCCTACTGTTCGCTCTCCGACAGCCAGACGCGGCAGTCCTTCCTGCGCACATTGCGTTCGGTGGTCGACTACCGGGGCCAGGCGGTAAGCGCGCTGAACCGGCTGCGACTGCAGTCGGGTGTGCCGGTGATGGCGATCTGGGGGGAGAACGACGACATCATCCCGGTTTCGCACGCCTACGCCGCGCAGGCCGTGCGCGAGGGCAGCCGTGTCGAAGTGCTGCCGGGCGTCGGGCATTTCGCCCAGGTCGAAGCCCCGATGCAGGTCGTGGATCTCATCGACGATTTCATCGCGACCACCGGCGGCGCGGAGGTGCCCAGCCAGCAGCCGAATCCCGAGGCTCCCGAAATACCCCGGCGGGCAACGTGATCCGGCCGGGGAGGGCTATTCCAGTCCGCGGGTGAGCACGGCGAGCCAGTTCGCCTCGGTCACCACCCCGAGCGGCCGCCGTTGCGGATCGACGACGATGACGGCGTGCACGCGGTCATGTGCGAACCGCCCCAGCAGGGTGATCACCGGCGTCTCCGGTGCCGCGGTGGCGGGGATGGACATCAGCTCACCCACCGAACCCGCCGGCGCGACCAGTTCCCGAAGGCCGATCGCGCCCACCACGCTGCCTTCATCGTCGAGGACCGGCAGCCGGCGTACATCGTGCTCGATGAGCAGGGCGCGTGCTTCGTCAGGTGTGGCGGACTGGTGGACCGCGATGACCCTGGGGGACATCAGGTCGGCACAGCTCAACTCCCGATAGGACCGTCTGACGGCCTGGCGCTCGATTTTGCGGAGTAGCTGTGCGAGGTCATCGGCGCTGATGTCGAAAGCCTCGCCCACCTCATCGAGCGCCGACGTGACATCGGCCTTGCTGAACGTCCACGGCAGCTCGTCGTCGGTCCGCTTCGGTTCGGCACGGCGCGCTTTGTGTGGATAGGCATGGTGAGAGAAACGGTGATAGACCAAGGCGCTCGCGGCCAGCACCACGGCGTTGAGGCCAACCGGCAGCAACGGGAACACGTAGCTCGACGACGCCCCCGCGAACAGGCCGACGAGGGACGCGGCGCCGCCGGGCGGATGCAGGCAGCGGAGTAGGGACATCGCCCCGATCGCGCCGGCCACGGCGATACCCGCGGCCAGCGGCGACACGGGCATGATCTTCGCGACGACGATGCCGATCAACGCCGATATCGTGTTGCCGCCGACGACCGGCCAGGGTTGCGCCATCGGGCTGGATGGCACCGCGAACACCAGCACTGCCGACGCGCCGATCGGTGGCACCAACCAGAGCAGCTGAGTGACGTCGGCGGCGGCCAAGCCGCAGATCAGCCCGGTGACCGCGATTCCGGCCAGCGCGCCGAGGCAGGCCAGCGTGCGGTCGCGCAGCGTGGCACCGGCCAGGATCGGCCGGAAAAGCTGAAGATGGACTAGAGGGGACGGCCTGGCGATCGTCATGCTGTCCCACCCCTGCTGGTTGCGCGCGCCGGTCCGAGATACGGGGAGACGGGGCAGTTCGCGGATCGCAGTATCCGAAGTCCGGGTCAGTCGCATGTAGCCGCCAATCGGGAGAATCGCAATCTGGATACCGTATACATGTTACGTGTATGTCATATCCGCGGTCTAGGGCGGGTGTGTCCCATCCGCACAGCGACCCGTCGGCGGCAGCATCCGAATGCCGACACGCACCGCGGTCAAGCCGCAAAGCATGCCCCGGCCAGGGGACAAGGCGCGAGAATGAACCGCGCACGAACGAACGAAGCGCGAAAAGGAGATGCGCCGATGAGTGATACGGCGGGAGATACGGCCGCCAGGGGCCACACGGTACTGGCCGATGCCGACAGCAGCGCCTACCACTCACTGCGGCAGCGGCCGGTGACGCGGGCCGAGCGTTACGCCCTCGGCAGGAGTCTGCGCGAACGTGTGCCCCGCCGGTCGCTGGCCGACTGGGCACCCGCCGCCGACCGGCCCGACCCGGTTCGTCTCATCCAGGTCAGCCACGAGGGCAGGGTGGACCGGCTGATCCCCGTCCGGGTCGGGCGGATGATCGCCTCGCCGTACGGCTTCCTGCGCGGGACCGCGGTGGTGATGGCCGCCGACGTCGCCAGCCTGCCCGCCACCGGCATCACCCCCGTGGTGTGCGGCGACTCCCACCTCGGCAACTTTGGTTTCTACGCATCCCCGGAGCGCGACCTCGTCATCGATCTCAACGACTTCGACGAGGCGCATCCCGGCGGATGGGAGTGGGATCTGCGTCGGCTGGTGGCCAGCATCTGGGTGGCGGGCCGGCAGAACGGCAGGTCGGAGGACCAGTGCGGTGCCGCGGTGCGGTCCTGCGTCGCGGCCTACCGGATGGAGCTGCGCCGCCTGGCTGAGGAGCCGCTGTTCTCGCGCTCGTTCGTGCGACTCGACGTCGACCGGCTCGCAGCCCAGACGGCGGGTCCGCTCAACGCCGAGGTGATGCGGTCCGCCAAACGGGCCCGCAACCGCACCAGTGACCGCGCCCTGCCCCGCTTCACCCACGAGGTGAACGGCGTGCGCCGAATCATCGAGGAACCGCCGCTGATCACGCGGCTGCCCGATGGCGAGGCCGAGATGCTTGCCGAGGCGCTCGACGACTACCTGCTGACCCTGACGTCACACTGGCGCCGCGTCCTCGGCGGGTACACGCTGCTCGACGTCGCACACAAGGTGGTCGGGGTGGGAAGCGTCGGCCTGCGCGCCTATGTGGCGTTGTTGGAAGGGTCCACGGCGGAAGATGTCGTGTTCCTCCAGCTCAAGCAGGCCCGGCGATCCGTGCTGGCGCGGTATGTGCACGGCGAGTCGGCGTGGCACGCCCACCAGGGCCAGCGGGTGGTGGAGTACCAGCAGGCGCTTCAGACGGTCAGTGACCCGCTGCTCGGGTGGGCGACGATGGACGGGTTGCAGTACTACGTGCGGCAATTCCGCAATATGAAAGGCACCGTCCCCCTGGACGCGATGGACGCCGACGCGCTCAGCGACTACGCCGGCGTGGTCGGCCAGCTACTGGCCAAGGGCCACGCCAGAACCAGCGGTGCGTCGATGATCGCCGGCTACATGGGCCGCTCCGACCGCGTCGACGACGCGCTGTGCACGTTCGCGCGCCGGTACGCCGACCAAACCGAAGCCGACCATGCGGCGCTGGTGGCCGCCGTCGACCGCGGGGTGATGCCCGTCGAACGCGGCGTGTGAACCCGCACTACGGGTACGCGTCGATCCCCAGCTTCACGGCCAGCACCACGCCGGTCAGCCCGATGAACAGCCGCAACGGCTTGGCGGGGGAGTGGCGGACCACCACCGGGCCCAGCCGCGCGCCGATCAGACAGCCGGCGGCCAGTGGAATGACCGCGAGCCAGTGGACCGGTGCGAGGAACACGAACGCCACCGCGGCCACCGTGTTGGAAACCCCGAGCAGCACGTTCTTCGAAGCGTTGGCATGCGCCAAGCTCGCGCCGCCGGCACGCAGCAGCAGGGCGAGCAGCATCACCCCGGCGGCCGCGCCGAAGTAGCCGCCGTACACGGCGATCAGGAAGATCGCGACGCCCTCGACGATCACGACGGCCCTGTGCTTGCGGGGTTTGTCGCCGTCCAGCGGCCGCAGGGGCACCAGGATGGTCAGCGAGGCCACGCCGATGAGGATCGGGACGAGCTTCTCGAACCCGTCGGCCGGGGTGAGCAGGAGCAGCGCCGCACCGACCATGCCACCGGCGGCCATGATCGGGATGCTCCGCTTGAGCCACGGGCCCTGGCCCGTCAGCTCGGGGCGAGACGCCGAGATGGATCCGACCCCGTTGAAGATGAGCGCGACGGTGTTGGTGACGTTGGCCGAGACCGGCGGCAAACCCACCGCCAGCAGCGCGGGATAGGTCGTAAGCGACGCCAGGCCCGCGATCGAGCCGACCAGTCCACCGCCGATCCCCGCCGCCACGAGCAGCGCCGCCTGCCACCAGCTCATCGCGCATCGGCGCGCCCGCGGGGAATCGGCACGGCTGACCAGTCTGTCATCCCGGGATCGAGGCGACGGCTCCGCCTCTCCGGGGCCCGATTCCGCCCGGATCTCGCGCGTGGTGAGGAGAAGGTCTCAAAAAGAGGCTTTATGCCCTGTCCGCGAGCCGCGGCGCGGACGACGATCGGAGATGTCACATGACTGAAAGTGAGGTCGACGGTTCGGGGAGGCGGCATGCAGATCTTCACGTTCGGATTGGGGCCCGGCGGGCGGATTCTGCGGCTCTGGGGCCACAATCCGCTGGTACGGCGTAGTGACCGGCTTGAGGCGGTCGCACTGTGTCTCGCCACCGTGATCATGCTTGCCGCGGCGCCCGTGTTGGGTGCCGTTGCGACGTCGGTCCATGACTCGCGCACCCAGATCTATACCGACATAGCGCAGCAGCGGACGCAGGTGGCCGCCACCGCGACCGCGCCGGGCAGGTCAATCGGTGCCGGACCCGGCGCCGTGTTGTTCACCGCACCGTCTCGATGGAGCTTCGAAGAACGTGAACGGACCGGCGTCATCGACTGGGATCATCTGCCGAAAACCGGTGATCAACAGTCCATCTGGATCGATCGGCAGGGTGACCCGGCGGGGCCGCCACCACCGTTGACCCGCGCGGACAGCGATGCGATCGCCGTCGGCCTCGGGTCGTGGTGTCTGCTCGGCATCCACGTCTTGATCGCCATGATTGTGGTGCGCCGCAGACTGAACCGCACACGAAATGACCAATGGGACCGCGACATCGCCGCGTTGACCGCCGGCGGCCGCTGACTTCCGGAGGCCACGACGGTCGGGGCGGGCGACAGGCCCGTGCGGTGGCTGGCCACGCACTTACCGCGATCAACCGACGCGCCTCCATCAACCGACGAGGCCCCGCGGGTGCGGGGCCTCGGTGCTTGCAGATGGCGTGTGCCACTTTCGGATAATCAGGCGCGGACCACGATCGCCGGGCATTTCGCGCCCTGTACGACCGCGGAACTGACCGAACCCAGGAGCATTCCGGTGAATCCGCCGCGACCGTGGCTTCCCACCACGACCAGCTGGGCGCGCTCGGACTCGTCGATCAGAGCACGGGCGGGCTGGTCACATACGATGCGCCGCTGTACCTTTACGTCGGGGTATTGGTCGTGCCACCCCGCGAGGCGCTCGCCGAGCACTTCCTTTCCCTCGTTCTCGTAGAGACCCCAGTCGATGCCCGGCGCCGGGAACACCACGAAATCGCTCCATGCGTGTACCGCGACGAGTTCGACACCGCGGCGCGACGCTTCTTCGAAGGCGAACGCGGTCGCGGCTTCCGAAGCGGGCGATCCGTCGATGCCCAGCACCACAGGCGCCGCCGGTTCGGGCTCGGGGGTCTCGCCGTCATGGATCACCACCACGGGACAGTGCGCGTGATGCACCAAACCGCTGGTGGTGGAACCCAATACGGCGCGGCCGAACGCGCCCATGCCGCGGCTGCCGACGACGATCATGTCGGCATCGGAGGAAGCCGAGGCCAAGGTGGCGACGATGCCGCCGTGCATCACTTCGGTGTTCACCTGCGATGTCCCGGCGGCGCCGACAGCGGCATCGAAAGTCTTCTTGGCCTGCGCGAGAACCTCCTGCGCATTCTCTTCCTGCCACTCGGTGAAACCGGACTCCAGATAGCCGACCGGCCAACTCACCGTCACCGGCGAGACGACCGTGATCAGCGTGACGGGCCTGTGCCGCAGGGCGGCTTCCCTGGCTGCCCACCGGACGGCGGCGTCAGATTGCGCGGAGCCGTCGACCGCTGCAATAACGCCGTATTCCCTTGTGGTGGTTGTCATCTCACACTCCTTTGTGTCCAGACATGGGGTTGGCGTCCGCTCCCTGTCCAACCCGGACTCCACTTACCGATGCTATGCACGTCCACGCTGTACCGGCAGGGCAGTTGGTCCCTATCCAACGGGGCCGTGGTCACCGCGAACGGCACCTCGGGCCGGATCGCCCGGGCGAGTGGTTCGTCGCTTCCGGCTACACGCGCGGTGACTGCAGCACACCGCTGCGCAACGCGGGGCCGATATTAGCCATGACCCGGTCGAGTAGCGTGTTGTAGGCGGATCCGTCCATGAGAAGGGCGGTCGGTCCGTGGCGCAGCAGATAGGCGTCAACGCGCCTTTCGATCGGCCACTCGGAATAACTCTGCCCGGTGAACTCCGACCGCAGGAATCCCCACGCGATGGTATCGAGTGCTTCGGGTGTGAGGTCTGCTCGGTCGGTCGGCACCATAGCTCCCCTTCGGCCCGTGACTGATCACTCGATGATCCCCGATCTGGGCGCCCCCCGGTAGGGATAAAGGTCATCTGTAACGTCCGGGTAACCATAGGCGGCGGTGCGGATCAGCCCCGCACCACCAGCGCCGACGACCCCACGTGGTGTGACACATGCTGGCCGGGCCGACCCGCGATCCCCGCGATCCAGTTGGTCTCGAAATCGCCGATCAGCCGCCATCTATGAGGCGGAGCGGGCGGGCAGCCTTCCGGGATGGCTGAACCGGGCGGCCCTTCGGTTGATCCGGTGCAGATGCCCGCGGGTGCGCAGCGGCGTCTCCGCCGACCGGATCGGCTCGGCGTAGAACGCCGTCTTGGTTACCTCCACCAACACCAGATACCCCAGCGCCAACGCCAGGAGGGCGGCGAAGAACTGCCAGGGCAGGGGGGTGAAGCCGAGGCTGTGGGCCAGCGGCGACAGTGTGAGGACGATGCCGACCGCGATCACGGAGAAGGTCGCCACGGTGAGGATCGCACCGGGCCGGCTGCGCATGAAAGGCACCCTGCGCGTCCGGATCGCGAAGATGATCAGGGTTTGCGTCGCAAGCGATTCCACGAACCAGCCGGTTCGGAACTCGATCGGGCCCGCGTGCAGCACCCCCAGCATCAGCCCGAAGGTCAGGAAGTCGAACAGGGAACTGATCGGCCCGAACGTCAGCATGAACCGGCGGATGAACGCGATGTTCCAGTGCGACGGGGCGTGCAGTTGTTCCTCGTCGACACGATCGGTCGGGATGGCCAGTTGCGAGCTGTCGTACAGCAGGTTGTTGAGCAGGATCTGGCTGGGCAGCATCGGCAGGAAGGTGAGCACGGCGGAGGCTGCGGCCGCGCTGAACATGTTGCCGAAATTGCTCGACGTGCCCATGAGCACGTACTTGATCGTGTTGGCGAAGATGCGCCTGCCCTCGGCGACCCCGGTTGCCAGCACGCCGAGATCCTTCTCCAGCAGCACCACGTCGGCGGCGTCCTTGGCCACATCGCTGGCGGTGTCCACGGAGATCCCGACGTCGGCGGCGTGCAGCGCCAGGGCGTCGTTGACCCCGTCGCCCAGGAAGCCGACCGAACCTCCGGCGCGCCGAAGCGAGGTGATGACCCGCGCCTTCTGTTGAGGTGAGATGCGGGCGAAGGTCGTGTTCGACGTGGCCGCCGCGTCCAACCCGGCGTCGTCCAGTTGCTCCAACTCCGCGCCGGTGATGGTGCCCTTCGAGGTCAAACCCAGTTCGGCACAGACTTTCTCGGCGACGGCCGGGTTGTCACCCGTGGCGACCTTGACCTCGATGTTCAGCGCCGTCAGCCGTGCCAGCGAGTCGCGGGCGGCCGTCTTCGGGTTGTCGGCGAAGACGAGGAACCCCCGCAGGGTCAGGCCGGCCTCGTCGGCCGGTGTGATGCACCGCAGTCCGGGGGCGTCCCGGGCCGCCACCGCAACCACCCGGCGGCCGTCGGCGAACAACGCGGACAACGTCGGGTGTGCGGCCCCTGGCACGCCGTCGCAGCGTGCCAGCACCTGTTCCGGCGCGCCCTTGACCAGCAGGTGCCGGCCCGCGTCGTCGTCGACGAGCGCCGAGGCGGCCCTGCGCGTGTGGTCGAAAGGTAACGTCGCGATGCACCTGACCCCGGCGATCGCCGGCCGGTCCCGCCACAGGGCGTCGTCGAGTTCGTTGCCGGCCGCGCCGCCCTTCGCCGGGTCGACGGTGGTGGCGAGCAGACCGCTGCGCAGAACCGATTCGTCACGGCGGCCGTCGGGTCCGACGGCGTCGACGAACTCGATGCGGCCCTCGGTCAGCGTGCCGGTCTTGTCGGTGACCAGGATGTCGATATCACCCAGATCCTCGATGCACACCAACCGCTTCACCAGGACCTTCACCCGCGCCAGCCGCCGTGAGCCCGACGCCAGGCTGGTGCTGACGACGGCAGGCAGCAGCTGCGGGGTGATGCCGACGGCGATCGCGAGGCCGAACAGGGCCGAGTCGATCAACGGCCTGCGCAACAGCAGATTGGTGGCGATGATGACGACCGTGAGCGTCAGCGCCACCCAAAGCAGCAGGTACGAGAACCGTCGCAGGCCGGCCTGAAAGGCCGTCTCGGGCTGGCGCTCACCCAAACCCGCGGCAATGCGGCCGAACTCGGCATCGGCCCCCGTCGCGTAGATCACCGCAACCCCGTCGCCGGCGCTGACCACCGTGCCCATGAACGCCAGATCGGCGGCGTCGGTCATCGCGACACCGGGCTTCGCGGGTTCGGCCGACTTCTCGCTCGGGGTGGACTCTCCTGTGAGGATGCTCTCGTTGCACTCCAGGCCGTTCGCCTCGGCCAGCCGCACATCGGCGGGCACCACCTGACCCGCCTCGAGCTGAACCACGTCGCCCGGCACCAGTTCGTTGACGTCGATCTTGGCCAGCCGGCCGTCGCGGCGTACCAGCGCCTCATGGCGCATTCGTGAATGCAAAGCGGCGGTTGCGCGTTCGGCCCGGTACTCGTTGACGAATCCCAGGCCGATGCTGACCGTCAAGATCACGCCGATGATGACGGCCTGCGTGCTGTCGCCGAGGAAGAACGACAGCACGGCGGTCGCGGCGAGCAGCCCGAGCACGGCGTTCTTGAGCTGACGGACCAGCACGCCGACGGCGCTGACCCGGTGGGTACGAACCGAATTCGGGCCCACCCGGGCCAACCGCGTAGCCGCCTCGGCGCTCGACAATCCATCGATCGACGTCTGCAACCGGTGCATCACCTCGGCGATCGGTGCGCCGGCGGCCTGCTGCCGGCTGATCCCGTCCTCGCCGTCGGCGATGGCACCGGTCAACTACCGGGCCGATTCCAGCAACAGCCGGCGTTCGGCGGCGGCGATGGTGCGCCGGGCGGCGCCCAGCGCGTCGGGATTCACCGACACCGATGTGATGCCCATGCGGACCAGATGCTCCGCGAACGCCGGATTGGTGGACGGCGCCTGCCCGCAGAGCGACGACGTGATGCCGAATTTTCGTGCGCTGCAGATGATCTGCCCGATGGCGTCGAGCACGGCGGGATCGGACTCGTCGAACAGTTCGGCGCAGATGTCGGAGTCGCGATCGACTCCGAGAACCAGTTGAGTCAGGTCGTTGCTGCCGATGGACACTCCGTCGATGCCCATCCCGATGTATTCGGGTAGCCAATGGACGACCGACGGCACCTCGGCCATGACCCACCGGTGCAGCCCGCGCTGCCTGCCCAGCGGGCTGGCGTCGATCAAGGAGAGGCACTCGTCGAGTTCCCACCTGGTGCGTACGAACGGGATCATCACATGGACGTTCGGGGCCTGCCCGCGGACTCGGGCCAGCGCGCGAAGTTCCAGCGCGAACAGATCCGGTTCCTTGATGTAGCGATAGCAACCGCGGTACCCGATCATCGGATTGTGCTCCACGGGCTCGTAGGCGTCGCCCCCGGTGAGGCCGCGGAACTCGTTGCTGCGGAAGTCGGTGGTCCGGTAGATCACGGGGCGCGGCGTGAACGCGGCGGCGATCCGGCCGACGGAGGACACCAGCCCTTCGATGAACATCTCCTGCTCGCCGTGGGCGACGAGATCGCGCGGATGGCGTCCGCCGAGTGCCTCGGTGAGCATGAACTCGGCGCGAAGGAGGCCGACACCATCGGCTCCCTGCGCCGCAACGGCTTCCGCGTTGTCGGGCATCGCCAGGTTGACGTACACCTTGGTCCCGGTGACCTCCGGCGGCGGCTCGGGTGGCACGGCCCGCTGCCGCGCCGACGTCCGGTGAGCGGGCCCGTCAGCCGTCTCCACGCGTCCGGACAGCACTTCGCCGCGCGCCCCGTCGACGGTCACCGTCGTGCCGTCGTGCAGATCCCTGGTCGCGGAACGGGTGCCGACCACACACGGAACACCCAACTCGCGGGCGACGATCGCGGCATGGCATGTCATGCCGCCGGTGTCGGTTACCACCGCTGCCGCGCGGCGGATGGTCGGCAGCCAGTCCGGGTTGGTCATCTGCGCGACGAGGATTTCGCCCTCCAACAGCCGATCACCCGCATCGGGCGTCGCCAGCACCCTGACCTTGCCCGATACCTTTCCGGGAGCCGCGGCAAGCCCGCGGGCCAGGACGACATGCCTGTCGGTGGCCGGTGGCGTCGTGTGGCCCAGCGTGGTGATCGGCCTGGCCTGCACCAGGTAGGTCCGGCCGTTCGAAATGGCCCACTCGGTGTCCTGAGGGCAGCCGTTGTGCCGTTCGGTTGCGACCGCGAGCTCGGCGATGGTCCGCAGCTCGTCCTCGGTCAGGACGCGCGAGTCGGCCTGCGCGTCGTCCAGGTCGACGGTGCTGTCGTGGCCGTCTGCGCCGCGCACGATCTTGAATGCCTTGTGGCCCAGCCGGACAGCGAGCGGCGCCAGTGTCTCCTTCGAGACGATGTAGGTGTCCGGCTCGACCTCGCCAGACACCACCACTTCACCGAGGCCGAATGCGCCCTCGATGACGACTCGATCCTGTGCACCGGTGCTCGGGTCCGCGGTGAACGCGACACCGGCCTTCTCGGAGTCCACCATCTGCTGGACGACAACCGCCATGGCGGGGTCGCCGGTGAAGTCGCGGCTGGCGCGGTAGGTGATCACCCGGGGGCTGAACAGCGACATCCAGCAGCGGACCACGGCGTCGATGAGGGCGTCGTCCCCACTGACATTGGTGATGGTGGCGTTCATGCCGGCGAACGAAGCGTCGGCGCCGTCCTCCCCGGTGGCCGAAGAGCGCACCGCGACCACCGCGTTCGCGCCGATGCCGTGGTAGGCGGGCAGGACCAGATTCCGCACGGTGTCGTCGACACCGGCCTTGCGCACCAGGCCCTGCATTCGTTCCGACAGTTCGCCGAGCCGGGCGGTGTCGGCGACATTGTCCAGCGCCTCGCGGTGCAGTGCGCCCAGCTCCGCATCGACGCCGCAGGATCGCATCGAGGTGTGGTAGCAGTCGCGCATGAGCACGAACCCGGGCGGGACCGGGAGCCCCGCTGCGACGAGTTCGCCCATGTTCGCGCCCTTGCCACCGGCTCGCTCGGCATCAGAGATGCGCAGTGTCGAGATGTCGCGGACGTATTGGAGATCGGCCTCATTGCCTGCGGATTTCATGTATCCACTGTGCTTCGGGCTGACCGGCCGGGCCAGCGGCTCAGGGCCACAGTCCCGCGAAGAAGGTCACGAGTAGGTAGGGCACAAAGTCCCTGGGCCAAAGCGCATCGGGGAGCTGGCATTCGGCCCTATGGTCGCGTCGCCTGGCATGGTGTGATCGGGCGAAGGTGCTCGACGAGGAGGTCGCCTGGACATGCCCGAGTTTCTCCGTAACAGCGACGCTTTCGCGTGGTCGATCGAGTCGGATCCGCGGCTGCGCTCGACGATCGTCTCGGTGATCCTGCTCGATCGCGCACCGGGCTGGCGCTGCGTCGTCGAGAGGTTCGACCGGCTCAGCCAGGCGGTGCCGATGTTCCGCCAACGGGTGGTCGAGTCGATGACACCCCTGCCTCCACATTGGGAAACCGACCCGGACTTCGACCTCGCATTCCACGTTCGCCGGGTCACCGCCCCAGAACCGCACACGCTCGATGCCCTCCTGGAGATGGCGCGTATCGCGGCGATGGCCGACTTCGACCGGGCCCGGCCCCTGTGGGAGGTCACGCTGGTGGACGGGCTGGCCGACGGTGGCGCCGCGCTGCTGTGCAAGGTGCATCACGCGCTCACCGACGGTCTGGGCGCCGTCCAACTGGCGACGTTCTTGTTCGATCACCCCGGGGAGCGCGGCCCTACCACGCGGATCGCGCCCGAACTGCCCGCCGCAGATTCCGCGGTCGGCATCCGGGATGTCATCGCGTATGGGGCGGGACGTGCCGGTGCGTCGCTGAACACTCTGCCTGCGCTGTTGCTCAACGGAGTGCGAAACCCGGCGGACACGGTCAGGGCTGCCTATTCCACGGCGGCTTCGATCGCACGGACCGCCCGCCCCCTGAGCCGGCCCCGGTCGCCAATCATCCTTCGTCGCAGCCGCATTCGCCGACTCGCTGTGCACAGCGTCCCGCAGCGCCTGCTGCAGCGGGCGGGTCATGTCGCCGGCGGATCGTTGAACGACGCCTTCATCGGGGGTGTCCTCGGAGGCCTGCGGCGATATCACGAGAAACACGGCGCGCCGGTGGGTGATCTCACCATCACGATGCCGATCAATCTGCGGACAGAGGCCGACCCGGTCGGAGGCAATCGGGTCACCTTGATCCGGTTCGCGGTGCCGGCCGGCGTCGCCGACCCCACCCATCGGATCGCCGAGATCCACGAGCGCACCGGCCGGGCGCGCAGCGAGAAGTCCCTGGGGTTCACCCAGCTGATCGCGGGTGCGCTCAACCTGGTGCCCCGCTGGTATGTGGGATCGGCGTTTCGCAACGTCGACATCCTGGCCAGTGACGTTCCGGGCTTCCCGGAGCCCGTCTACCTCGGGGGCGCCGCGGTACGGATGCAGTATGCGTTCGCGCCCACGCTCGGGGCCGCCGTGAACGTCACGTTGCTGACGTATGCGGGATCCTGTGGCATCGGAATCAATGTCGATCAGGGCGCCATTCCCGACGTCGATGTCTTCTACGACTGTCTGGTCGCCGGTTTCGACGAGGTGCTCGCGCTGGCGACCTGATGTTCGGCCGCGCACTTGATTGTTCGTAGTAGCCGCCGGGTCGCCAGCGCCACCAACGGGCCGGCCATCTCGACGAGCATCACTTCGCCCGGATGCCGAAGCTCCGCGCGTGTGCGCACCAGCAAGCGGCAGCGGTCGTCCCCGCGGGCAAACAGGTGAAACGACCACACGGCCTGCCACGGAAACCCGGGAGGGGCACCGCGCAGGACCATATTGTCGTCGTTGACGACCCTGGCCACCGTCATCACCAACCCGCCGCGGCGGCCCACCCACCCCACCGGAGCGACAGCGACGACGTCACCCGGCGACGGCGGCTGCCCTTGCGGATCTGTGGCAAAGCCATCCCGACCTGCGATGTGGCCGAACAGGCCACCGTGTTTGCGAGCTATCCGCGTCAGCCACGGCCAGACGGCCTGCACCGGCGCATCGATCGAAATGCCTTCGGTTGATCGAACCGACGGCTGATGCGTGAACTCGTCACCGGGCAGCGCGAGCCGGCATTCTTCTTTGGTTGTGCCCCAGTTGCGGTAATAGCGGCGAGTAGCGTACAACGCCGTGACCGCCACCGCCATCCGCACCGTCATTGCAGCCATACACCAACGGTGCACCGGCACAGGGGTGTTCGGCTAGGGCCGGTGGTCCCGACCCGGCCCGCACCGACAAATGGCCCGCCGGCCCGGGGACTTCGGTCCCTAGTGTCGGCGGTGGCGTGGTGGTCTCATGCAGATGAGGAAGTTCACCGACATGAGGAGGCAATCATGAGCAGACTTCCCGTTCAGCACCGTTCGCGGTCCCTGCTCCCGGAGTTCTCGGATCTGCTCGCCGGGTTCCCGTCGTGGGCAGGTCTACGTCCGGTCTTCGACAGCAACATCATTCGGCTCGAGGACGAGATGAAGGACGGCAATTACGAGATCCGCGCGGAGCTCCCGGGTGTCGATCCGGCCAAGGATGTCGACATCATGGTGCGCGACGGCCAGCTGACGATCAAGGCCGAACGCACCGAGAAGAAGGAAGGCAACGGCCGTTCGGAATTCGCGTACGGCTCGTTCGTCCGCACGGTGGCGTTGCCCGTCGGCGCCGACGAAGATGCCGTCAAGGCAAGCTACGACAAGGGCATTCTGACGGTGTCGGTTCCGGTCGCCACGCCCACCAGTACGGAGAAGCACATCGAGATCACATCGAGCAATTGAACATATCCAGCAACTGAACAGAAGCTCGGTGGCGGCTCCCGGGCAGGGAGGCCGGGAGCCGCCCGCCCTCGGCTCCCTGTGAAACGGCGAAGAAACGCCAGCCCCACGATCCCGCCTGTCGGTGTGGTGGCAGGATGTTGCCGTGGCTGACGAACGCCATCCGGGACCGGACAGCACGGTGCGCCCGCTTCGTGACACCTTGTCGCAGCTGCGGCTCAGGGAACTTCTGGTAGAGGTCCAGGAGCGCGTCGAGCAGATCGTCGAAGGTCGGGATCGGCTGGACGGTCTTGTCGAGGCGATGCTGGTGGTCACCTCCGGACTCGAACTCGACGAAACGCTGCACACCATCGTGCGTACGGCCATCGACCTGGTGGACGCCCGCTACGGGGCGCTCGGCGTGCGCGGGATCGATCACGAATTGGTGGGATTCGTCTACGAGGGCATCGACGACCAGACCCGCGCGCGGATCGGTCACCTGCCGGAGGGTCGGGGGGTGCTCGGTGTGCTGATCGACGACCCCAAACCCATTCGGCTCGACGACATCGCCAGCCACCCGGCCTCCGTCGGATTTCCGCCGGATCATCCGCCGATGCGGACATTCCTCGGCGTGCCGGTGCGCATCCGGGACACGGTCTTCGGCAATCTCTATCTGACCGAGAAGACCGGAGGGCAGCCGTTCAGCGAGGACGACGAGGTCCTGGTGCAGGCGCTGGCCGCGGCGGCCGGCATCGCGATCGATAACGCGCGCCTCTACGAACAGTCCCGCAGCAGGCAATCGTGGATCGAGGCCACCCGCGACATCGGCACCGAGCTGCTGTCCGGCACCGACCCCACCCGGGTGTTTCGGCTGATCGCGGACGAGGCCCAGAAGCTCAGCGGCGCGGCCGCCGCGGTGGTGGCCATTCCTGTCGACCCGGAAGTGCCGACCAACGAGGTATCCGAACTCGTCGTCGCCGCGACGGCGGGTGGGTCGGCCGAAACCGCGATCGACATCATCCCCGTCGACAGCACCGTGATCGGAGAGGCGTTCGCCCGGCGGGCACCCGCACGATTCGACGGCATCGACATCGACGGGCTCGGTGCTGACGGTCCCGCCCTGGTATTGCCACTCCGCGCCACCGACACCGTTGCCGGCGTCCTCGTGGTGTTGCGGAGGAAAGGCACCAGACCGTTCAGTGACGAGCAGCTCGATATGATGTCCGCCTTCGCGGACCAGGCTGCGTTGGCCTGGCAGCTGGCCAGTACCCAGCGCCGGATACGTGAACTCGGCATCCTCACCGACCGCGACCGCATTGCGCGTGACCTCCACGACCATGTCATTCAGCGGCTCTTCGCGGTTGGGCTGGCACTGCAGGGCACCGTGCCGCGGGCGCGATCAGCCGAAGTGCAGCAACGGCTTTCGGGTTGCATCGATGACCTGCAGGAGGTCATCCAGGAGATCCGGACGACGATCTTCGACCTTCACGGTTCGAACTCGGGGATGACCCGGCTGCGGCAGCGTCTCGATGAGGCCATCGCACAGTTCTCCAGCGCCAACCTGCGTACCACCACCCAGTTCGTCGGCCCGTTGTCGGTTGTCAGCGCCGAACTGGCAGATCACGCCGAAGCCGTCGTCAGGGAGGCGGTCAGCAATGCGGTGCGGCATTCCAAGGCCAACACACTGAGCGTCAGCGTGACCGTCGAGGACGACCTGCGCATCGAGGTCACCGACGATGGCTGCGGCATCGACGGGGATGTCACCGGCAGCGGGCTGATCAACCTGCGCCGGCGCGCGGAACAAGCGGGCGGATCCCTCGTGATCGCGAACGCCAGCGGCGGAGGGACGAAGCTCACATGGACGGCGCCGCTGCCCTGACTCCCGCGGCGATCGGCGGACGGTCGGCGCCCTGTCGTGGTTGCCCAATGACCTGTGACCACCCCGATGCTGCCATTGGTCCCTAAATCTTGCCGCCGCCGCGGGGGAGGATGGTTGATATCTCGCCGTTTGGGGATTCCAGTCGCAGGAGGTGCGATGCTGACCTTCACGATCGGATTCGGACGCACATGGTGGGTCCGGGTCTGGGGAACCAACCCGCTCGTGCGCACCAGCGACCGGTTCGAGGCGCTCGTCGGGATACTTACAGTGCTGGTGATCGTCGTTGCGGCGCCGTTCGCCGCGGCGGTCGGCACATCGGTACACGACAGTCGGAGTCGGTCCGTCCTCGAACAGGCGCAGAACACGGGTCAGGTGACGGCCATCGCGGTCGGCCGAGGTACGGTCGTACCGCAGACCAGCGGTGTGGCGTTCGTCGCACGCACCACCTGGAAAGCTGGTGGACGCGACCACACCGAGGTCATCGATTGGCCCGACCGTGCGAAAGTCGGTGATCGGCAAACCATCTGGGTAGATGCCAAGGGCGATCTCACATCGCCGCCACCCAGCCAGGACCGCGCGGTGGCCGATGCCGTGGGCGCGGGACTAGGCGTGTGGATCGGGGTTGCCGGCATCGCCGCCGCAAGCGGATACCTTGCCCGGCGCAGGCTCGACCGATGGCGGTATGCGCAATGGGAGCGCGAGATCACGACGACCCTGGCCGGCGGGGACGGCGGGCTCCGGAGCGCTTGACCGATGCACAGCCACTCACTCGGCCATCAGCCAACGGCTTCAGGGATCGTGGTCGGAATCGATGGATCCGCATCGTCGGCGGGTGCCATCGGATGGGCCGCCCGGGAGGCGCGCATGCGAAATGTTCCTCTCACGCTCGCCCACGTTGCGCCGCCGTCCTTCATCTTCGCCTCCGCCGTGGCTTGGCCCGGCGCCGGGATCGCTGACCAGAACGCCATCGACGAAGCGCTGAGGGAGCGGGCCAGAACGGTGATTGATGCCGCTGTCGCCGCCGTCGAGCAGTTCCCGCCCGAGGCGCGGCCCACCACGGTTGCCGGTGAGGTCTTCTACGGCGCGCCGGTGTCGACCCTGGCGGCGCTGTCCGAGCGGGCGCAGCTGGTTGTGGTCGGATGCCATGGGCGCGGTGTGGTGCTCCGTGGTCTGCTCGGATCGGTCAGCACCGGGTTGGTGCACCATGCGCGCGGTCCCGTGGCGGTCATCCCCGATGACGTTCCGGCTTACTCGGACCGGCGGCCGGTGCTCGTCGGCGTCGACGGGTCACCGGCGTCCGAGCGGGCGACGGCCATCGCCTTCGATGAAGCGTCATGGCGCGATGTGGATTTGGTCGCGTTGCACGTATGGAGCGATGCCGACATGTCGGACGTGCCCAGCCTGGAATGGGACGCACTTGAAGGAGTCGCCACCGAACTCCTCGGGGAGCGCCTGGCCGGATGGCTGGAGCGCTATCCCGACGTGCGCGTTCACCGGATCGTGGAGTTCGACCGGCCGGCGCGCCGTCTTATCGAGCGCTCGCGTTCGGCCCAGCTGGTGGTCGTCGGGAGTCACGGCAGGAGAGGGTTCGCGGGGATGCTGTTGGGGTCGGTCAGTACGGCGATCGTGCACGCCGCCCATGTGCCCGTGATCGTCGCCCGGCGGCCGTAGTCCGGCGGCTGTATCAAGGTCAACTCCGGTTGGATCCCGGTTGGATGTCCGCATCGGATTCTCATCGCCGATTGCGTTCTCGGCGAACGGGATCGGCTCCGGCCCCATGCCGTGTGACGGCGGACCGTGCATGCCGGTCGACGTAGGCAATGAGGTCGGCCAGCGTGCGCAGCGACGCGTAGTCCGATTCGGGGATGTCCACGTTCAGGCGGTGGTGGATACCGATGAGGAAGCTGAGCCAATCCACCGAATCCAGATCGACCTGGTCGCGCAACGGCGCGTCGTCCCGAATCTGCGCGGCATCCACCTCTGGCGCGATCGCGGTCAGCGCCGCGAGGACCTCGCCGCGGATATCGTCCTGTGCCATCATCCGTGTCTCACTTCTCCAGGGCTTCGGGCTGTTGGAGCAGGTCGTTGACGGCGGCGAGGAACAACGCTCCCCGACGGCCGTCGCTGGCCCGGTGGTCGGCGGCGAGGGTGGCCTGTATTGCCGTGGCGATGCGGATATCGCCGTCGATCACACAGACCTGTGGGCTGGGTTTGCCGAACCCGACCAGTGCCACCTGCGGTGGGTAGATCACGCCGAACACCGAGTCGACACCGTTGTCGCCCAGGTTTGTCACCGTGATGGTCGGGTCCGAGATCTCCGAGCTGCGCAGTCTGCCGGCGCGGGCACGCGACACCAGGTCGATCATGTTGCCCATCAGCTGATCGAGATCCTGGTCCGCGGCGCTCCGAAGGGCGGGGGCAACCAGACCGCCGCCGCGCAGCGAGATCGCCACGCCCACATGGACGTCCGGTGCGGGGCGGAATTCGTCGTCGCGCCAGAACCCGCTGAACTCACCGAAGCGCCGAGCGGCGACCGCGACCGCCTTGACCTGGAGCACCGCTGGGAGCAGGCGCTCGGTGACCGGCCGTCGGGCATTGCGGTCGGTGAGCCAGTTCAGCGCCTTGTCCAACAGGATCCGGCTTTCGAGGTAGTAGTGCGGGATCTCGCGGTTGGACCGGCTCATGGCGGCGGCGATGGACTTCCTCATGGCCGATCCGCGGTCCGCCGCGATGACGGCCGCCGGAGCCGGGGCCGCCGTCGCCACGCGCTCGACATCCTCGATGGTGACCGCACCTTGCGGGCCGGTGCCGGTCACCGTGTCGGTGTCGACGCCCACGGTGGCGGCGAGGCGGCGGGCGGCCGGCGACACCCAGCGTCTGTGGTGTGATTCCGGCCCGCCCACCGTCGCGCCGCCGGCGGCAGGTGCCGCCGGGGCCGGCTCACCGGGTTCGAGCAGCGACGCCAGCGCCGTTCCGACCCGCACGGTCTCACCGGCCGACACCAGCAGCTCGTGCACTGTTCCGTCGTGCCAGCACTCGACCTCGATGGCCGACTTGGGCGTTTCCACCACCGCGAGCACCTGACCGCGGCCGACGGCGTCACCGGGTTTGACAAGCCATTCGACGAGGGTGCCCTCGTCCATGTCCGAACCAAGTGCCGGCATCGCGAAGTCGATCATGGTCGTTGACCGAGTAGGGATTTCACCGCGTCGACGACCTTGTGCGGTTGCGGCAGGGCGGCCTCTTCGAGGTGTTTGGCGTACGGGATCGGCACCTCGGCGGTGCAGACCCGCGCGATCGGCGCGTCGAGGTCGAAGAACGCGTTCTCGACGACGCGTGCGCTGATCTCGGCGGCGAGGCTTCCGCTGCGCCAGCCCTCATCGACCACGACGGCGCGGTGGGTCTTGCGAACCGATTCGACCACGGTGCCGGTGTCGAGCGGGCGCAGCACCCGAAGATCGATGACCTCGCAGTCGATGCCCTGCTGTGCCAGTTCACTTGCTGCGTCCAACGTCTTGGGAACGCAGCCGCCGTAGGCGATGAGTGTGACGTCGGTTCCGGTTCGGCGGACCGCGGCCCGGGCGATGTCGGTCGAGGTCAGTGCGTCGACGTCGCTCGTGGTGTTGTACAGCTGGACATGCTCGAAGATCACCACGGGATCCGGGTCGGCCAGCGCGCTGCCCAGCATGCCGTACGCATCCTCGACGGTCGCGGGGAAGACGACCTTGATGCCGGGGATGTGGGCGTACCAGCATTCCAGGCTGTGCGAGTGCTGAGCGGCCAGCTGGCGGCCGGCGCCGGTGGCCATCCGGATGACCAGTGGAACCGAGAACTGGCCGCCTGACATATGTCTGAGCGCCGCCGCGGTGTTGACGATCTGATCGAGGGCCAGCAGGCTGAAGTTGACCGTCATGATCTCCACGATTGGCCGCATGCCGCCCAGCGCGGCACCGATGCCGACCCCCACGAAACCCAGTTCAGACAGGGGAGTGTCGCGTACCCGGTCCGGGCCGAACTCGTCGAGCAGGCCCTTGGACGCGGCGTAGGTGCCGCCGTACCGGCCGACGTCCTCGCCCATGAGCACGACCCGCGGGTCGGCGCGCAACGCGTCGCGCACCGCGTCGTGCACGGCGGTGCGGTAGGACGTCTTCATCGCGGTGCTCCTTGAGCCGGGGTCACCACGTCGCGTTCGAGGTCGGCGACATCCTCCCAGGTGCCTGCGTCGGCGAACTCCACCGCTCGCGCCACCTCCTCCTGGGCTGACGTCTCAATTGCGGCGACATCGGCTTGGGTGAAAGTGCCGTCGCCCAGACACTTCTCGGTGAACAGCCGGATCGGATCGCGCTGACGCCACCGCTCCACTTCGGCCTTGTCCCGGTACAGCTCCGGGTCGAACATCGAATGGGCGCGAAAGCGGTAGGTGCGGAACTCGATGAAGAACGGCCCGCCCTCCGCGCGAATGCGCTCGGCCGCCTCGCGGGCGGCGTCCTGACAGGCCAGCACGTCCATGCCGTCGACGGCGAGCGTCGGGACCCGGTAGGCCGCGGCTTTGGCGGCGAGGTCGGTCTGCGACTGTGACCGCGACAGCGCCGTACCCATGGCGTAAAGGTTGTTCTCGCAACAGAACAGCACAGGAAGGCGCCAGACCGCCGCCAGGTTCAGCGACTCGTGGAAGGCGCCCTCGGCGACCGCGCCGTCGCCGAAGTAGCAGGCGGTGATCCGCTGGCGGCGCTGCATCGAGTCGGCCAGGGCCAGGCCGACCGCCAACGGCAGCCCGCCCGCGACGATCGCGTTGCCGCCGTAGAACCGGGCGCCGGCGTCGAACAGGTGCATCGATCCGCCGCGCCCTCGTGAGCAGCCCTCCTGCTTGCCGAACATCTCGGCCATGATCGACGTCATCGGCACGCCGCGCAGCAGCGCGTGGGCGTGCTCGCGGTACGTCGCCACCACCGCGTCCTCGGGTGAGAGGGCGTTCAGGGAGCCTGCGGCGACGGCCTCCTCGCCGACATAGAGATGCAGGAAGCCGCGAATCTTGCTTTCTCCGTACAGTTCGGCGCACTTCTCCTCCATCCTGCGCACCCGCACCATGCCGGAGAGCAGAATCCAGGCACGGTGTCCGGGGTCCTCGTCGGTCACAGTCGCACCTCCTCGGCCTGATGCGAATGTGGTTCCTCGACGGTGGAGAGGTCGCCCTCCGACAGGCCCAACTCACGGGCCTTGAGCAACCGGCGCATGATCTTCCCGCTGCGCGTGTGGGGCAGCGCGCTGACGAACTCGATCTCCTTGGGCGCGACGGCCGCACCCAGACGGCTGCGGGCGTGGCCGAGCAACTCCCGGGACAGTGCCTCGCCCGGGGCGAACCCGTCTTTGAGCAAGACGAACGCCTTGACCCGCTCGCCGACCGTGTGGTCGGGCTTGCCGATCACCGCTGCCTCGGCGACGGCCGGATGCTCGGTCAGCGCGCTCTCGACCTCGAACGGGCCGATCAGATGCCCGGCCGACTTGATCACGTCGTCGGCGCGGCCGACGAACCAGTAATAGCCGTCGGCGTCGCGCCTGGCCAGATCACCCGTGAGATAGAGCCCGTCGGCGAAGCACTTTCGGTAGCGCGCTTCCTCGTGCAGGTAACCGCGGAACATCGACGGCCAACGCGCCTTCAGCGCCAGCTCGCCTTCCATATCGGGCTCGGGGATGATGCTGACCTTGCCGTCCTCCGTGCGCCGGACGATGCAGGCCTCCACCCCGGGCAGCGGGCGTCCCATCGACCCCGGTTTGATGTCGAACGCGGGCGTGTTGGCGATCATGATGCCGCCGGTCTCGGTCTGCCACCAGTTGTCGTGGATCGGCAGCCCCAGAACCCGCTTACCCCACCAGACGGCTTCGGGGTTGAGTGGCTCGCCGACGCTGGCGATGAAGCGAAGCCGCGGGAACCGGAAACGCCCGGCCAGCTCCGCACCGGACTTGATGAGCATGCGCAATGCCGTCGGTGCGGTGTACCACACCGTCACGTCCTGCCCCTGCAGGATCGTGTACCAGCGTTCGGCGTCGAACTCCGCTTCGTCGACGACCGAAGTGACGCCGTGTAGCAACGGCGTGATGACCCCGTAGGACATTCCCGTGACCCAGCCGGGATCGGCCGTACACCAGAAGATGTCGTCGGGGTGCAGGTCCAGCGCGTACAGCCCGGTGAGGTAATGCATCACGACAGCACCGTGGACGTGGACGGCGCCCTTGGGGGTGCCGGTCGTGCCGCTGGTGAAGTGCAGCAGCGCCGGATCGTCGGCCGTGGTCGGATGCACCGGCGCGGTGTCGTCGGCGCCGGTCAGCGCCGCAGTGAAGTCGATGGTTCCCTCCGCTTCAACGGCGTCGGGGTGGCCGACGACGAGTATGTGCCGGACGGAGGTCAACCGGTCGCGAATCGTGGCGATCTTGCGGTGGTACATCGCTGCGGTGGTGACCAGCACATCGGCTTCGCCGATCGTCATCCGGGTGAGGATCGGCTCCGGTCCGAAGGCGGAGAACAGCGGACACACGACACTGCCATTGCGCAGTGCGCCAAGGATGGTGATGTACAGCTCCGGCGACCGGCCCATCAGAGTGAAGACGCGGTCGCCCTTGCCGATCCCGAGCGATTGCAGGACGGTGGTGAATTGCCTTGATTTCCTGGCGAGTTCGCCGAAGCTGAGCTCACGGGTCGCCATCGACCCGTCGGGAGCCGTCGCTGCGACGAACCGCAGCGCCGTACGTGACGCCTGCCGGCCTTCCGCTTGACGATCGACCGCGGCGTAGCCGATATTGCACAGGCCGGTTCCCAGACCTGCGCACGGGTCGGGCACGTCGGCCCAGTCGAACTTGGTACGGGTGCCCTGATAGTCGGCGAGATTCGGCGGCACCCGCCAGTCCGCCGCGCTCTTGTGTATCGCGGTCACGGTGGTGCTAGCCGTTCGACGTCTGGAGTACGCCCATCCGCTGGGCGGCACCGATGTTGGACATGATGCGCTGCAGCAGTGCGTCATAGGCGGATCCGTCGCTGAGGAGTTCGGACGGGCCGTGGTGCCGGAGATACGCGTCGATGCGCCGGTCGATCGACCACTCCCCGTGGGCCGGGCCGGCGTATTCGGAACCGAGGAATCTCCACGCGATTGCGTCGAGGGGTTCTCCGGTCAGCTCACGTCGGTTGGTTGGCGTCATTGCCGGATCCCTTCGGTCATGCCTGCGTCTCTCATCGTTTTCGACTGGGCCGGTTGACAATAGAGACGAAAGTCACCAATGGCCGGCTGTCCGCTGACTTCGTGGTGCACGGAGATATGTGACGCGCACGCGAGGCTCCGTGGCGCGCGGTGGTGGCTTTGGTCCTCACCGAAGGGGACTGATCGGCCCTGGCCGGCGCCCGAATGCGGGCGCAACATCAGCAGATGTCCAACAACACCGGCGCCTCGATGAAGGACTCGATCCGCACGTTCAACAGATACGTGCTAAATCCGGCGATGCTTCATCTGGCCGGGCGCAGACACTGGTATGCATCGGTGATCCGGCACGCCGGGCGGCGGTCCGGAAAGATCTACTCGACACCCGTCGTGGCGGAGAAGGTGTCCGGCGACGGCTTCATTGTGCCCCTGCCGTACGGCACGGGCACCGACTGGCTGCGCAACGTGCTTGCCTCGGGGCAGGCCACGATCACCACTGGCGGTCGGACCTTCGACGTCGTGGACCCACACGTCATCGACGCCGTGTCGGCCGCACCGAAGCTGGCCCCGCGTCGGCGGCGGACGTTCGAGAGGTTCGGAGTCGACAAGTTCGTCACCTTCGACCTGGCAGATAATCGCTGAGACCCTTTCCGGGTGAGCGTGATTGGGACGATCATGAGACCACAGCACACCGAGGCGCTGCGCGACGCGCAGGGGCCGTTCGTGTCCGTGTATTTCGACGATTCGCGCGATTCCGCCGAGGCCGATGTACGTATCGAGGGGCTATGGCGCCGGTTGCGCGGGAGTCTGGCGGACCACGGCGTCGGCCAAGTCGCCATCGCGGCGCTGGAAGAGGCGATACTTCGGGGCACTCCCGGCGCGGGGCCGCAGGGTCACGGACTCATCGCGACGCCGGACGGTGTCCTGGTCGACGAACACCTCCCGGCGGTCCCGCGGGAGACCGTACTGCGGGTATCGGAGTATCCGTACGTGCTGCCGCTGATCGGTGTGGGCAGGCCGCCCTACCTGTTCGCCGCGGTGGACCACGAGGGTGCGACGATCACGGTGCACCACGGGGAGACCGTGCGGACCGAGACCGTCGACGGAGGCGGTTTCCCCGTGCACAAACCGGTATCGGCCGGCTGGAACGGATACGGCGATCTGCAGCACTCCACCGAAGAGGCGGTCCGGATGAACGTCCGCGCCGTGGCGCACCGAATCACCGAACTCGTCGACGACATCGGTGCCGAGGTGGTGTTCGTGTGCGGTGAGGTACGGTCCCGCACCGACGTCGCATCCGCGCTGCCGAGCCGGGTTGTGCCGTTGGTAGCCGAACTGCCGGCGGGGGCGCACGGGCACCGCGCCGACGAGGAGGAGCTCACCGACCAGATCGACGCGGTGTTCGCGGGCCGCCGGCGATCTCAGCTCGCCGAGACGATGGACCGGTTGCGCGGTGAGGCGGCTCGTGACTCGGGGCTGGCGGCGCAGGGACTTGCCGCAGTGTGTGGGGCGCTTCGACAGGGTGACGTCGACACGCTGATCATCGGTGAGCTCGGCGATGCCGTCGTCGTCACCGGCGAGAGCCGCACCATGGTCGCACCCGACGCAGACGTGCTGTCGGAGTTCGGTCAGGCGCCGTGCCGGGTGGTGCGGGCCGACGAGGCCCTGCCGTTCGCGGCGATCGCCGTCGGGGCGACATTGGTCTCCGCCGCCGACGGTGTCTCCGCCGCGGACGGAATCGCGGCCCTGTTGCGGTACGCCCCGGCTCGTCCGTAGTCACCCGGCCCCGCCGCCGGGTGGGGCCGGATCATCGGTTGGCGCTCAGCGCGGACGGACGACGACGACCGGGGATTTGGCTTCCTGCACCACGGCGGCGCTGACAGAGCCGAGGAGCATGCCGGTGAAGCCGCCTCGGCCGTGGCTGCCCACGACGACCAGCTGGGCCTTCTCGGACTCCTCGACCAGCCAATGGACGGGCCGGTTGTAGACGATCCGGCGCTCGACGCTGACGTCTGGGTACTTCTCCCGCCAGCCCGCAAGGCGTTCGGCGAGAACCTCTTTGCCGTCCTCCTCGAACTGCTCCCAGTCCATACCGATGGTGGGTGTGGCGCCCAGATCGCTCCATGCGTGCAGCGCAACGAGATCCACCCCGTGGCGCGACGCTTCGTCGAACGCCCAGGCGGTTGCCGCCTCGGAGGCCGGGGAGCCGTCGACTCCCAACACCACGGGCAGGGTGTCTCGTGCCTCGGCGCCCTCCTGACGGATCACCGCAACCGGGCAGTGCGCATGATGAACCATGCCGGTGCTGATCGAACCGAGCACGGCTCGCCTGAACCCACCCATGCCGCGGCTGCCGACCACGATCATCTCGGCGTTCCTGGACGCCTCGGCCAATGCCGGCACCACGGGGGAGTACTTCACTTCGGTGTGCACCTCGGGTTCCGCGCCCTCACCGACGGCCGACTGCACCACCTTCCGGGCCTGCTCGATGACGCGCTGGGAGTTCGAGTCCTGCCATTCGCTCAAGCCGGCTTCGAGCGAGCCGATGGACCAGCCCGCGATCATCGGCGGGTTGACGGTCATCAGCGTCAGACGCGTGTGGCGGGCGGCGGCTTCGCGGGCCGCCCAGCCCGCTGCCACGTCGGATTCCCGCGATCCGTCAACGGCCACGAGGACCCCGTATTGCGAACTGGGCTCAGACATTCCGCACCCCCTTGTGCTCGGATTGCGCTCGGTGCCGACGGCTCGGGCACGTGCCGCCGGCCGGTTCAGCCTCCAAGCTAGCCTCACTGCATGGGGTCGGTCAGGGTCATTGGTCCCGTGTTGGAGCCAGTGCAATCACGGCGGTCTCCCGGTTACCCGTCGTCACCGGCAAGGGTGAAGTAATTCTCTTCCTCCTGCAGAAAGTGCAGCCGCAACAGCGCGTAGAGCCCGTACAGCGAAGCCAGCAGATCATCAACCTGGTCTTCCTGGATGGCGTGGCCGGCTTCTGCCAGCGCGACGTGCGTACCGATTCGGTCGGACAGCCGCTGAATCTCGGCATGGGTCCTGCTCATCGTGGCGGTGGCTTCGCCGCTGCCGAGCGGGCGGGCCAACGCGGGGTAGAGCTCGTTCTCTTCGGCGTGCTCGTGGGGCAGGATCTGCTCCGTCAGGACCCGGTGCGCGTGAGTCACCGCCTCCAGCGCGGCGGGATCGGTGCCCGCGCTCAGGCGATCGGCCGCATCGCGCAGAGCATCGATCGCATCGCGCAACTGGTCGTGTTCAGCCGCGAAACGGCGCAGCATGTCCTCGGTCTCGGCGCTCAGTTCGACCTCGGCGGCGCCATCGCCTCGCAGGGCACGCAGCGCGTTGAGGATGACCGCGACGTCGATACCCTCCTGCAGCAGCGCACCCGGAGCTGGCGGCAACCAGCCGACCGCGGCGATCGCCATGGCGATCAGTGACAGCGCCATGCCGACACCGGCGCTTTGTACCGCGATGCGGCGTGACCGTCGGGCGATATCCATCGCATCGGCCAAGCGATCCAGGCGGTCGGTGGTGAGCACGATGTCGGCGGCCTCCGATGAAGCCGTCGCGCCCCGTGCACCCATCGCGACCCCGACGGTGGCCGCGGCCAGCGCCGGGGCGTCGTTGACGCCGTCACCGACCATGACCGTCACGGCACGCTGTCGCTCGGCACGGACCGCGGCGACCTTGTCCGCCGGGCTCTGCTGGGCGTAAACCTCGTCGAGCCCGAGTACCGTGGCAACCTCACGGGCCGGCTCGGGCCGATCGCCGGTGAGCATCACCAGGCGGCTCAGCCCGGCTGCGCGCAACCGTCGCATGGTGCGGGGTGCATGGCGGCGCAACGGATCTCGCAACAGCACCGCACCCACAGGTGCACCGTCGACGGACACCCAGGCGATCGCGGCGGCGTCCAGGCTGGCGCGGTTGACCGCCGCGCGGGCCCACCCCTCGACGGTGGCGTCGTCCGACACCCTGCCGACCTGGACACGATGTCCGTCGACGGTGGCGGTGACCCCCCGACCGGGTTCCTCGGCGATTCCCTCCGGCAGCGAGAGCTTCATGCCGCGGGAGAGGGCTTCGGTGACGATGGCCTCCGCCAGTACATGCGGCGACATCTGGTCGACCGAGGCCGCCAGCCGCAGGATCTCGGCGGCGTCGTGTGTCGGTGCGGTGAGGACCTCGACGACGGCAGGCCGTCCCATGGTCAGCGTCCCGGTCTTGTCGAGCACGAGAGTCGTCGCCTGCCCGAGGATCTCCAGTGCGGCGCCGCCGCGGATCACCACGCCCCGGCGGGAAGCCCTGGACAGGCCCGAGACGATGGCCACCGGCGCGGCGAGCAGCAGCGGGCATGGCGTCGCGACCACCAGCACCGCCACCGCCCGCACGGCCGACCCGCTGAACAGCCATGCCGACCCGGCGACCAGAAGTGCCAGCGGAAGGAACCAGGCGGCGTACCGGTCGGCGAGCCGGACGATCGGCGCACCCTCCGCCGCCGCCTGTTCGGCCAGGCGCACGATGCCCGCGTACGTGCTGTCGTGCGCGGTTGCCGTCGCGCGCAGCTCGAAGGCGTTGCCCGCGTTTACCACACCGCTGCGGACGGGCTCGCCGACGGCACGTTCGACCTGCAGCGGCTCACCGGTGAGCACCGATTCGTCCAGCACCGCGGTTGCGTCGGTGATGCGGCCGTCCACCGGCACCACCTCGCCGGGTCCGACCACCACCACGTCGTCGACGGCAACGTCCGCCAGCGGTATCACCGTCACTGCCGAGCCGATCCGGCGACGTGCGAATCGCGGGGCATGTTCGAGAAGCGCACGCAGATCGTGTGAGGCGCGCCGCTCCGCGGCCGACTCGAGCGCGCGCCCGCCGGCCAGCATGACCGCGATCAGGGCGCCCGCGAGGTACTCGCCGACCCAGAGCGTTCCGAGCAGAGACAGCACCGCGATCAGGTCCACTCCGGCCCGGCCACGGCGCAGCGTGGCACTCATCCACACCACGGCCGGCACAACCGCGATCAGTGTGCCTGCGATCCAGCAGGACTCGGCGATGCGATGCCACCCGAGGAGCCAGGCGATCCCGCCGCCAGCCAATGCACCGACCGTCACGACCGCAAGCGCAGGCTCGGCCAGCGTCCGCCAGTGCATCGCCCACTGACGGACCACCGAGTCAACGCCGGTCACGGCGCCTATCCCGGGGCCGCTTCCAGCAACAGCGCGCGCCTGACGTCGACCGTGAGCATGTCGGCCTCCTTCATCGTCGACGTGGCTGCATGTGGGCGGAGATCCGAGGTGGCGGTCACCTCATCCTCAACCGGCGGTTCGCCCGGCGTAAGGGCACTAAGACCCTGACCCGGGGTCCTCAGGCCCGCCCCCCTGGGCCATCGGTCACTTCATCGCCGGGGACTACGGCCCGGATCGGGGTCGACACCTGCCCCGTGGCGATGCCGCGGGGCTATGGTCTGGCGGCGGAGCACAGCGACGCACCCCGGCCGGTTCGCGCCGCCCCGTACAAGGTTGACAAGGGGAACCCGAACATGAACGTGGCGGTCACCATCGATCCGCGCTACCACGACGCGGTGATCTTCGACCTCGACGGCGTCGTGACCGACACCGCCTCGCTTCACGTGGCGGCGTGGCGCGGGTTGTTCAACGACTTTTTCCGCCGGCGTCCCGCGAACTCCGGTGAGGACCACGCCCCGTTCAGCGACGCCGACCACCGACACTTCATCGCAGGCAAGCCAGCACGTGACGGCATCGCCGACTTCCTGCGGTCCCGCGGGATCACGCCGCCCTTGGGGGAGGACGGCGGCGACGGAGACATCAACATAAGTGGGCTCGCCAACCGCGAGCAGCGGATGTTCGTCGAGTTGCTGACCAAGGGGGTGCCGGTATTCGACACGACGGTTGAGCTGGTAGCACAGTTGCGTCGGGAAAACGTACTTACGGCCGTGGTCTCGTCGAGCCGCGACGGCGAGGCGATCCTTCGGGCCGGCGGAATCGGCGATCTGTTCGACGTTCGTCTCGACGGTCGGGTGGCCGAGGAGCTGGGCCTGCCGGGCGAACCCAACCCCGCGATGCTGCTCGAGACGGCGAATCGCCTTGGCGTACGCGCCGATCGGTGCGTCGTCGTCGAGGACCACGAGGCGGGCGTCGCCGCAGGCCGAGATGGCGGGTTCGCGCTGGTGGTGGGTGTGGACCGGACGGCACACGCCGATGAGCTGCTGCGGTGTGGCGCTGACGCCGTGGTGACCGACCTTGTCGCCGTCTCGGTCCGCACCGGCTACCAGCCGATGTCGGCGCTGACCGATGTCCTCGGCGGCTACGGCGAGATCAGTGCACTGATCGCCATGCGCCAACCCGTGGTGTTGTTGGATTTCGACGGGACCCTGTCGGAGATCGTCCCGGTTCCCGATGCCGCGAGGTTGGTCGCGGGGGCAGCGCAGGCGCTCGGGCTGCTGGCGGCACACTGCCCGGTCGCGGTGGTCAGCGGCCGGTCCCTCGCCGACATCTCGGCCCGCGTCGGTCTCCCCGGCATCTGGTATGCGGGTAGTCACGGCTTCGAGCTCACCGCGCCCGACGGCAGCCACCATCAGAACGAGGACGCGATCGCAGCCGTCGGTGCGCTGGAGACGGCGTCCGGCGAACTGCGTAACCGCCTCGCCGGGATCGACGGCACCCTGGTGGAGAACAAAACGTTCTCGGTGGCGGTGCATTACCGTAACGTCGCCGGCGATCGGGCGGGGGAGGTGTCCGCTGCAGCCCGGATCATCGGCCAGCGCAATGGACTTCGCGTGACGTTCGGGCGCAAGGTCGTCGAGTTGCGCCCGGACATCGACTGGGACAAGGGCAAGACGCTGGACTGGCTCGTCGAGCGAATCGACGGCGCCGGTCTGCTGCTGCCCATCTATCTCGGCGACGACCTCACCGATGAAGATGCGTTCGATGCCCTGCGCCACAAGGGAATCGGAATCGTGGTTCGGCACGGAGAGGACGGCGACCGGCGGTCCGCCGCCCGGTTCGCCCTCGATGGACCGGATACGGTCACCGCGTTTCTGCAGCGGTTGGCGGACCAGCTCATCGCCGAACACGACACGACGAACAACCCATGGACCATGACCTTCGGCGGATATGAGCCGGCCGACGAACGTCTTCGGGAAGCATTGTGCACCACGGGAAACGGGTATTTCGCGATCCGGGGCAGCGCGCCGGAGTGCCGCGCGAGCGGTGCCCACTACCCCGGTACCTATGTTGCGGGTCTCTTCAACCGGCTCACGGACGTCATCTCGGGTGTTACCGTCGAGAACGAGAGCATGGTCAACCTGCCGAATTGGCTCTCATTGACCTTCCGGATCGATGGCGCGGAGTGGTTCGACATCGACGACGCGGCGGTGGAGTCCTACCTGGTGACCATCGACCTGCGCCGCGCCGTACTGTGCCGCGAGATGCGGGTCACCGACAAGTCGGGTCATACCATCCGCGTCACGCAGCGACGGCTCGCCGCGATGCACCTGCCCCATGTCGGTGCCTTGGAGATTACGGTCGTCGCCGAGAACTGGTCGGGAACCATCGAATTCCGTTCATCGATCGATGCCGACGTCGAGAACGCCGGCGTGGAGCGCTACCGTGCGCTGTCATCGCGCCACCTTGCCGACGTACAGACATCCGAGCTGCCCGGGCACACCGTTCTCCTCACCACGCGGACGGTTCAGTCGAAGGTGCGGATCGCGGTCGCCGCACGGACCACCGCGTGGCGCGGTGACGCGGCTGCATCCGCCGATTACCATCTGGTCCAAGAGGATTCGTGCATCGGCCACGACATCGCCGTCGAGATGTGGTGCGGCCAGGCCGTCACCCTGGAGAAGGTCGCGACCATCTACACCGGCCGTGACCACGGAATATCCGAACCCGCAGCCGAAGCCGCGCGTGAACTGAACCGACTCGGCCGCTTCGCAACGATCGAGCGCGGGCACCGCCTCGCATGGGCGCACCTATGGGAGCGATTCGACATCGCGATGGGCAATGACGCCGATGTGCTGCGCATCGTCCGTGTGCATCAGCTCCACCTGTTGCAAACATTGTCCCCGCACACCGCCGACCTCGATGTGGGGGTGCCCGCACGTGGACTGCACGGCGAGGCGTACCGGGGCCACATCTTCTGGGATGAGCTGTTCGTGTTCCCGGTGCTCAACTTGCGGCTGCCCAAGGTCACCCAGTCGTTGCTGCTGTATCGCTATCGGCGGCTGCCCGAAGCCCGCCGCGCCGCGGCGGACGCGGGCTACGCCGGGGCGATGTATCCGTGGCAGTCCGGCAGCGATGGCCGCGAGGAAAGCCAGCGGATGCACCTCAACCCGCGGTCGGGCCGGTGGAATCCGGATGCCAGCGCCCGCGCCCATCACATCGGCCTGGCGATCGCGTACAACGTGTGGCAGCACTATCAGGTGACCGGGGACGTGGGGTTCCTCATCGACTACGGGGCCGAAATGCTCACCGAGATCGCCCGATTCTGGGTGAGTCTGGCGAGCCTCGACTCGGTCCGCGGACGTTACGTGATCCGTGGGGTCATCGGCCCGGACGAATTCCACTCCGGTTATCCCGGGCACGGCTACGACGGGATCGACAACAATGCCTACACCAACGTGATGGCGGTCTGGGTGATCCTGCGGGCCATGGAAGCACTCGAGCACATCCCGATGTACTACCGCTTGGCCCTGATGGAGACGCTGGGCGTCACCGACGAAGACCTGGCACGCTGGGAGGACGTGAGCCGGCGGATGTTCGTGCCGTTCCACGACGGCGTCATCAGCCAGTTCGAGGGCTACGAGGATCTGCGCGAATTGAATTGGGACAGCTATCGCAACCGCTATGGCGACATATCGCGGCTGGACCGCATCCTCGAGGCCGAGAACGACAGCGTGAACAACTACCGGGCCGGGAAGCAGGCCGACGTGCTGATGCTGTTCTATCTGCTGTCCGCGGACGAACTGTATGAACTGTTCGATCGCCTCGGCTGCCCCTTCACCCCGGACCAGATCCCGAAAACTGTCGACTACTACCAGTCCCGCACCTCGCACGGATCCACCCTGAGCGCCGTCGTGCACGCCTGGGTGCTCGCTCGCGGTAACCGCCACAAGGCGATGGAGTACTTCGGCCAGGCGCTGGCGTCCGATGTCGTCGACGTCCAGGGCGGCACCACGGCCGAGGGCATTCACCTGGCAGCCATGGCCGGCAGTGTCGACCTGCTGCAGCGCTGCTTCACCGGGCTGGAGATCCGCGGCGATCGGCTGGTGGTCGGCCCGATGTGGCCGAAGTCGTTGGGAAAGCTCGAGTTCACATTCCGGTACCGCGGACATCGTCTGCGGCTGTCGGTCATCGGTCGGGGTGCGACCGTCAGCGCGGAGCACGGCGACGGTCCACCCATTCCCGTTGAGTGCCGCGGCAATACGCAGCTGCTGGTGTCGGGGTCGGCCGTGCACTTCGACGGGTGAGCTCCCGCTCGCAGCAGCCGACTGGCCGGGCACGACGTCATCGTTGTCGGCGGCCGATGTCATCCCTGTGCGGCCCTGCCCGTTGTCCTTCTCGTCGCGTCGCCCTGAGTCAGCGACCGGCCAGGTTGTAGCCGACGTAGCTAACTGCCGTACAGGTGGAGGGCCCGGGCCGCCATTGTGGCCATTTCGCCGCTCAGCTTCGCGATGGGTGGGCCGCCGCGCTGATGGATCACGTTGGCCAGGACGATGATGTAGGTGTCCGACCCCGGGTCGATCCACAGCGTCACTCCGGTGAAGCCGGTGTGGCCGAAGCTGCCGACGGGAAAGATCATCCCGCGCGGCCTGGACTGGGCCGTGTCGATATCCCAGCCGAAGCCGCGGAGGTTTTGTCCGCGTATCGCGGGATAGTTCGGTACGAGCAGGGGATCGGTAGTGTTGGGGGTCTTTTCGATTGCGTCGCGGACGGCGTTGTTGGCCGCCGCGAGTTGTGCAGCGCTGTGCCCGGGCTGCTGCGGTGTCGTCATCAATGCCAGGGTTGATCGGCTCAGCGGGAACGGGCTCGGTCGCCCGGCGAGGCGATCGAGTAAGGCCTGCGCGAACCTGCCGACGTCCTGCGCTGTCGAGAACACACCGGCACTGCCGGCCACCCCACCCATGCGCCGTGCCGTCGGGTCATGCACGGTACCGCGGAGCAGGTGATCGTAGTCGGGGTTGATGCCCGGGGTGTCGTGGTCATGGGCCGTCGGCGCGATGCGCGCCAGCAGATCGGTGCTCCACGTTTCAGGCGGGCACTGAGCAATCTCCGGCACGCTTTCGTCGAAAGCGATCGCTGTACCGCGGATCCGGTGCGGACCACACGCCTTGGTCGCAGGAAGATAGCGGGTGTCGACCATGTCCAGCGGCGCAAAGACGTTGTCCTGCACGTAGTTATCCAAGCGTTCGCCGGTGATCTTCTCAACAAGCGCGCCGAGGATGAGGAAATTGATGTCGGAGTAGTGGACCGCCTCACCGGGACCGAACTCCAATGGCGCGGTGAGTGCACGATGAACGCCGTCGGCGTTATCCGCCGTCACCAGTCCCCACGGACCCTGGTGGCTCAAGTCGCCTCCGACGCCCGATGTGTGGGTGAGCAACATGCGTAGCGTCACCTGAGCACGCCGTGGGTCGCTCGCCGTGTTGAAGTCGGGCAGGTACCTCTGCACCGAATCGTCGATCTGGACGCGGCCCTGTTCATAGAGCTGTAGCACGGCGGTGGCCGTCGCGAGGCTCTTGGTCAACGACGCCAGGTCGAAGATCGTGTCCTCGGTCATCGGCTCAGCGGGCGCGGGTGACCCATCTAATCCCGGTTCGCCGGCGAGCTTGCGCAAGCCGAAAGCCCGGCGGAAGACGACCCGGCTGGCGTGCCCGATCTGGACCACCGCACCGGGCAGCCGACGCGCCGCAATCGCATCGTTCACCAGCCGGGAGACCGCTGCGAAATCCCCCTGGGGAACCGCGGTCGGCGCGGTCGTTGCCGCAGCGGTGGTTGCCGGCGGGAGGGTACGAGCCATGTCCGGCGCGGTTGTTGCCGGCGGACTGCTGGCTGTCGGTGGCTGCCCCGCTGCACCGCACGAAGGGGCTCCAACGAGGGTGAGGACGACGGTCCCAACGCCGCAGACCCGGGCGACGCGCGATCCTGACACCGTCACCAGGCCGACGGTAGCCGGGCCCTGGGCAGCACGTCACGCGATCCGTTGCACTCCGGGCATCGCGGCCTGCGGCGTACAAACTCGCACCCAAGCGATGGGGCCGGGGGTGTGGGTCGGCTCGTGGGCTACATCGCGTGGACGCGGGTTCCCGACGCGCCGTTGACGATGTCGGCGATCTCGGCCAGCGATCCGATGACGGCTTCCTTGCCGGTGTGACGGGCGAAACCGCACGCGGCCTCGACCTTGGGACCCATCGACCCCGCCGGAAGGTCCAGAGCGGCGATCTCGTCGGCAGTCACCATACCCAGTCTGCGCTGTTCCCGGGTGCCCCAGCCGGTGTACACGCCGTCGACATCGGTGGCGATGACCAGCAGATCGGCGCCGAGTTGCTCGGCGAGCAGTGCGGAGGCGAGGTCCTTGTCGATGACCGCCTCGGCGCCGTACAGCGCACCCAGCTCGTCGAACATCGTCGGAATGCCGCCGCCGCCCGCGCAGATCACGATCGTGCCCCGCTCCACCAAAGTCCGGATGGGCCGGATCTCGAAGATTCGCTTGGGTTTCGGGCTGGCCACCACCCTGCGGAACATGTCGCCGTCGGGTGCGATGGTCCACCCGCTGGCCGCCGCGAGCCGCTCCGCGGTGGCCCGGTCGTACACCGGGCCGATCGGTTTGGTGGGGTGAGCGAACGCCGGATCGTCGCGGTCCACTTCGATCATCGTCAGCAGGGTGGCGATCGGTTGGTCCGGCGGAAGCACGTTGCCCAGCTCCTGCTCGATGACGTAGCCGATCATCGCCTCGGTCTGCGCCCCAAGCACGTCGAGGGGATAGGGCGCGACCTCGGTGTAGGCCGCGGCCTGCAGCGCCAGCAAACCGACCTGGGGGCCGTTGCCGTGCGCGACGACGATCTCATTGCCGGGCGCCACCCGGGCGATCCGTTCGGCCGCCAGCCGGATGTTCGCGCGCTGATTGTCCGCGGTCATCGGCTGCCCGCGCTGCAGTAATGCGTTGCCGCCCAACGCGATGACGATGCGCATGGTCAGCCCAGGGCGGCCACGAGGACGGCCTTGATGGTGTGCATCCGGTTCTCGGCCTGCTCGAAGGAGATGTTGGCCGGACCTTCGAACACGTCCTCGGTCACCTCGATGCCGTTCGCGAGATGAGGATAGGTCGCGGCGATCTGGGCGCCCACCTTCGTTTCGGCGTTGTGGAAGGCCGGCAGGCAGTGCATGAACTTGACCCGCGGATTCCCCGTGGCCGCCATCAGCTCCCGATTCACCTGGAACGGCAGCAGTTCGTCGATCCGTTCGCCCCAGGTGTCCAGGGGCTCACCCATCGACACCCACACGTCGGTGTAGATGAAGTCGACGCCGCTGACCGCCTTCACCGGGTCGTCGGTGACGGTGATCCGTGCCCCGGACGCCGAGCCGAACTCGCGGCACAGGGCCGTGTGTTCCTCGGTGGGCCACAAGTCCTGAGGCGCGCCGATCCGCACGTCCATGCCGAGTTTGGCGCCCACCAGCAACAGCGAGTTGGCCACATTGTTGCGCCCGTCCCCGACGAAGGCAAAGGCGATGTCGGTCAACGGTTTCGGGCAGTGCTCGGTCATGGTGAGGACGTCGGCCAGCATCTGGGTGGGGTGGAACTCGTCGGTTAGGCCGTTGAACACCGGGACGCCGGCGTACTGTGCCAGTTCCTCGACGACCTCCTGTCCCGCGCCGCGGTACTCGATGGCGTCGTACATCCGGCCGAGCACCCGAGCGGTGTCCTTCATCGACTCCTTGTGCCCGATCTGCGACGACGCCGGATCGATATACGTGACGTGCGCACCCTCGTCGTGCGCGGCGACCTCGAACGCGCACCGGGTCCTGGTGGAGGTCTTCTCGAAGATCAGGGCGATGTTCTTGCCCGCCAGGCTGTCCCGGCGGGTGCCGGAGTACTTGGCGCGCTTGAGGTCTCGGGACAGATCGAGCAGATAGTGCAGATCCCGCTCGGTGTGGTGGACCAGGCTGAGCAGGCTTCGGTTGCGATTGTTGTACGGCATGGGGATATCGTCCTCGCAGCTGGTCAGGTGTAGAGCGGATCGCGCAGGATCGGGCATGTCATGCAGCGACCCCCGCCGCGGCCGCGGCCCAGTTCGCTGGCGGTGATCGTGACGACCTCGACCCCCGCCTTGCGCAGGGCGGTGTTGGTCAGGATGTTGCGGTCGTAGCCGATGACGACGCCGGGTTCCAGCGCCACCACGTTGTTGCCGTCGTCCCACTGCTCCCGCTGGACGCCGTACACGTCGCCCGCGGTGGTGACCACCCGGAACTGCACGCCGAGCGCCTCACTGATAGTGTCCACCAACCCTTTCGGCTCGCGCCGGATGTCGAGGCCCGACGGTGAACCGTCGTCGGGGCGCAGGCTGAACGGCACGATGCCGTCGACGACCGACGCGTACGCGGTGACCAGGTCGACGTCGCAGAACGTGAACACGGTGTCGAGGTGCATCGCCGCCCGCGTCTTCGGCAGACCGGCGACGATCACCCGCTCGGCCGCGCCCGCGGCGAACAGGTTGCGGGCCACCTGGGTGATCGCCTGGTGCGATGACCGCTCACCCATGCCGATCACCACGACGTCCTTGCCGATCGGCATCACGTCACCGCCCTCGAGCGTCGCGGCGCCATGGTCGCGGCCGACTCCCTCGAGGTCGCCCAGCCACACGTCGAACTTCTCGTCGGCGAACGCCGGATGGAACCGGTACACCGCCGTCGTGAGCAGGGTCTCCTGGCGGCGGGCCGGCCAATACATCGGATTCAGCGTCACACCGTGGAAGATCCAGGAACTGTTGTCGCGCATGAACTGTGTGTTGGGCAGCGGCCGCAGGATGAACCCGGCGGGATCCCGTTCCTGCAGCGCGGCCAGGAAGCTGCCGCCGATGTCGGCGGGCACGTCCTGATAGGACACCCCGCCGATGAGGAACTCTGCCAACCGATCTGCGGGCAGATCGCCCAGCCAGGACCGGATCTCGTGGCGCAGGCCCGATCCGACCAGATCGTCGGTGACCTTGCGGTCCAGCAGCCAGGTGCGGCCCTCCGGCAGCGCCACCACGTCGGCCAGCAGATCCTGCAGGTCGAGGACCTCCACACCACGGTCGGCGATCTTGGCGACGAAATCGAAATGGTCGCGGCGCGCCTGCTGCAACCAGATGACATCATCGAACAACAGCTCGTTGCAGTTCTCGGGCGTCAGACGCTGATGGGCCAGCCCCGGCGCACACACCAGGGTGCGCCGCAGCCGCCCCGCTTCCGACCACACGCCCAGCCGGGCATCGGTGCCGTCCACGGAACATGCCTTTCTGTCGATCACAGTACGGAGAGATTGCCGGTGGCCAGCAGCGCGACCGCCGCCACCGAGGTCGCCGCCACGATGCCGGCGATCACCCATTCGAATGTGGTGAAGACGGGCAGGCGGTTTTCCCTGCGGGCCCAGACGTACAGCGCGGTGCCCGCGAGGTAGAACAGCGCGGCGATGAGCAGATACTGCAGACCGCCGGCGTACACCAGCCACACGGCGTAGGCGAGCGCGACCGACCCGACGACCAGATCGCGGAGCCGGCCGTGCCCGGAGTCGTAGGTTTCACCGCGGACGGCGAGCAGCACCTGGTAGGCCGCCGACCACAGGTAGGGCAGCAGGATCAGCGACGTCGCGAGGTAGACCAGGTTGGTGTAGGTGCTGGCGTTCGCCAGCGTCCACAGCAGCAATGCCTGCACGCACAGGTTGGTCAGCCACAGCGCGTTCGCCGGTGCGCCGTGGGCGTTTTCGCGTGCCAGCGCCTTGGGCATGACGTGTTCGAGCGCGGGCAACCGCAGGATCTCGACACACAGCATCACCCAGGCGATCAGCGCGCCGAGCAGTGAGACGACCAGGCCGATCGAGATGAACGCCGCCCCCCAGCTGCCGACCTCGTTCTCCAGCACGCCTGCCATCGACGGGTCAGCCACTCCGGCCAGTTCGGCCTGCGCCATAAGACCGTAGGACAGCACATTGACCAGTAGCAGCAATGCCAGCACCGCCGCGAAGCCCAGTACGGTGGCCCGGCCGACATCGGCGCGCCGAGCGGCCCGCTGGGAATACACAGCCGCCCCCTCGATTCCGATGAACACCCAGACCGTCACCAGCATCATGTTCTTGACCTGGGTAAGCGTGTCGCCCAGCGGTGCGCCGTCGATCAGCGTGGTCTTGCCCCAGAAGTCAGCGGTGAACAGTCCGGCCTTGAAACCGACCGCGGCGATGGCGACGAACGTCAGGATCGGTACCACTTTGGCGACGGTGACCACGACGTTGACGAAGGCGGCCGTCTGAATTCCGCGCAGGGTCATCGTGTGCACGATCCACAGCACGACCGACGCGCCGATGATGGCGGGCACCGTTGCGCCGCCTTCGAATCCGGGGAAGAAATAACCCAGCGTGGCGAACAGCAGTACCAGATATGCGACATTGCCGACCCATGCCGACATCCAGTAGCCGAACGCCGACGTGAAGCCGATGTAATTGCCGAAACCAGCCCGGGCGTAGCCGTACACGCCGCCGTCCACGTCGGGCTTGCGGGTCGCCAAGGTCTGAAAGACGAAGGCCAGCATCAGCATGCCCACGCCGGTGACCAGCCATCCGATGAGCAGCGGTCCCGCCGCGGCGCTGCCGGCCATCTGCGAAGGCAGGGCGAAGATACCGCTGCCGATCATCGAGCCGACTACGATCGCGGTCAGCGCCGCCAGGCCCAATCCGGGTTTCACACCCGGGCGGCCGGCCTGTTCGGGCTTTGGAATGACGGACTGTGACATCGTTGTCTCCCACAGTTGGTGGGTGATGGCCGACACAGCGGCCGGGTGGGTGTCACGACGGTAGGCTTGATCACCGCCGTGGCACGAAGAGGCTTTGGTCCCCGATCGGCGGGCGGAGGTCCCGAAACTCGGTCCTGGCTCAGCGCGGCAACGACAACTCCGCGGCGATCTCCGCGGTCACATCCGGCACAGCAGCCGCCACCGCGGGCGTCAGACCGACACCGGGCCTGACATCGGCCGTCTCGACGGCGAAGATCACCAGCCTGCGGGGTAGCCGTCCCAGAACCGTCCCGAGTGCCAGCGCCTGTTCGAGGCCGAATCCGTGCGAACTGACGAGCTTCGGTCCGGGGGCCTCGCCCGGCGTCCAGCGCCGCAGCCGTCCGGGTGTCGCCGCCGCGCCGGCCGCCGCATCCACCACGACGGTCAGTGGTGTACCGGTCCAGGCGTCCAGCAACGCCGTGGGCTCGCCGGTGGAGGTGAGCACGTCGACATGGGGAAGTCCGAGCGCGGCCACCGCATCGGCCACGACCAGCCCGACGGCGTCATCGCGCCGGCAGCCGTTTCCGATCCCGATGACCAAGCGGTTCAACGGCGTTCGATATTCAGGGAGAGAAAGTGCGTCGCGCAGGATATGCACGGGTCGTGGTTGCGGATGGACCGCTCGCACAGGGCGGTGAGCGCCGCGTCGTCCATCGCCTGATTGTCCGCCACCACCTGCGCCATCTCGTGCTCGATGGCCCCCTGGTTCTGTGCGGTGGGTGGCACCAGCGTGGCAGCGCGGACGAAACCGTCGCCGTCGAAATCGTAACGGTGATAGAGCACCCCGCGGGGTGCCTCGCTGACGCCGTGACCGGTCCCGGCGCGCACCGGCACGTCGGCGAATGGCCGCGATGGCGGTTCGTACTCGTCGATGATGCGCAGTGCCTCCTCGATCGCATACACGATCTCGACCGCGCGTATCACGATGCTGCGAAAGGGATTTCGGCATGTCGGGCCGAGCCCCGCCGCCGCGGCGGCCTGCCGGGCCACCGGGGTGAGCCGATCGGAGTTCAACGAGTACCTGGCCAGCGGCCCGGTGAGATAGCGCCCCCCGTCCAGCGCCGCGTGCAGGGCGGTGGAATGAGCGACCTGGGCGGTGGCCACGTGGTCACCGAACTCTGCCGCCGTGAACCCGGGTCCAGCGCTTCGCCGCAGGGTGCCGTTCTCGATGGCGTACCGGTACGGGTGGGTGAGCGCGAGAAGTTCGTGATCGTATTCCACGTCGGGAAAGTCGAAGCCGGACACCAGCCGAACCGCTTCAAGCGCGTCGTCAAGCGCTCGGCGCAACACCTCGGCGACGGGTTCGAGGTCGGTGCGGCCCGGTACCGAGTAGAAGCCGCCCAGCCGCACGTTGACAGGGTGGACGGCCCGCCCGCCGATCCGCTCCATCACGGCGTTGCCCGCCTTCTTCAGTGCCAGGCCGCGTTCGACCACCGCGGGCCGGTCCCTGGCCAGTGCGATCGCGTCCGGGTACCCGAGAAAGTCGGGCATGTGCAGGAGGAACACGTGCAGCGCATGGCTGTGGATCCATTCCCCGCAGTACAGCAGCCGCCGCAACGCCACCACGCCGGGATCGGGTGTGACCCCGAACGCGTCTTCGACCGCGTTGCACGCACTGACCTGATAGGCGACCGGGCAGATGCCGCATACCCGGGCTGTGATGTCGGGCAGTTCGCGGGAGTGGCGCCCGCGCAGGAACGCCTCGAAGAACCGGGGCGGCTCATAGATGTTCAGCTCGACGTGTTGCACCGCCCCGTCGGCAAGCGCGACGTGCAGGGCACCTTCGCCTTCCACCCGGGCCAGGGCGCCGACGGAGAGGGTGCGCGTTCGAGGCGTCACCGGTCGTTCCTTTCCGTGGCGAACCGGGTGACGTTGAACGTGGCGAACACCCGCTCGATCTCGGAGTCGGCCATTCCGTCGCGACGCATCACCGGGATCAGTGCGCCGGTGTTGGGCGCCGCAGCGGGACCGAAGCATCCATAGCAGCCGCGGTGAAACGACGGGCACAATGCCCCGCACCCGGCGTGGGTGACCGGGCCGAGGCAAGGGATTCCCTCGGCGATCGTCACGCAGGTCACGCCCCGCAGCTTGCACTCCGTGCACACCGTTTTGGCGGGCAGCCGTGGTTTGCGGCCGACCAGCAGCGCGGCGAGGGTATCGAGGAGTTGACCCCGGTCGATGGGGCAGCCCTGGAGCTGGTAGTCGACGGTTATGTGCGCCGATGCCGGCGTCGAGGTCGCCAGAGTGTCGATGTACTGGGGTGTGGCGTAAACCGTCTCCGCGAACTCCCCGACATCGGCGAGGTTCCGCAGCGCCTGAATGCCCCCCGCCGTCGCGCAGGCGCCGATCGTCACCAGAACCGTTGACTGATCGCGAATCTCACGAATGCGCCGGGCTTCAGCGGCGGTAGTGATCGATCCTTCGACGAGCGAGATGTCGTAGGGGCCGCCGACGGTGGCACTCGAAGCCTCGAGGAAAACGGCGATCCTCACCCGCTCGGCGATGTGGAGCAGGTCTTCTTCGCAGTCGAGTAGGGACAACTGACATCCGTCGCAGGACGTGAATTTCCAGACAGCCAGGCTCGGTGGATTCATCTAGAGCTCATCGACTCGCAGCAAGGCCGCGGCGACGTCATAACCGACCACCGGCCCGTCGCGGCACAAGAGCAGGGGGCCGAGCTGGCAGTGTCCGCACCAACCGATGCCGCATTGCATGTTCCGTTCCAGGGATAGCCGGATGTCTCGGGCGCCCATTCCTTTTGCGATCAGCACCTCGGCGCAGCCCCGCATCATGGGTTCCGGGCCACAGAGAAACGCCGTGGTGCGATCAGGGCGGATCGGCAGCCTCCGGAGGGGGTCGGTAACCAACCCGACCTCTGCGGTCCAACCCTGAATCGGGATGTCGACCGTCCGGTGCACCTCGATGCCGCCGCCGCTCGCCCAGTCGGCGAGCTGGTCACGGAACAGGAAGTCGTCGCGTGACCGCGCTCCCGCGATCAGCGTGACGCGGCCGAATCTCTCCGGGTCGGCGAGCGCCGCGAGCACGAGGGGCCGCAGCGGCGCCAAGCCGACGCCGCCCGCGACAATGACGAGATCGTGACCGGCCGCCTCGGCCAGCCCCCAGTTGGTGCCGAACGGTCCGCGCACCCCGATCACGGTGCCGGGCAACGCGTCATGCAGCGCCCGGCTGACGGCTCCGACCGCGCGGACGGTGTGACTGATCATCGGGTCGGTGCCGCTGGTCAGGCCGCTGACCGAGATCGCCGCCTCACCGATGCCGAACGCGTAGAGCATCATGAACTCGCCCGGCCGTGGCGCAGGCAGCCGATCGCGCACAGGTTCCAGGCGCAGCGTTGCCGAATCACGGTTCTCCACCACGCGGTCGCGCACGAGGTAGGGGACCGGAGTCATCGCCGAGGCCGCCGACGGAGCCACGGTGGCCTCAGTCATCGCCGGATCCGCCACGTTTCGCCGGTAGATTGCGCGCGAGATCGGACAACGTCCACATTTCCTCGGTAATGTCGATCCCGGTGGGACACCACGCGATACAGCGTCCGCAGCCCACACATCCCGAGGTGCCGAACTGATCGTGCCAGCTACCCAGCTTGTGGGTGAGCCAATGGCGGTACCGCGACGCGCCGGATTGACGGACGCTGCCGCCGTGGATATAGGTGAAGTCGGGTTCGAAGCATGAGGACCACTGCATCCAGCGCTCGGCGTTCGTGCCGGTGAGGTCGGTGACATCCTCGACGCTGGTGCAGAAGCAGGTGGGGCAAGCCATCGTGCAGTTGCCGCAGGTCAAGCAGCGGTCGGCGACCTCCTGCCAGTGCGGGGACTCGCGAGACCGGATCAGTAGGTCGCGCAGGTCGCCCGGCGGCATCTGCCGGCCCATCTTCTCAGCAGCCTGAGCGACATCGCTTCGTGCAGAATCGATCTCGGGCCCGGTGGGGGACCGCCGCGGGAGTGAGTCGAGCACCGCGGCGCCGATGTCGCTGCCGACGTCGACGAGATATCGGCGGCCGTCGGCATCGACTCGCTCGGTGAGCGCCAGGTCATAGCCGGGACCTACGGCCGGCCCGGTGCCCATGGAGGCGCAGAAGCAGAGGCCGCCGGGCTCGGTGCAGTTCACCGCGACGATGAAGACCCGGCGCCGCCGGTCGGTGAAGTCGCGGTCCGGATGGATGCCGCGGCCGAGGACTCCGTCGAGCGTGGCGATCGCCGCGAGATCGCACGCGCGGACCCCGAGAAACGCGTACCGCGGGCGGTCAACTGCCCGGTCCGCGGCGGCGGCGTCGCTGGCCTCGGCGGTCGAGAACAGCATTTGCCGCGGGGGGTGCAGGAATTGCTTCCACGACTGCGGTCCGGACGAGTGCCCGAACACCGCATCGTCGTCGCGGTGGCGCAGCCGGTAGTGCCCGGGGCCGACGTCGACACCCCAGCCGCGTGGCAGATCGTCGGCCGATGAGAGCTCGGCCAACACGACCGCGTTGTCCGATAACGTCGGACCGATCACGCGGTACCCGCGGTCGATCAGTTCGGACACCAACCGGCCCAGCCCCGCGACGTCGATCATCGCGCCGGTCATGGCTTGCCGTTCCCCGCAGCGGACTGCCGGCCGGTCCGGTTGCCTCGCCGGAGGCCCGTGCGCCGCCTGTGCCGCCCCATTCGGCCGACCTTGCTCCCCGTGGCGTCCGAGCGCTAGGGCCGGTAGTCCCCGGATCGGTGCGTCCGACAGAATCCTCGCAAGCTGGGGACTTCGGTCCCTACCGATCGGTCGGCGGACGGTGTCGCATTACACCGAGGACGTTCATCGATCGAGGAGGCGCGATGAGCACGCAGCAGCCGGGCCATTCGCATAAGGACATCACAATCGGGGTGTCGATCGACGAGGACGACGGGCGCACCCGGGCCAAGGTGCGGTTGCTCTGGCGGGGCACCGAATACGTCGGCGTCGGCCTGGCCCGATGCAATCCAGCCGACCGCGATGTTGCGGACATCGGCGACGAACTGGCGCTGGCGCGTGGACTTTCAGATCTGGCCCGCAAGCTGCTCAGCCTGACTGCCGACGATATCCAGGACGCCACGGACGAGGCTGTCACGTTGCTGCACTGATGTCGCACACCACGAATGGGAGAAGACGATGACGTCGACGCATGGTCTTAAGCGGAGTTCGCCCAGGCGTGTCTTCCGTGATCGGCGCGAGGCGGGTCGGGTACTGGCCGGCCTGCTGAACGCGTACCGTGGCAACCCGAACGTGGTGGTGCTCGGCCTCGCCCGCGGGGGAGTGCCGGTCGCCTGGGAGGTCGCCGCGGCGCTGGGGGCACCGCTGGACACCTTCATCGTGCGCAAGCTGGGCGCGCCGGGCCATGAGGAGTTCGCGGTCGGTGCACTGGCCAGCGGCGGTCGTGTCGTAGTCAACGACGACGTGCTGCGCGCGCTGCGCGTCTCCCCGCAGCAGTTGCGCGATGTCGCCGAACGCGAGGGACGCGAGTTGCTGCGGCGCGAGGCCGCCTACCGCTGCGGCCGCCCGCCGGTCGACGTGGCAGGCAAGACGGTCATCCTCGTCGATGACGGGCTGGCCACCGGCGCAAGCATGCTGGCCGCGATCCAGGCCCTGCGCGAGGCCGAACCCGCTCAGATCGTCATCGCGGTGCCGGCCGCGCCGGAATCGACCTGCCGGCAGTTCGCCGGGATCGCCGACGATCTGGTGTGTGCGTCCATGCCCACACCCTTCCGCGCCGTCGGCGAATCGTTCTGGGACTTCAGCCAGGTCAGCGACGCGGAGGTACGGGAACTGCTTTCCGCCTCCACCACCGGGCCCCCCGCCACCGCCCTGCGCACCGAGGAGACCGCCGCCGACATACTGCGGCGAGCCGCCGTCGACGCACCGGACGGTGTACCACCCACGGAGGCGCTGGAGGAACTGATCGGCGACGCCCGCATCGTGCTGATCGGTGAGTCGTCGCATGGCACACACGAGTTCTACCAAGCGCGCGCGGACATCACGAAATGGCTCATCCGGGAGAAGGGGTTCTGTGCCGTTGCCGCGGAAGCGGACTGGCCCGACGCCTACCGGGTGAATCGCTACGTGCGCGGCCTCGGTGGCGACACCACCTCCGATGAGGCCCTGAGCGGGTTCGAACGCTTCCCGGCCTGGATGTGGCGCAACGTCGTGGTCCGGGACTTCGTCGACTGGCTGCATCGGCACAATGAGCATCGCCGCGCCGATCGGCAACCCCAGGCCGGGTTCTACGGATTGGATCTCTACAGCCTGCACAGCTCGATGCGCGAGGTCATCTCCTATCTCGACAAGGTCGATCCCAAGGCGGCGGCGCGGGCCCGCGAGCGCTACGCCTGCTTCGACCACACCTCGGCCGACGACGGCCAGGCGTATGGATTCGCCGCCGCGTTCGGCGCGGGACTGTCGTGCGAGCGGCAGGCGATCGATCAGTTGGTCGAGATGCAGCGCAATGCGGTCGACGTCGCGCGCCGCGATGGCTTACTGGCCGAGGACGAGGCGTTCTACGCGCGTCAGAACGCGCAGACCGTGCGCAACGCGGAGGTCTACTATCGCGCGATGTTCGGCGGCCGCGTCACCTCGTGGAATCTGCGGGACAATCACATGGCCCAGACCCTGCAGGAGTTGCTGGCCCATCTGGATGGCCAGGGCGGGACTGCAGCTGCGCGAATCGTGGTGTGGGCACACAATTCTCACGTCGGTGACGCCCGTGCCACCGACGTCGGGGCCGACGGCCAGCTCACCCTGGGCCAGCTCGTGCGCGAACGCTACGGCGATGACTGCCGCCTGATCGGATTCAGCACGTACACGGGCACCGTCACCGCGGCAGGCGAATGGGGCGGAGTCGCGGAGCGCAAGCTGATCCGGCCGGCTCTGAACGGCAGCGTCGAAGAACTCTTCCACGAGGTCGGAAGGCCCGCCTTCCTGGTGTCGGCGAGCATCAGCCGCGCCGCCGAGGAACCGCTGTCGGTGGTTCGGCTCGGCCGCGCCATCGGCGTGATCTATCTTCCGGCGACCGAACGGCAGAGTCACTACTACCACGTGCGGCCGGCCGATCAGTTCGACGCGATCATCCACATCGAGCGCACGCGTGCCCTCGAACCGTTGGAGCCGACCAGCGTGTGGCACCGGGGTGAGGTTCCCGAGACGTACCCGAGCGGCCTGTAGCCCGACGGTTTCGGGCCTCGGCCCTGGGTGGACGATGCTGGACTTGCTCGTGTCAGTCAATGATTGGATTGTTTTGTTGGCGAGGTGTTCTCATCGGTGGCGCGCAGTGATCAACGGACCAAGGCGGGGCTGTACGCGCGAGGGTTGATGCTCGATGGCCGCCGAAAGTCGATGCAGCCCATGGCGGCCCGTCTGCAGATAGATCACCGACGGTTGCAGCAATTCGTCACCACATCACCGTGGGACGTCGTTCCGGTGCGCAAGGTGTTGTCGCGCAAGGCCTGCGATCTGATCAGGCCGCAGGCCTGGGTGCTTGATGACACAGGTTTCGCCAAGGACGGCCCGCATTCGCCGTGTGTCACGCGGCTGCCGCGAGCACCGAGGACCCCGATGAGCGTGCCCGGATCGCGACCCGGCGCGGCCGCGCGGCGATCCCCGAGAGCGAGCATCATCGCCGCAAGTGGCAGATGGCCCTGGAAATGATCGATGAACTCATCACCTGGGGCCGCGCACCGCCGCCGGTGGTTGCCGATGCCGGCTACGGCGATGCCACCGCCTTGCGACTCGCCCTGACCGACCGGGACTCCCCTACGTGGTGGCGGTCAAGGCCGCCACCAGCGCCCAGCCCGGCGATGGTCCCGGTGCAACCACCCCGCACCGGTTACCGCGGCCGCCCACCGGCACCCGCCTATCCACAGCCACCGATCAGTCTCAAGCACCTTGCCTGGCCGCCGGGGCGGATGCCGCCGCCACGGTGACCTGGCGGGACGGGACCAAGACCCGCCCGGCCAATCCGACCGCGGTCATGAGCTCACAATTTCTGGTCCTGCGGCTACGCCCGGCCAACCGCAACATCCCCCGCAACGACGACGGCTCACTAACGCAACGCTGGCTGATCGCCCAATGGCCCACCAGCGCACCCGAACCCACCGACTACCGGCTCTCCACCCTGACACCAGGGGTGGCGGTCGCTTGAGTTGGAGCCGTTGGCGCGCGGGGCATACTGGCCCTTGTGCCGGACGAATCGAGCGCCAAACCACCGATCTTGTTCCTCCACGGCGTTTTCGGCAGACCATCGCTGATGGCGCCGTGGACGGAGTTCTTTGCCGACGCCGGATTCGAATGCCACGCACCGGCATTGCCGGGACGCGATCCCACCAGCGACGAGGTGCTGGCCGGTACGGGTATCCGGCAGTGTCTCGACGTGGCGCTCGCCGCGTACGACGGGCTGCCGGTCGCGCCGATCGTGATCGGCCACAGCATGGGCGGGTTGCTGGCGCAGCAGGTCGCGGCGGCCCGGTGCCCACGGGCGACGGTGCTGCTTGCCTCCATCCCTCCGGGTGTGTTGTGGCCGCAGCCGACTGCGTTGCCGCACCTGATGCCACTCTTGCCGCGGATCCTGGCGGGGCGGCCGTTCATCCCGTCCGCCCGCACCATGCGTGAGGTGCCGCTGAGTACCCTGCCGCGGGCCGAACAGGATGCGCTGCTGCCCCGGCTCGTGCGCGACTCGGGGCGGGTCTTTCGTGCGATGTCCCTCGGCGCGCCGTCGACACGGGTCGACCCCCGGGCCGTCGAGTGCCCGGTGCTGTGCGTCAGTGCTGGATCGGATCGTAATGTCGCACAATGGATTTCCCGTCGCATCGCTGCTCGATACGGCGCGGAGCATCAGGTACATCCGGGGCTGCCGCACTGGATCATCGCAGCGTCGGCCGTGCCCGAGGTAGCGCCGCCGGTGTTGGAATGGCTGCGGACCACGCTCGGCCTCGCCGCGTGAGCTCTGGCGCTTGCGTTGCCGCGCGGTCGGGTGCCCCGCTCGGCCCGCCCGGGGCACCCGTGCCCCGTGTGTGTGGTGAGGGTGATCGTCACCCACCGTCGTCCACATACTGGTTGGTGGCTTACCGCCTTCTGTGTGTTGGCTCATAGCCTTTCGATTGGTGCGTGTTGACCACAGACGATGCGCTGACCGGTTTGACGATGCTCGTCGAGCATTCGGCCGACGACGTCCAATGGGACAACCGCGTGGCGGCGCGGATCGGGCGGCGGATGGGGATGTACCGCCCGGGTCTGAAGGCGGCGAAGCTCCCCTGCCCGGCGCTGTTCTGGATCGCCGACCGGGACTCGGTCGCGCCCGCAGAGCGCACGGCCAAGCTCGCCGCGCGCGGGGCACGAACCGAGATCATGCGCTACCCGATCGGCCACGTCGACATCTACGTGGGTGAGGACCGGGAGCGAGCGGTCGCCGATCAGACTGAGTTCCTCGTGCGGACGATAAAGCCTTAGGTGCGCGCAAGGCTTAGGCGTTCGATTCGCCGACGTCGCGGCTTTCCTGACATCCTCCCCACCTCGATCACCGCGCGAACGTGCACATTTGTGCGCAGATCGCCGGCGTGTTGCGTGCAAACACGCACACTCGCGGGTGGTGGGTGAGGGGCTTGCCGCGGTGGGGCTGGCGGGCCTAGCGGGCGGACTGGGCCTTGCCGATCAACTCGGTGGCAATCCGGATGAGCGGGATATTGGCTTCCTGCGACAGCTTTCGCAGCAGCCCGAAGGCCTGTACCGCGTCCACGCCATAGCGTTCCATGATCATGCCCTTGGCCTGGCCGATCGTGTCGCGGCTGGACAGCGCCTGCCGGAACTGTTCGTCGCGGCGGGCCGAGTTCCAGGCAACCGACGAATGACTCGCGAAGATGAGACCGATCTCGCGGGACTGCGGGGTGAACGCATGCGCCTTCTCCGCGTATACGTTGAGCGCACCCATCGTCTCGCCGGCGATGAACAACTGGAACGCCATGATCGTCCGAATCGGCGTCTGCTCCAACGCATCCCGGCGGTACAGGGGAAACCGGTGGTCGGTTTCCAGGTCCGCGACGTGGATCGTCATTTCCTCCCACGCCGCGGTCAGGCAGGGTCCCTCGCGGTGGCGCTGCTGGATCTCGTCGAGCAGGACGGGCCACTTGTGGGTGGCGGCCGGCGTGTCGATGTGCCGTGCGTTGCGGGTCACGGTCACACCGGCGTACTCCGCACCCGGGATCTCGACCGCGGCGTGCTCCACCAACTCGGCGATGACGGTGTCGGCGTCGGCGTCGTGCCTGCTGTGCAGTTCGTGCACGATCTCGGCGATTCGAAGATGGGTTGACTCCACCCCTACAGGATCGCTCACCGGTCCGTCCGATCGTCGTTCTCCGCTACGTTGTTCAAGGCTAACCGCTGAACGGAGCGGAGGTACTGTGAGCGGCGCAGGCGAACACCCACAGGCGAACGGCAGGGGGGCGATCACCCGCAGCGCCACCGGATCAAGTGCGGCCGAGGCGTTCGTGCTCATCGCGATCGCCACCATCCTGCTCACCAGGGGCTATCTGCAGCTGACCGGCTACCCGCAGATCGGCGGCGGCAACCTGCACATCGCGCATGCCCTGTACGGCGGAGCGCTGATGATGCTGGCACTGCTCATCGGGTGGCTGATGCTGGGTCTGGGCGCTCGCGTGCTCGCGGTGGTGCTGGGAGGCATCGGGTTCGGGCTGTTCCTTGACGAGGTCGGCAAGTTCGTCACAAAGGACAACGACTATTTCTATGGACCCGCAGCCGAAATCATGTACATCCTGGTGGTCATCATCCTGGTGGGCGGCCGCATCGTGCGTGACTTTCGACCGCTCAGCGCCCACGAATGCCTGGCGTCGGCGGCGGGCATCGCCGCCGACGGCGTCGCCAGGGGGTTGGCACAGCGGCGCCGCGAGATCGGGCTGGCCCTCGTCGAGCGCGCCCGCGCCCAGGGCGCCGATGGCGCCGAGGCCAACTACATCCGGGCGCTGCTGCTGTCGGCGGGCCACGCCCCCGACCGGCTCTACCGGCTGCAGCGGTGGGCGCCGCGGCTGATCCCCGGCTTCTTCCGCAGCCCGCGCTGGGTGCCGGTGGTCGGTTGGCTGATCGTCGTCGGCGCGGTGGGCGGCTTGTTCTTCGGGCTGCTCGGTATCGCCCTGGGCGGCTACTTCTACCAGGACCGCCACGTGACGCTCAAGCTCGACGGCCTCAGCCCCGCCTCGGTCATCCTGCTGATCAGCGCCGCGCTGACGACCGGCATCGCGGTGCCGGCGATGATCGCGCGGCGGCGCACGACGAGCCTCTGGCCGCTGCGATGGTTGCGTAACGCGGCGCTGATCTTCACCTTCCTCAATGCGTTGGTGGACTTCGCCACCGAGGGATTCGCCGCGTTGATCAACCTGTCCATCGGGCTGTTCACGCTGGCGATCCTGTCGTACCAACTCGACGTCGCCGCGCGCGCGGAATCCGACGGGTCGTTCGACGAAGAAGCCGACGGGAGCCCAACCGCTACGGCGGCCGGCTGACGGCTGCCCCGCCGTCGTCGGCGAGAAAGTCACGCACGGCGCCGAATCCGCCATGACGCCACACCTCGAACGCCCAGATCATCGCGATGAAGGGCAGCGGGCCGAAGGCCGCCCACCACTGTGCGGCCCCCGGAACCAGATCGCCGATCAACGTGCTCCGCGGGACCCCGTCGACGGACGCGGGCAGCCATTCGTTCAACAGGATTGTGAGCATCCTGGTGGTCTCGAACGGGCCGATCATCGTCGCCAGCATCCAGCTCAGGCAAGCGATGACCAGCGCCCACGGCCAAGCCAGCATCAGCGACTGGTCGTCGACGATGTCCGCGGCCGAGCGAATCGACTCGGCGACGAAGGCGATACCCAGTGCCACCAGCAGCACTCCCACCTGGGCGGCCAGCAAATCTTCGATGACCGAGTTCGCCTCTTCGTCGCCGTGGCGGGTCGGCAGTCCGATAGCCAGCGACAGCAGGCCGGCCACCAGCGCTATCAGCGCAACGCGGGAGGTGGAATCCTCGATCCGCTGGAACGAGGATCGCAGGATGCGCGCCACTACCGACGACGACGCCGTCGGGGGCGTGCGGTACAGGATCATCACCACCAACCCGGAGATCACGATCGAGCCGAGCCACGCCACCACGGCCGTGCACACGATCGTCAGGGCGAACGACCCGATCAGCGGCACCAGCAGCGCATCGGCTGTTCCGCCCGCCCGTACGACCAGCAGCGGCACCAGGCCGATCGCCAGCACACCGGCTGCACGCGCCAGCAGCGGAAACGTGAACGCGGTGATGTCGCGGGCATCGACGTCCGGGTCGCGCCGACGGATCGCGGCGAACTCGGCGTCGAACACCGACCGAGCGCGACGCAGCGAGATTCTGCCGGGCACAGCGCGAATCTTATGGACTTGGCTGGCCCGTCACAGGGCCTTGGGATATCGATCGGCGACGATGCGCTGCACGTGGGTGGCAATCGATGCGCATCATGTCGACGCTTCCACCGCAGGCGTACGTTCGAGTCATGCCGCCCGCGCTCGACCCGCCGCGATCCGGCCGGACGCGTGGCATCGATCCGCCGGTGCTGACGGATGCCGCCATCGGCAATACGGTGGGGCGCGTGGCCACCACATCGACCGACGCCCACCCCGGCGGCGGGTTCAACCCGCCCGTCCCGACCACCCGCGGAGGTCCGGACTACGGGCGGTTCGTGGCGGCGGTGCGCACACTGCAGGACCACGTCCGGGCGGCCGACGCACCCGACGACGTGATCACCAGGGCGGCCGAGCTGATCGAGGAGGTGTCGAAGCTGATCGCGCCGTACGACGCCGACGAGTGGTCGTCTCCGTCGGGCCGCCGCTTCGACCTGCCCAACCGAGGCAACATCCTGCAGGTGCCGATGCGGCTCCACCGCACGGACGGGGGCGTCACCGGGCAGACCCGGTTCCGTCGCTACCACCTGGGCCGCAACGGCGCCGCCCACGGTGGCGCGGTGGCGCTGCTGTTCGACTCGGTGCTCGGGTACACGGCCTTCACGTCGACGGGTAGCCGTTCCCAGCGGACCGCCTATCTGCACGTGAACTACCGCAACGTCGTCCCGATCGACAAGAAGCTGCAGGTCGAATCGGGTTTCGAACGCATCGAGGGCCGCAAGATCTTCGTCGCCGGCCGTCTGTTGGACGGCGAGACGGTCCTGGCGGAGGCCGAGGCGTTGTTCGTCACGCTGCGGCAGGGGCAGCCGTGATCGCCTCGGGTCTTAAAAGCCGCTGGGCACGGTGGCGTCACCGGCTGCGCGAGCGGCGGGTCGCCAACTCGGTGTACCGGCTGATTGTCGGCGTCGTCGGGCTGATGGTGCTGGCCGTCGGCATCGTGGCGATTCCCTACCCTGGCCCCGGCTGGGCCATCGTGTTCCTCGGCCTGGCGATTCTGGCCACCGAGTTCCTGTTCGCCCAGCGTGTGCTCAAGTACGCGCGGGCCAAATACGACGCCTTCATGGCCTGGTTCGGCCGCCAGCACATCGCGGTCAAGGGTGTGGGAACCGCGTTCACCGCAGCCGTCGTCTTCGCCACGCTGTGGCTGCTGGGTGCGCTCAGCTTCGGAGCCGACCTGGTTGGCATCGAATGGGCGTGGCTGAAGAGCCCTATCGGTCTAGGGGCCTGACCACCGGCACCGATAGCATGGTCGCGTTCTGATGTGCCGACCACTGGAGAGTCAACAATGAGCCCCGCCGCCAGCCCCGTCCCAGCAGCCCCGATCCGGGTCGCTGCCGGGACCACCGCAGGGGCGGCGGTCCGCGACGCGGGCCTGCCGAGCCGCGGCGCGCCGGACGCCATCGTCGTCGTGCGTGACGCCGACGGCAAGCTGCGCGACCTGGCCTGGGCGCCGGACATCGACGTCGAGGTGATTCCGGTGGCCGCCGACAGCGATGACGGCCGCAGCGTTATTCGGCACTCGGCTGCCCACGTGCTGGCGCAGGCGGTGCAGGATCTGTTCCCCGATGCCAAGCTGGGTATCGGGCCGCCGATCACCGACGGCTTCTACTACGACTTCGACGTGGCCGAAGCGTTCACGCCAGAGGATCTGGCGGCGCTGGAGAAGAAGATGCGCCAGATCGTCAAGGACGGGCAGCTGTTCAGCAGGAGGGTGTACGCGTCCAAGGACGAGGCCCGCGAGGAACTCGCCTCCGAGCCCTACAAGCTGGAACTGGTCGACGACAAGTCCGGCGACCCGAACGTGATGGAGGTCGGTGGCGACGAGCTGACCGCCTACGACAACCTCAATCCTCGCACCCGCGAACGCATCTGGGGTGACCTGTGCCGCGGTCCGCACATCCCGACCACCAAGTACATCCCGGCGTTCAAGCTGACCCGGTCATCGGCGGCCTACTGGCGTGGCGACCAGGCCAACGCCAGCCTGCAGCGCATCTACGGCACCGCATGGGAGTCGCAGGAGGCCCTCGACCGGCACCTGGAACTCATCGAGGAGGCTCAGCGTCGTGATCACCGCAAGCTCGGCGCCGAACTCGACCTGTTCAGTTTTCCCGACGAAATCGGCTCGGGCCTAGCGGTTTTCCACCCCAAGGGCGGCATCATCCGTCGCGAATTGGAGGACTACTCGCGGCGTAAGCACAGCGAGGCCGGCTACGAGTTCGTCAACAGCCCCCATATCACCAAGGCCGAGCTGTTCAAGATCTCCGGCCACCTGGACTGGTACGCCGACGGCATGTTCCCGCCGATGCACCTCGACGCCGAGTACGCCGAGGACGGCACCCTGCGAAAGCCCGGCCAGGACTACTACCTCAAGCCGATGAACTGCCCGATGCACTGCTTGATCTTCCGGTCACGTGGGCGGTCCTACCGCGAGCTTCCGTTGCGGCTCTTCGAATTCGGCACGGTGTACCGCTACGAGCTGTCCGGCGTGGTGCACGGCCTGACCCGGGTACGCGGCCTGACGATGGACGACTCGCATATCTACTGCACCCGTGAGCAGATGCGCGACGAGTTGGCGTCGCTGCTGCGCTTCATCCTCGAGTTGCTCGGCGACTACGGCCTGACCGACTTCTATCTGGAACTGTCCACCAAGGACCCGAAGAAGTCCGTCGGCTCCGACGAACTGTGGGAGGAAGCCACCGACGTGCTCGCCGAGGTGGCCGCCGCGTCGGGTCTGGATCTGGTGCCCGATCCGGGTGGTGCGGCGTTCTACGGCCCCAAGATCTCGGTCCAGGTCAAGGACGCGCTGGGTCGCAGCTGGCAGATGTCCACCATCCAGCTGGACTTCAACTTCCCCGAGCGTTTCCAACTGGAGTACACCGCGGCCGACGGCACCCGGCAGCGCCCGGTGATGATCCACCGTGCACTGTTCGGGTCGATCGAGCGATTCTTCGGCATCCTCACCGAGCACTACGCCGGAGCCTTCCCGGCGTGGCTGGCGCCTGTGCAGGTGGTGGGTATCCCGGTCGCGGACGGACATATCCCGTATCTGGACGACGTTGCCCGACAGCTCAAGTCGCGTGGTGTGCGGGTCGATGTCGACGTCAGCGATGACAGGATGGCCAAGAAGATCGTCAACCACACCAACCAGAAGGTGCCGTTCATGCTGCTCGCCGGCGACAAGGACGTCGAGGCGGGCGCCGTGAGCTTCCGCTTCGGGGACCGCACCCAGGTCAACGGCGTGCCGCGCGCCGACGCCGTCGAGGCCATCGCGAGCTGGATCGCCAACCGCGAGAACGCCGCTCCCTCAGCCGAACTTCTCAAGGTGGGCAACGGCACGTGAGTGATGACGTGACCGGTGGTGACGAGCCGACAGGCTCGGACGAGCACGTCGTCGTCGACCGCGGTGTCGGTCAGCCGGACCGCCTGCAGCGGCTGTGGACGCCGTACCGGATGAACTACATCGCAGCCACACCGGGGACGGAGGGGTCCCCGGTATCCAAGGAACCGTTCACCGACATCCCGCGGCTGCCCGACGAGGACGGGCTGGTGGTGGCCCGTGGAGAGTTGGTATACGCGGTGCTCAATCTTTACCCCTACAACCCCGGTCACCTGATGGTGGTTCCGTACCGGCGGGTCTCCGAGCTCGAAGAGCTCACGGAGGCCGAAAGCGCGGAGCTGATGGCCTTCACGCAGACCTCGATCCGCGTGATCAAGGCCGTTTCGCGCCCCGACGGCTTCAATGTGGGGCTCAACTTGGGCAAGTCGGCGGGCGGCTCGCTGGCCGAGCACCTGCACATGCACGTCGTACCGCGCTGGAGCGGCGATGCGAACTTCATCACCCTGATCAGCGAAACCAAGATCATCCCGCAGCTGCTGCGCGACACCCGCGCGCTGATCGCCGAGGGATGGGCCGACCAGGCGGGCCGGCCCCCGCACCGGGGGGCGGAGCGCTGAGCAACTTCTACCTGATGACCCGGGCGGCCTACACCAAACTCTCCAAGCCGCTTGCCCGCGCCGCGCTGCGCGCCGGGTTTACCCCCGACAGCATCACGATCCTCGGGACGGCCGGATCGGTCATCGCCGCACTGACCCTGTTCCCGGTCGGGCAGCTGTTCGTGGGCTGGCTGGTGGTCGGATTCTTCGTGATCGCCGACATGCTCGACGGCGCCATGGCGCGGGAACGCGGTGGCGGTACCAGATTCGGCGCGGTTCTGGACGCCACGTGCGACCGCATCAGCGACGGCGCGATCTTCTGCGGGCTGCTGTGGTGGGCCGCATTCGGACTTGGCAGCACCTCGCTGGTGGTGGCCACGATGATCTGCCTGGTCAGCTCGCAGGTGATCTCCTACATCAAGGCCCGCGCCGAGGCCAGCGGGTTGCGCGGTGACGGCGGCATCATCGAACGGCCCGAGCGACTCGTCATCGCGCTGGTCGGCGCAGGGCTCTCGGATCTGCCGTTCTTCCCGATGCCATGGGCCTTGCATGTCGCGATGTGGGGGCTGGCGCTGGCCAGCATCGTCACCCTGCTGCAGCGGCTGCACAGCGTGCGGACCTCACCGGCCGCGATGGACCCGCTGCCGTCGCCTGCCACCCCGGAGACACCCGGCCGCGACGGAGCCGACCCCCGCGAGAAGCCCGAGACGAGCGGTCCGTGAACTGGACCAGCCGTATCGGGATCGGGGAGCACCTGACCGACTGGGGCGGATATCTGACCGGCTGGGGCTACGCCGCGGGCTGGCAACTGGTCCGCGCGGTACCGGACGTGGTCGCTCGCGGCGCATTCGACGCCGGGGCGGTGTACGCGTCGCGCGGCGGAGGGCCCGCCCAGCTGCGGAAGAACCTGGCCAGGGTTATCGGGCTCACACCCGATGAGGTGCCGAACAGCCTCATTCATGCTTCGCTGGCCTCTTACGCCCGATACTGGCGGGAGGCGTTCCGGTTGCCGACGATGGATCACGAGAAACTGGGTGAAGAGCTGGCGGTCCTCGACATCGAGTTCGTCTGGGCTGCGCTTGAGAACGGCAGGGGCGCGGTGCTCGCGCTGCCGCACAGCGGCAACTGGGACATGGCCGGAGTGTGGCTGACGCAGAACTACGGCGAGTTCACCACGGTGGCCGAACGTCTCAAACCGGAGTCGATGTACAACCGGTTCATCGCTTACCGGGAGAGTCTGGGCTTTGAGGTGCTTCCGCATTCCGGAGGCGAGCGGCCACCGTATGACGTGCTGTGCGAGCGGCTTCGGGACAACCGGGTGGTTTGCCTGATGGCCGAGCGCGATCTGTCCCGCACCGGTGTGCAGGTCGATTTCTTCGGCGAGCCGACGCGGATGCCCGCGGGCCCGGCGAAACTGGCAATCGCGACAGGCGCCGCGCTGTTCCCCGCGCACTGCTGGTTCGACGGCGACGGCTGGGGCACCCGGGTCTACCCGCAGCTGGACACTGGGTCGGGCGACGTCGCTGCCGTCACCCAGGCACTGGCCGACCGATTCGCCGTCAACATCGCCGCCCATCCTGCCGACTGGCACATGCTGCAGCCGCAGTGGCTGGCCGATCTGTCCGACGAGCGGCGCGCGCGCCTCGACGACGCGGGATCCGCGCCATGAGGATCGGCATGGTGTGCCCCTACTCCTTCGATGTGCCAGGCGGTGTCCAGTCCCACGTCCTGCAGCTGGCAGAGGTGATGCGGGCGCGCGGCCACTACGTCAGCGTGCTGGCCCCGTCCTCGCAGGGAGCCGATCTGCCCGACTACGTCGTGTCGGGCGGCAAGGCGGTGCCCATCCCTTACAACGGCTCGGTGGCGCGGCTGCGCTTCGGCCCGGCCACACACCGCAAGGTGAAGAAATGGCTGGCCGAAGGTGACTTCGACGTACTGCATCTGCACGAGCCCAACGCGCCGAGTCTGTCGATGCTGGCGCTGCAGGCCGCCGAGGGCCCGATCGTCGCGACTTTCCACACCTCCACGACCAAATCGCTGACGCTGTCGGTGTTCCAGGGCATTCTGCGGCCCTATCACGAGAAGATCGTCGGCCGCATCGCGGTGTCGGATCTGGCCAGGCGCTGGCAGATGGAGGCCCTCGGCTCCGACGCGGTGGAGATTCCCAACGGCGTCGACGTCGCATCGTTCGCCTCGGCGTCCCGGCTCGACGGTTACCCGCGGCCGGGCAGGTCGGTGCTCTTCCTCGGCCGGTTCGACGAACCGCGCAAGGGTATGGCCGTCCTCCTCGGCGCCCTGCCGTCGCTGGTCGAGCGATATCCGGACATCGAGCTGTTGATCGTGGGCCGCGGGGACGAGGACGAGCTGCGCGAGAAGGCCGGCGACCTGGCGAAGCACCTGCATTTCCTGGGGCAGGCCGACGACGCCACGAAGGCGTCGGCGATGCGCAGCGCCGACGTGTACTGCGCGCCCAACATCGGCGGGGAGAGCTTCGGCATCGTGCTGGTCGAGGCGATGGCAGCAGGCACCGCGGTGGTGGCCAGCGACCTCGACGCGTTCCGGCGGGTGCTGGTGGACGGCAGGGCGGGTCTGCTGGTCGCGGTCGACGATTCCGCCGCTCTGGCCGCAGGCCTCATCGAGCTGCTGGATAACGACGTCGCCCGGGGACGGTACATCGAGGCGGCGACGGCGGAGGTGCGTCGCTACGACTGGTCGGTGGTGGCCCGTCAGATCATGCGGGTCTACGAGACCGTCGCGGGATCCGGCGCGAAGGTCCAGGTGGCCAGCTAGTGACTACCTGGGACGCATGATGATCGCAGTAGTCGCATGATCACTTGGGTCGTCGTGATCGCACTGATGGTGCTCGTCGCCCTGGTGGTGCTGGTCGGCGGGTGGGCCTTCCAGACCGCCAACCGGCTCGACCGGCTGCACGTCCGCTACGACCTGTCCTGGCAGGCGCTCGACGGCGCACTGGCTCGGCGCGCCGTCGTGGCGCGCGCGGTCGCCGTGGATGCCTTCGGCAGCGGGCCGCAAGGCAGGCGGCTGGCCGCGTTGGCCGACGCCGCCGAACGGGCGCCGCGGGCGGCGCGGGAGAGTGCCGAGAACGAACTGTCCGCCGCGCTGGCCCACGTCGAGCCCGGGTCGTTGCCGCTGCCGCTGGTCGCGGAGATGGCCGACGCGGAGGCCAGGGTGCTGCTGGCCCGCCGGTTCCACAACGACGCCGTCCGCGACACCCTGGCGCTGCGGGAGCGGCCGGCGGTGCGGATCCTGCGGCTGGGCGGCACCGCGCCGCTACCCAGCTACTTCGAGATCGTCGAGCGTGCTTCCGCGTGGCCCTCCTCACCCGCCGACCCGCGGCATGACGACGTCCCGGGGGACTGGCGAACGTCGGCGCGCGTGGTGCTGCTCGACGGCGAGGGTGCGGTGCTGCTGCTGTGCGGATCGGATCCTGCCGCCGATCCCGGCGAGGCGCCGCGCTGGTGGTTCACCGTCGGCGGTGCGGTTCAGGAGGGTGAGAGCCTCCCGCAGGCCGCTGCGCGGGAACTCGCGGAGGAGACCGGGCTGCACGCGACGGCGGTCGACATGATCGGGCCGGTGTGGCGGCGCGAGGCGATCTTCGAGTTCAATGCGACCGTCATCCGCAGCGAGGAGATGTTCTTCATCCACCGCACCCGGCGGTTCGATCCGTCGCCGTCGGGTCAAACCGCCCTGGAACGCCGGTACATTCACGGTCACCGGTGGTGTGACGCCGAGACGATTGCCGCGCTGGCCGACGGCGGGGAAACCGTCTATCCGCTTCAGCTCGGCGAACTGCTCGCCGAGGCCAACAGGCTGGCCAACGGGCTGACAGACACGGGGGCGCGGCCGGTGCAGTCCATCCGGTGAGCTGCGGATCAATTTGATTTTGCGGCCCCACTAGACTGGATTGGTCGCACTGTGGAGGAGATAGCTGTGGATACCGTCGGGCAGAACGGGTCGGCCAACACCAACCAGACCGGTACCGCGCGGGTGAAACGCGGTATGGCGGAGATGCTCAAGGGCGGCGTCATCATGGACGTCGTCACGCCGGAGCAGGCTCGGATCGCCGAGGCCGCTGGCGCGGTTGCGGTGATGGCACTCGAGCGGGTGCCCGCCGACATCAGGGCTCAGGGCGGGGTGTCGCGGATGAGCGACCCCGACATGATCGAGGGCATCATTTCGGCGGTCACCATTCCGGTGATGGCCAAGGCGCGGATCGGCCACTTCGTGGAGGCGCAGATCCTGCAGAGCCTCGGCGTCGACTACGTCGACGAATCCGAGGTGCTCACCCCCGCCGACTACGAGAATCACATCGACAAGTGGAAGTTCACCGTGCCGTTCGTGTGCGGTGCGACCAACCTGGGCGAGGCGCTGCGGCGGATCACCGAGGGCGCCGCGATGATCCGATCCAAGGGTGAGGCCGGCACCGGCGACGTATCCAATGCGACCACGCATATGCGCCAGATCGGCGGCGAGATCCGCCGGTTGACGTCGCTGTCCGAGGATGAGCTGTATGTGGCGGCCAAGGAGCTGCAGGCACCCTACGAGCTGGTCGCCGAGGTGGCCAGGGCGGGCAAGCTACCGGTGACGCTGTTCACCGCGGGTGGGATCGCCACCCCGGCCGACGCGGCGATGATGATGCAGCTCGGCGCCGAGGGCGTATTCGTCGGCTCGGGAATTTTCAAGTCCGGGGATCCCGCGGCGCGGGCCGCCGCGATCGTCAAGGCGACCACGTTCTACGACGATCCCGACGTGCTGGCCAAGGTGTCCCGCGGGCTCGGCGAGGCGATGGTCGGCATCAACGTGGAGGAGATCGCCCAGCCGCATCGGTTGGCGGAACGAGGCTGGTAGTAGTTTCTTCGAGTGGCTATCGAGCAGATACTCGATCTCGAGCAGCTCGAGGTCAATATCTACCGCGGGAGTGTGTTCAGCCTCCAATCGAAGACGGCACAGCGCACCTTCGGCGGCCACGTCGCCGGTCAGGCGCTGGTGTCGGCGGTTCGCACGGTCGACCCGCCCTTTCTGGTCCATTCGCTGCACGGCTACTTCCTGCGCCCGGGTGACCCCAAGACGCCCACCGTGTATCTGGTCGAGCGGGTGCGCGACGGCGGATCGTTCTGCACGCGGCAGGTCAGCGCGGTGCAGCACGGCGAGACGATCTTCCACATGTCGGCCTCGTTCCAAACCGACCAGAGCGGGATCCACCACCAGGACACGATGCCGCCGACCCCCGAGCCAGCCGACGTGCCCGGTGTCACCAGCATGAAGGCGTTCGACGCGGAGGCGTTCAAGGCGTTCCAGGAATGGGATCTGCGCCGGGTGCCCCACCACCAGATCACGCGCGATCCCGGCAAGGCCGCCCAGCAGCAGGTCTGGTTCCGACACCGTGACCCCCTGCCCGACGATCCGGTGCTGCACATCTGCGCGCTGGCCTACATGAGCGATCTGACGCTGCTCGGGACCGCGTGGTCGGTCCATCCGCAGGAGACGGACCATCTGCAGGTGGCGTCGCTGGATCATGCGATGTGGTTCATGCGGCCGTTCCGGGCCGATGAATGGCTGCTCTACGACCAGTCCTCGCCGTCGGCCTGCGGTGGTCGTGCGCTGACGCAGGGCAAGATCTACAACCAATACGGCGAGATGGTGGCGGCGGTGGTGCAGGAGGGATTGACCCGCTACCAGCGCGATTTCACGCCGCCGGTCCCGTGAGCGGGGGCTCCGCCCCGCACGTCGGTGTGCTGGCTCTCCAGGGGGACACCCGCGAACACCTGGCCGCGCTGCGCGCCGCGGGGGCCGAGGCGTCGACGGTTCGCCGCCTCGGCGAGCTCGAATCCGTTGATGCCCTGGTCATCCCCGGCGGGGAGTCCACCGCCATGAGCCACCTGCTGCGCGAGTTCGAACTGCTCGAACCGCTGCGCGCCCGGCTCGCCGACGGTATGCCCGCCTATGGCTCCTGTGCGGGCATGATCCTATTGGCCAGTGAGATCCTTGATGCGGGCGCGGCGGGCCGCCAGGCCAGCCCGCTGAACGCGATCGATATGACGGTGCGGCGTAATGCCTTTGGGCGCCAGGTGGATTCGTTCGAGGGTGACATCGCCTTCGAGGGGCTGAACAGCCCGGTGCACGCCGTGTTCATCCGCGCCCCATGGGTGGAGCGGGTTGGGCCCGACGTCGAGGTGCTCGCACGCGCCGGCGCCCACATCGTCGCGGTGCGGCAGGGCCCGATGCTGGCGACGGCATTCCATCCGGAGATGACCGGTGATCGCCGCATCCACGCGCTGTTCGTCGACCACGTGAATTCGGCGCGCTGACGTGCGCTCAGCGTCGATAAGCGCGCCGAAATCGCCGATGACCGGCGCCGAGGCGATGACGCGCACGCTGCTGGCCGGTGGCGTGGACGTCTGCTTCGCCAATCCGGGTACCTCGGAGATGCATTTCGTGGCTGCGCTGGATGCCGTGCCCGAAATGCGGGGAGTGCTGGCACTTTTCGAGGGGGTGGCGACGGGCGCCGCCGACGGCTACGCGCGGATCGCCGGTCGTCCGGCCGGGGTGCTGCTGCATCTGGGGCCGGGCCTGGGCAATGGGATGGCCAACCTGCACAACGCCCGCCGCGCGGGCGTTCCCATGGTCGTCGTGGTCGGGGACCACGCACTGTTCCACAAGCCGTTCGATGCCCCGCTGGAGTCCGATATCGACGCGCTGGCAGGCACGGTGTCGGGTTGGGTGCGCAGGACGGGGCGGCCCGCCGACATCGGCGCTGACACCGCCTCGGCGATCGGGCACGCCACCGCCAAGGGTGGGATCGCCACCCTCATCCTGCCCGCCGACGTGTCATGGAGTGACGGCGGGCAACCGGCCGACCCGCCTGCCGCGGCGTCGCCCGCGCCGATCGACACGGATGCAGTTGAGGCCGCCGCCGCGGTGTTGCGCGGCGGGCAACGCACGATGCTGTTGCTCGGTGGTGACGCAGCCGGGGCGGAGGGGATGCGCGACGGTGGGCGCATCTGCGCGCAGACCGCAGCGAACTGGTTGTGCGAGACCTTCCCGACGCGGTGGACGCGCGGGGCGGGCATTCCGCGCATCGAGAAGCTGGCCTACTTCGCCGAGGGCGCCGAGCAGCAGCTGGCGGGCACCGAACACCTGATTCTGGCCGGTGCCCGGTCGCCGGTCTCGTTTTTCGGCTACCCCGGTCGTCCCAGCGACCTTGTTCCGCCGGGCTGTCAGGTGCACACGCTGGCCGGGCCGCGCGGTGCGGCGGCGGCCCTTGCGGCACTGGCGGAGACCGTGGCGCCTGGGGTGCCGGTACCGGCGAATCCGCTGATGCGGCCAGCGCTGCCGAGCGGACCGCTGAACTCGGCCGTCCTCGCCGAGGTGGTGGGCGCGCTGCTGCCTGAGGATGCGATCGTCGTCGACGAGTCGCTGACCGCCAGCGTCGTGCTGACCGGACCGACGGCCGGTGCACCGCAACACGATTGGTTGACGGTGACCGGCGGCGCGATCGGCTACGGGATGCCCGCGGCGGTCGGCGCCGCCGTCGCGGCCCCGCAGCGGCCGGTGCTGTCCCTGCAGGCCGACGGTTCGGCGATGTACACCGTCTCGGCGCTGTGGACCCAGGCCCGCGAAGGCCTCGACGTGACAACGGTGATCTTCAACAATGGCGCGTACGACATCCTGCGGCTGGAACTCAAACGGGTGAACGCCGGCACGGTCGGCCCGGCCGCTTCACAGCTGTTCGACCTGACCAGGCCGCGGCTGGACTTCGTCAAGCTGGCCGAAGGCATGGGGGTGCCGGCGCGCCGGGCCACCACGTGCGAGGAGTTTGCCGCCGCGCTGGCCGCCGCGTTCGCCGAGCCCGGGCCTCACCTGGTGGAGGCCATGGTCCCGTCCCTGGCGTGATTTCGGCGCGCTTTCGTGCGCTGAGCGTCGATAACCGCGCCGAAATCACTGGGCTGGGGAGGTCGGCGCGGTTCGGTCGAACGCGTACCGGCACGTAGACTCGTCATCTGGACTGGAAGTCAGTGAAAGAGGTACGTAGGGCATGAGCGGCCATTCCAAGTGGGCCACCACCAAGCATCAGAAGGCCGTCAAGGACGCCCGGCGCGGCAAGGAGTTCGCGCGTCTGATCAAGAACATCGAGGTCGCGGCCCGCACCGGTGGCGGTGACCCGGGGGGAAACCCGACGCTCTACGACGCGATCCAGAAGGCCAAGAAGACCTCGGTGCCGAACGACAACATCGAGCGTGCCCGCAAGCGCGGCGCCGGTGAGGAGGCGGGCGGCGCCGACTGGCAGACCATCATGTACGAGGGCTACGGGCCCAACGGTGTGGCCGTGCTCATCGAGTGCCTCACCGACAACCGCAACCGGGCCGCCGGTGAGGTGCGCGTCGCGATGACCCGCAACGGCGGCAGCATGGCCGACCCCGGTTCGGTCTCCTACCTGTTCGCCCGTAAGGGCATGGTCACCCTGGACAAGAACGGTCTGTCCGAAGACGACGTGCTGCTGGCGGTGCTCGAGGCGGGCGCCGAGGAGGTCAACGATCTCGACGATGCGTTCGAGGTGATCTGCGAGCCGACCGATCTGGTCGCGGTTCGCACCGCGCTGCAGGACGCCGGCATCGACTACGACTCGGCCGAGGCCAGCTTCCAGCCGTCGGTGACCGTGCCCGTCGATCTGGACGGCGCCCGCAAGGTGCTCAAGCTCATCGACGCGCTCGAAGACAGCGACGACGTACAGGACGTCTACACGAACGTCGACATCCCCGACGATGTCGCGGCACAGCTCGACGAGGACTGAAATTAGCTCCGCACCAAGGGAACTGGCGGTGCTGCCCCGGCGAACGAGCCGAGGCGCACCGCCATCGCCGAGTCGGCGACGAGGATCGTGAACAACCGTGGCCGCTGTTACGTGGCCCGCAGGAATGCCCCGATCGCGCGGGCGGTGCGCTCGGGCTGGTCCAGCATGATCAGCACCGAGGCGTCGTCGACGTAGCGCAGTGTGGCATTCGTGAGCCGCGTCAGCCTGCGGGCATGCTCGTCGGGCATGACGCGGTTGTGACTCCACAGCACCAGCGTGTCGCCGCCGAAACCGGTCAGCCGTTCGGTGGCGCGGATCAAGTCGGCCCTGTCGAGGCGGGTGTGTGCGTAGCGCAGCAGGTCGCGGCGGATCCGCGCATCATCGATGCCCGGCGCCAGCCAGGAGTCCGCAATATGTTGTGGCACAGGATACTTAGCCATCAGTCCGAGCATGAACCAGCGGTCGCGCAGCCAGGGGACCCGCAGTTGGCGCATGGCGAGTCCGGCGGTTCCGATGGTCAGCGTCGCCAGCTTGGTGATCTTTCCCGGCAATCCGGGCGGGAAGTTGTCGAACGCCTCCGCCGGGCAGATGACCAGGCGAGCGACGCGCTTATCGCGGCCGATGTCGGTGAGGAACAGCGGCCCGCCCCAATCGGTGACCACCAGGGTGACGTCGTCGAGTTCGAGCGCGTCGAGCATGTCTGCGACGATGCCAACCATCCCGCGCATCGTGAGGTCGGCGTCCTCGCGCATCGGCACGCGGTGGCCGCCCAGTGGCAGCACCGGCAGCAGGTAGCGGAACCCCGGCGGTAGGTGTGGCAGCGCGAGGTCCCATTGCGCGTCGTTCATCAGGAGTCCGTGCAGCAGGACGACCGGCGGGCCGTCCGTGTCGCCCTCTTCCCGGTATTCGATGGTTCCGGCGGTGATCTCGATGGACGGCACGTGAGCCTCCGATGTCGTTTCTGACCGCTTCTAGAACTACGGCTCTAGAACGTTTGCTCTAGTATGCGCGCCGCGCGTTGTGATCACAAGGCAGTCCCAGTCCCCGGGCGTATCGGGGCAGTGCCGCGGTGACTGGATGCCGCCGGCCAGAACGCCGGTTCTAGAATCGTGGCTCTAAACGTCGATCGGAGGCGGCATGGCACGGTCAACCCGGGAAGCGATCCTGACTGCCGCGGCCGAGCTCATGCGCCACAAGGGTTATGGCGCGGTGGTCATGAAGGACATCGTCGCCGCGTCGGGTGCGCCGATCGGCTCGCTCTACCACCACTTTCCCGGCGGCAAGCTACAGATTGCGCGCGAGGCGCTCATCAGCGCGGGCACGGCCTACGGTCAGCTGATTCCGGCGCTGGTCGACCCGCACACGGATCTCGGGGCGGCCATCGAGGCGGTCTTCACCGAGGCGGCCGAAGACATGGCGGGCACCGGATTCGTCAACATGTGCCCGGTCGCCAGCGTCGCCGCCGAAACCGCCGGCACCGTCGAAGACCTGCGAGTGACGGCGGCGGAGGTCATCGGCGCCTGGTTGGACGGCGGCACCGCGTACTTCGTCGGGCGGGGGCTGGACCCTGACGCGGCGCGGGAGGTGACCGTCGCGCTGGTGGGCGCTCTTGAAGGTGCGTTCGTACTGGCCAGGGCATTGCGCAGCACCGAACCCCTGCTGGCGGCGGGCCGCGCGCTCGCTGTGCCGTATCGCGGGATCGCGCTGGCGGTCGAGGATGCCGGCCCCCCGGGCCGGGTCAGGGCGGGTACAGCCGGTCGAGGTTGACGACGATCGCCTCCTGCGTGCTGCGCGCGATGACTACGACGGCGGGGTGGTCAGCGAGCCCGTGATCCGGGGAACCGGGGCTTGCAACATACAACCATTCGGTTGTATGTTGGCGGTGTGATCGACACCAGCGAGGAAAGGGCCGACGCCCTGTTCCACGCGCTGTCCGACCGCACGCGGCGCGACATCATGCGCCGGGTGCTGAGCAGTGCGTGTTCGGTCACGACGTTGGCGGCGAACTACGACATGAGTTTCGCCGCGGTGCAGAAACACGTCGCCGTACTGGAACGCGCCGGCCTCCTCGCCAAAAAGCGCAGGGGCCGTGAGCAACTCGCCAGTGGCGAGGTGGAAGCCGTGCGTGCGGTGTCGGCGATGCTGGCCGAGCTCGAGCTCGTCTGGCGCGGCCGGGTAGCGCGTATCGACGACCTACTGGCAACCGAACAACCCCCGCAGGAGGACTGACCATGCCCGTTACCGATGTCACCCACGACGTCGATACCCGAACCCTCACGATCACTGCCGAGTTCGACGCACCGAAAGCGCGGGTCTGGCAGATCTACGCCGATCCGCGTCAGCTCGAAAAGATCTGGGGGCCACCGGAATACCCGGCGACGGTGGTCGACCACAGTCTTACGCCCGGCGGTCGGGTCACCTACTTCATGACCGGCCCGCAGGGCGAGAAGTATCCGGGCTACTGGGAGATCTTCGCGGTCGACGAACCCAACGGGTTCTCGTTCAAGGACGGTTTTGCCGACGAGGATTTCAATCCCGATGAGGCCATGCCGGTTTCGACCAATATCTACACGTTCACCGATGTCGCGGGGCACACCCGGGCGGTGTTCGTGAGTACGTACGAGACCGCCGAGGGACTGCAGAAGGTCCTCGACATGGGCGTCATCGAGGGCGCGACTGAGGCGATCAACCAGATCGACGGGCTACTCGCCGGCTAGCACCGAGGTCGTCGACTCGGCGGGACGAGTACCGCCCGCTGCTGAACAATGTGCCGAACACGGGATAGATGTTCTCCCCACCGGAGAGATCATGTCCTTGACCCGGTGCTCGACGTAGACGAAGCCGTCGGCGTCGACAAGTCCGGCGTCCCCGGGTGCAGCCAATCCCCGTGCAGAGCCTGTTCGGTCGCTTCCGGCCGATTCCAGTAGCCGCGCATCAATTGCGGTCCGCGGGCAACGGCCGTCCGCACGACAGCAGCAGGTCGGGCGCACCGGCCGGAGCCCGGTCGTGGTCTCTCGGCATCATGCCGGTGAGAACCGCTGTGGCCTCGGTCATCCCGTATCCTTGCCCGAACTCGCAGCCGAACACCTTGATCGCGCTGCGCAGTGTATCGACCGCGATCGGTGAACCGCCGTAGCCGGTGTACCGGAGGCGGTCCTACGAGCGATCCTCCACATCGGCGGCCGCGACCAGGCAGGCTTGGATCATGGCCGGGACCAGAATGGTTGCGGTGATGCGGTCTTCGTCGAGCGCCCGGAAAACCGCCTGCGGGTCGAAGTCCTCCATGATGACCAGCGTGCCGCCGGTATCGACGGTGTTGAAGACGTTGATGGCGGCGGCGGCGTGGTACACCGGCGCCACGATCTGGAAGCGGTCGTCCGGGGAGGTCCGCACGATCGCGATGAGCTGGTCGGTGTTCGCGCGCACGGCCGCGTGCGTGATGACCGCGCCTTCGGGCGCCCGGTCGTGCTGTGAACGGCGAAATCGTCGAATCGCCGGGGTGTGTCCTGCGCCTGCTTGTCGCTGCGCGCCGCTAAGGTGTCGAACAGTTGTTCGCAGACAGGGAGGCCGCAGCGTGCGCGTGATGGGTGTCGACCCGGGGTTGACGCGCTGCGGGCTGTCGGTGATCGAGAGCGGCCGCGGCAGACAGGTCATCGCGCTCGACGTCGACGTCGTCCGCACCCCGTCCGACGAACCGCTATCCAAGCGGCTGCTGGCCATCAGCGACACTGCGGAGTACTGGATGGACACCCACCGACCCGATGTCCTCGCCGTCGAGCGGGTGTTCTCGAACCAGAACGCGAACACGGCGATGGGCACCGCGCAGGCGGGTGGAGTGATCGCGCTGGCCGCGGCACGGCGCAATATCGACGTGCACTTCCACACTCCGAGCGAGGTCAAGGCCGCGGTCACCGGCAACGGCCGTGCCGACAAGGCCCAGGTCACCGCGATGGTGACCAAAATCCTTGCCCTGCAACAGAAACCGACACCGGCCGATGCTGCCGACGCGCTCGCGCTTGCGATCTGCCACTGCTGGCGGGCGCCGATGATCGCGCGGATGGCCCAGGCCGAGGCGTTGGCCGCCGAACAGCGGCGCGCCTATCGGGCCAAGCTCAAGGCGGCGCGCCCATGATCGCGTCGGTGCGTGGGGAAGTGCTCGACATCGCGCTCGATCACACCGTCATCGAGGCAGCGGGCGTGGGCTACAAGGTGATGGCGACCCCGTCGACGCTGGCCACCCTGAGGCGGGGGACCGAGGCGCGCCTGATCACCGCGATGATCGTGCGCGAGGACTCGATGACGCTGTACGGGTTCGCCGACGTCGAGGCCCGCGACCTGTTCCTGACCTTGCTGGGTGTCTCCGGGGTGGGCCCGAAAATCGCCATGGCGACCCTGGCGGTCTACGACGCTGCCACGCTACGGCAGGCCCTCGCCGAGGGCGACGTCACCGCGCTGACCCGGGTACCCGGCATCGGAAAGCGCGGCGCCGAACGTCTGGTGCTGGAGCTGCGGGACAAGATCGGGTCCGTCGTCACGACCGCAGGGCATACGGCGGTCAACGGTCACGCGGTGCGCGGTCCGGTCGTGGACGCCCTTGTAGGCCTAGGCTTTGCGGCCAAGGCGGCGGAGGAGGCGACGGATAAGGTGCTCGCCGCCGATGCCGACGCGACCACGTCGGGCGCGCTACGTGCGGCACTGAACCTGTTGGGGAAGAACAGATGAGCCGGTTCGAGGACGACGATCCGCCGGAGGAGCGTGACGTTTCGCCGGCGCTGACGGTCGGTGAGGGCGACATCGACGCCAGCCTCCGACCGCGCTCGCTCGGGGAGTTCATCGGACAGCCGCGCGTGCGTGAGCAGCTGCAGCTGGTCATCGAGGGCGCCAAGAACCGCGGCGGCACACCGGATCACATCCTGCTGTCCGGTCCGCCCGGGCTGGGCAAGACGTCGCTGGCCATGATCATCGCCGCCGAACTCGGCTCGTCGCTGCGGGTCACGTCCGGTCCCGCGCTGGAACGAGCAGGCGATCTCGCCGCGATGCTGTCCAACCTCGTCGAGCACGACGTGCTGTTCATCGACGAGATCCACCGCATTGCTCGGCCTGCCGAGGAGATGCTCTACCTGGCCATGGAGGATTTCCGCGTCGACGTCGTGGTCGGCAAGGGCCCTGGAGCGACGTCGATACCGCTCGAGGTCGCGCCGTTCACCCTCGTCGGTGCGACCACCCGCTCCGGCGCACTGACGGGACCGCTGCGCGACCGCTTCGGTTTCACCGCCCATATGGACTTCTACGAGCCCGCCGAACTGGAACGAGTCCTGGCCCGCTCGGCCGGCATCCTCGGTATCGAGCTCGGCGCCGAGGCGGGCGCGGAGATCGCCATGAGGTCGCGGGGCACCCCGCGCATCGCCAACCGGCTGTTGCGCCGGGTCCGTGATTACGCGGAAGTCCGCGCCGACGGGATCATCACCCGTGACATCGCCAAGGCGGCGCTGGAGGTGTACGACGTCGACGAACTCGGCCTTGACCGTCTCGACCGCGCGGTCATCTCGGCTCTGACCCGCAGTTTCGGCGGGGGACCGGTCGGGGTGTCCACGCTGGCAGTGGCCGTCGGCGAGGAGCCGACCACTGTCGAAGAGGTTTGCGAGCCGTTCCTCGTGCGCGCCGGGATGATCGCTCGCACCCCTCGCGGCCGTGTCGCAACGGCCCTCGCGTGGACGCACCTCGGCCTGGCCCCTCCCAGCGGTGTGAGCGCGCTGGGCCAGCCGGGGCTGTTCGAATAGGAAAGGGCTTGATGCGTCAGTGATTACCGCAGGATTGGCGTTCGCCGGGCTGGCGGCGTTGCTGCACGTGTACATCTTCGTGCTGGAATCGCTGCAATGGACGGCGCCGCGAACCCGGGCGACGTTCGGCACCACCCGCGAGGAGGCGGAGACCACTAAACTGCTCGCCTTCAACCAGGGCTTCTACAACCTGTTCCTGGCGATCGTGACCGCGGTCGGTGTCGTCGGTATCGCATTGGGGCACAACGCGGTCGGCGCCGCACTGGTGTTCGCCGGGGTGGGATCGATGGCCGCCGCGGCCATCGTGCTGCTGGCATCCGCGCCGGGCAAGGCGCGTTCGGCGGTCGTCCAGGGCCTGTTCCCGGTCATCGCGATCGTCCTGTTGGTGATCGCCCTCATCTGAACGCTCCGAATGTGAAGCCACGGCCAGATTCCGGGCGGAACCTCGCCGTGGCTTCACACCCGCGATGACTACAGCAGCCCGAGCTGCTGCAGGTCGGTGACGTACTTGACGATCACCGGCGTGGCGAGGTGCGGGATGTCGGGGTTCTCGGAATCGGGCCCGATCTTGGCCTCCTGCACCGCCGCCCGGAACCGCTCCGTCGGCGCCATCGATCCGCGCAGCGGACGCTGCGGGTGCCGGTAGTTGTGCAGCAGCGGCAGCAAGGAGGCCTGCCGCTGCCTGTCGGGCAGCGCCCGCAGCGCCGTCTCGAACCGCGCCAGCCAGTCGCCGTAGTCCTCGATCCGCTCGATCGGGTACCCGGCCGCGTTCAGCCAGTCCACGAACTCGTCGAGCCCGATGCCGTCGTCGTGCGGGTTCATCACGTGGTAGGTCTCGAACCCGGCCACGACCCGTGCGCCCAACTCGGAGATCGCCTCGGCGATGAACTCCACGGGCAGCCCGTCGTAGTGGGCGCGCTGGCGCATGCCGTCCGCGTCGAACTCGTAGAACGAAGCCGGAGCGATCCCGGTGGCGACCAGGCTCAGCATCAGCCGGGTGAACATGTCCGGCACGTTGAGCTGCCCGGAGTAGCCGGTGTCGGCCATGATCATGTCGCAGCGGAACACCGAGACCGGCAGTCCGCACAGATCGTGGGCCTCGCGCAGCAGCACCTCGCCGGCCCACTTGCTGTTCCCGTACCCGTTGGCGTAACTGTCGTCGATACGCCGGGTTGGGCTGATCAGCCGGATATCCGCGTCCTCGGTGAACCGGGACGGTTCGATCCCGGCGCCCACCCCGATCGTCGACACGTAGACGAACGGCTTGAGCTTGGTGGTCAGCGCGATGCGGATGAGCTCCGCGGTGCCAAGAGCATTGGGGCCGAACAGCTGGCTGTAGGGCAGGACATGGTTGACGAGGGCGGCCGGGTCGACGATCAGGTCGACGGTGTCGGCGAGACGCTGCCAGTCCTGTTGGTCCAGACCGAGATTCGGCTCGCCCTTGTCGCCGGCGAGGACCTCCAGATGCGCGGCGGCCAGCTCACGGTAGTGCCGCAGCAGCGCGGGGTCGCCGCTGTCGAAGGTGACGTCAAGGCGGCGGCGCGCATCCTCGTCGGACTTGGCCCGCACCAGGCAGATGACCTTGCCGCCGACCAGTTCCATCCGCTCGAGCCACTCGAGCGCCAGATACCGGCCCAGGAATCCGGTCGCCCCGGTCAGCAGCACCGTCCGCACCTCGGCGGCAGGCCCCGGCAGCGACGGTGCGGCGGCCAGCGTCGCCGCGTCGATGAACGTGTCGAGGGTGAGGTCGGCGGCATGTACCTCGGTGGCGTCCCGGCCGTGCACGGTGGCGAACGTCGGGCGGGTGGCACCCGGTGCCCGCTGGCCCTCGATATAGCCGACCAGCGCCGCGAGGTCGCTGGCCGGGCTGACGATCACGCCGACCGGCACGTCGACGCCGAAGATCTCGTGCAGCAGGTTGGCGAAGGTCAACGCCGACAACGAGTCCCCGCCCAGATCCGTGAAGTGCGCGTCGGGATGCAAGTCGGCGGCGGTGGCCCCGAGCAGCGCGCCCGCCGCACGGGTGACCGCCTCGAGCGCCGGCAGGCCGGCGCCGTCGCGCCGCAGCGCACTCAGCTCGTCGGCCTGGGCATCGGCCAGCTCCGTGTAGAGCCGCTCGAGCCGATCGCCGTAGTGCTCCTTGAGCTTGGGCCTTGCCAGCTTGCGGATCCCGGTCAGGAGTCCGTTCTCCAGTGTGAACGGCGTCGGCTCGACGATGAAATCCCTTGGTATCTCGTAAGACTGAAGGCCGGCCGCGACCGCCCGCTCCTGCAGGGATGCCGCGATCGGTGCCTTGAGCCCGGCGGGATCGTGACGCGAGAGGGCGTCCTCGGTCGGTACGACGACGGCCAGCAGATAGGCGCGGGCGCTGTTGCCGTACAGGTAGATCTGGCGCACCAGCGGGCTGTCCCCGAAGGCGGCCTCCAGTGTGGACACCGTGACGAACTCACCCTGCGACAGCTTGACTACGTTGTTGCGCCGGTCGAGGTACTCCAGCCGATCCGGGCCGACCTCGGCGACGATGTCGCCCGTGCGGTAGTACCCGTCGGCGTCGAACATCTCCGCGGTCACCTCCGGCCGCCGGTAGTAGCCGGGAAACAGGTGCTCGGTCTTGACGACCAGCTCACCGCGGGGATGAGGCCGGTCGGTATGGAAATAGCCGAGATCGGGGACGTCGATCAGCTTGTAGTCGATCACCGGTGGGCGCCGCACCTGGCCGTCGACATACACCGCGCCGGCCTCGGTTGACCCGTAGGCCTCCAGCAGGTGCATGTCGAGGTAGGTCTCCACCCACGCCTTCATCTCGGGTGAGATCGGCGCGGATCCCGTCAGGGCGGTGACGAACCGCCCGCCCAGCAGGTCGCGGCGCTGCTCGGTGAACACCTCGTCTTCCACCGCGGTCCGGTCGGATCCCGGGGTGAGACGCCGGTCGACCTCGCTCTGGAACTCCTGAAAGAGCATGTCCCAGATGCGCGGAACGAAGTTCAGCTGGGTGGGCCGGGTCAGCGCGAGGTCTTCCAGGAAGGTGGACAGATCGCTGCGCGCGGCGAAATAGGCGGTGCCGCCCGAGGCCAGCGAGCCGTACAGGATGCCACGGCCCATGACGTGGCTCATCGGCATGAAGCTCAACACGATCGACGGCAGCACATTCCGTTCGGCGGTCCATGCCGCCCGCGCGCTGGCGCGCCACATGTTGGCGACGTTGCCTGCCGGGTACATCGCCCCCTTCGGCGTGCCCGTGCTCCCGGACGTGTAGATCAGCAGCGTCAACGGATTCTCCTCGGCCGGTGCCGCGGGTGCGAACCCGGCGCCGGCTGCCCGCGCGATCGTGTCCGCGAGGGTTTCCACCGCGACGTCGTCGCCCAGCCGCTCCCGTGCCGTCCGTAGCGCGTCGCGGTGGTCATCGACTTCCGGTCGGAAGTCGAACACCACCAACTTGGCGGGCCGGTGTCCGGTCAGAATCAATTCGACTGCGTCGGAAAGGAAGTCGATACTCGACGCAATCAGCGTTGGTTCCGTCTCGGCCAGGATCGGCCGGAGCTGGGCGACCGGAGCGCTGGTCTGCAGTGGCACCGAGACCGCGCCGAGCACGATCAGCGCGATGTCCACCACGGTGTAGTCGATGCTGGTGAATCCGAGGATCGCGACTCGGTCGCCGGGGTGTACCGGGTCCTCGCGCAAGCCGCCGCCGACCGCGGTGATCCGGTCCCACAGCTCGGCGTAGGTGATGGTGTCGAACGCGGGCAGCAGCTCGGCCGACGTGCGGCCGGTGGCCAGATCCTGGGCGAAACGCGCCGCGCGCTGACCAACGGCGGGCCGGTCGGCGTAGCTCGTCATCACGGTGCGCACGATCTCGGCCAGACTCAGTCCGGGCTCATCGAGCGCGGCGGCGACGGTGTCGTCGGGCCTGGCCGCGGCGAACTGGCGGTCGGTGGCATACAGATCTGCGATGCGGCGGTCGAGCCGCTCTTCACGGGTATTGGTGGACATCGTCGGAACCTTCGCAATCACTGGGAATCGATTGAAGTCGAGACGCCCGAAGCAGCGTCTGAAGAAAACTACGTTAGTAAAACTAACATTATTCCGCGCGAACGCGTTTGGCTGCCGCTGTGACCAGCGTCTCCCTGTCCGGACGGCATGCGTTAGGCCCGTACCGCGACTGGGTACCCCGGATCCGAAAGAGGAGGCAGTGATGAATGACGTCGACGCCGGGACCGGGGTGCGCGGTGGCCGGATGCGGATTCCCCGCAGCAGGGGAGCGGCCAGCGGTTTCCTGATCATCGTCCTGGGACTGTGGGGTGCGCTGATCCCGTTCGTCGGTCCCTACGCGGACTTCGCCTATTCGCCCGATACGCCGTGGGTGTGGACGGACGCGCGCGGCTGGCTGGAAGTGCTGCCCGGCGCGGTCGCGGTGCTCGGCGGCTTGCTACTGCTGAGGTCTCGCAACCGGGCGACGGCGATGCTCGGCTCGTGGCTCGCGGTGGCCGCCGGTGCCTGGTTCATCGTGGGTCGCGCGTTCGCGTCGATGCTCGTCATGGGCGAGATCGGCGTGCCGGTCGCGGCCACTCCGGCTAAGACGGTGGTGCTGGAACTGACCTACTTCTCCGGGCTCGGCGCGCTCATCGTGTTCCTGGGCGCAGCAGCGCTGGGCCGGCTGTCGGTCCGGACCGCCCGCGACGTGGCCTATGCCCAGCGACCAGTGGATGTCGCGCCGGCACCGACGACTTATCCCGTCGCCCGGCCGACCGCGGAGCCGATGCCCGACCAACGCACCGAGGTCATCCCCACCGCCCAGAGCAGGCACCGTCGCAGCTGGCGTGACATGTTCCGCGGCGGCGACCGGTTCGCCCACCGCTGACGCACCCCGCCCGTTCCGCGCCGAGATCGACATATTGCAGGCCCACTCTCGGGTTTTGTCTGCAGAACGTGGATCTCGCGTCGCGGCATGCGGCCTTGCCGGACCGGGGAAGTACGTGGGCTACGAGGAAGTACGTGGGCTATACCTGGGCTATAGGTCGGCCAGGATGAGCGCCAGCACGTCGAGGGCGTCGATGAGCAGGTCGTCGCTGATCGACAGCGGCGGTAGGAAGCGCAGCACGTTCCCGTAGGTCCCGCAGGTGAGGACGATGACGCCTGCGGTGTGGGCGGCCGTCGCCAGCTTCTTGGTCAGCTCGGCGTCGGGTTCGGTCGTGCCGGGTTTGACCAGCTCCATCGCGATCATCGCGCCGCGGCCGCGGACGTCGCCGATACGCTCGTCCTCGGCCTGCATGCGGCCCAGCCGGTCCTTCATCAGCGCCTCGATCTCGCGGGCGCGCTCGACAAGGCCCTCGGATTCGATGGTCGCGATGGTGGCGAGCGCGGCCGCGCAGGCGACGGGGTTGCCGCCGTAGGTGCCGCCGAGGCCGCTGACGTGCGGGGCGTCCATGATCTCGGCGCGCCCGGTCACCGCCGACAGCGGCAGACCGTCGGCGATGCCCTTGGCCGTGACGATCAGATCGGGATCCACCCCCTCGTGCTCGCAGGCGAACATCGCGCCCGTGCGGGCGAAGCCGGTCTGGACCTCGTCGGCGATGAAAACCACACCGTTCTTGCGGCTCCAGTCCAGCAATGCGGGCAAGAACCCGTCGGCGGGCACGATGAACCCGCCCTCACCCTGGATAGGCTCGACGATGATCGCGGCGAGGTTCTCCGCGCCGACCTGCTTGTCGATCACGTTCAGCGCCCGCCGGGCCGCGAGCTCGCCGTCGGTCGCCATCTCCTTGCCGAACTCGGCGTCGTGGAACGGGTAGGACAGGGGCGCCCGGTAGATCTCCGGGGCGAACGGGCCGAACCCGTGCTTGTAGGGCATGACCTTCGCGGTGAGCGCCATCGTCAGGTTGGTGCGGCCGTGGTAGGCGTGGTCGAAGGCGACCACCGCGGACTTGTGGGTGTAGGAACGGGCGATCTTCACCGCGTTCTCGACCGCTTCCGAACCGGAGTTGAACAGTGCGGAGCGTTTCTCGCCTACGACGGGGGTGAGCCGGTTGAGCGCTTCGCACACCGCCACGTACTCCTCATACGGCGTGACCATGAAACACGTGTGGGTGAAGTCGGCGACCTGCGCGCGCACCGCGTCGACCACCTTCGGCGCGGCGTTGCCGATGGTGGTGACGGCGATGCCCGACCCGAGGTCGATCAGCCGGTTCCCGTCGACGTCCTCGACGATGCCACCGCCCGCGCGGGCCGCGTACACCGGCATCGTGGTGCCAACGCCCCGGGCTACGGCGGTGGCCTTGCGGTCGATCAGGGCCTGTGATTTCGGGCCCGGGATGGGAGTGGCGAGGTAGCGGCTCTGCTCGAGGATGGGCACATCGACTCCTGCAATGGATGGCAGCGCGGGCTTCGGGCTGCTTCCAGAGCGTAGTCGCCGCGGTATACGAACCGGCTGTGAACGACCGCGTCGAGCGGCCATCGCCATGGATTGCGTGCCCGATCGGGGCGAACCCGACGGTATCGGTGGCGGCCCTTCGGCCGAGGCTTCATTGGCGGCCGAAGCGGCCCCGAAGCGACACCGAAGCGGCACCGCGGCGGCACCGGGGCGGGCACGCCCCGATCGACGGGGGACTCGGCTCTGCGCTGCCGCAATGGCACACTAGTCAACTATGAGGCGCCGCGACCCTGCGCGGTCGGCGCGTGCCGTGACCACAAGTCCCGATACGAAAGACAGTTGCTGACATGGATCTGGTCATCTTCCTGCCCCTGCTCATCATCATGGGCGCGTTCATGTTCTTCGCGTCGCGGCGGCAGAAGAAAGCGATGCAAGCCACCATCGACCTGCAAAACTCACTGAGGGTCGGTGACCGGGTGCACACCACCTCGGGTCTGCAGGGCACCATCAAGGGAATCACAGACGACAATGTCGACCTCGAAATCGCCCCCGGTGTGGTGACCACCTGGATGAAGCTGGCGGTGCGCGACCGCATCGAGCCGGGCACCGACCTGGACAGTGCTGGCTACGAGGACAGCCTCGACAGCATCGCGGAGCCGCCGCCGAGCGCCACCGAGGTGATCGAGGACACGTCGGATCCCAACCGGTTGAAGAAAGACTGGTAGCTGCGAACTCAGCGTGACCACGTACCCTTTGCGGTGCTGACGAACTGATCTTCGAGGAGACCCTACAAACGTGGCATCGACTTCGACGCCGGTGCACCCTGCGCGCTACCTGACGCTCTTCCTGGTGCTTCTCATCGGCGTCTATCTCTTGGTGTTCCTCACCGGGAACAAGCGACCGGAAGCCAAGCTGGGAATCGACCTGCAGGGCGGCACCCGGGTCACGCTGACCGCCCGCACCCCCGACGGGACGCCGCCGACGCGCGAAGCGCTCGACCAGGCTCAGCAGATCATCAGCGCGCGCGTCGACGGGCTCGGCGTCTCGGGTTCCGAGGTCGTCATCGACGGTGACAACCTGGTCATCACGGTGCCGGGCAACGACGGCAGCGAGGCCCGCAACCTCGGCCAGACCGCGCGGCTTTACATCCGCCCCGTCTCATATGCGATGCCGGCCAGGCAGCCCGGCGGTGAGCAGCCGCCCGCCGGCGCGCCGCAGGGCCAGCCGGGGGCGCCGGGCGTCCCCGGTGCGCCTGCGGCCCCGCCGGGGCAGGCCCCCGCGCAGCAGGCCCCGGCCGGGCAAGCCCCGCAGGCGCCGCCCACCGGACAGCAGCCGGCGCCGCAGCCGCGTCCGTATCCACAGCAGCCGCCGCCGAGTCCGTCACCGGCGCCCGCGCCGAGTCCGTCACCGGCGCCTGGCCAGCCCGGTCAGCCCGGCCCCCCGGGACAGGCGCCGCCGGGAGCGCCGAACCCGCGTGCGGATCTGGCGCAGCGCATCGCCCAGGAGAAGCAGATCCGGCAGAGCACCGACCAGTCGGTGCAGGTGATCGCGCTTCAGTACCAGGCCACCCGCTGCGGCGACGAGGACGTGCTGGCGGGCAACGACGACCCGACGCTGCCACTGATCACCTGCTCCACCGACGGCGAGACGGTGTACCTGCTGGCACCGTCGATCATCAGCGGTGAGCAGATCCAGAACGCCACGTCCGGACTCGACCAGCAGCGCGGCGAGTATGTCGTCGACCTGCAGTTCAAGGGTGACGCCGCGACCACGTGGGCCGACTTCACCGCGGCCAACGTCGGCACGCAGACCGCCTTCACGCTGGATTCGCGGGTGGTCAGCGCCCCCACGATCCAGGAGGCGATCCCGGGCGGGCGCACCCAGATCACCGGGCAGTTCACTGCCGATTCGTCCCGCGAGCTGGCCAACGTCCTCAAGTACGGTTCGCTGCCGCTGTCCTTCGAGTCGTCGGAAGCCGAGACGGTGTCGGCCACGCTGGGCCTGACGTCGCTGCGGGCGGGGCTGATCGCGGGCGCCATCGGGCTCGCCGCGGTGCTGCTGTACTCGCTGCTCTACTACCGGGTGCTGGGGCTGCTCACGGCGCTGTCGCTGGTCGCATCCGGCGCGATGGTGTACGGCATCCTGGTGCTGCTGGGCCGCTACATCAACTACACCCTCGACCTCGCAGGCATCGCCGGTCTGATCATCGGTATCGGTATGACGGCCGACTCCTTCGTGGTGTTCTTCGAACGCATCAAGGACGAGATCAGGGAGGGCCGCTCGTTCCGCTCGGCGGTACCGCGAGGTTGGGCCCGCGCCCGCAAGACCATCGTGTCGGGTAACGCGGTGACGTTCCTCGCGGCGGTGGTGCTCTACTTCCTGGCGGTCGGTCAGGTCAAGGGCTTCGCCTTCACGCTGGGCCTGACCACCATCCTCGACGTCGTCGTCGTGTTCCTGGTGACCTGGCCACTGGTGTACCTGGCGTCCAAGTCGACGGTGCTGGCCAAGCCGGTATACAACGGCCTCGGCGCCGTGCAGCAGATCGCGCGTGAACGACGGGCCGCGTCCCACGCGGCGGCGGGACGGGAATAGGCATGGCCGACCGGCACGACAAGACGGACACGACCGACACCGACGTCACAGTCACCGACGACACTGTCAACGACAGTGTCACCGACGAGGTCACGACCGACGAACGCAGCGGTGCCGTCGAGGCCCCGAGCATCGAGTCCACGTCCTCGGCCCTGCCGCAGCACGGATTCTTCGTCCGGCTCTACACCGGTACGGGCGCCTTCGAGGTCATCGGCAAACGCAAGCTGTGGTTCCTCATCAGCGGCGCCATCGTCGCCGTGGCGATCGCGGCGATCGCGTTTCGGCTTCTCACCGGCGGGCTGAACCTGGGCATCGACTTCGAGGGTGGCACCAAGGTGTCGCTGCCCGCCCAGGGCGCACACGGCGCGATCGAGACCAACGGGGTCGAAGACGTCTTCAGCAGGACGTTAGGTAGATCCCCCGAGTCGGTTGTGGTGGTCGGCAGCGGTGACTCCGCCACGGTGCAGGTCCGCTCCGAGACCCTGACCAACGCCCAGACCGAACAGTTGCGCACCGCGCTGTACGAGGCCTTCCAGCCCCACTCGGCCGATGGCCAGTCAAGCCCGCAGACGATCAGCGATTCGGCGGTGTCGTCGACCTGGGGCGGGCAGATCACCCAGAAGGCGCTCATCGCGCTCGCGGTGTTCCTGGTCCTGGCGGCCATCTACATCACCATCCGCTACGAGCGGTATATGGCAATGTCGGCCATGGCCACGATGTTCTTCGACATCATCGTCACCGCAGGCGTGTACGCCCTTGTCGGTTTCGAGATCACCCCGGCCACTGTCATCGGCCTGCTGACCATTCTGGGTTTCTCGCTGTACGACACAGTGATCGTGTTCGACAAGGTGGAGGAGAACACCCAGGGCTTCGAACACACCACCCGGCGCACCTTCGCCGAACAGGCCAATCTGGCGGTCAACCAGACGTTCATGCGATCGATCAACACCAGCCTGATCTCGGTGCTGCCGATCATCTCGCTGATGGTCGTCGCGGTCTGGCTGCTGGGAGTCGGCACCCTGATGGACCTCGCCCTGGTCCAGCTGGTCGGTGTCATCGTGGGCACCTACTCGTCGATCTTCTTCGCCACCCCGCTGCTGGTGTCGTTGCGGGAGCGCACGGAACTGGTCCGCACCCACACCCGCCGGGTGCTCAACCGCCGCAAGGCCGCCGCCGCCAAGGTGACCGACGGTCCCAGCGGGGAGGTCGTCGCCGACCGGGAGGCGGTGGCCGTGGTGGCCGCCAAGCCCGCACCAGAGAAGCCGGCGCCGGGCGCCAGACCCTCGCGGCCGACGGGCGGCACCAGGACCGGACGTCCGTCGGGTAAACGAAGCACCCGGCGGCGGTAGTCGCGGAATGGCTGCCCCGACACGGCGTGCCGCCGTCGCGGCGGCGGTGCTGGCGCTGGCCGCACCCGTCGGTGTGTCGGCGTGTTCGAGTCCCACCGCCGAGGAGGTCGCCTATGCCGTCGACGGTTCGCTGATCAGCTACAACACCAACACCGTCGCCGGCGCCGCATCGGGTGGGCCGCAGGCGTTCGCCAGGACACTGATCGGCTTCACCTATCACGGGCCCGACGGCCAGACGGTCGGCGACCACGACTTCGGCACGATCTCGCTGGTCGGCAGGGCGCCGCTGGTGCTCGACTATCAGATCAGCGACGCCGCGGTGTACTCCGACGGCAAGCCCATCACCTGCGACGACATGGTGCTGGCCTGGGCGTCGCAGTCGGGCAGGTTCCCCGGATTCGACGCCGCCAGCCGGGCCGGATACGCCGACGTCGCCACGGTGGACTGCGCGCCGGGCCAGAAGCGCGCGCGGGTGTCATTCGCTCAGGACCGTTCCTTCGTCGACTACGGGCAGCTGTTCACGGCGACGGCGCTGATGCCGTCCCACGTCATCGCCGACGAACTCGGCCTCGGCGACGGCGGCGTCACGAACGCGGTGAAGGACAACGACGGGCCGACCCTGCAGCGCATCGCCGACGCCTGGAACACCACCTGGGATCTGCGCCCCGACCTCGACCTCAAGCGGTTTCCGTCGTCCGGCCCGTACAAACTGGCGTCGGTGACGCCCGACGGCGCCGTCGTGCTGGCCGCCAACGACCGGTGGTGGGGTGCCAGGCCGGTGACCAACCGGGTCACCGTCTGGCCGCGTCGCGCCGATATGCAGGAACGGGTGAACCGGGGCGACTTCGACGTCGTCGACATCGCCGCGGGTTCGTCGGGCATCCTCAACCTGCCCGACGACTACGTCCGCACCGACTCGCCGTCGGCGGGTATCGAGCAGCTCATCTTCGGCCCCACCGGTCCGTGGGCGGCGACACCTGCCCGCCGGGCGCTGGCCCTGTGCACCCCGCGCGACGTCATCGCGCGCAACGCCGAGGTGCCGGTCGCCAACTCGCGGCTCAACCCCGCGACCGACGACGCATTCACCGGCGCGGAGGGGGCCGCCGAGGCCGGGCAGTTCGCCGCAGCCAACCCCGACGCGGCCAGGGATGCGATCGAGAACCGGCCGCTGACCGTGCGCATCGGCTACCAGAGCCCCAACGCCCGCCTCGCGGCCACCGTCGGGGCGATCGCCAAGGCGTGTGCGCCTGCGGGAATCACCGTCCAGGACTCCGCGACCGACACCATCGGCCCGCTCTCGTTGCGCAACAACGAGATCGACGTGCTGCTCGCCAGCACCGGCGGAGCCACGGGTGCCGGGTCGAGCGGGTCGTCGGCGGTCGATGCCTACGCCCTGCACAGCGGCAACGGCAACAACCTGCCCGGTTACGAGAACGAGCGGGTGGACGGCGTCATCGGCGCCCTGGCGGTGACCTCGGATCCCAAGGAGCTGGCCCGCCTGCTCGGGGAGGGTGCGCCGATCCTGTGGGCGGACATGCCGACCCTGCCGCTGTACCGTCAGCAGCGAACCCTGCTCACATCGAACAAGATGTATGCCGTGAGCAGCAATCCGACTCGATGGGGCGCGGGGTGGAACATGGACCGTTGGATGTTGGCGCAGTGACCGGCGGCCAGGACGTCGCGGCGCTGATCGCGTCGATGACCCGTGAGGTGCCGGACTTTCCCGAACCCGGCGTCCGGTTCAAGGACCTGACCCCACTGCTCGCCGACGCCCGCGGCCTGGCCGCGGTTACGGATGCGCTGGCCGAGATCGCGGCGGGCGCCGATCTGATCGCCGGCATCGACGCCCGCGGATTCCTGCTCGGCGCGGCTGTGGCGACCAAGCTGGGCACCGGCATCCTCGCGGTGCGCAAGGGCGGCAAGCTGCCGCCGCCGGTGCGCGCCGAGTCCTACCAGCTCGAATACGGCAGGGCGACGCTGGAGATCCCCGCAGAGGGCATCGACATCGACGGCCGGACGATCGTCATCATCGACGACGTGCTTGCCACCGGTGGGACGGTGTCTGCCACCCGCAGACTGCTGACGAGCGGGGGAGCGACGGTGTCGGGGGCCGCCGTGGTCCTCGAACTCACCGCGCTGGGGGGCCGCGAGGCCATCCAGCCGCTACCGGTCCACAGCCTGCGCACAGTGTGAGGGATATCCTCGAACTCTGGGACATGCGTGGGCACGGGTAACCGAGGAGGTGGCAGATGGCCTTTGAGCAGGGCAGCGAATCAGGCGGCGGACCCACGGTGCAGACGCCACCTCAGACATCCGACACCGGTGCGCTGGAAATCCCCAAGGCATCCAGCGCGTCCAGGCGGGTGCGGGCGCGGCTGGCCCGTCGCATCACCGCGCAGCGCAGCGCCATCAACCCGGTGCTCGAGCCGCTCGTCGCGGTGCATCGCGAGTTCTATCCGAAGGCCGACCTGACCCTGTTGCAGCGGGCCTTCGAGGTCGCCGAACAGCGCCACGCCACCCAGCTGCGACGGTCCGGGGACCCCTACATCACCCACCCGCTGGCGGTGGCCAACATCCTGGCCGAACTCGGCATGGACACCACCACGCTGGTGGCCGCGCTGCTGCACGACACCGTGGAGGACACCGGCTACGCGCTGGAGGAGTTGACGGCCGACTTCGGCAGCGAGGTAGGTCACCTCGTCGACGGCGTGACCAAACTGGACAAGGTGGTGCTGGGCACCGCGGCCGAGGGCGAGACGATCCGCAAGATGATCATCGCCATGGCCCGCGATCCCCGCGTGCTGGTGATCAAGGTCGCCGACCGGCTGCACAACATGCGGACAATGCGCTTCCTGCCGCCGGAGAAGCAGGCCCGCAAAGCCCGCGAAACGCTGGAAGTGATTGCGCCGCTTGCACATCGGCTGGGTATGGCCACGGTCAAGTGGGAACTCGAGGACCTGTCGTTCGCGATCCTGCATCCGAAGAAGTACGAGGAGATCGTGCGGCTGGTCGCCGACCGCGCACCGTCGCGCGACACCTATCTGGCCAAGGTGCGTGCCGAGATCAATGCGGCGCTGTCCGGCATGCGGATCAACGCCACCGTCGAGGGCAGGCCCAAGCACTACTGGTCGATCTATCAGAAGATGATCGTCAAGGGCCGCGATTTCGACGACATCCACGACCTGGTCGGTGTGCGGATCCTCTGCGACGAGATCCGCGACTGTTATGCCGCTGTGGGCGTGGTGCACTCGCTGTGGCAGCCGATGGCGGGCCGGTTCAAGGACTACATCGCCCAGCCGCGCTACGGCGTCTACCAGTCGTTGCACACCACCGTCGTCGGGCCTGAGGGCAAGCCGCTGGAGGTGCAGATCCGCACCTACGATATGCACCGCACCGCCGAGTATGGGATCGCGGCGCACTGGCGTTACAAGGAAGCCAAGGGCCGCAACGGAGTTCCGCCCAACCATAGCGCCGCCGAACTCGACGACATGGCCTGGATGCGGCAACTGCTCGACTGGCAGCGGGAGGCCGCCGATCCCGGTGAGTTCCTCGAGTCGCTGCGCTACGACCTCGCGGTGCAGGAGATCTTCGTGTTCACCCCGAAGGGTGACGTGATCACGCTGCCCGCCGGATCCACCCCGGTGGACTTCGCCTATGCGGTGCACACCGAGGTCGGCCACCGCTGCATCGGCGCGAGGGTCAATGGCCGGCTGGTGGCGCTGGAGCGCAAGCTCGAGAACGGCGAGGTCGTGGAGATCTTCACGTCCAAGGCCCCCAACGCAGGCCCGTCGCGGGACTGGCAGAGCTTCGTGGTGTCGCCGCGCGCCAAGGCCAAGATCCGGCAGTGGTTCGCCAAGGAGCGCCGCGAGGAGGCGCTCGAGGCAGGTAAGGACGCGATCGCCCGCGAGGTCCGCCGCGGTGGACTTCCGTTGCAGCGCTTGATGAATGCCGACTCGATGGGGGCGCTGGCGCGTGAACTGCGGTACGTAGACGTCTCCGCACTGTATACCGCGGTGGGGGAGGGCCACGTCTCGGCGCGCCACGTGGTGCAGCGGCTGTTGGCCCAGCTGGGTGGGGACGACGCCGCCGAGGACGAACTCGCCGAGCGGTCCACACCGGCGAACATGCCGGTGCGTCAGCGCAGCACCGACGACACCGGCGTCGCGGTGCCCGGTGCACCCGGCGTCCTGACGAAGCTGGCGAAGTGCTGTACGCCGGTGCCCGGCGACAACATCATGGGGTTTGTCACCCGCGGCGGCGGGGTCAGCGTGCACCGCACGGACTGCACGAATGCCGCGTCGCTGCAACAACAGTCGGAGCGCATCATCGACGTCGAGTGGGCGCCGTCACCGTCATCGGTGTTCCTCGTCGCCATCCAGGTCGAGGCGCTGGATCGGCACCGGCTGCTCTCCGACGTGACGCGGGTGCTCGCCGATGAGAAGGTGAACATCCTTTCCGCGTCCGTGACGACCTCCAACGACCGTGTCGCGATCAGCCGGTTCACCTTCGAGATGGGCGACCCCAAGCACCTCGGGCACCTGCTCAGCGTGGTGCGTAACGTCGAGGGCGTCTACGACGTCTACCGCGTCACGTCCGCGGCATAGATCACAGACACAGCTCACGAAACTGCATTCTGGCAGGCCACTTCTCGCACCTTCGCTGCGCGGCCGCAACCTCGCGGACTATGGCCCTTGGAAGCGGGCGAGGCCGGTGCGGCCCCTCGAGGTGATCGCATACGTCCCGCGGCCCACCCGCTCGAACCAGCCGTAGTAGTCGCGCTGCAGGATTTTCGCCGCATTGGGCACATCCGCCGCGGCCCGCATATCGGCCAGTCGCATAGGACCTTCGAGCAGCAGTTCCGCACAGCGCAGCGCCTCCTGCCGATACGCGGTCAGCATCGGCACCCGGGTTGTCGACCCACCCATGATCGGATCGCCGACGCGACGGGCGTGTTCGCCGAGCAGGCGACCGATCTCGCGCTTGTCCTTGCGCGGGGCGTAAGGCAGCGGATCGACCACGACATGGGCCCTGCCGTCGCCAACGACGATCAGGCCGAGCCCGAGCCGGCGGCACAGCTTGCGAATGTCGTTGATCTTGGTGGGGATTCGGCCGACGCCGAGGTAGACCGCGTCGGTCAGGCACAGCCGGTCGATGCCCTGCAGGACGAGCGCCAGCGAGAAGGACGTCTTGAGTTCGACCACCACGGGCGGTTCGGCGCCGCGCACCCCGACCACATCGCAGCCTCGTACCTCACCCTTGACGGTGTAGCCCTGGGCCTCGAGGAGAACCTTGACCGGTCGATACAGGTCGCTCTCCAGGGGCATACCCGGGCACGCTAGCAGCCGGACGCGCGGGTTCGGCGGACCCACGCCCATCCGCCGAGCAGACGCAAAAGAGCCCAAGAATTGGGCGATTTCGGGCAGTTTGCGTCTGTTCGGCCGGGTTCTGGCCGGGGGACTGGGTCCGGGATTCTCGGCTAGTCCAGCTGAATCGACTTGATCTTCACTGCGGTGGCCGGCGCGCCGTCCTGCCCGCCACCGGTCACGCCTGCCCCTGCGATCTTGTCCAGTGTGGCCAGGCCAGTGTCGTCGATGGTGCCGAACACCGTGTAGTTCGGCGGCAGCTGCGAATCCTTGTACACCAGGAAGAACTGACTGCCATTGGTACCGGGGCCGGCATTCGCCATGGCCAGCGTGCCCCGCGGGTACACCACCGGTTGCTGCAGGGCCGGGTCGCCGGGCTGGTACTGGTCGGTGGGGTACTCGTTGGCGAACTGATATCCGGGCCCGCCGGTGCCCTTGCCGGTCGGATCGCCGCACTGCAGCACCGACAAACCTTCGCTGGTGGTGAGCCGGTGGCACGGGGTGTCGTTGAAGTAGCCCTGCTGCGCCAGGCTGGCGAAGCTGTTGACGGTGCATGGCGACTTCGCATTGTCCAGCTGCAACCCGATGTTGCCCTGGTCGGTGGCCATGCTGGCGCTGACCTGTGCCGGCTCCGTCGGAACCGTACCGGTGCGCGGCGGTTTGACCTGTTTGCTGGCCGCCGCCGCGGACGGATACTGACAGTCGGCGCCGAGGTTGGCGGGCGCGACGAACGGCGGCAGCTGGCCGTCGCCTGGCGGCGGTGGTGTCGTGGTCTCGGTGGCGGAGGAGGCGGAGGTAGCCGCCGACGCGCTGGAATCGTCCCTGGAATCGTCCCTTGTCAACACCACGGTGGCGACGACCGCTCCGATCACGACGACGCCGGCCAGCGCCGACCCGACGATCGTGTAGAGACGGCGCCTGCGCTCCTTCGCCTCTCTGCGCTCCAGCTGACGCTCGAGTTTGCGCTTGGCCGTCGCACGCCGTTGTTCGTTGGTCGGCACCGCCGCTGTCCCTCCCTGTCTAAGGATCGTCGTTGACGATGATCCGCAACGAGTGTGCCAGGCGTTGCTGAGTGTGGCCCCAACGACCCCACGCGAGCGGGGATGGAAAACTGGGTGCGTGTTGATCACGGGTTTCCCTGCGGGCATGCTGCAGTGCAACTGCTACGTGCTGGCCCCGCACCCCGGCGCCGACGCCATCGTCGTCGATCCGGGCCAGCGCGCGGCCACGCCTCTGCGGCGCATCCTCGACGAACATCGGTTGACCCCTGCGGCGGTGCTGCTCACCCACGGCCACATCGACCACATCTGGTCGGCGCAGAAGGTGGCCGACATGTACGGCTGCCCGGTGTACATCCACCCCGCCGACCGGTTCATGCTGACCGACCCGATCAACGGCATCGGGCCCCGGCTGGGCCAGGTGCTGCTCGGCGCGATGTTCCGTGAACCCAAACAGCTCGTCGAGCTGGACACCGACGGCATCACCCTCGACCTGGCCGGGGTGGCCGTCACGGTGGACCACACCCCCGGTCACACGCAGGGGTCGGTCGTTTTCCGGGTCGCCGACGATGAGGCGGGGCTGGCTCTGACCGGCGACACGCTGTTCCGCGGCTCCGTCGGACGCACGGACCTGCCCGGAGGCAGTGGCCGCGACCTGCTCGGCTCGATCGTGACAAAACTGTTGGTGCTCGATGACGGCACCGTGGTACTGCCGGGGCACGGCGAACGGTCCACCATCGGCCTCGAACGCCGCACCAACCCGTTTCTCGAAGGTTTGACGCTGTGACGGATGCTTTCCAGGCGCCCAAGGGCGTTCCCGACTACCTTCCGCCGGAGTCGGCGCAGTTCGTCGCGGTTCGCGACGGCCTGCTCGCGGCGGCCCGGCGCGCGGGTTACGCCGACATCGAGCTGCCCATCTTCGAGGACACGGCGCTGTTCGCGCGCGGTGTCGGGGAGTCGACCGACGTCGTCACCAAGGAGATGTATACATTCGCCGACCGGGGTGAGCGCTCGGTGACGCTTCGCCCCGAGGGCACCGCCGGGGTGATGCGCGCGGTGATAGAGCACGGCCTGGACCGCGGCCCGTTGCCGGTGAAACTGTGCTATTCGGGACCCTTCTTCCGCTACGAGCGGCCCCAGGCCGGCCGCTACCGCCAGCTGCAGCAGGTCGGTGTGGAGGCCATCGGGGTCGACGACCCGGCGCTCGACGCCGAGGTGATCGCCGTCGCCGACGCCGGTTTCCGCTCGCTGGGCCTGGACGGCTTCCGGCTGGAGATCACCTCGCTGGGCGACGACAGCTGCCGTCCCCAGTACCGCGACCTGCTGCAGGAGTTCCTGTTCGCGCTGGATCTGGACGAGGAAACGCGGCGGCGCGCACAGATCAACCCGCTGCGGGTGCTTGACGACAAGCGTCCGCACATCCGGGAGATGACGGCGTCGGCGCCGGTCATGCTCGACCACCTGTCGGATGCCGCCAAGCAGCACTTCGACACCGTGCTGGCCCACCTCGATGCGCTCGGCGTGCCGTACGTGATCAACCCGCGTATGGTGCGGGGGCTGGATTACTACACCAAGACCACTTTCGAGTTCGTGCACGACGGGCTCGGCGCACAGTCCGGCATCGGCGGCGGCGGTCGCTACGACGGGCTCATGGCGCAGCTCGGCGGAAAGGACTTGTCCGGCATCGGGTTCGGCCTCGGCGTCGACCGCACCGTGCTGGCGCTGAAGGCCGAAGGCAAGACCCCGGGGGACACCGCGCGCGTCGAAGTGTTCGCGGTGCCGCTGGGTGAGCAGGCGAAGATCCGGCTCGCGGTGCTGGCCGCCCAGCTGCGGGCGTCGGGTGTGCGGGTGGACCTGGCCTACGGCGATCGCGGTGTGAAGGGCGCGATGCGCGCCGCGGACCGCTCCGGCGCCAGGCTCGCGCTCGTCGCGGGCGATCGTGACATCGAGGCGGGCACGGTCGGCGTCAAGGATCTCGCCACCGGCGGACAGATCGACGTCGCCGCCGGGGACGTGGCCGCCGAGGTGCTTACGCGGCTTCGCTGACGTCGGCCCGGTTGCCACGCTCCGAGGGTCGGCCGCGCACGATCATCCGCAGCACGCGTATCCCGTCACGAAGGGCCCGGCGGTTCGGCTTACGCGTCCTGCCGGACAGTTCCACCATCGGCACCTCGGCGATCCGCAGTCCCGACCGCACCGCCCGCAGAGTCAGTTCGGCGCCTGCGTCGGAGCCCGAATGCGGAATCCCGAGGCGCTCGAGGTCGCGGCGCCGGAACGCACACGCCAGGTAGCACAGGTCGCTGATCCTGATCCCGTACATCCGATGGAAAACGGCGAGCAGGCAACGGGTCCCGACCCTGCGCAGGCCGGTGTGACCGGATGACCGGCCGCCGCAGATGAATCGGGAGCCCTTGACGAAGTCGTATCCGTTCCCGAGGTAATGCAGCAGGTGCCGGATTCCCCGCGGATCGATGCCGCCGTCGGTGTCGACCATCACGATGATGTCACCGGTCGCGGCTGCCAGCGCACCCCGCGCGCCGCGATCGGCGCCCAGATGGTTGATCGTGCGGACGTCCGTGGACCCGCTGCGGCCCACCGGGGCGGAGCCGAAGCAACCGCCCACCAGGAGCACCTCATCCACTTCGGCAGGCATCCCGTCGAGGACCTGCTGGATGTTGCAGGCGCCACACGAGCACCGGACGATGAGGGTGACGGTCGCCGATTCCGCCGACTTGATCCACCGCACCTGGCCGGCGGGCCGCGGCCCGCTGTAATGCGCGGTGATCGTGTCGAGGTAGCTCTGCTGCGCCGAGGTGACCGGCGTTGCGGACTCGGGTGGCGTGTCGGCGGGAAGCGATTTCCATGACGACACCGATCGCGGAGTCCGCCTCCTGATACCCAGTCCGGAGGTCCCGGCGAACATCTGTGTGCCCGCCGCGCTGCTGTAGTCGTTCAACAGATCCGACATCCTGCCTCCCCAGGATCCGGCCCAGGCACGACAAATCTGCACGTGCACCTTGCGATTTGCTGAGAACACGCGGGTTGGCCTGGTTTTGGATCGCTGTGACGGAACGTAGCACTGCGCGTTGGCCATGGCCAGTGATTGCCGAGATTTCAGTTGGCGTCAATTTCTTTTCGCCCGTCCGGCGATGTTCTCACCCGCGCGGGGCCGCTTGCGGCGACAACTAGCAAGTACTTCGTGGGTAATTCGCAGCGATCAGTATGTTTGCCGGGCTTCGTGGTGCCGCCGCTGAGGCTGGCGAAGTTTGCCAGAGTCCGCGCGATATGGTGTTCGTCGACCGCACCCCTTTGCTGGCGCGCACACGGCATCCCTTCGCGGCGATGCTCCCGATTTGCCAGTGTCCGATGGCAACGCTAAATGGCCATCGCGGCGCGCACGTCGGCCTCCGAGGACGACCCACCGGTGCCGCTCGACGTCACGCGCCCGGACTCCAGGATGTAGTACTGCTGCGAGGATTCGAGGGCAAAGCCGATGTGCTGCTCGACGAGGAGCACGCCGAGGTCGCCACGGGCGGTCAGTGCCGTGATGGCTGCCTCGATCTCGGCCACCACCGAGGGCTGGATTCCCTCGGTGGGCTCATCGAGGATGAGGATCTTGGGGCTGGTGATCAGCGCGCGGGCGATCGCCAGCTGCTGGCGCTGCCCGCCGGAGAGAAGCCCGGCGCGGCGCGTGAGCAGCTCCTTGAGTGCGGGGAACAGGTCGAGCTGCTCATCGAGGAGCTGCTTGCCGTTCTTGCGGCCGTCGGCGACTACTTGGAGGTTCTCGGCGGTGGTCAGCTGACCGAACGACTGCTGACCCTGTGGCACGTACGCCAGGCCGCGCGCCACCCGCGCGCTGGGGCGCAGCTTGGTGACATCGTCACCGTCCAGCAGCACCTTGCCCGCGGTGCATTTGAGCAGCCCGACGGCGGCCCGGAGCAGGGTCGTCTTGCCCGCCCCGTTGTGCCCCATCACGGCCGCCACCCCATCGGTGGGGACCTCGATGCTGACGCCGTGGATAACCTCGGACCGGCCGTAGCCGGTGTGTACGTCGGCCAGCTGGAGCACTATGACCTCTCCTCGATGAGCTCGGAGGGCGCAGCATCCAGACCCTCCGAGCCCGCCGCCGCCGTCCCCAGATAGACCTCCTGCACCTTCGGGTTGGCCTGGACCTCGGCCACCGAACCTTCGGCGATCACCTGCCCGCGGGCCAGGACGGTCACCGAGGTGGCGAACGCGCGCATGAAGTCCATGTCGTGCTCGACGACCACGACCGTGCGTTCACCGCCGATGCGGCGCAGCAGGTTCCCCGTCTCCTCGCGTTCCTCGTGGCTCATGCCGGCGACGGGTTCGTCGAGCAGCAGCACGTCGGCGTTCTGCACCAGCAGCATGCCGATCTCCAGCCACTGCTTCTGGCCATGCGCAAGCACGCCGGCCGGTTTCTCGGCCAGATCGGTCAGCCCGATGATGTCCAGGGCCTCCTCGATGGCGGGCAGCACAGCCGAGCGGCGGCGCAGCAGCGTCCACCACGACCGGCCCGCCCCTGCGGCGATATCGAGGTTCTGCAGCACGGTGAGCTGCTCGAACACGCTCGCGGTCTGGAACGTCCGTCCCACTCCGTGCCGGGCGATCTGGTGCACCTTCTTGCCGAGCAACTCGACGCCGGACTTGCTGACCGATCCGGATGCCGAGACAAGCCCGGTGATCGCATCGATGACCGTGGTCTTGCCCGCGCCGTTGGGCCCGATCAGGAACCTCAGGTCACCCTGAAACAAGGTCAGGTCGACGTCGCTGACGGCCTTGAAGCCGTCGAAATCGACGGTCAATCCGCGCACTTCGAGATACTCGGTGCCCATGCCGACGTTGCCGCCGGCGACCGGCTCCTTCGCGACGTCGGTCACGCGCTCGCACCCACCTTCTGCTCCTCCGGTTGCGGATCGGGATCCGGCGAAGGGTCGGGACGTCGCCGCCGACGGCGCAGCAGCACGCCGAGGCCCGCAAGCCCGGCAGGGAAGAAGCCGACGACGACGATGAACAGCAGGCCCTGCGCGTAGATCCACTCCGACGGGAATCGTTCGGAGAACAGCGTTTGCGCCCATGCGACGCCGATCGCGCCAAGTACCGGTCCCAGCAGCGTGGTGCGGCCGCCGATCGCGACGCCGATGAGGAATGCGATAGACGGCAGGATGCCCACCTGGGCGGGCGTGATGAACCCGATGATCGGGGCGAACAGCGCGCCGGCGATGCTGGCGAACAACGCCGCCGCGGTGTAGGCGACGACCTTGATGTTGGCCGGATCGTAGCCCAGGAAGCGCACCCGCTCCTCGCCGTCGCGCACCGCGACCAGAAGTTCACCGTAGCGGCTCTGCATGAGCTGGCGGGTGATCGCGACGACGACCAGCAGCGTGGCCGCGGCGATGAAATACAGCATCTGCCGGTTCACCGGATCGGACAGGGCGAACCCGAAGAACGTGCGGAATCCGTTGAGCCCGTTGCTTCCACCGAGCGTGGCCTGGCCGACGAGCAGGATGGCCATGGCCGCGGCCAGCGCCTGGGACAGGATGGCGAAGTAGGCGCCCTTGACCCGGCGCTTGAAGACGCCCAGGCCGAGAATCGCGGCAACGGCGGTGGGGATGACGACGATCGCGAACAGCGTGAAGGCCGGCGAGGCGAACGGCGTCCAGTAGCCGGGCAGATCGGGGATACCAGCGATCTGCATGAAGTCGGGCACGGCCTGCTTGCGGATCTCGGCGTCGGCGATCTTCAGGTGCATGCCCATCATGTAGGCCCCGAGCCCGAAGAACACGCCCTGGCCGAGGGTGAGCATACCGCCACGGCCCCAAGCCAATCCGATCCCGGCGGCGACGATCGCGTAACACAGGTACTGGCCGAGCAGACCGAGCCGGAAGCTGCTCAGCGCTGCCGGTGCCACCCCGAACAGCAGTACCGCGGCGACGGCGAATCCCGCCCAGGTCTGCCAGCGTCCGACGAACGCTTTCATCGATGCTCCTCGCGTCCGCGGGTTGAATTTGCTCCTCGCGTCCGCGGGGTTGAAATTGCTCCTCGCGTCCGCGGGGTTGAAATTGCTCCTCGCGTCCGCGGGGTTGAATTTGCTCCTCGCGTCCGCGGGGTTGAAATTGCTCCTCGCGTCCGCGGTGTCGTCATACGAGACTCCTTGTCCGCACGGTGAACAACCCCTGCGGACGCACCTGGAGGAACACAACGATGATCACGAACACGATCACCTTGGCCAGCGACGCGGTGGTGCTGTACTCGATGAACGAGTTGAGCAGCCCGAGCGCGAACGCGGCGATCACCGTGCCCTTTATCTGGCCCAACCCGCCGACCACGACGACCAGGAAGGCGTCGATGAGATAGGCCTGCCCGGTGGTGGGGCTCGTTGAACCGATCAAGGTCAGTGCGACGCCGGCCACACTGGCCAGCCCCGACCCGATGAAGAACGTGGTGATGTCCGTCTTGCGGGACGAGATACCGCTCGTCTCAGCGAGATCGCGGTTCTGCACCACCGCGCGGATGCGTCGTCCCATCGGGCTCGACTTGAGCACGACGGCAAGGACCGTCACGCATACGATGGCCAGGAGCAGGATGAAGATGCGCGTCTTGGGCACGACGGCGCCCAGGATCTCCACTCCGCCTGACAACCACGACGGCGCGGCCACATTGACCGCGGGTGCGCCGAAGATGTCGCGGGCCACCTGCTGAAGAATCAGCCCGACGCCGAACGTCACCAGCAGGGTGTCCAGCGGCCGGTCGTACATGCGCCGGATCAGTGTGGTCTCGAGGAGGACGCCGAGCAGGCCGCCCACCAGGAACCCGACCGCAAGCGAGATCAGCAGGGACGCACCGGCGCTGGAGATGACCTGCTGGACCACGTATGCCGTGTAGCAGCCGGCCATGATGAACTCGCCGTGCGCCATGTTGATGACGCCCATCTGGCCGAAGGTCAGCGCCAGCCCCAGCGCCGCCAGCAACAGGATTGAGCCGACGCTCAATCCCGTTGCCAGCTGTCCGATCAGGACATCCATGCGGCGTTAATTCCCCGTCGCTTCGCTCGCTCCCGTCAGCCCGAGAGTCCAGCGGCCCATGGGTACGACTTCAGATAGGGATCCGGCTCGATCGGCCCGGGCGACTCCCAGATCGTGTAGATCAGCCCGTCGGGATGGATCTCGCCGATGCGCGCGGTCTTGGTGATGTGGTGGTTCTCGCCGTCGATCGTGACGAGGCCCTCGGGGGCGTCGAAGGTGACCCCACCCGCGTTGTCCTGGATCGCTTTGGTGTCGAACGCATTCGCCTTCTCGACGGTGTTCTTCCACAGGTAGACCGAGACGTACGCGGCCTCCATGGGGTCGGAGGTGGGCTTGTTCTGGCCGTACTTGTCCTTGTACGCCTTGACGAAGGCGTGGTTCACCGGGTTGTCCACCGTCTGGTAGTAGTTCCAGGCGGTCAGCTGACCCTCGATGTTCTGCGCGCCGATACCGGTGACTTCTTCCTCGGCGATCGACACCGAAACCACCGGCATCGTCTGCGGGGTCAGGCCGGCATTCGTGTACTCCTTGAAGAAGGCCACGTTGGAGTCGCCGTTGAGGGTGTTGAACACCGCGCCCGCGTTGGAGGCGCGGACCTTGTTGACGATGGTGGAGAAGTCGGTGGAACCCAGCGGGGTGTAATCCTCACCCTTGATCTCGATCCCGTTGGCCGCCGCGTACGCCTTGATGATGCGGTTGGCGGTCTGGGGGAACACGTAGTCGCTGCCCACCAGGTATAGCGACGTGACGCCCTTCTCCTTGAGGTAGTCCAGCGCGGGCACGATCTGCTGGTTGGTGGTGGCGCCGGTGTAGAAGATGTTCGGTGAGGCCTCCAGGCCCTCGTACTGCACGGGGTAGTACAGCAGCGAGTTGTTGCTCTCGAACACCGGCAGCATCGCCTTGCGGCTCGACGACGTCCAGCCGCCGAACACCGCGGCCACACAGTCGTCCTTGATCAGCTTCTCGGCCTTCTGCGCGAACACGGCCGGATCGGACGCGCCGTCCTCGCCGACGAGCTGAATCTGCTTGTCCAGGACGCCGCCCGCCGCGTTGATCTCGTCGACCGCGAGCTTGATGGCGTCGCGGACGGTCACCTCGGAGATGGCCATGGTGCCCGACAGCGAGTTCAAGGAGCCGACCTTGATGGTGTCAGCGGAGGTGTCGACGCACGACTCGGTGTTTGCCGCTTCGGTTTCTGTGGCCTTGCTGCCGCAGCCGGCGAGCATCAGGCTGGTTGCGGTGAGCACGCTGCCCGCTGCCAGTGCCGACTTGGTGAAGGACGAGCGTCCTGGTAGTCGCATGAACAACCTTTCGTCATGTCAGCAGCGCTAATTGCCGCAGGGTCAGCGGGTGGGAAGCGCGAAAGGAAGAAGACGCCTTGCGGTGTCGAATCGGCACGTTAGAGCGCACGTGTTTCTGTGGAATGTCTGTGTGTGACGAACAAATTAACCTGTAGCTGGCATTGGCTTCCCCTGCCATTCACCGTTCTGGGCCGATTCTGCTGAGCGGGAACGACGGACCGTCATGTAACGATCGGGTAGCGTCCGTCGATGTGACAGGCATGCGAAATGCGACAGCACGGGTCGGGGCGATTCTGTGTGTGGCGGCCGCCGGTTTGGCGGTCTCCCCTGGCATCGCGGGCGCGCAGCCGGAGGGTCATCAGGTCCGGTACACGCTGACGTCGGCGGGCCCCGCGCCGTTCGACCTCTACTACCTGACGGCGCAACCGCCCAGCAAGGAGGCGTACGACGCCGATCCGTACGCTTTCCTGAAGAAGGAATCGGTGACTCTCGCACCCGGGGTGCCGTGGGTATTCGAGACCACGCTGGCCGACCCGCAGTGGGCGATCCTGACCGTGAGCAGCACGACCCGCGGAGGTCAGGCGGCTCCCAATCCGCACTGTGAGATCGCCGTCGACAATCAGGTGGTCGTGCAGCAGGACGCACCGTACAACCTGCAGTGTCAGCTGAAGCCCTGGTAGTCCGCGGGCGGACGAGTCAACGGTAGTCCGCGGGCGGACGAGTCAACGGTAGTCCGCGGGCGGACGAGTCAACGGGGTCCCGGGAGCGGCCCCTTGACAAGTGCATAGAACAGACGTTCGAATAGCGGTGTGCGGTGGGACGATCAGCGGGTGGGTGTTGACGACGGCGCACTGCCGGGCTTGCTGCGCATCGGTCTGGTGCGCAGCGTGCGCACGCCGCAATTCGACGGCATCACCTTCCACGAGGTGCTGTGCAAGTCGGCGCTGAACAAGGTGCCGGATCCTCGGTCCGATGTCGCCGGCCGGCCGGCTCCGGCGATGCTGCCGTTCCGGTACACCGTCAACGGCTACCGCGGCTGTTCACACGCGTGTCGGTACTGCTTCGCGCGGCCCACACACGAGTACCTCGAATTCGACTGCGGCACCGACTTCGACACTCAGGTCGTGGTGAAAACCAATGTGGCCGAGGTGTTGCGGCGCGAGCTGCGCAGGCCGTCGTGGACCCGTGAGACCGTCGCGCTGGGCACCAACACCGATCCCTACCAACGCGCCGAGGGCCGCTACGCGCTGATGCCCGGCATCATCGCCGCGCTTGCCGATTCGGGCACCCCGTTCTCCATCCTCACCAAGGGCACACTGCTGCGCCGGGATCTGCCGCTGATCGCCGATGCCGCGGGCCGGGTCTCCGTCAGCGTCGCCGTGTCACTGGCGGTGGGGGATCCGGCGCTGCACCGCGACCTCGAGCCGGGCACACCGTCGCCGCAGGCCAGGCTTTCGCTGATCGCCGCGATCAGGGACGCGGGCCTGGACTGCCACGTCATGGTCGCGCCGGTGCTGCCGCGGCTGACGGATTCCGTCGAGCACCTCGACGATCTGCTCCGTCGCATCGCCGACGCGGGCGCCACCGGGGTGACGGTATTCGGCCTGCATCTGCGCGGCTCCACCCGCGGCTGGTTCATGGAGTGGCTGGCGCGCTCGCATCCCGAATTGGAGGGGGAGTACCGCCGGTTGTACCGGCGCGGCGCGTATCTGCCCGCGGACTACCGCGCGATGCTGCACGCCCGGGTCGCCCCGCTCGTGGCGCGGCACGGTTTGGCCGGACGATCCCCGCGGCGCGAGACCGTCGTCGCGGCGTCACAACCCGCGGCCACGCAGGCGACGCTGTTCTGAGCGGCTCGGAATGTACGGTTGTTGTACACATTCCGCGAGAAACGCCGCGAACAACCGTACATTCGCGGGAGCGGCAGGCGTCAGTCCAGCAGCGCGCTGCCGAGCACGTCGAGCGGCAGTCCGCCCAGATCCAATGCGCGGCTGTGGAACTCCTTCAGCGACACGCCCCGATCGAGCAGTTCGTCACGCAGCCGCTGCCAGATCCGCTGGCCGATCGCGTACGACGGCGCCTGGCCAGGCCAGCCCAGGTACCGGTTCAGTTCGAACTCCAGCGTCTCCTCGGGCTGCGCGCAGTGGGCCCGCAGGAAATCCCAGGCCCGTTCGGCGTCCCAGATGCCGCCGTCGGGCGCTGCCAGCCCGCAGTGCACCCCGATGTCGATGACCACCCGTGCCGCCCGGAACCGTTGCGCATCAAGCATTCCCATGCGGTTACCCGGATCGTCGAGCCAGCCGAGGTCGGCCATCAGGCGTTCGGCGTACAGCGCCCACCCCTCGCCGTGCCCGGACACCCAGCAGCCCAGGCGTCGCCACCGGTTGAGCCGTTCGGCGAGCACCACCGCTCTGCCGATCTGCAGGTGGTGACCGGGGACGCCCTCGTGGAAGACCGTCGTCGTCTCCTGCCAGGTGTGGAAGGCGTCGACACCCGGCGGGACCGACCACCACATCCGGCCGGGCCGGGTCAGGTCCTCCGACGGGCCGGTGTAGTAGATGCCGCCGGTGTGGGTCGGCGCAATCCGGCATTCCAGGCGCCGCAGCGGCTCGGCGATGTCGAAGTGCTTGTCGGCCAACGAATCCACCGCGCGGTCCGACAGGTCCTGCATCCAGGCCTGCAGCGCTTCGGTGCCGTGTGCGAGGTAGCGGGGGTCCTCGTCGAGCCGGCGCATCGCCTCCCGCACCGACGCGCCTGGATACAGCCGTTCTGCGAGTTGTTCCTGTTCGGCGACAATGGATTCGAGCTGTCGCATGCCCCACTCGTAGGTCTCGTCCATGTCGATCGTGGCGCCGAGGAAGGACGCGGACAACACGCGGTAGGCGTCGCGTCCGCAGGCGTCGCGGTGGACGGCCCGCGGGGCGATCTCATCGCGCAGCATTCGGGCGAGGTCGGCGTAGCCCAGCGCGGCCGCCTCGGCCTGCCGCCGCACCTCGGCGTGCAACGCCGGGTTGTGCGGTGCCGCTTCGGCGACCATGTCGATGAACAGTTGCTGGTACTGCTCGGCCTGCGCGATGCAACTGCGGACCTGACGGATGGCGGGTGGATGCCCCGCGGCGGTTCTGGCCCGCAGCGCCTCGGCGTAGCCGGCCGCCCCGGCGGGCACCTTCGCCAGGCGACGGCCGATCACCGCCCAGTCCTCGTCGGTGTCGGTGCCCATCAGGTCGAAGACATCGCGCATGGTCTGCAGCGGAGAGGCGATCACGTTGAGCTCGCCGACATCCAGGCCGGCCGCGTGCAGGTCCAGCGTCGTGGTCAGCCGCTCCCGCAGGGCGGCGACGGTCACCCGATCGACGTCGTCGACGGCGTCCACCGCGCCGAGTTCGCGCAACGACGCCCTGGCCGCCTCGGCGCGGGCGGCCACGCCCTCGGGTGAGTAGTCGGTCACGTCGTCGTGGCTGTCCGTGCCGTGGCCGGTGATTCCCAACTGGGTTGCCGCACAAGGATCCAGCGCCGCGAACGCGTCCAGGTAGCGGTCGGCTACGTCGTCGACGGGACTTGCAGGTCTGGGGGTGCTGAGGGTGTCGACCAATGCCGGGCTAGCCGAGGTTGTTGGTGGCGAACGTGTCGCACTTGTTGGGATCGCCGGTCTGATAGCCGATCGTGAACCACTTCTGCCGCTGCTCGGAGGATCCGTGGGTCCATGACTCGGGGTTTACCCGGCCGGTTGCCGCGGCCTGGATGCGGTCGTCGCCTACGGACGACGCGGCCGAGAGCGCATCGGCGATATCCTTGTCGCTCAACGGTTCCAGGAACGGCACACCGGTGCTCTCCTGCTTGGTGATCGACGCGTAGTGCGCCCACACGCCCGCGTAGCAGTCGGCCTGAAGCTCGGTGCGCACACCGGCGCCCTGGGCGCCCTGCGGATCACGCTGGGCGCGGCCGAGGATCCCCTGCAGGTTCTGGACGTGGTGGCCGAACTCGTGGGCGACCACGTACTCCTGGGCCAATGGCCCTCCGCTGGAGCCGAACTGGTCGACGAGCACCTGGAAGAAGTCGGTATCGAAGTAGGCGGTCTTGTCGACGGGGCAGTAGAACGGCCCCACATCGCTGGTCGCAGGTCCGCAGCCGGTGTCCACCTGCCCGGTGAACAGCCGGACGTAGGGGCGGGTGTAGCCCTGCATCAGCTGTTCCCACACACCGTCGACGGAGTTGCCGGTGGCCACCACTCGGCACTGCACGATGCGGTTGGCGTCCTCGCCGGTCTTGCACTGGCTCAGATCGAAGCCGGGTGATTCGACACCCTCGGTGCTGCCGATCTCCTGTTGCTCGGAGAGCATCGAGCCGGGATCGACTCCGAGGAAGAGCGCGACGACGAGAATCAGCAGACCACCGATGCCGCCGCCGATGGCGATGCGGCCACCGCCGCCGCGGCCCCCGCTGGTCGAGGTGGTGCTCGTGTCGATCTGCATACCTTCGTTGAAGGTCATCGCACCACTCCCGTTGTTCGCTGGCCAGGCTGGTCTTCCGCCCGTTTCAAGCTTCCCACACTACGATTCAGGCGTGTCCGTCGTCAGCGACTTTTCGGCGACCGCGCACACGTCGCTGGGTCGGCTGCGTGGCACCACGGAGCACGGCGTCGGGGTGTGGCGGGGTGTCGGCTACGCCCAGCAACCCCTCGGCGAGCGTCGCTTCCGCGCACCGGCGCCCCTGGAGCCGTGGGCGGGGGTGCGTGACGCGGTCGAGCACGGCCCGCTGCCCCCGCAGGGAAAGTCGTTCGTGGGCGGCGGCAGGGACGACCCCAAGAACCGCGACGAGGCGTGCCTGACGTTGACGGTGTGGTCGCCGGCGGCGAACCCCGATGCGGCCCTTCCCGTCATGGTGTGGATCCCGGGCGGTGCGTTCGTCTATGGGGCCGGGCAGCTGCAGCTGTACAACGGCTCGCGGCTGGCGCGCAACGGCAACGTCGTCGTCGTCAACGTCACGTACCGGCTCGGCGTGTTCGGCGGTTTCGAACTCGGTGACCTCGGCGAGGGTTTCGACGACAACTTGTCCCTGCGCGACCAGATCGCCGCGCTGCGCTGGGTGAGCGACAACGTCGCCGCATTCGGCGGGGACCCGGATCGGGTGACGGTGTTCGGGGAGTCGGCGGGCGCCACCTCGGTGCTGGCCCTGCTGGCCAGCCCGGCCGCCGACGGCCTGTTTGCCGGGGCGATCGCGCAGAGCCCGGCGCTGCCGCTGATCGCGGACCGCGCGACCCGCGCCGAGCGGTCCAGGCGCTTCCTCGACCTGCTCGGTGTCGGCGCCGAGGAGGTGAGGTCACTGCCCCAGCGGCGGCTGCGCCGCGCCGCGGGGATGCTGCAGGTGCAGAGTGCCACGGAGACGCCGACATTGGCGTACGGATTGACTTATGGGGTCGAGCTGCTGCCCCGTCACCCGATCGAGGCCGCCCGTGCGGGCGCGGTGTCCAGGGTTCCGCTGATCGTCGGCACCAACAGCCACGAGGCGTCGATGTTCGCGTGGGGTAAGCCGCCGATGCTGCCCACGACCCCGGCCGCTGTCGAGGCCTATCTGGAGCGCACCGCGCCGCAGGCCATGGACCGGTTGCTTGCCGCCTACCCGGACCACCCGCGCAGGCGCGCGCTGATCGCGTTTGGGTCCGACGTCATGTTCGGGGCCCCGACCTGGGCGTTCAACGACGCCTACAGCGCGCACGCCCCGACCTACGCCTACCGGTTCGACCACACCACCTTCACCCTGCGGGCGCTCGGCCTCGGCGCCACGCACGGCAGCGAGATCGTGCACGTTCAGCACAGCTATTCGTCCTATCTGGGGCGCAAGTTGCATCCGCTGGGGCGGCGGGTGCAGCCCGGCGTGGGCAGGCGCATGCAGCGATCCTGGGTCGACTTCGCGGCCAGCGCGGGCGCCGGGGCACCGCCGGGGCAGGCGTGGAGCAGCGAGTGGCCGCGCTACGACGTCGAACACCGTCGCACCCGGGTCATCAGGACCACCCGCGATGTCGTCGTCGACGATCCGGACGGGGCCAGGCGCGTTGCCTGGACCGGCATCTACTGACCGGTCCGGCGGTCGGATCTGGCGGCGAACCGGCCCCACTACACTGTGGCAGTCCTGTTGTCGGGTGTTTCCCAAGGAGTATTCGTGCTGCGCAGTCATGCCGCCGGAACGTTGCGGCCCGCCGATGCCGGCCAGAAGGTGACCCTGGGGGGCTGGGTGGCGCGTCGCCGTGACCACGGCGGTGTCATCTTCATCGACCTGCGCGACGCTTCGGGCGTCAGCCAGGTCGTCTTCCGCGAGGGTGACGTCCTGGCCCAGGCGCACCGGCTGCGCGCGGAGTTCTGCGTCGCCGTCGACGGTGTCGTCGAGATCCGCCCGGAGGGCAACGCCAACGCGGAGATCGCGACCGGCGAGATCGAGGTCAACGCAACGTCTCTGACGGTGCTGGGGGAGAGCGCGCCGCTGCCGTTCCAGCTTGACGAGGCTCCCGGCGAGGAGGCCCGCCTCAAATACCGCTACCTCGACCTGCGCCGCGACTCCCCGGGCCGGGCCATCCGGCTGCGCTCCAAGGTCAACGCCGCCGCCCGCGGGGTGCTGACCGCCGATGATTTCGTCGAGATCGAGACCCCGACGCTGACCCGCTCGACGCCGGAGGGCGCCCGCGACTTTCTGGTGCCAGCCCGCTTGCAGCCGGGTTCGTTCTACGCGTTGCCGCAAAGCCCGCAGTTGTTCAAGCAACTGCTGATGGTGGCAGGCATGGAACGCTATTACCAGATCGCTCGGTGCTACCGCGACGAAGACTTCCGCGCCGACCGCCAGCCCGAGTTCACCCAGCTCGACATGGAGATGAGCTTCGTCGACTCCGAGGATGTCATCGCCGTGTCGGAGAAGGTCCTGGCCGCCCTGTGGAAGCTCGTCGGCTATGACCTGCCCACCCCACTGCCGCGCATGACCTACGCCGACGCGATGAGCCGGTTCGGCTCCGACAAGCCCGACCTGCGGTTCGGCCTGGAGCTGGTCGAATGCACGAAGTACTTCGCCGACACGCCGTTCCGGGTGTTCCAGGCCGCGTACGTCGGTGCGGTGGTGATGCCCGGTGGGGCGTCGCAACCCCGCCGCACGCTGGACGGCTGGCAGGACTTCGCCAAACAGCGCGGCCACCGGGGCCTCGCGTATGTGCTGGTCAACGAGGACGGGACGCTGGGCGGTCCGGTCGCCAAGAACCTGTCCGACGCCGAACGCGACGGGCTGGCGGCGCACGTAGGTGCCGCACCCGGGGACTGTGTCTTCTTCTCGGCGGGTGCGGCCAAGACGGCGCGGGCCCTGCTGGGGGCCACTCGCATCGAGGTGGCCAAGCGGCTCGATCTCATCGATCCGAACGCGTGGGCATTCACCTGGGTCGTCGACCCGCCGCTGTTCGAGCCGGCAGGCGACGCCACCGCGGCCGGTGACGTGGCCGTCGGGTCGGGTGCCTGGACGGCGGTGCATCACGCGTTCACCGCGCCCAAGCCGCAGTTCGAGGACTTGATCGACATCGATCCCGGCAGCGTGCTGGCCGACGCTTACGACGTGGTGTGCAACGGCAATGAGATCGGTGGCGGGTCGATCCGTATCCACCGCCGCGACGTGCAGGAGAAGGTGTTCGCGGTGATGGGCATCGACAAGGATGAAGCCGAGGCGAAATTCGGATTTCTGTTGGACGCCTTCACCTTCGGGGCGCCGCCGCACGGCGGCATCGCCTTCGGTTGGGATCGCATCACCGCGCTGCTGGCCGGGGAGGACTCCATCCGCGAGGTCATCGCGTTCCCCAAGACCGGAGGCGGCGTCGACCCGCTGACCGACGCGCCCGCACCGATCACCGCGCAGCAGCGCAAGGAGTCGGGAATAGACGCCAAGCCGAAGAACATCCAAGGAGTATGACGAATTCGGACAAAGCCAGGCTGTGGCAGGATCCCGCGGCGACCCTGTCGTTCAACGACAACGTCGTGGGGGAGTTCCGCGCGAACGAGGGAAAGGTCGGCGGTCCGTTCGCCGGCGGCCAGCTGTTGCTGCTGCACACCCTCGGCGCGAAGTCCGGTGAGCCCCGGTTGTCGCCCCTGGCCTATCTGAACATCGACGGAAAGATGCTGATCGTCGGTTCATATGCGGGCGCCCCGAAGGCCCCGGCGTGGGTGCACAATCTGCGCGCCAACCCACGGGCCAAGATCGAGATCGGGACCGAAGCATACGACGTCGTCGCGCGCGAACTGCCGCGAGACGAGCGCGACGTGTTGTGGCCGAAGGTGACCGCTGCGGCGCCGGTATTCGGCGAGTACCAGGCCGACACCAGTCGGATCATCCCGCTGTTCGAGCTGTCCCGGTAGCGATTTGGGCGCGGTTATAGACGCTGGGCGTCGATAACCGCGCCAAAATCGCGCCCTAGTCGGCGAAGCAGTACGAGTCGCTGGAGGCGTCCCCGCCTTGCAGCCGCGTCTGGTGCACCCGCAGGCCGCGGAATTCGTCACCGTGCGGGAAGAACCCGATATCGGGGACGAGGCCGCCCGCCACCGTGTCGGCGTCGAGTTTGGCCATCCACGCCCCGACACCGTCGGGATAGAAGACGTCGTCCCAGGCCGAATAGAGCGAGTTGGTCAGGTAGACGCGGCGTCCGTCCCGGCTGATCTCCACCATTTGCGGCCCGCCGGACAGCGGTTGGTCCGGCGCGGCGGGATGCGCCGCCCGGCGCGTCACCCCGCCAAGCGAGACCGACGCCGTCAACCTCGGACGCGACGGATCGCTGACGTCATACTGGTGCAGTTGTCCTGTGCCCCAACAGGATACGTAGAGCCATCGGTCATCGACGGTCAGGTCGATGTCGGTGACCAGCGGTGGCACCGCACCGAACGGTTGCAGCGCGGGCGGCAGGGCTTCGGCGGCGGCGGGTTCGGCTGGGATGGTGATCACCTTGTCCACCGTCCAGCGGTCGCCGTCGCGCTGCCACAGCCAGATCGACGCCGAGAGATCCTCGACGCTGATCACCACGCCGGCGAAACCCCACGGCTTGGTCGGATCGTGGGCGGGCCGCAGTTCCAGCACCATCTGGTGTTCGTCGCCCAGGTCGATGCGCTGGGTCAGCTTGCGCTGCGACATGCTCCAGAAGTTGAGATGGTGGCCGAATCGGCGGCCGAGCAGATCCGCCGGGTCGAGGCCGTTCTCGATCATCGACGGCGAGGCCCATTCCGAGGTGACCACCGTGTCGTAGCGCAGGTGCCACCACACGTCGTAGGCGAAGAACTGGGCGCCGCGGTCACGCTCCCAGGGTTCGATCACCTCGAACGTGCTGTGGTCGATCAACGCGATCCCGCCGGGTCCGTCATCACCGTTGACGCCGCCCAGTGCCGACATGAAGATGCCGCCCGGTCCGCAGTGCACGGTGTGCGGGCGGGAATATCCCGCCTTGGCCGCCAGCTCGTCGGCGCCGATGACGTGAGCCAGCTTCGGATTTCGGGGATCGGGCCGGGTGTCGAGGATGTAGGTGGTCGACGAGCGCAGCCCGGGTACCACCAGAAACCGGCGCTCAAGCTGGTCCTCATGACCCTCGTGACCCTCGTGACCCTCGTGGCACAGTGCGCTCGAGCACGCATTCCATCCGAAGTGGTGCAATTCGTTACCGGCCGTCGGCAGTTCCGTCCAGCCGACCACCCGCCCATAGCTCGCCGAATCGGGGTCGCAGTCCAGGACGGCGAGCGCGTCGTTGACGTGGCCGGCGGGGTCGTACGCGGCGACGTAGGCGAGCTGCTCGGGCGATGCGGCGACGGCGGCGTTGGGACTACGGTAAAACGTGGGATCTGGTGCAGCCATTCACCCGATGATCCTCCGCCGCGGTGCGCCTATTCGCGGTTCGACAGGAATGCCTTGACCAGTTTCGCGGGCGCACGGGCCAGCCACGCCTCGGTGACCAGTTCCTCGAGTTCCTGCACGTCGATCGCCTCGAGCCGGACCAGCACGATGGGATACCCGTCGAAATGCGGCGTGGTGAAGTACACGTCCGGGTCGGTGGCGATCAGCGCATGTTTGACCCCCTCGTCGGGGACCTGGGCGCCCAGGATGTCCCCGTCGGGCGCGGCGGCGCCGAGGGCCGCGTGATCGGCCTTGCGCAGCGGGCGCTCCCACGCGATCAGCTTGCTGCGCACCCGCCAGGACCGCGGCGGGGACTCGACGGTCTCGGGCAGACTGCTCGCGACGCGCGCGACATCGTCGAAGGTGGCCATACGCCGATTCTGCCGCGGCGCAGCGCCGATGCCGCCGCGCGACGGCCTCGACGGGGCGGGACGACGTCGTCCGCCCAGCCCGGCGCCGATCTTGTGGGTATCGTCTTGGCCCGTGTGACGGGGTGTTCGTCGGGATCGGCGCTGGGCGTCGATACCGCGTAAGGTGCGGCGACATCGCATCGTGGCGGCTACCGCGATGCGAGTGACCAACGGGTGTGATGGGATCAAACAATGGGCATCAAGGTGGCGCTGGAGCACCGCACCAGCTACACGTTCGACCGGCTTGTAGAGGTATACCCGCATGTCGTGCGGTTGCGTCCGGCGCCGCATTCGCGTACTCCCATCGAGGCGTACTCACTGACAGTCGAGCCCGGCGACCATTTCATCAACTGGCAGCAGGACGCCTTCGGCAACTTCGTGGCCCGGTTGGTCTTCCCGAACCGGATGCGCCGGCTGACCATCACCGTCGGCCTGATCGCCGACCTGAAGGTGATCAACCCGTTCGACTTCTTCATCGAGGAGTACGCCGAGACGATCGGCTTCGAATATCCCAAGGCGCTCGCCGAGGATCTGCGCCCGTATCTGCGGCCCGTCGACGAGGGGCAAGAGGGGTCGGGTCCCGGTGAGCTTGTCACCGAGTGGGTCAAGAACTTCTCGGTGCCGTTCGGAGGGCAGGAGCGCAGCGACCCGGGATTCGGCCGGGGCACCCGCACCATCGACTTCCTCGTCGCGCTCAACCACGCCGTCAACTCCGATGTCGGCTACAGCGTGCGTATGGAGCCAGGTGTTCAAACCCCCGACCACACCCTGCGCAGCGCCATCGGCTCCTGTCGCGACTCGGCGTGGCTGCTGGTGTCGATCCTGCGTCAGATGGGTCTGGCGGCGAGGTTCGTGTCCGGCTATCTGGTGCAGCTGACCTCGGATGTCGAGGCCCTCGACGGGCCGTCCGGCCCGGCGGCCGACTTCACCGATCTGCATGCGTGGACCGAGGTGTACATCCCCGGTGCCGGGTGGATCGGCCTGGACCCGACGTCGGGGCTGTTTGCCGGTGAGGGCCACATCCCGTTGTCGGCGACGCCGCAGCCGGCGTCGTCGGCGCCGATCACCGGGTCGACCGAACCATGCGCGACCACCCTGGACTTCTCCAACATCGTCACCCGGGTCCATGAGGATCCGCGGGTGACGCTGCCCTACACCGATGCCGCGTGGGACGCCATCGGCGAGCTGGGAGCGCGCATCGACGAACGGCTGAAGGCCGGTGACGTCCGGCTCACAGTCGGGGGCGAGCCGACGTTCGTCTCGATCGACAACCAGGTCGACCCCGAGTGGACCACCGACGCGGACGGGCCGCTCAAGCGTGTGCGTGCCTCCGCGCTGGCGGCCCGGCTGAAGGCGGTGTGGGCGCCGCAGGGCCTGGTGCAGCGCAGCCAGGGCAAGTGGTATCCGGGTGAACCGTTGCCGCGCTGGCAGATCGGCGTGTTCTGGCGCGCCGACGGTCAGCCGGTGTGGCGGGATCCGACGTTGCTCGCCGACCCCTGGCCGGTCAGTCCCGAAATCGAGGCGCTGGCACCCGACGCGGGCGCCCAACTGCTCGCCGCGATCGCCGCGGGCCTCGGGCTGCCCGCCGGCCAGGTCCGCCCCGCCTACGAAGACGCGCTGAGCCGGTTGGCGACCGCGACGCGGCTTCCGGCGGGTGACCCGGTGTCCGGGGACGACGATCTCGAAGCCGATGCACCCGACGCGCGGGCGGCGCTGCTGGCACGGCTCGAGGAGCCCATCACCGAGCCCGCGGCGTTCGTGCTGCCCCTGCACCGACGCGACGACGACCTGGCCTGGGCCAGCGCGGACTGGCGGCTGCGACGCGGCCGGATCGTCTTGCTGGACGGCGATTCTCCCGCCGGGCTGCGGCTTCCGCTGAACTCGATCAACTGGGAGCCGCCGAGGGCCACCTATCCATCCGATCCGCTGGTGCAGCGCGGCGCACTGCCGGTCTCATCCGGGGATGCGGACGAGACCGAAGCCGACGTGGAGGAGGCGCCGGACGCGCCGACGACGGCGATGGTCGCGGAGATCCGCGACGGCCTGCTGTATGTGTTCCTGCCGCCGACCGAGGAGCTCGAACACTTCCTAGATCTGGTCGCCCGGGTGGAGGCGGCCGCCGCCAAGATCGCCTGCCCGGTCGTGGTCGAGGGCTATGGGCCGCCGTCGGATGCCCGCCTGGAGTCGATGACCATTACCCCCGACCCGGGGGTGATCGAGGTCAACGTCGCGCCGACGAAGAGCTTCGCCGAACAGCGGGCGCAGCTGGAGGTCCTCTACGAGCAGGCCCGCCAGGCTCGCCTGTCCACCGAGTCGTTCGACGTCGACGGCAGCCACGGCGGCACCGGCGGCGGCAACCACATCACGCTCGGCGGCATCACCCCGGCCGACTCGCCGCTGCTGCGCCGTCCCGATTTGCTGGTCTCAATGCTGACCTACTGGCAGCGGCACCCTTCGCTGTCGTACCTGTTCGCGGGCCGGTTCATCGGAACGACCTCACAGGCGCCCCGGGTGGACGAGGGCAGGCCGGAATCGCTGTACGAACTGGAGATCGCGTTCGCCGAGATCGCCCGCCTCTCCTCGACGTCGGGCGCCCCGCAGCCGGACCATGGTCGCTCCGCAAGCTTCGCTCCGTGGATCACCGACCGGGCGCTGCGCCATCTGCTGACCGACATCACCGGCAACACCCACCGCGCCGAGTTCTGCATCGACAAGCTCTACAGCCCCGACAGCGCGCGCGGCAGGCTCGGCCTGCTGGAACTGCGCGGCTTCGAGATGCCCCCGCACTACCAGATGGCGATGGTGCAGTCGCTGCTGGTGCGCTCGCTGGTCGCGCGGTTCTGGGACGAGCCGCTGCGCGCGCCGCTGATCCGGCACGGCACCAACCTGCACGGCCGATACCTGTTGCCACACTTCCTCATCCATGACATCGCCGACGTCGCCGCCGACCTGCGGGCGCACGGCGTGGACTTCGAGACCAGCTGGCTCGACCCGTTCACCGAGTTCCGTTTTCCGCGGATCGGCACCGCGGTGTTCGACGGCGTGGAGGTCGAACTGCGCGGCGCCATCGAGCCGTGGAACGTGCTGGGTGAGGAGTCCACCGCCGGGGGTACTGCCCGCTACGTCGACTCGTCAGTGGAGCGGATCCAGGTGCGCTTGGTCGGCGCCGACCGGCACCGCTACGTCGTCACGTGTAACGGTTACCCGATCCCGCTGTTGGCCACCGACAACCCCGACGTACAGGTGGGCGGGGTCCGCTACCGGGCCTGGCAGCCGCCGAGCGCCCTGCACCCGACCATCACGGTCGACGGGCCGCTGCGCTTCGAGCTGGTGGACATGGCTACCGGTATGTCCCGCGGCGGCTGCACCTACCACGTCTCGCATCCGGGTGGTCGGTCCTACGAAACCCCGCCGGTCAACGCGGTGGAGGCGGAGTCGCGGCGCGGACGCCGGTTCGAGGCAACGGGCTTCACTCCCGGCAAGGTCGACATGTCCGACATCAGGGAGAAACAGGCCCGCCAATCAACCGACGTGGGCGCGCCGGGGATCCTTGATCTGCGCCGGGTGCGTACCGTGCTGCGGTAATGGTTCTTCGCGCGAGTGGTTCACCCGAGCCGGTCGGGGCCGGCAGCGACCTCAGCGCCGGCGACGTCGACCATTTGCTGGACGGGTACAGGGCAAACCGTGCCCAGCAGGCGCTGTTCGACGTGCGAGACGGGGCGGGCACCACCACCTACGACGAGTTCGTCGACGCCGCGGGCAATGTCCGGCCCGCCTGGCGGGAGTTGGCCGAATGCGTCGGCCAGCGGGGCCACGACGGACTGGACCGGCTGCGCGCCGTCGTGCGCGGCCTGGTCGACAACGACGGCATCACCTTCGTCCAGATCGACCGCAACGGGGAGGCGGTCACCAACGGGGACGGCACGGCGGTCCCAGGGCCATGGCATCTGGACGCGTTGCCGTTGCTGATCTCGACCGCAGACTGGGACGTCCTGGAAGCCGGTCTGGTGCAGCGCTCGCGGCTGCTGGACGCCGTGCTGACCGACCTGTACGGGCCACGCCGCGCGGTGACCAGCGGGGTCCTACCGCCTCAGCTGCTGTTCGCCCATCGCGGCTACGTGCGCGCCGCCCGCGGAATCGAGGTGCCCGGCCGCCACCAACTGTTCCTGCACGGCTGTGACATCAGCCGCGCGGCCGACGGCGCGTTCCGGGTGAACGCCGACTGGACCCAGGCGCCGTCGGGCGCCGGGTACGCACTGGCCGACCGGCGGGTCGTCGCCCACGCCTTCCCCGAGCTGTACGAGCGGATCAGCCCGCGACCCGCATCGCCGTGGGCGCAGGCGCTGCGGCTGGCGTTGATCGACGCGGCACCCGAATCGGCCGAGGAGCCCGTCGTGGTGGTGCTCAGCCCGGGCATCCACTCCGAGACGGCGTTCGACCAGGCGTATCTGGCCAGCGTGCTGGGTTTCCCGCTGGTGGAGAGCGCCGATCTGGTGGTGCGTGACGGCAAGCTGTGGATGCGGTCGCTGGGCACGCTCAAACGCGTCGACGTGGTCCTGCGCCGGGTCGACGCCGACTACGCCGACCCGCTGGACCTGCGCGCCGACTCGCGCCTCGGCGTGGTCGGTCTGGTCGAGGCGCTCCGTCGTGGCGCGGTTACCGTCGTCAACTCGCTGGGCAGCGGCATCCTGGAGAGTCCGGGGCTGTTGCGCTTCCTGCCCGCCCTGGCCGAGCGGCTGCTCGGCGAGACGCCCCTGCTGGAGACCACACCGGTGTTCTGGGGCGGTGTCAACGTTGAGCGGTCCCACCTGCTGGCCAACCTGTCGTCGCTGCTGATCAAACCGGTCAACGGCGGTGAGGCGATCGTGGGTGCGGCACTGTCGTCGAGCCAGCGTGCGGCGCTGGCGGCCCGCATCGAAGCCACCCCGTGGCAGTGGGTCGGTCAGGAGATGCCGCAGTTCTCGACGGCGCCCACCGACTACTACACCCAGGGCCTGTCGGCGGCGAGCGTCGGCATGCGGTTGTTCACCGTCGCCCAGCGCGGCGGCTACGCGCCGATGATCGGCGGGCTGGGTTACCTGCTCGCCCCCGGTGAGGCCGCATACAAGCTCAACACCGTCGCCGCCAAGGACGTGTGGGTGCGGACCCCGGCCAGGGCCAAGGCCGAGCGGCTACCGACCGCGCCGTCGGTGGAGCTGCCAGCGATGACCCCGAGCCCGACCCGCTCGATCAGCTCCCCGCGCGTGCTGTCCGACATGTTCTGGATGGGCCGCTACGCCGAACGCGCCGAAGCCATGGCCCGGCTGCTCACCGTCACCCGCGAGCGCTACCACGAGTTCCGCTACCGCCAGGAGATGGACGGCAGCGAATGCGTCCCGGTGCTGCTCACCGCGATCGGCCAGATCACCGGGACCGACACCGGTGCGGGAGGCGACGACCACGAGATGATCGCGATCGCGCCGACGACCCTGTGGTCGGTCACGTCCGACCGCCACCGGCCCGGATCGCTGGCCCAGTCCATCGAGCGGCTCGGCCTCGCGGCCCGCTCGGTGCGCGACCAGATGTCCAACGACACGTGGATGGTGCTGGCCGCGGTGGAGCGTGCGGTGCTGCGGGCCACGGACGCGCCACACCTGCCGCCCGAATCGCAGACCGAGGGCGACGCCTACCTGGCGTCGGCGAACAGCCAGACCCTGGCGGGCATGCTGGCGCTGTCCGGGGTCGCCGCCGAATCGATGGTGCACGACGTCAGCTGGATGCTGATGGACATCGGCAAACGTATCGAGCGGGGGCTGGGCCTGACGGCGTTGCTGCGCTCGGCCCTGTCGACGGTCAGGAGCCTCGGCTCGGAGCAAACCATCATCGAGTCGGTGCTGGTGGCGTGCGAGTCCTCGGTGATCTATCGGCGCCGTAACCCCGGCATGGTTAGTGTTGCCGCTGTGGCCGATCTGGTGTTGTTCGACGCGGAGAACCCACGCTCGCTCGTCTACCAGTTCGAGCGGCTGCGGACCGGCCTGAAGTCGCTGCCCGGCTCGTCGGGTTCGTCGCGTCCGGAACGGTTGGTCGACGAACTGGGCACGCGGCTGCGCAGGCTCGACCCCGCCGATCTGGAAGACATCACCGACGAGGGTGTGCGGGGCGAACTCGTCGACCTGCTCGATGGCATGCACCGGGATCTGCGCGAGCTGTCCGTGGTCATCACCGCGACGCACCTGTCGCTGCCTGGCGGTATGCAGCCGCTGTGGGGTCCCGACCAGCGCCGGGTGGTGCCGTGACGGATCGATTCGGGCCCGGCTACGGGACCGCCTTTCCCGACGGGCCGACGCACGCTGGGATTTCGGGGGGCAGCCGCTGCTACCAGATCACCCACCGCACGGTTTACCGGTACTCCGACGTGGTCACCAGCTCCTACGGCCGTGGTTTTCTGACGCCGCGGGATTCCGTCAGGCAGCGCTGCCTCTCGCACGAGCTGGCGATCGATCCCGCGCCGAGCGACAGTTCGACCAGCCGCGACGTGTACGGCAACCTCAGCTCGTACTTCCACGTCACCGAACGCCACCAGACGCTGAGCATCACCAGCAGCTCGGTGGTCGAGGTGGACCCGCCGCCCGCCGAACTCTACGGCGGGGGTTCGGCCAAGGCGCCGTGGGAGATCGCCAGGCCGGTGGGTCTCGACGGTGCGCTGGCCACCGAGTTCACGCTCGACCTGCAGCCGCCGGAGATCACCGACGCGATCCGCGCCTATGCCAAACCCAGCTTCGCGCCGGGGCGGCCGCTGATCGACGTGTTGCGGGATCTGACGTCGCGGATCTACTCCGACTTCACGTACCGGTCGGGCTCTACCACGGTGTCGACCAAGGTGAGCGAGGTTTTGGCGGCCAGGGAGGGGGTATGCCAGGACTTCGCGAGGCTCGCGATCGCCTGCCTGCGCGCCAACGGGCTGGCGGCCAGCTATGTCTCGGGGTACCTGGCCACCGACCCCCCACCGGGGAAGGAACGCATGGTCGGCATCGATGCGACGCACGCCTGGGCGTCTGTGTGGACACCGCAGAATCAGTGGCTGGGCCTGGACCCGACCAACGATCAGATGCTCGACGAGCGCTACATCACCGTCGGGTACGGCCGGGACTACGCCGACGTTCCGCCCTTGCGTGGCATCATCTACACGGATTCGGAGAGCAGCGTCATCGAAGTCGCGGTTGACGTCGCCCCGTTCGAGGGGGGAGTGCTCCATGCGTGATTTCAACTGTCCCAACTGCGGACAACACCTGGCATTCGAGAACTCGGTGTGCCTGAATTGCGGCAGCGCGCTGGGGTTTTCACTCAACAGCATGGCGCTGCTGGTGATCGCGCCGCCGGAGCAAGGTGGACACGGCGGCTCCGTCGACTCCGACGAATACCAGCTGTGCGCGAATCTTCATCTGGCCAAATGCAATTGGCTGGTGCAGAAGTACACGTACCAGACCCTGTGCGCGTCGTGTGCGCTGACCCGCACCCGACCCAACGACGGGGACGCCAAGGCGATGGCGGCGTTCGCCGATGCCGAACGGGCCAAGCGCAGGCTGATCGCCGAACTGAACGACCTCAAGCTCCCGATCGTCGGGCGCGCGCAGGATCCCCAGTACGGCCTGGCCTTCGACCTGCTGTCCAGCGGGTTCGAGAAGGTGTTGACCGGACACGACAACGGTGTGATCACACTTGACCTCGCGGAGGGCGACGACGTCCACCGCGAGCAGTTGCGCGTCGAGATGGACGAGCCGTACCGCACGCTGCTCGGGCACTTCCGCCACGAGATCGGCCACTACTACTTCTACCGGCTCATGGAACCGTCGGCCGATTATCTGCAGCGGTTCCGCAATCTGTTCGGCGACCCCTACCTGGACTATCAGGCCGCGCTGGACCGCCACTACAACGAGGGCGCGCCGCAAGGCTGGGAGCAGACGTACGTGTCGTCGTATGCGACCATGCACCCCGCCGAGGACTGGGCCGAGACGTTCGCCCACTACCTGCACATCCGCGACACCCTGGACACCGCGGCGGCCTTCGGAATGGCCCCTGCCGGTGCGACATTCGAACGGCGGGTGCTCGGGCCGAGCGGCTTCGACACGATGATCGAGATGTGGCTGCCGCTGTCGTGGGCGCTGAACATGGTGAATCGCTCGATGGGCAAGGAAGATCTCTATCCCTTCGTGCTCCCGCCCGCGGTGCTGGAGAAGATGCGCTTCATCCACACCATCGTCGATGAGATCACCTCCGGCGCACGGAAATTGGCGGACACGACCAGCGGCTAGCGTCAGGCTGAGAATTCCCGCAGCCTCGCCATCTCATCGCGAGACGCAAAGGTGCCCCAAAAGTGCCGCTTTGCGGGGCCTTTGCTCGCGCAGGAAAAGGCTAGGCCCGGGATAGGTAGGCCCGGCCGCGCGGGGACAACCGGTACCCGACGTCGAGGCTGATGGTCAGGCCAAGCCCCTTGAGCTGGCGGACTCGGCGCTTGAAACGCGGCACGTCCAAGCCGACGCCGGCGGCCAGGTCGGGCGCGCGGACGGCCTCGTTGGCGCCGATGATCTCCAGGTAGCGCCGCGTCCACGCGCCGTCAGAGCTGGCGGCGTCCCAACGATCCAGCCGGGCGTCGATCGCCGCGGCGTCCTCGGGTGACAGGCCGTCGTCGGCGGCGAGCGCCGGCCGTTCGTCGGGGGCGAGGTAGGACACCGTGATCAGGTAGGTGTGCCGGGCCGCGCGCCGGTCCAGTTCCGCCTGTGCCGCGGCGGCGTCGGGATAACCCGCCGCGCGGGCCTGCGCCGCTGACACCCGGTAGGTCCCGGGGTGCTGCGCGACGTGGTCGATGCGAATGGTGCCCGCCGGAGTGCGTTGCGTCCCACCGGCCTTCGCCCGCGGCGCATCCCAGCGGCGCAGTACCAGCGTGACGCTGCCGCCGGCGATCCCCTCCGCGGTCGCCCGGTTGATCAGCACGCACCCGATCGTATGTCGCAACCCGGATTTCGCCGCGGGTGTTCCTAGGATCGCTCGGGTGGACGATCGCTACGGACCCGACATACTGGCCCGCAATCCGCACGCCCCGAAGCTGACCCGGTCGGCCGACCTGCCAGCCGAACGCGGCATGGTGGTCGAAGACGCCCAAACCGGCTATGTCGGCGCCGTCGTGCGTATCGAGAAGGGCCGCGTCGATCTGGAGGACCGCAACGGGCGTACCAGATCCTTTCCGATGGGCGCTGGTTTCCTCGTCGACGGCAGCCCCGTGCGGCTGACCGCTCCCCGACAACCGGCAGCGCAGGCGCGGACCGCGTCGGGTTCGGTGGCGGTGCCCGGTGCGCGGGCCCGGGTGGCGCTGAAAAGCCGAATCTACGTCGAGGGCCGCCACGACGCCGAACTCGTCGAGCAGGTGTGGGGCGACGACCTGCGGGTCGAAGGCGTCGTCGTCGAGTATCTCGGCGGCGTCGACGATCTGGCCGCCATCGCGGCCGACTTCCGCCCAGCCCCCGGCCGGCGCCTGGGTGTCCTCGTCGATCACCTCGTCGACGGATCCAAGGAGGCCCGCATCGCAAAGGAGGTCATGCAGGCCGTGCGGAGGGGCCCGGGCGGTGAGCACACGCTGGTCGTCGGACACCCCTTCGTCGACATCTGGCAGGCCGTCAAGCCCGCTCGCTTCGGCAGGGATACGTGGCCCTCGGTGCCGCGCGGCCAGGACTGGAAGCACGGCATCTGCGAGGCGATGGGCTGGCCGCACGCCGGGCAGGCCGACATCGCCAGGGCGTGGCAGCACATCCGGTCGCGCGTGCGCGACTGGAACGACCTCGAACCCGCGCTGATCGGTCGCGTCGAGGAGCTGATCGACTTCGTCACGCAATCCGCCGAGTGAGAAACCAGGGGTCGTTGAGCGGGCGACGCAGCGACCCTGGTGTCCGGCTCGGTGACTAGTGTCGGTAGGCGTGTCCGACAGCCTGTTCGACCTGCCGCACGACCGTGGCCGGGGTGAACCCGACGCGGCTGTGCCCGCGGGTTCGCCGCTGGCCGTTCGGATGCGGCCTGCCACCCTCGACGAGGTGGTCGGGCAGGGTCACCTGCTGCAATCGGGGTCACCGCTGCGCCGTCTGGTCGAGGGGTCGGGTGCGGCGTCGGTCATCCTGTACGGACCGCCCGGCACCGGGAAGACCACGCTGGCCTCGCTGATCTCGCAGGCCACCGGGCGGCGGTTCGAGGCGCTGTCGGCGCTGTCGGCGGGGGTGAAGGAGGTCCGCGCCGTCATCGACGGGGCCCGCCGGGCGGCCGCCCACGGCGAGCAGACCGTGCTGTTCATCGACGAGGTGCACCGGTTCTCCAAGACTCAGCAGGATGCCCTGCTGGCCGCCGTCGAGAACCGGATCGTGCTGCTGGTCGCGGCCACCACGGAGAACCCGTCGTTCTCGGTGGTCGCGCCCCTGCTGTCGCGGTCGCTGATCCTACAGCTGCAGCCACTGACCGCCGACGCCATCCGGGCGGTGGTGCTGCGTGCCGTCGAGGATCCGCGGGGCCTGGGCGGCACGGTCGAGGTCAGCGAGGAGGCCGTCGATCTGCTGGTACAGCTGTCGGCGGGGGACGCCCGGCGCGCCCTCACCGCGCTGGAGGTGGCCGCCGAGCCGGGGGATCCCGTCACCGCGGCCACCATTGAGCACTCGCTGGACAAGGCCGCGGTGCGCTACGACCGCGACGGCGACCAGCACTACGACGTGGTCAGTGCGTTCATCAAGTCGGTGCGGGGATCGGATGTCGACGCCGCCCTGCACTACCTTGCCCGGATGTTGGTGGCGGGGGAGGACCCCCGGTTCGTGGCCCGCCGGCTGATGATCCTGGCCAGCGAGGACATCGGGATGGCCGATCCGACGGCGCTGCTCACCGCGGTCGCCGCCGCCCAGACGGTGCAGCTGATCGGGATGCCGGAGGCGCAGCTCACGCTCGCGCATGCCACCGTGCATCTGGCGACCGCGCCCAAGTCCAACGCGGTGACCACCGCGCTGGGTGCCGCGATGGGCGATGTCCGATCGGGTAAGGCCGGGCAGGTGCCCGCGCACCTGCGCGACGGCCACTACTCCGGTGCGGCCAAACTCGGCAACGCGGTCGGCTACGTGTACTCCCACGATCACCCCGATGGGGTTGTGCCGCAACAGTATCCGCCCGATGACCTGGTGGGTGTCGACTACTACCGGCCGACTGGCCGGGGTGGTGAGCGGGAGATTTCGGCCCGGTTGGAGCGGCTGCGCGCCATCATCCGCAAACGGCGCTGACGCCAGCACGCCGAGATCAACCTTTTGCGGGCAGTTACTCGGGCTTTCCCTGCAAAAGGTGGATCTCGCCGGAAGTGACCGCGATCCCGGCCGGCATGCGGGTCCCGGCCGGGATCGCGGTACGGCGCGGCGGATCAGCGCAGCAGCCCGGAGCGCCCACCGCCGAACAGGCCGGTGCGGCGACGCCCCATCACGGCCGTCACCAGGGCGACACCCAGCGCCGCCACGATGACCTGGACGAGCAGTTCGAGCCAGTCGATGCCGCCGGTGGCGGTGGGGATGCCCATCGCACGCGCGATGGCGGTGCCGGCGAACGCGGCCACGATGCCCACCAGGATGGTGAGCAGGACGCCGATCGGCTGTTTGCCCGGGACGACGAGACGTCCGATGACCCCGACGACGATCCCGATGAGAATTGCGCTGATGATGCCCGTGATTGTCATTGCTCCACGCTTTCGTCGGCGGTGATCTTGCTGGACCTGACATACCCTGCGGCGTGGCGGGATAAACGGCCTCCCGCTGGCGCCGGAGATGGCCCGTCAGATCAGCGTCGTCAGGCCAGTTCCGGCACCCGCAGATGGGCCAGCGCGAGCTCGAACTCGCCGACATCGAGCTGCTCGGCCCCCAGCCCGCGTAGGCGCGCAGTCCGCATCGCCCGCGCGTGGTCGCGGTTGCGCTCCATCGCGGCGACGTTGTCGAAAGACGCCGATGACACCGCGCGCCCGGACGCGCGGTCGACCAGCAGGCTGGCACTGCAGAATCCTTCGAGATCCTCCATCAACGGCAGCACCGACTCGCGGTAGAACTCGACGGCGCGGTGGAATTGGCCGGGATGGGCCTTCAGCCATGTGGTGCGCACACAGGCGTCCCGACCCGCGCGGTGATCCCGGTACAGCACGGCGATCTCCCACTCGTCGACGGTGACGTTCCCGTCGGCCGTGAAGGCAAGGGGAGCTTCCCGAAGCGGCTCGAGTCCGTCGGTTCCCGCGCGCAATGCCGCCTCCGTCTTCCATGCGGTGGTGGCAATACACCGCCCCGTCTCCCTACCGACCAGCAGCGAGAGCCCGACATAACCGTCCCTGCGCTCCAGGGCGGGCATCACCTCGTCGCGGATATGCGCGACGCCGGCATCGATCGACTGCGGCCGCGCCGCAATCGTGATCGAGTGCGCGTACACGGTCCCCCCTTTCCGGCCCGTGACGCTTTCCGGGCCGTCGCCCGCTGCGGGTGGCTCATCGGGCCACTGACCCACCTTCCTCCCACCATCGGCCGCTGGCAACGGCCCGGCGAGGATATCCAGTCATCTCCTATGCGTGCTCCTGGGCAGTACTCCGGGGTAATACTCGGAGGCGCTTTCTCTAGGCTCGTCCATGTGCACACCGACACGATCGACGTCGACACCTCCCGGCGGCGCATGGTGGACCTGACGGATGCGGTGCGCTCGTTCTGCAAAGGCCACCGCGACGGGCTGTGCAATGTGTTCGTGCCCCACGCCACCGCTGCAGTCGCGATCATCGAGACGGGCGCGGGTTCCGACGACGACCTCGTCGACGCCCTGGAACGGCTGCTGCCGCGCGACAGCCGCTACCGCCACGCCCACGGCTCGCCTGGCCACGGCGCCGACCACGTGCTGCCCGCACTGGTATCGCCATCGGTGACGGTGCCGGTGCAGGACGGCAGGCCGTTGTTGGGGACCTGGCAGAGCGTCGTGCTGGTCGACCTGAACAGGGACAACCCACGACGATCGGTGCGGTTGAGCTTCATTGATTCCTAGACGATTCGGGTCGATCCCCAATCGATTCCCGCCGTATCGGCACCGCGGGCGGCCGTCGTTCGTTTGCTTTAGGGCACACCCAGACCGACCGGTACTGTGGTGCGGTCGAAATACTCACGGTGACGACGGACATCACCGGATATCACGGTGGACGCCACCAGGACGAGGAACGAGGACAGCGGCAACGTGCAGACACACGAGATCAGGAAGCGGTTCCTGGATCATTTCGTGAAGGCGGGCCACACCGAGGTGCCCAGCGCCTCGGTGATCCTCGATGATCCCAACCTGCTGTTCGTCAACGCGGGCATGGTTCAGTTCGTGCCGTATTTCCTCGGCCAGCGAACGCCGCCCTACGACACCGCCACCAGCGTCCAGAAGTGCATCCGCACGCCCGACATCGACGAGGTGGGCATCACCACTCGCCACAACACGTTCTTCCAGATGGCGGGGAACTTCTCGTTCGGCGACTATTTCAAGCGGCGTGCCATCGAGCTGGCCTGGTCGTTGCTGACCACACCGGCGTCGGACGGCGGCTACGGGTTTGAACCCGAGAGGCTTTGGGCCACCGTCTTTTACGACGACGACGAGGCCGCCGAGCTGTGGCAGGAGATCGCTGGACTGCCTGCCGATCGGATCCAGCGCCGCGGCATGGCCGACAACTACTGGTCCATGGGCATTCCCGGCCCGTGCGGCCCATGCTCGGAGATCTACTACGACCGCGGCCCCGAGTACGGGGTCGAGGGCGGCCCCGAAGCCAACGAGGACCGCTACATCGAGATCTGGAATCTCGTGTTCATGCAGAACGAGCGGGGCGAGGGCACCAGCAAGACCGAGTTCGAGATCCTCGGGCCGCTGCCGCGCAAGAACATCGACACCGGCATGGGCGTGGAGCGCATCGCCTGCCTGCTGCAGGGCGTCGACAACGTCTACGAGACCGATCTGCTCCGTCCCGTCATCGACACCGTCGCGGCCATCGCCCCACGCGGGTATGGCCAGGGCAACCACTCCGATGACGTGCGGTACCGGATCATCGCCGACCACAGCCGCACCGCGGCGATCATCATCGGCGACGGCGTCTCCCCCGGCAACGAGGGCCGCGGTTATGTGCTGCGGCGCCTGCTGCGCCGCATCATCCGCTCCGCGAAACTGCTCGGCGTCGAACAGCCGATCATGGGCGATCTGATGGCCACGGTGCGCGACGCGATGGGTCCGTCCTACCCCGAACTGGCCACCGACTTCGATCGGATCAACCGTATCGCCGTCGCGGAGGAGACCGCGTTCAACCGCACGCTGGCGTCGGGCTCCAAGCTGTTCGAAGAGGCCGCGCAGGCCACCAGGTCCGCGGGCAAGACCACACTCAGCGGCACCGACGCCTTCACCCTGCACGACACCTACGGATTCCCGATCGACCTCACGCTCGAGATGGCCGCCGAGGCGGGTCTGGCGGTCGACGAGCTCGGCTTCCGCGAACTGATGGCCGAGCAGCGTCGCCGCGCCAAAGCCGACGCCGTGGCCCGCAAGCATGCGCACGCCGACCTGACCGCCTACCGGGAACTGGTCGACGCGGGCCCGACGGAGTTCACCGGATTCGACGAATTGTCTTCCGAGGCAACCATTCTCGGCATCTTCGTGGACGGTAAGCGGGTTCCGGTGGTCGCGCACCGGTCGCGCGTTCACTCCGAATCGCCGCCGCCGGAGCGGGTGGAGATCGTGCTGGACCGCACCCCGTTGTATGCGGAGTCGGGCGGTCAGATCGCCGACGTCGGCTCGATCTCCGGCGCGGGCGGGGCAGCCAGGGCAGCCGTCACCGACGTGCAGAAAATCGCCAAGACGCTGTTCGTGCACCGAGTCAACGTCGAGTCGGGGGAGTTCGTCGAGGGCGACAGCGTGACCGCCGAGGTGGATCCGAAATGGCGCCACGGCGCCACCCAGGGCCACTCCGGCACTCACATGGTGCACGCCGCGCTGCGGCAGGTGCTGGGACCCAATGCGGTACAGGCGGGGTCGCTGAACCGGCCGGGGTACCTGCGGTTCGACTTCAACTGGCAGGGTGCGCTGACCGAGGAACAACGCGGCGAGATCGAAGTGGTCGCCAACGAGGCGGTCGAGGCCGACTACGCGGTCAACACCTTCAACACCCAGCTCGACAAGGCCAAGGCGATGGGCGCCATGGCTCTGTTCGGTGAGGCCTATCCGGACGAGGTCCGCGTCGTCGAGATCGGCGGGCCGTTCTCGCTGGAGCTGTGTGGCGGCACCCACGTGCACAACTCGGCCCAGATCGGCCCGGTCACCCTGCTGGGTGAGTCGTCGGTCGGCTCCGGTGTGCGCCGGGTGGAGGCCTACGTCGGGCTCGACTCGTTCAAGCACCTGGCCAAGGAACGCGCCCTGATGGCCGGCCTGGCATCGTCGCTGAAGGTGCCCTCCGTGGAGGTGCCCGACCGGGTGGCCAACCTCGTCGAGCGGCTGCGGGTCGCCGAGAAGGAACTCGACCGGATGCGGCTGGCGAACGCACGGGCATCCGCTGTCGACGCCGCGGCCGGTGCCGAGGTCATCGGCGGGGTCCGGGTGGTGGCCCAGCGGATGGCCGCGGGCATGTCGGCGTCGGATCTGCGCAACCTCGTCGGAGACATCCGCGGGAAACTCGGCAGCGGCCCGGCGGTCGTCGCTCTGATCGCCGAGGGCGAGGACGGGTCGGTGCCTTACGTGGTGTCGGTGAACGCGGCCGCTCAGGAGTCCGGGGTGCACGCGGGCGATCTGGTCAAGACACTGGGGACAGCGGTGAACGGCCGCGGGGGCGGCAAGGCCGATCTCGCACAGGGTTCCGGAAAGGACGCGGCGGGTATCGACGCCGCGCTCGGCGCGGTGCGTGCGGAGATAGGCCGGAGTTAGCCTCGTGGCGGAATCCGATCACCGTCTGCCGGATCGGCCCGGAAGTCCGGACCAACCCCCCGACCCCGGACGCGGTCGACGGCTCGGGATCGACGTCGGCACCGTTCGCATCGGGGTGGCCGCCAGCGATCCAGACGGGATCCTTGCCACGCCGGTGGAGACGGTGCAGCGGGACCGCAAGCGCGGGGACAGGCACGTGCGCCGGCTGGCGCGGCTGGTGGCCGAGTTCGAGGCCGTTGAGGTGGTGGTCGGTCTGCCGCGCACCCTCGCGGACCGGTCCGGGCCGTCCGCGGAGGATGCCGTCGGACTCGCCGATCAATTGGCACGTCGCATCGCCCCGGTACCGGTACGGTTGGCGGACGAGCGGCTGACGACGGTCACCGCACAGCGATCGCTGCGCGAGGCCGGCGTCCGCGCCAGGAATCAGCGGGCGATCATCGACCAGGTCGCGGCGGTCGGCATTCTGCAGAACTGGCTGGACCAGCGGCGTGCGGCGCTCGCCGCGCCCCAAAAGGGCCTCGGAGATGGCCTCAGAGAGGGCGGCAATGGCTGACGACTGGCGCACGGAACGCGCGCAGCCGGTGGCGGTCGGGCCGCCGCGTAAGAAGCGATCCCGTTCGGACCGGATCCGTGAGGCCCGCGCCCACCGCAGAAGGCGCATCGTTGCGGCGATCTCGGTCTGCGTGCTGATCGTGATCGTGGTGGGCGTGGTCTTCCTCGGTTCGAAGCTGTGGCACAACCTGTTCGGCAGCACGACGAACGATTTCGCCGGGGACGGGGTGTCGGACGTGGTGATCGAGGTCCATGACGGCGACTCGACGACGGCGATCGGCCAGACTTTGCAGGAACATCACGTGGTCGCCACGGTCAAGGCGTTCGTCGACGCGAGCGCGGGCAATGCGGCCATCGCGGCAATCCAGCCCGGGTTCTACAAGGTGCGCACCGAGATCCCCGCTGCGAATGCCGTTGGGCGGCTTGCTGATCCGCAGAACCGGGTAGGCAAGCTGGTCATCCCGGAAGGGCGGCAACTCGACGATACCCAGGACGTCAAGACAAACGTCGTCACCGACGGCATCTTCACCCTGATCTCGAAGGCGTCCTGCGTCGAACTCGACGGCCAGGACCACTGCGTCCCCATTCCCGAGCTGCAACAGGCGGCCAGCTCGGCGCCGGCCGCGGCGCTGTCGGTTCCCGCATGGGCCACCGATGCCGTCACCGCGATGGGCAACGACCACCGCAGGCTCGAAGGCCTGATCGCACCCGGGTCATGGAACATCGATCCGGCGGCATCCGCCCAGGACGTGCTGTCCTACCTCGTCGGTTCCAGCGCGACGCGGTATGCGCAGCACGGACTGCTGGACACCGCCGAGGTGATGAACATGTCGCCCTACCAGATCCTCACGGTGGCTTCGCTGGTGCAGCGCGAGTCCAAACCGCAGGACTTCGCCAAGGTGGCCCGGGTGATCTACAACCGGCTGGCCGAACACCGCACGCTGGAGTTCGACTCGACCGTGAACTACCCCCTCGACCGGCAGGAGGTGGCCACGACCGACGCCGACCGCGCACAGCCCACCCCGTGGAACACCTACGTGCGCGAAGGTCTGCCCGTGACTCCGATCTGCTCACCGGGTGAGCCGGCCCTGCTCGCCGCGGAGCATCCCGAGCCGGGGGATTGGCTCTACTTCGTGACCGTCGATCTGCAGGGCACGACGATCTTCACCCGCGACTACCACCAGCACCTGGCGAATACCGAGCTGGCAAGGCAAAACGGCGTCCTCGACAGCGCGCGATGAGCGCGGATACCTCCAGTTCCGGCGGGCGCAGGGCGGCGGTGCTGGGATCGCCCATTGCCCATTCGCGGTCACCGCAACTGCATCTGGCCGCCTATCGTGCGCTGGGGCTGACCGACTGGACCTATGACCGGATCGAGTGCACCGGAGAGCAATTGCCGGCGCTGGTGGGTGGATTCGGCCCCGAGTGGGTCGGTGTGTCGGTCACCATGCCGGGTAAGTTCGCCGCGTTGCGCTTCGCCGACGAGCGGACGGCGCGTGCCGAGGCGGTGGGTTCGGCCAACACCCTGGTGCGCACGGCGGCCGGCTGGCGCGCCGACAACACCGACATCGACGGTGTCATCGGCGCGTTGACCGGCGGGCCGGACCCCGACGCGGCGCCGGGCGCCTTCGGACAGTCCGATGCGGTTGTCCTGGGTTCGGGCGGGACGGCACCGGCCGCGGTGGCCGCGTTGGCCCAGCTCGGTGTCACGCGCATGGCGATCGCGGCCCGCAACCCCGCCAACGCCGCCCGGCTGGTCGACCTGGCGGCCGCGCTGGGCGTCGAATCCCGGTGGTGCGACATCGACGACGCGGCCGCACTGTCGCGGGCCGTCGCGGGCGCCGCCGTCACGGTCAGCACCATCCCCGCCGACGCGGCCGCACCCTACGCGCCCGTGCTCGCGGCGACACCGGTCCTCCTCGACGCCATCTACGACCCGTGGCCGACCCCGCTGGCCGCCGCGGTGACGCACGCCGGCGGCAAGGTGATCAGCGGTCTGCAGATGTTGTTGCACCAGGCGTTCGCACAGGTCGAACAGTTCACAGGGTTGCCCGCCCCCAAAGAGGCGATGGGGGCCGCACTCGTCGCGGGTTAGCCTCGGTCGGTGGGGGCGGGGATCGTCAGCGGGTGGGTTGGGGTCGGAACAGTCGGCGTGGGAACTGCGGTCCTCGGCTGGCTGGCGGCGTTGAGTGTGTACGACATCCGCGAGCGACGGCTGCCCAACTGGCTGACAGTGCCCGGCGCCGCCGCGATCCTCGCCGGGGCCGTGGCATCCGGGCGTGGGATGCCCGCCGTGACCGGCGCGGCCGCGCTGTTCGCGCTCTACCTCGCGGTGTATCTGGTCGCACCCGGCGCGATGGGCGGCGGGGACGTCAAGCTCGCGGCCGGTGTCGGCGCGCTGACCGGGGCGTTCGGGTTCGACGTGTGGGCGCTGGCGGCACTGGCGGCGCCGCTGGTCACCGGGCTGGCCGGTACGGTCAGCGTGGTCAGGGGTGCGCGATCGGGTGTTCCGCACGGCCCGTCGATGTGCCTGGCGAGCGCGGGGGCGGTGGCGCTCACCCTGTCCTGGTGACCCGGACGGGTCATGCGGGTCGAGTGCGGGATGCGGCCATAGACGGCTGCCATCGGAGGCATGGAAAGATGGTCTGCGTGTTGCGATGGACCACAGCTGGTGAATCCCATGGTCGCGCGCTGGTGGCCGTGGTTGAAGGCATGGTCGCCGGCGTGCACGTGACGTCCGACGATATCGCCGCCGAGCTGAAGCGGCGCCGCCTCGGCTACGGGCGTGGTGCCCGGATGAAGTTCGAACAGGATGCCGTGACAGTGCTGGCCGGGGTGCGCCACGGTGTCACGCTCGGCGGTCCCATCGCCATCGAGATCGGCAACACCGAATGGCCCAAGTGGGAAACCGTGATGGCCGCCGACCCGGTCGATGCGGAGGAACTGGCCGACAGCGCCCGCAATGCCCCGCTGACCCGGCCGAGGCCGGGGCACGCCGACTACGCCGGCATGCTCAAATACGGGTTCGACGACGCCAGGCCGGTGCTCGAACGGGCCAGCGCGCGGGAAACTGCGGCGCGGGTCGCGGCGGGCACCATCGCCCGCGCGTTCCTTCGGGAGGCGCTCGGCGTCGAGGTGATCTCGCACGTCGTCTCCATCGGCGCCTCGAAGGCCTACGACGGACCGCCGCCGCAGCCGTCGGATCTGGACGGCATCGACGACAGCCCGGTGCGCGCCTTCGACCCTGCCGCGGAAGAGTCCATGATCGCCGAGATCGAGGCCGCCAAGCGGGACGGCGACACCCTCGGCGGGATCGTCGAGGTCGTGGTCTCCGGGCTCCCGGTCGGGCTCGGCTCGTTCACCAGCGGCGACAGCCGCCTCGACAGCCAGCTCGCGGCCGCGGTGATGGGCGTGCAGGCCATCAAGGGCGTCGAGATCGGCGACGGATTCGAGACCGCACGCCGGCGGGGCAGCGTGGCTCACGACGAAATGTATCCGGGACGCGACGGCGTCATGCGGTCCACCAACCGCGCCGGCGGTCTGGAGGGCGGCATGACCAACGGTCAGCCGTTGCGGGTGCGGGCCGCGATGAAGCCGATCTCGACCGTGCCGCGCGCGCTTGCCACCGTCGACATGGCAACCGGCGACGAGGCCGTCGCGATCCACCAGCGTTCCGACGTCTGCGCGGTACCCGCGGCCGGAGTGGTCGTCGAGACCATGGTCGCGCTTGTGGTGGCCCGTGCCGCGCTGGAGAAGTTCGGTGGCGACTCGCTGGCCGAAACGCGGACCAACATCGATTCCTATCTGCGCGCCGTCGCCGACCGGACACCGTCCGGTTCCCACGAGGCCGGCGCCGGGGGCTCCGCGTCAGCGGAGGTCGTGCAGGCGTCGAGCTGATGGCGCCCAAAGCGGTGCTGGTGGGCATGCCCGGCTCGGGCAAGTCCACCATCGGGCGTCGCCTGGCCAAGGCCATGCAGCTGCCTCTGCTGGACACCGACGTACAGATCGTCGAAACCACCGGACGCACGATCGCCGAACTGTTCGTCACCGGCGAGCAGGAGTTCCGCCGGATCGAAGAGGCGGTGGTGCGCGCCGCCCTGGCCGAACACGACGGCATCGTGTCGCTGGGCGGCGGTGCCATCACATCGCCCGGTGTGCGCGAAGCGCTGGGCGGGCACACGGTGGTCTATCTCGAGATCAGCGCGAACGAAGGTATCCGCCGCACCACCGGCGGCACCGTGCGGCCGCTGCTGGCAGGTGCCGACCCCGCCGAGAAGTACCGCCAGCTGATGGCGCAGCGGGTGCCGTTGTACCGGCAGGTCGCAACCATGAGGGTGAACACCAACCGCCGCAACCCCGGCGCGGTGGTACGCACCATCGTGGGCAGGCTGGAGAATCCGGAGCAGCGCCCGGCGCGCCCGCGCAAGCGGCGCAGGCCGCCTTGGCGCCGCGCGCCGGTGCAGTTGGTGGCCGAGCAGACCGACGACGTCGCCCCGACACCGGCGGCGGTGGCCGCCAGGCATGCGGAGCGCAGTCCGGTGCCTGCCGAGCCGACGCGAACGGGAGGCGGGACGGCCCGCCCCGAGCAGGGTGAGACGCCCGGCCTGGCACGACACGAAGCGACCCCCGGAGTGCAACAGTGACTGAACCCGTGACGGTGGACGTACTGGTCGATCCGCCGTACCCGGTGATCATCGGGACCGGGTTGCTCACCGAACTCGGCCGGCTGCTCGAGGGTAGGAACAAGGTGGCGATCCTGCATCAGCCAGTGCTCGCGCAGACCGCGGAGTCTATTCGAAACTACTTGGTGGACAAGGGAATCGATGCACATCGCATCGAAATACCGGATGCGGAAGCGGGTAAGGACCTGCCGGTCGTCGGCTTCATCTGGGATGTGTTGGGGCGCATCGGGGTCGGCCGCAAGGATGTCGTCGTCAGCCTCGGCGGCGGTGCGGCCACCGATGTCGCCGGGTTCGCCGCTGCCACTTGGCTGCGCGGGGTGGACGTCGTCCACGTGCCGACCACACTGCTCGGCATGGTCGATGCCGCTGTCGGCGGGAAGACCGGCATCAACACCGACGCGGGTAAGAACCTGGTGGGTGCCTTCCATCAGCCCAGGGCCGTCCTGGTCGACCTGGCAACCCTGGAGACGTTGCCGCGCAACGAGATCGTCGCCGGCATGGCCGAGGTGGTCAAGGCCGGGTTCATCGCCGACCCGGTGATCCTCGATCTCATCGATGCCGATCCCGAAGCCGCCCTGGATCCGACCGGTGCGACGCTGCCTGAGTTGATTCGGCGGGCGGTGGCGGTCAAGGCCGCCGTGGTCGCCGCCGACGAGAAGGAATCGCAGCTGCGCGAGATCCTCAACTACGGCCACACTCTGGCGCACGCGATCGAGCGCCGCGAACGTTATCGGTGGCGCCACGGCGCGGCCGTGTCGGTGGGGTTGGTGTTCGCGGCCGAGCTGGGCAGGCTGGCAGGCCGGCTGGACGACGAGACGGCGGATCGGCACCGCACGGTCCTCACCTCGCTGGGGCTGCCCGTCAGCTATGACGCCGACGCGCTGCCCCACTTGCTGGAGTACATGGCAGGCGACAAGAAGACTCGCGCGGGTGTGCTGCGGTTCGTCGTGCTCGACGGGCTGGGCAAGCCCGGACGGCTGGAGGGACCCGACCCGGCGCTGCTGGCCGCGGCGTACTCGGAACTCGCCCCGTCTCCTGCCTAAGTGGTCTGGTTCGCAGGTTCGTGGGTCAGAGCCAGGTGGTTGGCAGGCGAGTTTGCGTTAAGGGTCGCACGCTGTGTCGAGTGCGTGGCCGGGCATCGGCGGAGCGGAAGCGGCCGACGGCGCCGATCCCGCGGGGCGGGGCCGCGCGGGTTTCAGCGACTCCTCTACCAGTTCGGCGCCGCGGCGAACTCCGCCCGTCGCCTCGAATCCTTGCGCTACCGCCGCCGCGCCGGTCGACATCGTCATCGCTTTCTGCACGGCTGCGCGTAGCCGCTCCTCGTTGAGCCGGCTCGCTGGCAGCCGGGTTCCGCATTGGGCGACCTCTACCCTGCGGGCGACCTCGAATTGATCCCGCCCGAATGGCACCACACAGACAGGAATTCCACGCGCGAGGGCTTTCTGGGTGACCCCCATTCCGCCGTGTGTGATCACGCACACCGCGCGCTCGAGGACTATCGAGTGCGGGACGAATCGCGCCAGAGTCACGCCGCGGCGACGTCTGATCGCTGTGTCGCCCCCGGCGGGCAGCGTGGCGACCAGGTGCACCGGCTGACCGTCGAGGGCCTTGATAGCGGTGCTGACCAGGCAGTCGTCGGCCTGTCGAACCGACGAGGTTGTCACCAGCACGATCGGTGCGTCGATGCCGTCGAGCAACGATGGGTGTTCCGCTGTCGGCAGGTTGAACTCGGCGGGACCAATCAGCTCCACCGTGGGACCCCAATCGGTGTGCGGATATTCGAAGGGTTTGCCGGTGGCCACCAGAAGCCGCGGAGCACGGCGCAGCAGCCCGTCGGCGCTGCACACTGTCGGCAAACCCAAGCTGTTCCGCACCTGACACATCCCGCGGCTGAACGGTCGGTCGAAGACGAAGCTGGTGACGGTGCCGATTCCCCAATCGCGGATCCGGCCCGCCGCTCCCGGCATCGGCGCCGCGCCGGCCCCGAAAGGCGGCGATCCCGCCGCCCTCAGGTACGGGATGAACGGCGCGAACACCAGCCATGGACGGGACTGCGCCTCGGCGGCCGAGATCGCTCCCCAGCAGTTGGCGTCGACGATGACGATGTCCGGTTCGGCGCTGTCCAGCGCGCCCAGCAGGTCGTCGACCTCGATGGCCGCTCGGGCGGACAACACCCGCACGGTGTTGCCGACCGCCCGCAGCACACTACGGGTCGTCGGGTCTGCGAGCTGCAGCGCTTCGATGCGCGGATCGACCGCCTCGGCCTGGAATTCCAGCGAGCGGCACAGCTCGACGCCGTCGGCCAGCGTGCGCACATGCACGCGATGTCCGCGCGCGACGAGCTCGTTCGACAGTGCGCAGAACGGGAACAGGTGCCCCAGAGCAGGTGAGGTGTAGGCCAGGACTACTGCCATCGGTTGTCGCCGAACGCCGCAGCCGGTCCCATCCCTGTGGGGTTCGGCGACGAATACTTTCCGACAACTTCATCGAGCCGTCGTATCTCTTCGAACTCCGGGTGGTGTCTATGCAATCCGTCAACCCCAATGGTGCGTGCCGCGGGTGTGAAAGCCAGGAATTGGTGGTCCTTCTCGACGACGAGGGCCGAAGCATCGGGTCCGCCCTCAAGTCGGAGGTCCACCACGCGTCCACACCGCTGCATCTCGCGTTCTCCTGCTACCTGTTCGACAGTGCAGGCTGGGTGCTGCTTACTCGGCGCGCTTTGCACAAGCAGACATTTCCGGGGGTCTGGACCAACTCCTGCTGTGGTCATCCCGCCCCGGGTGAATCGGTGGCGGCCGCGGTGACCCGCCGGGTTCGCGAGGAACTGGGCACGGGCATCAGCGACCTGCGTTGTGTGCTGCCAGATTTCCGTTACCGCGCCGTGGCGGTCGACGGCCGCGCCGAGAACGAGGTATGTCCGGTGTTCTGCGGTCGAGCCGTGGGGCCGGTGCGCGCCGACGCGGCGGAGATCATGGACTACACCTGGGTGCCGTGGGAACAGCTTCGCGCGGCGGCCGAGATTCCATGGGTGCTCAGTCCCTGGGCGGTCGAACAGGTTCCCCTGCTGCAGGCGGCGGGCGTCGGACACGGAGGTTAAGACCTCAACTCGAAAAGCCGTTCGGCGTATGCCAGATCGTCGCGCCACAAGCGGGTCGCGGCGCGCCTGGTCACGGTTCGGAGCAACGGCGCGGCGACGAGCGCCTTGCCGAAGTGCGGCCGGTCGGAGTGCGCGATCACCGCCTCGATGACCGCTGTGCGGGGAAGGCCATCGCGACCGACCCCCACCGGCGTGGCGTGTGTCTCGACGACGCTGCCCTGCCCTTCGCCGTCAACGATGCGCATGACCACGGTGCGCGGGCCGGGAGTCCTGAATTCGGCGATGACGGGTACCCCGAGCCTGCCGATGCGGAAGGTGACCTCGACCAGGAAGCGATCGTCGGCGTCGACGAGATCGTCGTCGACGGGCGGCGCGCTGAGCACCTTTAGCCGACTGAAGCAGTATGGGTGAAACCATGCGCCATGCCACGGATCCAGCCGGTTCGCCACAATGTCCGCCGCCTCGCAGACACCTTCGAGGCGGGTGACCACCGCCAGTGCCGGATTTCCCGGGCGCGTCGGCACGACCGGTGCGTCGGTGCGGAGCAGTGCGTCTGCGCCGCACTCGGATCTAGCGTCGAGCCGCACCCAGCACAGGACCCCGTCGTCGTGCGCGGGGTACGGCGTCCAGCGGCCGCGCCGCTGCGCGCCCAGCCGCAGCCCATGCCATGGGCATACCAGTGTCCCGCATTCCACCGCCGCTGAAGATAAGTCCGCACCCAGGTGCGGGCAGGCGCGCGGGGCGACCAGCAGCGCACCGTCACTGTCTCGCCACGCCACCAGTTGGTGGCCCGCCACGCTGGCGCCGAACGCTGTGGCGGTGATCTCCGCGCTTGCCGCGAACGCGAACCAGTTTTCGCCGGGCCGGCGGCGCGCACGATTCAATGCCGCCCGGATGACGGCGGGGTTGGCGTCCCGATAGGTCGGCACGTTCGATGACCGCGGAGAACTCGGAAGTATTTGAAAGGGTGAGGCTTTGGCGATCTTGCGTCGCCATACGGCCACCGTGTCCATCAGGCGACACCCCCGAAGGTGCGGGCGAGGCGACGAAGCAGGGCTGAACGTCCCTGGTTGGGCACCGTCTGCAGCGGATGCCCGGCCAACCCGAACCGGGTCAGCAATTCGTTGGCGGCCGACCAGCCGGTGGTGGCCGCGCGTTCCATCAGCGCAACCGGCAGATCGACGCGGATCCCGTCCCCGGCGAGCACGACACGCGGGTCAGGGGTTCTCACCGTCGGGCGCTGCGCGAAATCTCCTGGTGCGAAACGCGGACAGTCGCTACGACGGAGGAGCCGTTCGTCCACGATCGCGGCGTCGCGCGTTTCCGGGTACAGCTCATGCATGCGTGCAAGCAATGCGGTCCGTACCTGCTCATCGGAGTCGCCTACCGAGTAGGCATGCAATTCCACAACCGAACCTTCCGTGCGGGCGGTCCACTGCGCTGCGTCGTGCTCATACCGTTCCAGCACACTCACGTTGTCCAGCGGCTTGCGCCCGCCAATCCCGACAAACGCGGCACGATCGGCATCCACCCGGCTATCCAGCCACAACCGCAGCACCACGAACGGCGGCGCGGTTCCCATTGCGGCAACGCGCTCCCGCCACGCCGCGTCACCGAGATCCGGTGATGCGGCCACGATGCGGCGTAACCCGCCAACATCGGCGGCCAGCACCGCGCCATCGGCACGGAACTCGCGGCTCGTCGTCTTGACCGTGATCCCGTTGTCCGCCATGACGCCGCACGCCTCGATTTCGGTGTGAAACGTCACGTCGAGGCCTTCCAGGTATCGCCGCAGCGGATTCCACAGCGCCACATCGAAGTTCGCATTCGCGACGTCGAAGACCAACCCCTCGCTGGAACCCATGAAATAGATGTGGAACATGGTGACCAGTTCGCCGGCAGACAACGCCTCGGGCCGCGCGAAGAAGCTGCGCGCGAACACCTCGAAGGCCAGATGGCGCGCGGCGTCGGGAAATCTGATGTCGCGCAGGAATGTCGCCGCGTCCCGATCGTCGAGCAGGCGATACGTATCCGGCACGGAAACCGTCGCGAGCGGCGCGGCCGCCTTCGCGTCCAGCCGCAGCAGGTCACGCAAGCGGAAAGTGGGGCTGCGCAGCGCGAACGCCAGCGCGTTCAGCGGCGGCGTCGTCGGCAGACCGCGAAACGTGTCACGGCGCCCGGCGGCATCGACCAACGGGTAATCGTCGACGGGCGTCAATGCCGACAGGTCCGGGTCGCTCCGGCGCAGCAGGGCCCGCAGGTTGTAGTACTGGCGGAAGAAGGCATGAAAACCCCGATTCATCGCGGCCGTCGACCCGTCGGCCAGAATGTCCGACCACCCACCGACTCGACCGCCGAGGTAGTCACACCGTTCGAGAACGTCGACGGCGATGCCGCGTTCGGCCAGCCCCGTGGCCGCGGCCAATCCAGCGATGCCACCGCCGACCACGACCACCCGCGGAACGCGTTGCCCCGCGGCGATTGCGAGGCGACCCGGACGGCCCGGCAAGTTCTGCCGGCGGCGGTCGAAGCCGTCGGAGGTCATCGGTCTTCCCGCTGCACCGACCGACCCGCCCTGACACCGCCACGCTCCCACAGCAGCAACACCGCCGTCACCAACGCGAAACCGAACAGGAAGTCCTCCACCGGGATATTCCACGGAAACCGGATACCGCTGAAATGGTCGTCGTCGTAAAGCACCAGCGGCGCGCTAAGTTTGGTCAGCCAGCCGTCGACCGGTATCTGGAAACCCAGCACGATCACCATCGCGATCCAGTAGGCCGGACGGCGGAACAGCCCGGTACGTAGCACCAGCACCTCGAGCGCGCCGACCGCGATGACGGCCAGCACCGCCGGCACGGTATAGCCCAGTCCGATCATCGTGAGCTACTGGTCTTCTCGCTGCGGCGGCGCGCCATCGTCAAAATGGTGTCGACGGCGTTGTACGCCAGCAGTCCGCATAGTGGGATCACCACGAAGAACAGGACCTCTTCGAGGGGAAGGTTGCCGGGTACGATCAGCCCGGTGATGTAGACGGGGTTGTACCACCACACTCCATTGGCGACGGCGATGGCATCCCACACCAAAAAAACCGGTAGGAGCGGCAATATCGCTTTCGCCAGGCGCCGGGGCCTGCGATAGATACCCTTGCCGAAAAACTCCAGTGGCAGCGTGATAAGCAGACAAGCGCTCAGAACCATCAGGTACTGCCAGCGATCCACCGTCACATACTCCCGTCCGGTAATCGATTCACCCACGCTTTGGCGATGCCCGTGACGCCGACTGTCAGGCGCCGCGTCTTGCCCACCGTCGCGCGCTGACCGAAGATCTCGAAATCGATTGCCTCAATGCGCGACAGAATGTCGGAATACAACGTCCTAGCCGCGGCCACGCAGGGACGTGATGCCGGCGCCAACATGGCAATGCCCGGCTCCGCCTGCCTGTAGACGGCGCGGGTGAGGGCGTGCTGTTCGGCAAGCGCCGCCCGCACTTTGCCGTCGGTCCGCCGATTGCTCTGACACCACATGAGCAGATCGCGGTCCACGCCGTGGGCGGCGAGTTCGTCGGCGGGTAGATACACGCGTCCGCGCATCAAGTCTTCGTCGACGTCGCGAAGAAAATTGGTCAGCTGAAACGCCTTCCCCAGGGCTGCCGCATAGGGCATCGCCTCCTCGCGCGGGCCGACCGTGCCCAGGACAGGCAGCAGCTGCAAGCCGATGACCTCAGCCGAGCCGTACATGTACCGCTCCAACGCCACCCGGTCGGCATAGTCGGTCACCGTCAGGTCCATCCGCATCGATGCCAGGAAGTCGCCGAACAGATCCCAACCGATTGCGTACTTGCGCGCGGTGTGCACCACTGCGGTCAGCATCGGATCCCCCTGAGCAGGTCGGTGTTCCACGAGACTGCTGAACAGCTGGATGGACAGCCGCTCAAGGCTTTCGGCGCGTTCCTCGATGCTGAGCGGCCGGTCGACATCGTCGAGGATGTCGTCGGCGCCTCGGGCAAATGCATACAACGCGTGCACCGCCGGGCGCTGCCGCGGCGCCAACAGCCGGGTGGCAAGAAAGAACGTCTTGCCGTGCCGTGCGTTCACGGCGCGGCAGCGCCGGTACGCCTCGCGTAGCGAGGGTTCGCGCACTCCGGCGGCGTCAAGCTCTGAGCTGATCATGGGCGTTCACCTCCGAGGTTTGGCGAGGGGCGGATACCCCGGTAATCCGATCGGCGGCCAGCCGACCGGACAGGATTGCGGTCGGAACTCCGACGCCGGGGACGGTCGACGAGCCCGCCAGCACGACGTTGTCGACGCCGCGCACGGTGTTGGCGGGCCGGAACGGCCCGGTCTGGGCGAACGTGTGGGACAACGCGAACGGTGTGCCGGCCGCCATGCCTCGACGGCGCCAGCCGGTGGGGGTTACCACGTCAAGCACTTCGGCGTCATCGCCGACACCGGGCATCCGCTCACGCACCGCGCTTAGCATCTGTTCCACATAGGTGGACTCGATGGCGTCCCAATTCACCACGCCGACCTCGGTGTTGGGCGCGGGCGCCAACACGTAGAGGAGGTCGCGCCCAGCCGGCGCCAGGGACGGGTCGCCCGCAGTCGGCCGGGTGACCAGCAGGGACGGATCGCCCATCACGCATCCGTCCTTGATGATGTCGCGGAAGGTCTGCCTCCATGCCTCACCGAAAAGGATCGTGTGGTGGCCCGCTCGGTCGCCCACTGCCGCACATCCAATATGGGCGACCACAGCGGAGGGGGCGGCCCGAAGCCCCAGCAGCCGCCGTGGTGTGCGCCCCACCAGACGGTAGGTCTCGGGTAACTCGGTGGTCAGCACCACGGCGTCGGCACCGATGCGGTCGCCGCTACTGGTCCGGACTCCCGTGACCCGTGATCCGCTGAACTCCAAGTCGGAAACCGTTGAATCGTAGAGGAACTGGACGCCCGCCCGCGATGCTGCGGCGGCCATGGCATCGGGCAGCGCGCGCATCCCACCGCGCGGAAAGTAGACACCTGCGACGGTGTCCATGTACGCGATGACGGCGTACACCGCCAGCGCGCCCTGCGGTGGCACTCCGGCGTAGAGCGCCTGAAAGGTGAACACGCGCAGAAGTCGCTCATCGTGCAGAAAGCGGCGCACCATCGGTTCCCACCGCCGGAAAGCGCCCATTGCGACCAGCCGTGCGAGCCGCGGGGTCAGCAGCGACAACGGTGAATCGAAGTTGGCGGCGATGAACGCGTTGAACTCAGCGTCATACAGCTTGGCCAGCCACTTGCGCAGCCGCAGGTAACCGTCGGCTTCCCGAGAGCCGGCGAACCGCTCAATCTCGGCGGCCATCGCCGCAGGCTCGGAGTGCACTGCCAACGTGCTGCCGTCGGCGAAGCGTGCCTGATAAGCGGGTTGAACTCTGTCTAGCACAACTGAATCGAAGAACGATTCGCCGACGGCGGCGAAAGCGTCGTCGACGACGTCGGGCATGGTCAACACGGTCGGGCCGGTGTCCAGCCGGTACCCCGCGATGTTCGCGCGACCGACCCGCCCGCCGGGATGCGCGCCACGTTCTACGACAGTCACGGAGCGGCCACGACCGGCCAACTGCAACGCGGCCGACAGCCCAGACAGTCCGGCGCCGACGATGACGACACGGTCGGTTCTGCCGTTGACGGTACGCATCAGGCGGCCCGCTTGGTGCAGGCGACGGCCATGTCGATCAGTGCCGTACGGGGGATGTCCGGGATCGCGGCCCGGTCGAGAAAGTTCAGCGCATAGCCACGACGTACGGCGATGAGTTCTTCGATCCACTGCACCGCACCGCTGGCCACGATCAGGTTACGCCAGCGCTCCACAGCGCCGATGTCGAACTGCGGCATGGTCATCAGTTCCGAAAGCTCACGGCGCAGCCCGGGCCCGGCCAGTTCATACGCGGCGACAATGACACTGGTGGCCTTGTGCGCCTCCATGTCGGTACGGGCGGATTTTCCTGTCAGCGAAGGGGTTCCGAACACCCCCAGCAGGTCATCGCGCAGCTGGAACGCCTCCCCGATAGCAGTCCCGTAGCCGGACAACGCATCCAGAATATGGGCGTCACACCCGGCCATCACCGCACCCATCTCCAGCGGTCTGCGCACGGTGTAGTTGCCCGACTTTCGCCGCAGGACGTCGAGCACCTCGTCCAGACTCGGGAAGGCCTGCGAGCTGTTGACCAGATCCGAGAACTGGCCGATCGCGAGTTCGGTGCGCATGTCGTCATAGCGCGGCCACACCCGGGCCAGCGTCTCGGGGCCGACGCCGCTGCGCCGCAGCATCTGCTCGGCCCACACCAAGCACAGGTCGCCGAGCAGGATCGCCGCGGACTCGCCGAAGCGCTCCGCGGGACCCGCGAGTGCTCGGTCACGGTGCCATCGGGTAAACAGGACGTGCGCCGAGGGCCGAGCCCGCCGCAGGGGCGACGCGTCCATGACGTCGTCCTGCATCAGCGCAAACGCATGCAGCAGTTCCAGACTCGCCGATGCGCGCACCGCGGCGTCGTCCTCACCCGCCCCGCATAGCCATCCGAGATACATGAACGTCGAGCGCACGTACTTGCCGCCGTCGAGGAAGTCACGCAGCACATCGCCGGCGATGTCGACACGGGCCGCGTCGAGCCGCCCGACGCATTCCTCGTGCAGGAAGTCGCTCAGATGCCGGCGCACTGCCGCGCGCAGCTCCGCGCGCCACCCGGAAATCGCGACCGTCGGTGCACCACCACGCTGCCGATACGGCCGCGTTCCCAGCGCCGCCACCACCGTCCCCTTTCGGTCACCACCGCTCACCTACGTTCTCCTTCTGTCGCGCGACCGCCCCGACCTGGTGGGCTCACGCGACGTATTCGGAGCCGTCGAGCGATCGGATGGGTCCGCCTCGCCGAAATTTTCGGTGAGGCGTTCATTCCTTCGACGTGACGGCGGCGGCGCACCGCCGCGGGCTGCTTCGACGGGTCGTCAGGAACGTGTGCAATCGGGCCAGCGGGGAGGGGGCCCACCAGTTCCACGGACCCAACACCTGCATGTAGGCCGGCAACAGGATCATTCGGACCAGCGTCGCGTCGATCAGCACCGCAAGCGTCAACCCCAGTCCGAACATCCGCATGAACGACACTTCCGCGGCGATCAGTGCGCTGAACGAAATGGACATGATCAGGGCGGCGGCGGTGACCACCCTGCCGGTGCGGGCCAGGCCCCGGACCACGCTCTCCTCGTTGTCGGACCGGGTGCGGCCACTGGCGAGCCAGAATTCGCGGATCCGGGCGACGATAAAAACCTCGTAGTCCATCGACAATCCGAACGCGATGCAGAACAACAGGACCGGCATGTTCGCCACGAGCGTTCCGGTCGGTGTGGTGCCGAAGGCGCCCAGGTGTCCGTCCTGGAAAACCCACACCAACGCCCCAAACGCCGCCGTTAACGACAGCAGGTTGAGTACCAAAGACTTGATCGGCACCACGACGCTGCCGGTGAGCAGGAACAGCAAAACGAAGGTGATCGCGGCGATTGCACCCAACACCAACGGCAACCGTGTGGTTATCGCCTCCACACTGTCGCGATTCACCGGCGCGATCCCGGTCATCTCGACCGAACGCCCACCCGGCCCAGCGAGCTCGTCTAAGCGGTCGAGCTGCTGTTCGGAGGCTGCCGAGAACAGCGCCGCGGTGCTACCCACGGTGAGATAAGCGGCTCCTCCCTCGACTGCGGCTGCACCTGACGGTGGACCAACCCTGCGGCCGTCGACGAAGGTGCCGGTCGGACTGCTGACCACCGACACGTCAGGGATCCGAGACGCCGCCAGCGCGTAGTCGTCAAAGTTCGTTGACGTCACACCCTCGGCGTCGGGTACCACTACCGTTACCGCGGCTTGCGAATTGTCGGCGAAGTTCGAGCGCATTATGTCGCCGACTTGGTGCGACGACGCCGTTTGCGGTAGCACGCGCTCGTCGGGTAAACCCCACGACACCCCGAGAAACGGCAAGCCCAACCCCGTGAGCAGCACCGTGCCGCTCAATGCGACGGCGACCGCGCGGTGCGAGACCCACGCCGTCGTCCGGTACCAGAACCCTTGCCGCACTGATCTGCCCGGGTTGTTGCGGTGGCCCAGCACATGCCTGACGTCCAGGGAATCGAGCCGCTTTCCAAGCAGGACAATCGCCGCGGGCGTCACGACGATGGCCGCTGCCGCACACAACGCCACCGTCGCTACGCCCGCATAGGCGAACGACTTGAGGAAGTACATCGGGAACAGCACCATTGCGGCCATGCACAGGGCAACGGTCGTCGCCGAGTACAGCACCGTGTGTCCCGCGGTCATCATCGTCGTGATCAACGCCTGGTCCCGGTCAGCCCCACCGGCGATCTCATCACGGAAGCGACTGACGATCAGCAGCGTGTAATCGATGGCCAGCGCAAGCCCCAGTGCAGTGGTCAGATTCAACGCAAAGATCGACACATCGGCCCACAACGCCACCATGCGGAGCACCGCCATGGAGCCCACGATCGCCAGTGCACCGATCGCGACAGGCAGTGCCGCGGCGAACAATCCCTTGAACACCCAAACCAGCACCATGAAGCTCAGCGGGAGCGCGATGGCCTCCATCAGCACGACATCGCGCTGGGTTTGAGAGTTGATCTGCGCATACACCATGGCCGAACCCCCGGCCAGCACGATGACGCCGTCGCGAGGTGACACGGCGGCGCTGACTTCGTCGGCCAGCCGTTGAGCGTGGCGCGGCGCCGCCTCCTCACCGCCGCTGAGTTCGGCGATGATCAACGCCGAGGCACCGTCCGCGCTGACTAGCGAGTCGACGGCGTGCGGCGACGTCCACGGCGACATCACGTCGACAACGTTCCGGTCGTGGGCGACGCGGTCGACGATCTGCCGCCCGACGGCTTGCGCGGCGGCGCTTTGGGTGCCGCGCGGATCAGCGACGGTGAACACCAGCTGCAGGTCCCCGCGGCCGAACGTGTCCCTGAGGATTTGCGTCGCGCGCGCGGACTGCGACTCCGGATCCTGAAACCCTCCGGCGGTCAGGCTAGCCGCGACGGGCAGTCCGACAACCGCAGCCGCTGCCATGAGCAGCGCCGCAACGGCGACGACCCGGCGTGGGGTGGCCAGAGCCAGCATTGCAACACGGTGCAGGAGAATGATCGACCGCCCTCAGGGACGACGTTGCACTACGCGGCTCAGACCGGGATCGCGATTTCGTTGCGACGCCGGAACCACAGCGTCCACGGCGGATCGTAGAACCACGCACTGGGTGGATTGCCGCCGAAGATGTAGGCCGCCAGCCCCCGAAAACGCTCGCTGCGCGCGGCTTCTTCTCCACCCTCCACGAAGGTCTGGGCCACGATGCGAGGACCGTAGCGGCGGAGTTCGACGTCGTCGATCAGCCGTTCGGCGCTGTGCCGCGGCTGCTCCACGCCCACCCGGACACAGACGATCGAATCCGCCAACTGCGCGACCGTGGTCACCATGCCCTTGACCTGTGGTAACACTTCGAGCCCCTTCCCACACTCCCGCCTGACCCAGCGACGGATGTTGAATGTCGCGCGGGCGTCGGCAGGAATTCGGAGCGGACGGGGCCACGGATGGGTCCGGGCTCCGAGAGGAACAGTCTGCTCGGCGGCATGACCTACTCGATGAACCAGGCCAGCCACGACCTGGAACGGCTCGGGAGCAATGGACTGATCACCCGTATTCCGGGCAAGAATCGCTACCGCATCACCGCCACAGGGCTGCGATGTTGCGATCTTCTACACCAAAGTCCATGACCGGCCGTCACGCTCGCGACTGTCCACCGACCAACTACCAGCTCCGCCAAAGTTACGAAAAGCATTGCACACCATAGATATTCACATCACAGAAACCATCGACCAGGCACGCCTACTGCCGAAGGTCTCATGAAAAACTCAAGTCAACTGTCAACTTTCTACCGACTGAGGCTCCGATCGCGCGTCCTTCCACATCCGAGCTACGGTTGGCGACTCTCGAACGAGCTTCGTCCCCAATCCACTTCGAATGCAGCGCCTAATCGACGACTTGTCAGCTGCACTGGATCCAGCTGCCCGGTGCACACGCCCGCCAGTGACGCCGGCTGTCGTCGTTGAGTCCCCGGCCGAGCGCACCGCTACGTCGTCGCCGCAGGGTTTGCGAGTCGATCCCGCCCCGCACGGTGTGCCATCGGTCGTCCGAAGCCGCGCCCAAACCCTTGAAGTACCGGTCGCGCTCGAAGCGGACCGGACGCTCGGGCCCTGCGTCTCGGAACACCACCCTTTCCGGCCTCGGGCTGCCTGACAGCGACGAACTCACGGGGCGGACCACCAAGCACGCTAAGCGAGACTGACTGCCTGACGCCCACCGCCGAACCGGTCAGGTGTCTTCGCGCCGCTCGGCGGGTGGGGTGTTGGCTTTGCGATCACCGGGGCCATCCCCGGAGCCATCGCCCGGGTCGGTGTCGTAGCCGTCGGCGCGGACCGCCGCGAACACATCCGTGTCGGCGCGATCCTGCTCGGCGTCGCGGGCGGCTTTGCCCGCCTTCCGGTCGATCAGCCAGCGCCCGACGGCCACCCCGATCACCGCGGACAGGAACGTCAGCAGCGCGGTGAAGGCGGCGAAGGTGGTGATCTCGTTGATCAGCCCCCCGACGTAGATGCTGTCGTAGAACATGCCGATGAACCGCGCGAGGGCACCGCTGACCACGCCGGCGAACAGGCCCGCCATCAGCCACGTCATCGCCAGGTCGCGGCGCCGGTCCGGATCGGGGTTATCCGTGGCGTCGGACCGTCCGTCGACCACCCCCCAGACGAACACCACGACGGTGTAGAGCGCGACCAGCACGACGCTGATGAGGCCGGACCTGGTCTCCCACGCGTTGATCATCCCGCCCTGCAGCAACCGCACGATCACCATGAGGGCCGCGAACACCAGTCCGCGCAGCAGCCACTTGCTCATGCGCGATCCGCCTTCGGCTCCTCGCTGGTCCTCATGCGCGATCCGCCTTCGGCTCCTCGCTGGTCCTCATGCGCGATCCGCCTTCGGCTCCTCGCTGGTCCATGGGGCCACACCTTAGCGAGTAGCGTCAGCAACCGTGACTATTTCCCAGCGCAGGGATCGACTGCGGGAGCGGCTTGTGGAGGCCGAACTCGACGCCATCCTGGTGACCGACCTGGTCAACGTGCGTTATCTGTCCGGCTTCACCGGCTCGAACGCGGCGCTGCTGATCCGCGCCGATGATTCGACGCCGGTCCTCGCCACCGACGGGCGGTACCGCACCCAGGCAGCGCAGCAGGCGCCCGACGCGCAGATCGTCATCGAGCGCGCATGTGGACCGCACCTGGCCGCTCGCGCGGGCGCCGACGGGGTGTCGCTGTTGGGGTTCGAGAGCCACGTGGTCACGTTCGACGGCTACCGCGCACTGGTCGACGCGGCGGGCGGCGCCGAGCTGGTGCGGGCGCCGGGCACCGTCGAGGCCCTGCGAGAGGTCAAGGACGCCGGTGAGATCGCGTTGTTGCGGCTGGCCTGCGAGGCGGCCGACGCCGCGCTGCACGACCTCGTCGAGCGGGGCGGGCTGGCACCGGGACGCACCGAGAAAGACGTGGCCCGCGAACTGGAGTCGCTGATGATCGATTACGGGGCCGATGGCGCGTCGTTCGAGACGATCGTGGCGACGGGGGCCCACTCCGCGATCCCGCACCACCGGCCGACCGGCGCGGTGCTTGCCGCGGGTGACTTCGTCAAGGTCGATTTCGGCGCGCTGGTATGCGGCTACCACTCCGACATGACCCGCACCTTCGTCCTTGCGCCCGCCGCGCAGTGGCAGCTCGACCTCTACGACCTGGTGTCGGCGGCGCAGCGGGCCGGCCGGGAGGCGCTGGCGCCCGGCGTCACCCTGTCCGACGTGGACGGCGCCGCCCGGCGGGTGATCGCCGACGCAGGGTACGCCGACAACTTCGGTCACGGCCTCGGCCACGGTGTCGGCCTGCAGATCCACGAAGCTCCGGGTATCAACTCGACGGCCGCCGGTACACTGCTTGCTGGCTCCGCGGTGACCGTTGAGCCCGGTGTCTACCTGCCCGACCGTGGCGGGGTCCGCATCGAGGACACGCTGGTGGTTGCCGGCGGTGGCCACGGTGCGAACCTCGGCAATCGGCATGACACCCCCGACTTGCTCACCCGGTTCCCCAAGGAACTGGCCATTCTCTAACGCTGAACCTAGGAGTAGTACCGCAGTGGCAACGACCGCCGACTTCAAGAACGGGCTCGTCCTCCAGATCGACGGCCAACTCTGGCAGATCACCGAGTTCCAGCACGTCAAACCGGGCAAGGGCCCCGCGTTCGTGCGTACCAAACTCAAGAACGTGCTGTCGGGCAAGGTGGTCGACAAGACCTACAACGCCGGGGTCAAGGTCGAGACCGCGACCGTCGACCGGCGCGACACCACCTACCTGTACCGCGACGGCAACGACTTTGTCTTCATGGACGCCCAGGACTACGAACAGCACCCGCTGTCGGAGTCGCTCGTCGGCGACGCCGCCAACTTCCTGCTGGAGGGTATGCCGGTGCAGGTGGCGTTCCACAACGGCGAGCCGCTGTACCTCGAGCTGCCGGTGACCGTCGAGCTGGAGGTCACCTTCACCGAGCCCGGCCTGCAGGGCGACCGCTCCAGCGCAGGCACCAAGCCGGCCACCCTGGAGACCGGGGCGCAGATCAACGTGCCGTTGTTCATCAACACCGGCGACAAGCTCAAGGTGGACTCGCGCGACGGCAGTTACCTCGGTCGTGTGAATGCCTGACCGTCGTGCCGACCGCGGTCGTCACCAGGCCCGCAAACGCGCCGTCGACCTACTGTTCGAATCCGAGGCCAGGGGGCTGACGCCGGCCGAGATCGCCGACGGGCGCACCGAACTGGCCCGCAAGGATCCGGATGTGTCCGCGCTCAACCCCTACACCGTGACGGTCGCGCGCGGCGTGACCGAACACGCCGCGCACGTCGACGACCTGATCTCGGCTCATTTGCAGGGCTGGACGCTCGACCGGCTACCTGCCGTGGACCGGGCGATCCTGAGGGTCGCGGTGTGGGAGCTGCTGCACGCCCAGGACGTGCCGGAGCCGGTGGCCGTCGACGAGGCGGTGGAACTGGCCAAACAGCTGTCCACCGACGAATCGCCCGGCTTCGTCAACGGTGTGCTTGGACAGGTCATGCTGGTGACACCGCAGATCCGGGCGGCATCGCGCGCCGTGAAGGGCGCCGTACCCGGTGGCAGCGAGCCCTGACCGTGCCCTAACCTCGGCCCGCGGATTTCGGGTACCGACATACTCGATCCGTCGCGTCCGTGGGCGTGCATGCTGCACGGATGACCGACAACATCACCGCGCGGGAACGGGCGCTGCGGGCGTTGCCCCTCCCGTACTCGCTGGCCCTGCGGCTGCGCGATGCCGGAGTCGCACCTGAGGTGGTGTGCGAATACGTCGACGTCGAAGAGCAGTCCCTCGCCGGCTTCTACCGGATGGCCGAGGCCAAGCTGACCGCGGCGCTGGACCGGCCGTGACGGGCATCCGGTCAACGCACCTACGTAGCGCGGTCGGTCACCGCCGTGGGATATCGAGTAGGTCGATACTCGGTGCCACCGCGTAGCCGCCCAGCGCATTGACAGCGAATTCGGTCGTGTGGCTTCGCCACATCTCCTACATTGATGCGGGGGTGCGTTCCCAGCGGGATTCGTGACGGAGGGCGCAGGACGTGACGAACGGCGGGCAGAAGCAGTCGTCAGCTGGGGGAATGCGCTGTGCCCCTTGACTGGCCACTGGTCGGCCGCGCGCCGGAGATGGCTCTCATCGCACGCTCGCTGACGGGCTCCGCCGGTAGCGGGACCGTGGTGTGCGGCCCCAGTGGCATCGGGAAGAGTCGCATCGCCCGCGAAGCCCTCGGTGCCGCGTCGGACCGGAACGAGGTCCGGTGGGCGGTCGCGACGTCGTCGGCACGAACGCTGCCGCTCGGTGCGTTCGAGGCGTGGACGGCGCCCGCGACGGCGGGCGGTGACCTTCAACTGGTCCGTGGCGTCATCGAGGCGATGACCTCACACGATGCACACGACACCGTCGTCATCGGCGTCGACGACGCGCAGCTACTCGACGAACTGTCGATCTTCGTGTTGCACCAGATCGTCTTCCGGCGCGCCGCCAGACTGGTGCTCACGGTGCGAACCGGTGAACCGGTTCCCGCGGGGCTGCCGGAGGTGTGGTCCGCCGGTCAGCTCGAACGTCTTGACCTGCAACCACTTTCGCATGACGAGACGGTGTCGCTGGTGAGTGCCGCGCTGGGCGGCCCGCTGGATCCCGACGCGGCACGGCGGCTGTGGAAGATGACTCGCGGCAACACGCTGTATCTGCGCAACATTGTCGAGCAAGAGGTCGGGGCGGGCCGCCTTGTCGAACAACACGGCATCTGGCGGTGGGTCGGCCAGTCCGTCGTACCGCCGAGTCTGGTTCACCTCATCGAGTCTCGGGTAGGCGTCCTGCCGCCTGCGGTGGGTGACGTGCTGGACGCGCTCGCGGTCGGCGAGCCGATCGAGCTGGCCTCCCTCCGCCGGATCGCCAGCCCCGAAGCCGTCGAGGAAGCCGACGAGCGCGGCCTGATCGCACTAGAGCGGGTCGACGGAAGGATGCAGGTGCGGGTGGCGCACCCGTTGTATGGAGAGGTGCGCCGCAACGGCGCTGCGGGGACGCGGCTGCGTCGGCTGCGTGGACTGGTGGCCGCCGAACTGGCGTCCAGCGACGACCATGGCGACATGCACGTCGTGGTGCGCCGGGCCGCGCTCGCCGCGGAATCGGATCTCGACCAGGATCCCGACCTGCTGGTCCGGGCGGCGCAGGGTGCGGTCTGGCTCGCGGATCTCCCACTTGCCGACCGCCTCGCCGAGGCCGCAATCCTGGCAGGCGCTGGACCGGAGGCGAGTTTCGTTCGCGCCCACTCGCTTTCCTGGCTCAGCCGGGGTGCGGAGGCCGAGCAGGTGCTGACCGCGATCCCCGACGCCGGGGTCACCGACGCCGACCGGGCCCGGGTCGCCTTCCTGACGGCCGTCAACCGGCTGTTCGCGCTGGCGGATCCGGACGGCGCGAAGAAGGTCGTCGACGCCGTCGCGGAGCAGGCCGCGGGTGGCTGCCTCGACGCCTTCCGCACTGTGTACTGGGCGGCGATGGGTGTTCCACAGCGGGCGCTGCAGGCGCGCGCCGGCCTGGCCGAGGATCAGCTGCCCGACCTCGTCGGGGCGGTCACCGCGTGGGGGACCGTGGTCGCATGGGCGGACGCGGGCCGGACCGCCGACGCAGCGCGCACCGCCGTCGCCGCGTACGCGAAGGTGGCGCGGGTCTGCGACGCAGCCCAGCTGCGGTTCGTCATCGCCGATGCGCACGTCGGCGCACTCGTGCAGAGCGGGGACATCTCCGAGGCGCGAACCGTGGCAGACCGGCTGCGCGCGCAGGCCGCCGACCTGCCCGGTATCGCGCAGCTGATCAGCTCCGCCATCGCCGGGCGGGCCGCCCTGGCGGGGGGAGCGATCGCGGTTGCCCGTTCCCGGCTGGACGCGGCGGTCGACGTCCTCGACGCCTCGGGTGAGTCGAACGGATTCGGCTACCGCTACCAGTTGCCGCTGACGATCGCGACGGCGATGGCTGGCCCAGGCGATGCGGCGCGGGCCGCCCTGGACACCCTGACCCGGCTGCGCCACCCGGGGTGGCGGTTCCTCGACCATGAATTCGAGTTGGCGCGCGCGTGGACGGCGGCCTGTCAGGGCGCGGTGAGTGAGGCCGTCCGGCTGTCGCTGGGTGCAGCCGAAACGACAAGGGCCAACGGGCAGTTCGCCGCTGAGGTGGTGTGCCTGCAGACCGCGGCACAGTTCGGCGCCCCGTCCGTCGGGGCCCGCCTCGGTGAACTCGCCCGGATCGTCGACGGGCCGCGCGCGGGTGTCGGCACGCGGTTCGCACATGCCCTCCAGCTCGGCGACGGCGCCGGGCTGGACGCGGCATCCGGAGAGTTCGAGGCGATGGGGGATCTGGTCGCTGCCGGCGACGCCGCTGCCCATGCGGCCCTCGCCCATCGGCACCGGGGTCTGCGGGGCTCGGCCTACGCCTCGTCCGTGCGTGCCGCCGAGCTCGCCGAACGGTGCGGGGTGAGCACTCCGGCGATCCGTCACGCAGCCGAGCGCCTTCCGCTGACCTCGAGGGAACGCGAGATCCTGATGCTGATCGGGGGCGGATTGTCCAGCCGCGCGGTCGCCGAACGCCTGACGCTGTCGGTGCGGACCGTCGAGGGGCACATCTACCGGGCGATGGCCAAGACCGGCACCGGCAGCCGGGAGGAGCTCGCCGCGCTGCTGCCGGGCTGCCGCGAGCGTCCGACCGTCACGTAATGGGCTGTGAGCCGACGGGATCCGACGCACGACCACGACCGCGTACCGGCTGAGACGCAACTCTCACAGCCCCAGTGCCCGGTAGGTGCGGTGGACGAACCTCGGTTGAGCCGACTTCAGCGTGGCCCGTGAGGTGTTGCCTGCGATCGTGGCGGCGTCGACGGTCGTATCGGGATGGTTCTGGATGAGGTACAGCAGGATCAGGTCGTTGCTCGGGTCGGCCTGCCACCACGTTCCGTAGGCGCCCGGCCAGCCGAACGTCCCGGCGCCGCCGGGACCGAACAGCTGACGCGACTTCGCGGGATCCGTCACCACCGAGAGGTTGAGCCCGAACCCGCGGCCCACCCAGAACGGCGATCCCAGGAAGGGATACCGCTTCTGCTCATCGGTGAGCCCGTCGGTGCGCATCAACCGCACCGACTCCTCGGAGAGCACCCGCACCCCGTCAACCGACCCGTCGCCAATCAGCATCCGCGCAAACGTCAGGTAGTCGTCGGCGGTCGACCACAGGTCGGTGCCGCCGCGGCAGAACACCGGCGGGACGATCGGCGCGGGGCCCATCACGTCGTGGCGCAACACGCTGTCGCGGTCCAGCCGGTACATCGTCGCCGCCCTGGCCCGGCCCGCCCGGCCGACGCTGTACCCGGTGTCGGTCATGCCGAGCGGGGTGAGCACCCGCTCGGCAAGCACGTCGCCGAGCGGCTTCTGTTCGATGCGGGCCAGCACGATGCCGAGGACGTCGGTGGCGTGGCTGTAGGTGAGCCGGTCACCTGGCTGATGCACCAGCGGAAGCGCGGCCAGTTCGGCCAGCCAGCGGTCCTGGTCCTGGTGCACCGAGAGCCGCGCATAGGCCGCGCGCAGCGGCCCCGCCGCGGAGAACACGTAGGCCAGCCCGCTGCGGTGCGTCATGAGGTCGTCGACGGTGATCGGGCGGTGCGCCGGTTCGGTCCTGTCCAGCGGGCCGAGCGGGTCCAGCAGCACGCGCATATCGGCCAGTTCCGGCAGCCAGCGGGCCACCGGATCCCTCAGCGCGAGCCTGCCCTCGTCTACCAGGGTCATCGCCGCGGCGATCGTCACGGGCTTGGTCATCGAGGCGATCCGGAACAGCGTGTCGCGCTGCATAGGCAGTCCTGCATCTACGTCGCGTTGGCCCAGGGCGTTGACCTGCACGATCTCGCCGGAGCGCCAGACCAGGGTGACCGCGCCAGCCAGCAGGCCACCGTCGATCGCGTCGCGGATCGAGGCTTGATTTCCGTCGAGGTTCATCACGGCCTCGGGTAGGTGGGCAGGTCGATCGATTCGGCGGTCTGGAACCACAGCCGGGCCGCGATCGGGCGCAGCGGCCAGCGCTGCATCCACTTCATCGCCGACGCGTTCGCCGCAATGTCCTTCTCGGTCATCGGCGCGAACCGCTCGATGCTGTTCGCAAGGTGTTGGCACCGATCGACGTAGGGCCGCATCACCGCAATGTAGCGGCCGAAGACCGACATGAGCCGGTCCGTGGACAGTCCGTCACCGGCCGGTCCCAGCTCACCGGCCAGCACGTAGCCGCCGACCAGGGCCAGGCTGGTGCCCATCCCCGACAGCGGCGACGCGCAGTAGCCGGCGTCACCGACGAGGACCGCCCGTCCCGACGACCACTGTGGCATGTGCACCTGGGCAAACGAATCGAAGTAGAAGTCGTCGGCGTCGCGGGCCGCGGCCAGCAGGGCGTCGCACTCCCACCCCGCACCGGCGAACCTGTCGGCGAGAATCCGGCGCTGCTGGTCCTGATCGCGGCGGTCGTAGCTGATCGGATCTGAGCGGAATGCCAAGCCCGCCTTGGCGATCCCAGGATCATGCGACGGCCGCAGCGACGCGTTGAGGCCGCCGGGGGCCTGGTACATCAGATACCAGCCGTCCAGCCCGACGTGGTCGGGTGCGCTGAACCACGCGTTGTAGCCGCCCAGTGGCTTCACGAACCGCTCCTCGGGGCCGAACACCAGTCGCCGCACCGCCGAGTGCGGTCCGTCGGCGCCGACGACGAGGTCCGCCCGCAGGGTGGTGCCGTCGTCGAACGTCACGTCGACCCCGCCGTCGTCCTGCGCCAAGTCGCTCACGCGGGTGCCGAACCGGTACTCCGCGCGCTCCCGGGTGGCCTGGTAGAGCACGTCGACGAGGTCGCCGCGCAGGATCTCCAGCTTGGACACCGGGCCGTTGCCGTCGAATGCGGTGACCGCCATCTCCGAGCGCCTGCTGCCGTCGGAGCGCACCCAGGCGATGCCGCGCTGGAACAGCGACCGCTTCTCCATTTCGCGGAGCAGGCCCATGCGCTCGACCACCCCGGCGCCCGCGCCGCGCAGGTCCACGGTTTGACCGCCCGGCCGGATCCCGGGCGCCAGCTCGGCGACCACCACGCGGTATCCGGTCGCGGTCAGCCAGAAGGCGAGCGCGGGCCCTGCGATGCCGGCGCCGCTGATGAGAACGGTTGGCTGGGCCATGCGCCACAGCCTAGGGCGTCGCTCGCCGCGCTGGGGTTCGTCACGTCGACCCGGATTTCATCGAGATCGACGTTGGCGCGGGGCGCACTCGGACTTTTCCGCGCTGGAGTCGATCTCGGCGGTCTGACGGAGCCGCACAGGTGTGTTCCCTTCGGCCGCGCCGGACCGGATACTGAGGTGACGCGGATGACGCCCCGCCCTGCACCGTCCATCGTTTCGGAGGTGAACAAGATGCGCATCGCCGATGTGAGCCCTGTCCCGCCGGTGGCCTGGGCCGGGAGGCTTTTCTGATGCCCGGTGCAATCAACATGGCCCGCAACCGTTTTGCGATCGGAGTGATCGGCGGGCCGACGGTCGTCATCGACTACGGCGGCACCCGGCTGGTCAGCGATCCGACCTTCGACGCGCCGCGCGACTACGGCCCCTACCAGAAGCTCGTCGGTCCGGCGACCGCGCCGGAGCAGCTCGGGGCCGTCGATGCGGTGCTGCTGAGCCACGACCTGCACTACGACAATTTCGACGCCGCAGGCCGCGAGTTCGCCGCGGCCGCGCCCGTCGTCATCACGGGCAGCCAGGGCGCCGACCGCATGGGCGGGAACGCGCGCGGACTGGCCCCGTTCGAATCCCTCGTCCTGCCCGCCAGCGTCGACGGTGCCGTCGACGTGACGGTGCACGCGGTACCGGCGCAGCACGGTCCGGCAGACGGCGAACGTGACGAGTACGGCAACATCAACACCGAGGTCACCGGCTTCGTGCTGCAGGGCGCGGGCCTGCCGGTGGTCTACGTCAGCGGCGACAACGCCTCGGTCGTCCCGGTGCTGGCGATCGCCAGGGGGTTCCCGGACATCGACATCGCGGTGCTGCACGTGGGTGCCGCCAGGGTGGCGGTGAAGAACGCCGGACGCCCGCTCACGCTGACCGCCGACCGCGCCGCCGACGTCGCCCAGATCCTCGGTGCCGCGCAGGTGGTCCCAGCCCACTGCGAGGGCTGGTCGCTGTACAGCCAATCGGTCGACGATGTGCGAAAGTCGTTCGCCGACGCCGGGATTGCCGACCGGTTGCGGGTCGCCCCCGCCGGCAGCTGGGCCCCGCTGGACACCCTGGTGATGGGCTGAGCGCGCGCATCCGCGGCCACAACCCGGCGCGGGCGTCGCTGCGCCGATATGCGGCTCGCCGGGAGTCCGTCGTTTTCACCGCCGCGCGGCGTGGTGCTAAGCTCGCCGCAGTTCGACGTCCTTTAACGATCCGTCCAGAGAGGCGGAGAAGGAGGTCAGAGTCACTTCATGGACTCCTCTGACTCGCCGGGTACCGACCGGGAGCTGATGTCATCCGCTGACGTCGGCCGGACGGTGTCTCGCATCGCCCACCAGATCATCGAGAAGACGGCGCTGGACAGTCCCGACACGCCCCGGGTGGTGCTGTTGGGCATCCCCACCCGGGGCGTGATCCTGGCCACCCGGCTCGCCGAGAAGATCGACGAATTCGCCGGCGTGAACGTCCCGCACGGCGCGCTGGACATCACGCTCTACCGCGACGACCTCAACTTCAAGCCGCCGCGGCCGCTGGCGGAGACGTCCATCCCCGAGCAGGGGGTCGACGACGCGCTGGTGATCCTGGTCGACGACGTGCTGTTCTCCGGCCGCTCGGTGCGCGCGGCGCTGGACGCCCTGCGCGACATCGGTCGCCCACGCGCCGTCCAGCTTGCCGTGCTCGTCGACCGCGGCCACCGCGAGCTGCCGCTGCGCGCCGACTACGTCGGCAAGAACGTGCCGACCTCACGCGCCGAAAGCGTGCACGTACTGCTTTCCGAACACGACGACCGAGACGGGGTGATGATTTCGCGATGACGCCCAGACACCTCTTGGCGGCCGGCGATCTGTCGCGTGACGACGCGATCGCCATCCTCGACGACGCGGACCGGTTCCGGCAGGCGCTCCTCGGGCGCGAGGTCAAGAAGCTGCCGACCCTGCGCGGCCGCACCGTCATCACGATGTTCTACGAGAACTCCACCCGCACCCGGGTGTCGTTCGAGGTGGCGGGCAAGTGGATGAGCGCCGACGTCATCAACGTCAGCGCGTCGGGGTCCTCGGTGGCCAAGGGAGAGTCGCTGCGGGACACCGCGCTGACCCTGCACGCGGCCGGCGCCGACGCGCTGATCATCAGGCACCCGGCGTCGGGCGCCGCCCAGCAGCTGGCGCAGTGGACGGCGGGACTTCCCTCGGGGGCGGGAGCGCAGCGACCTGGGGGAGGTCCCAGCGTGATCAACGCGGGCGACGGCACCCACGAGCATCCCACCCAGGCGCTGCTCGACGCGCTGACGCTGCGCCAGCGGCTCGGTGACATCGAGGGCAGGCGGGTGGTCATCGTGGGTGACATCCTGCATAGCAGGGTGGCGCGGTCCAACGTCGCGTTGCTGGCCACGCTGGGCGCCGAGGTGGTGCTGGTGGCGCCGCCGACCCTGTTGCCGGTGGGGGTGACCGACTGGCCGGTCTCGGTGTCGCACGACCTGGACGCCGAACTGCCCGGCGCCGACGCGGTGTTGATGCTGCGGGTGCAGGCCGAACGGATGACCGGGGGATTCTTCCCGTCTCCGCGGGAGTATTCGGTGCGCTACGGGCTGTCCCAAAAGCGGCAGGCGATGCTGGCGGAGAGCGCCGTCGTCCTGCATCCCGGCCCGATGCTGCGCGGCATGGAGATCGCATCCTCGGTCGCGGATTCACCGCAGTCGGCTGTGCTGCAACAGGTTTCCAACGGGGTCCATGTCCGGATGGCGGTGCTGTTCCACCTGCTGGTGGGCGCCGAGCAGCAGGCGATCAGCGCATGAGCGTCCTCATCACGGGTGTTCGCCTGTACGGCGAGGGTGTGCCCGTCGACGTTCTGGTCGACGATGGCCAGATTGCGGCCATCGGCGCATCGCTGCCCACTCCCGACGGGGCCGAGGTCGTCGCCGCCGCCGGGCATATCCTGCTGCCGGGCTTCGTCGACCTGCACACCCACCTGCGCGAGCCCGGCCGCGAATACGCCGAGGACATCGAAACGGGTTCGGCCGCAGCGGCATTGGGCGGATACACCGCGGTGTTCGCGATGGCCAACACCGACCCGGTGGCCGACTCGCCGGTGGTCACCGACCATGTCTGGCACCGCGGCCAGCAGGTCGGTCTGGTCGACGTACATCCGGTCGGCGCGGTCACGGTGGGGCTGGCGGGCGCGCAGCTCACCGAGATGGGCCTGATGGCCGCCGGCATCGGCCAGGTGCGGATGTTCTCCGACGACGGCATCTGCGTCCACGATCCGCTGGTGATGCGCCGGGCGCTGGAGTACGCGTCCGGGCTGGGGGTGCTCATCGCCCAGCACGCCGAGGAGCCCCGGCTGACCGTCGGTGCCGTCGCCCACGAGGGACCCAACGCGGCCCGGCTGGGGCTGGCCGGCTGGCCCAGGGCGGCCGAGGAATCCATCGTCGTGCGCGATGCGCTGCTGGCGCGCGACGCCGGCGCCAGCGTGCACATCTGCCACGCCTCCACCGCAGGCACTGTCGAGATCCTCAAATGGGCCAAGGCTCAAGGGATTTCGATCACCGCCGAGGTGACGCCGCACCACCTGCTGCTGGACGACGGCAGGCTGGCCAGCTACGACGGCCGCAACCGGGTCAACCCGCCGCTGCGGGAGGCCACCGACGCGGCCGCACTGCGCCAGGCGCTGGCCGACGGTGTCATCGACTGTGTGGCCACCGACCACGCCCCGCACGCCGAACACGAGAAGCTCTGTGAGTTCTCCGCCGCCCGGCCCGGCATGCTCGGCCTACAGACCGCGCTGTCGGTGGTGGTCGAGACCATGGTGCGCCCCGGGCTGTTGTCGTGGCGGGGTGTGGCACAGGTGATGAGCGAGAACCCAGCGCGGATCGTGGGACTGCCCGATCAGGGCAGACCCCTGGAGGTGGGTGAGCCCGCCAACCTGACCGTCGTGAACCCCGACAGCAGCTGGACCGTCGCCGGCGCCGATCTGGCCAGCCGGTCCGACAACACCCCGTACGAGGCGATGACGCTGCCGGCGACGGTGGTGCTGACGATGTTGCGGGGTGCGATCACGGCGCGGGACGGAAGGATCCTCGAGCGCGCATGACTTTCCAGCGAGTAGCGCAAGTGGATCGCGCATGAATACCGGCACGCTGATCGGGTCGCTGGTACTGGCGGCGGTCCTGGCGATTCTGGTGGCACTCCTCATCCGTCAGATGATGCGCGGCTGGCTCAACCGGGCCAGGCGACAGGCCGCGACAATCGGCGCGCTGCCTGCGCTGCCGGATACCGTCGGCCCCGCGCTGATCCCACCGATGAAGGGTCTGTACGTCGGGAGCACCCTGGTGCCGAGCTGGCTGGACCGGATCGCGGTGGGTGACTTGGGCTTTCGCTCCAAGGCAACGATCACCCGCTACGCGGAGGGAATCATGGTGCAGCGCAGCGGCGCCAGCCCGATCTGGATTCCCGACGAGTCGATCGTGGTGATCCGCGCCGAACGCGGGATCGCGGGTAAGGCGCTCACGCACGAGGGGATTCTGGCGATCAGGTGGCGGCTGCCGGCGGGGACCGAGATCGACACCGGGTTCCGCGCCGACAACCGCGGCGACTATCAACGATGGCTACAGGAGGCGGCGTGAACGCGAAACCCGGATGCGGCCGGGCGGTGCTGGTTCTCGAGGACGGCCGCATCTTTACCGGCACCCCATTCGGCGCGGTGGGCCAGACGCTTGGTGAGGCGGTGTTCTCGACGGGGATGTCGGGCTATCAGGAGACGCTGACCGATCCGAGTTACCACGGCCAGATCGTGGTGGCGACGGCGCCGCAGATCGGTAATACGGGCTGGAACGGTGAGGACGGCGAAAGCCGGGGCGACAAGATCTGGGTCGCAGGCTACGCCGTGCGTGATCCCTCGCCGCGGGCGTCGAACTGGCGGGCCACCGGGACACTCGACGACGAACTGGTCAGGCAGGACATCGTGGGCATCGCGGGGATCGACACCCGCGCGGTGGTGCGCCACCTGCGGACCCGCGGCTCCATGAAGGCCGGAGTGTTCTCCGGTGAGGCGCTGGCCGAGCCCGACGAACTGCTGAACCGGGTCCGCGATCAGCGAGCCATGCTGGGCGCCGACCTGGCGGGCGAGGTCAGCACCGACACCTCGTATGTGGTGGCGCCCGATGTGGCGCACCGGTTCACCGTCGCGGCGGTGGATCTGGGCATCAAGACCAACACGCCGCGCAACTTCGCTCGCCGCGGCGTCCTCAGTCACGTCCTGCCCTCGACGGCGACGTTCGAGCAGATCGCCGACCTGAAACCCGACGGGGTCTTCCTGTCCAACGGCCCGGGTGATCCCGCCACCGCCGACCACATCGTCGCGGTGACCCGCGAGGTGCTCGGTGCGGGTATCCCGTTGTTCGGCATCTGTTTCGGCAATCAGATCCTGGGCCGGGCGCTGGGCCGCTCGACCTACAAGATGGTGTTCGGGCACCGCGGCATCAACATCCCGGTGATCGACCATGCAACAGGCCGTGTCGCGGTCACCGCGCAGAATCACGGGTTCGCTCTCGAGGGCGAGGCGGGTGAGCGCTTCGACACCCCGTTCGGGCCCGCCGTCGTCAGCCATACCTGCGCGAACGACGGTGTCGTCGAGGGCATCAAACTCGTTGACGGGCGGGCGTTCTCGGTGCAGTACCACCCGGAGGCCGCGGCGGGCCCGCACGATGCGGAGTACCTGTTCGACCAGTTCGTCGACCTGATGGCGGGGGACAAGTGACACCACACCACCGCGCGAGCGTGCGTGTCTGTACACGACACGCTGCTGATTTCTGTACAAGCGCGCACGCTCGCGCGAACGGGGGGGAGCACTAGATGCCGCGGCGCACAGATCTGAACCACGTGCTGGTGATCGGCTCAGGACCGATCGTCATCGGGCAGGCCTGCGAATTCGACTACTCGGGCACCCAGGCGTGCCGGGTGCTGCGGGCCGAGGGGCTTGAGGTCAGCCTGGTCAACTCGAACCCCGCGACGATCATGACCGACCCCGAGTACGCCGACCACACCTACGTCGAACCGATCACCCCGGCGTTCGTCGAGCGGGTGATCGCCCAGCAGGCGCAGCGCGGCAACAAGATCGACGCGCTGCTGGCGACGCTGGGCGGCCAGACCGCGCTCAACACCGCGGTGGCCCTCTACGAGAACGGCGTCCTGGAGCGCTACGGCGTCGAGCTGATCGGCGCGGACTTCGAGGCCATCCAGCGCGGCGAGGACCGGCAGCGCTTCAAGGACATCGTGGCCAAGGTGGGAGGGGAGTCGGCGAAGTCCCGAGTGTGTTTCACGATGGACGAAGTCCACGAGACGGTCGCCGACCTCGGCCTTCCCGTGGTGGTGCGGCCCAGTTTCACGATGGGCGGCCTGGGTTCGGGCATGGCTGCCAGCCTCGACGATGTGGAGCGGATCGCCGGCGACGGGCTGGCCGCGTCGCCGAGCGCCAACGTGCTCATCGAGGAATCCATCTACGGCTGGAAGGAATACGAACTCGAGCTGATGCGCGACGGCCACGACAACGTGGTGGTGGTCTGCTCGATCGAGAACGTGGACCCGATGGGGGTGCACACCGGCGACTCGGTGACCGTCGCACCCGCGATGACGCTGACCGACCGCGAATACCAGAAGCTGCGCGACCTGGGCATCGCGATCCTGCGGGAGGTCGGCGTAGACACCGGTGGCTGCAACATCCAGTTCGCGGTGAACCCGGACGACGGCAGGCTGATCGTCATCGAGATGAACCCGCGGGTGTCCCGCTCCTCGGCGCTCGCGTCGAAGGCGACCGGGTTCCCGATCGCCAAGATCGCGGCCAAGCTGGCCATCGGCTACACCCTCGACGAAATCCTGAACGACATCACCAAGGAAACCCCGGCCTGCTTCGAACCCACGCTGGACTACGTCGTGGTAAAGGCGCCGCGGTTCGCGTTCGAGAAGTTCCCCGGCGCCGACGCGACGTTGACCACCACCATGAAGTCGGTTGGGGAGGCGATGTCGTTGGGCCGCAACTTCATCGAGGCGCTCGGCAAGGTGATGCGCTCGCTGGAGACCAGCAGCGCGGGCTTCTGGACGGGCCGCGATCCCCAGGGCACGGTCACCGAGGTGCTGGCGCGGCTGAAGACCCCGACTGACGGGCGCCTCTACGACATGGAGTACGCACTGCGCGAGGGCGCCACGGTGGAGCAGGTGGCCGCGGCTTCCGGCGTCGACCCGTGGTTCGTCGAGCAGATCGCCGGGCTGGTCACGCTGCGGTCGGAGCTGGTCGACGCGCCGGTGCTCGACGCCGCGCTGTTGCGCCGAGCCAAGTACAGCGGGCTGTCCGACCGCCAGATCGCCGCGCTGCGCCCGGAGCTGGCGGGTGAGGTCGGGGTGCGGGCGCTGCGGCGGCGGCTCGGCATCCATCCGGTGTTCAAGACCGTCGATACCTGCGCCGCCGAGTTCGAGGCCAAGACGCCGTACCACTACAGCAGCTATGAGCTCGACCCCGCCGCCGAAACCGAGGTGGCGCCGCAGACCGAACGGCCCAAGGTGCTCATCCTGGGTTCCGGGCCCAACCGCATCGGGCAGGGCATCGAGTTCGACTACAGCTGTGTGCACGCCGCGACCACCCTGAGCTCTGCGGACGTGAGGAGCGAATGGGGTCCAGGCGGCTTCGAGACGGTCATGGTCAACTGCAACCCCGAGACGGTGTCCACCGACTACGACACCGCCGACCGGCTCTACTTCGAACCGCTGACGTTCGAGGACGTCCTGGAGGTCTACTACGCCGAGGACGCCTCGGGCCGCGGTGAGGACGGAACGGGCCCCGGCGTGGTCGGGGTGATCGTCCAGCTGGGCGGTCAGACGCCGCTGGGACTGGCCGAACGGCTCGAGAAGGCGGGGGTCCCGATCGTCGGCACCAGCCCCAAGGCGATCGACCTCGCCGAGGACCGTGGTGCCTTCGGCGAGGTCCTGACGAACGCGGGCCTGCCCGCGCCCCGGTTCGGCACGGCGACCAGCTTCGAACAGGCCCGCAGGATCGCCGCCGACATCGGCTATCCGGTGCTGGTGCGCCCGTCCTATGTGCTCGGGGGGCGGGGCATGGAGATCGTCTACGACGACGAGACGCTGCAGGGCTACATCACCAGGGCCACCGAGCTGTCGCCCGAGCACCCGGTGCTGGTGGACCGGTTCCTCGAGGACGCCATCGAGATCGACGTCGACGCGCTCTGCGACGGCACCGAGGTGTACATCGGCGGGGTCATGGAACACATCGAGGAGGCCGGCATCCACTCCGGTGACTCGGCGTGCGCGCTGCCGCCGGTGACCCTGGGGCGCAGCGACATCGAGGCGGTGCGCCGGGCCACCGAGGCCATCGCGCACGGGATCGGTGTGGTGGGCCTGCTCAACGTGCAGTACGCGCTGAAGGACGACGTGCTCTACGTGCTGGAGGCCAACCCGCGCGCCAGCCGGACCGTGCCGTTCGTCTCCAAAGCTACGGCAGTGCCACTGGCAAAAGCCTGCGCGCGGATCATGCTCGGCGCCAGCATTTCCCAGTTGCGCGACGAGGGCCTCCTGGCCCGCGAGGGAGACGGCGCCGCCGTCTCGCCCGAAGCGCCGATCGCGGTGAAGGAGGCCGTGCTGCCGTTCCACCGGTTCCGCAAGGCCGATGGTTCGCAGGTGGATTCGCTCCTCGGGCCGGAGATGAAGTCGACCGGCGAGGTGATGGGCATCGACCGCGACTTCGGCACCGCCTTCGCAAAGAGCCAGACCGCGGCTTACGGTTCGCTGCCCACCGACGGCACGGTCTTCGTGTCGGTGGCCAACCGCGACAAACGCTCGCTGGTGTTCCCCGTCAAGCGGCTTGCCGACCTGGGCTTCCGGGTGCTGGCCACCGAGGGTACTGCGGAGATGTTGCGCCGCAACGGTATTCCATGTGAAGTGGTGCGTAAGCACTTCCAGGAGCCCCGCGCGGACCGGCCCGCGATGTCAGCGGTGGAAGCGATCCGCGCCGGTGAGGTCGACATGGTGATCAACACGCCCTACGGCAACTCGGGCCCGCGCGTGGACGGCTATGAGATCCGGTCGGCGGCAGTGTCGATGAACATCCCGTGCGTGACCACGGTGCAGGGCGCCTCGGCGGCGGTGCAGGGTATCGAGGCGGCCATCCGCGGTGATATAGGTGTGCGTTCGCTGCAGGAATTACACAGTCAGCTGGGCGGACGCGAGGAGCAGTGACAGACGGGCGGACGCGAGGAGCAGTGACAGACGGGCGGACGCGAGGAGCAGTGACAGGTTTCGGGATCCGGCTGGCTGAGGCGGTCCGCGCCCGCGGGCCGCTGTGCCTCGGCATCGACCCGCACCCCGAGCTGCTGACGGCATGGGGCCTGCCCGCGACGCCCGACGGCCTCGCCGAGTTCTGCGATATCTGCGTGAAGGCCTACCAAGGCTTTGCGGTCGTCAAGCCCCAGGTGGCGTTCTTCGAAGCGTACGGGTCGACCGGATACGCGGTGCTGGAACGCACCATCGCGGGACTGCGCACGGCCGGCGTGCTGGTGCTGGCCGACGCCAAGCGCGGCGACATCGGGTCGACGATGGCTGCGTATGCGGCGGCGTGGGTGGGGGATTCGCCGCTGTCGGTCGACGCGGTGACCGTGTCGCCTTATCTGGGTTTCGGTTCGCTGCAGCCGGTCCTGGACGTCGCCGATGCACATGGTCGCGGGGTGTTCGTGCTGGCGGCCACATCCAACCCGGAGGGGGCGACGGTGCAGCGCGCTCAGGCGGGCGGCCGCACCGTCGCGCAGGCGATCGTCGACGCGGCCGCGACCGTCAACGCGGCGGCCGGGACGCCGGGCTCGGTCGGCGTGGTGGTCGGTGCCACGCTGACCGAGGTGCCCGACGTCAGTGGGCTCAACGGACCGGTGCTGGTCCCGGGGGTCGGCGCCCAGGGGGGCCGCCCCGAGGCACTGGCCGGGCTGGGCGGGGCGAAACCGGGCCAGTTGCTACCTGCGGTGTCCCGCGAGGTGCTGCGCGCCGGCCCCGGCGTCGCGGCGGTCCGTGCGGCGGCCGAGCGGCTGCGGGACGCGGTCGCCTACCTGGCCGCCTGACCCGTCAGAGCCGGATCCGCTGGTTGAGGAACCAGAAACCCCAGCCGTCGCCGTTGCCTGCCGGCATCGGCGTGACCTGGCGACCGTTGTATATGAACGGCTGGTGATCCTGGCGGCCCTGGTCGACGCCGCGCTGTCCGACGGGTGCCGCAGGGCCGGGTCCACCACGGCCGTCCGGCTGGCACATGGGGGTGTTGGGCGCCCCGCACGGCTGGCCCGGATCGGCTGAGGCGGTGGCGATTCCAACGCCGAGGACGCCTGCCAGGCCGATTCCCGCGGCCAGGGCCGAGGCACCTACCCGTCGGCTACTTCACATACGCCAGCGGGGTGACCGCGGGCGGATCCGGCAACGGCTCGGACTGGTAGTTGCCGCGGATTCCGTCGATGTACCTGCGGCACCGCGGGGTGAGCCCCTCGGAGGTCTGCATGCGACCCTTCGTGACGAGGATGCCCAGGTCGGCGCCCTTGAACCGGAAGTCTCCCGGGCCGTAGACGCGCAGGTAGAACGCCTCGTCCTCGCCGGTGAGGTCGTGCCAGTCGTTGGTCACCCGCGAGAACGTCAGCGCCCCGTCGTCGCTGAGATGCCAGGTGCCCGTCCTCGGCGCGGCCAGGATCCGCTCCACGGAGTCCGTCGGCTCCTTCATGATCAGCTGCGACCAGACGTCCACGGCCGCCAGATCACGCCAGCGGTCGTTGAGTTCCTCGACGTTGACCGTGTACTTGACGTCCATGAACTCCAGCAGGTGGAACAGGAACAGCGGCACGTCGGCGTAGGCCCCCGCCGTGACGTTCGTCATCGACGAGGCGCCGGAGATGCGCGGATTGATCTCGCCGAGGTACACCTCGTCGGTGTCGAGGTCCACCAGGACGTCGACCTCGAGGAATCCGCGGTAGCCCTCCTTCGCCAGCCGGTCACCCATCTTGCGGACGTGGCTGATGGCGCTGGCCCTGTGGTTGTCCGAAAGCGCCTCGGGGAACAGGTCGTTCCCGCACCAGCCGCCCTTGTACGGGGTCAGCTCCGGGTAGCCGGTGAGGTCGGTCATGAACGGTCCGACGATGGTGCCGTGCTTGGTGATGCACGCCTCGACCGCGGCGGCCTTGTTGTTGATCCGCTTCATCACCTTGAGCTCTTGGCCGATCATGTTCTCGGCATTGGCGTCCCAGTCCTGCTCGGACTTGATGAAGAAGGTGGTCTTGCCCGAGTCGCCGTACGGTGTCTGCACCACCAGGTCGCTGCCCAGCTTGTTGGTGTCCGCGAGCGCTTGCAGTTCGGCGTAGCTCTCGGCGGTGCCGATGACATTGGGCACCGACGGCGCCCCGGCCTCGTTGCCCAGCTGGGTGGTGACGATCTTCGAATCGAGCCGCCGCCGAAGCGAATCCGGCGGCAGGATCAGCTTGTAGCCGAATTCCTTGCAGATCTCCTCGGTTTCCTCGTCGAAGAACACCATCGCCACCATCGGCGTCCCGCCGCGCCGCTCCAGATGCTGCCTGACCTCGGGATCGCGCAGCAGGTAGTTGTTGATGTGCTCGCTGGATTCGAATTCGACGTAGGGCTTGTTCTGCGGTGAGAAGACGCGCGGATGCGCGCCGTCCCAGGAGTCGTAGTACGCGATATAGCCGAAGTTCCGGACCCACCTGTCGATCCCGAGCAGGTTGAACGCGGTGGGGCCGACGAAGTAGATCGGCTGGGTGTTGGTCCGGAAGAACGTGCGGATCTCGGAGATCCCGTTCAGCCCGGCCTTGCCGAAGGGCAGCCGCTTGGTGATGGCGGGTGCCGCCGCCTTCGTGCGCCGCTTCCGGGTGGGCCGTGCCTGCTGATCTTCAGACATGTTCGCCTCCTGAGCCGGGAAAACGTGCACCTGTACCCGCGGCGGGTCCAGGTCAGGTCGAGCGTATGCGAAACACCACCTGTCGCCGCGCGAATGGCGCGAATATGCCCTAACTCTCGGGCGGCGTCGCGGAGCGGTCGGCTGTTCCGTGCCTGCTGATCCCCGCGACGATCCCGGGCAGCCGATGCCGGTCGCCGCCGTGCGGGCGCCCGGTCAGCGCGCCGCCGATGGCGTCGAAGGCCCGCAGGGTGTCCTGCAGGAAGCCGGGGTTCTGGGGATCGGGCCACGTGGAGAACTTCACGCACACGGTCCGGGTGCGGCGGCTGACGTGGACCATCTGGCCGTGGATGCCCAGGCAGAGCAACACGTCGCCGTGCTCGCCCGGGCGGAACCACATCTGGTTGCGGTACCAGCCGCCCGGCATCGACACCTCCGCGGGCGAGGCGGCGAATACCGACCGCACGTCGGCGTCGACGCCCCAGCCCTGGCGCAGCCACTGCGGCGGGATGACGGTGCGGGTGCCGGTGTCGGCGTCGGGCACGGTTCCGCCGTCGAGCAGCATCTGGCCGAACCGCGCCATATCGCGCGCGCTGGCACACATCCCGCCGTCATGGATCGCTGTCCCTGTTGTGTCGCAAAGGATTTCGGCGTCGAACTCGGCACCCATCGGTTGCCAGACCAACGCGGTGATCAGTTCGGCCATCGGTTGGCCCGCCGCACGCTCGCACACCCAGCCCAGCACGTCGGACTCCGCGGAGCGGTACAGGAACCGCTGCCCGTGCGGCACCTCGGCGGACAGTTCGGTGAGGAAGCGGTACAGCCCCGACTGTGGTTCGACGCCGGGGGAGCTGTCCCAGCCGATCCGGTCCCCGAGCACCCGCACGTCGGCCTCGGGATCGGTGTAGTCCTCGCGGAACCGGACCCCGCTTCGCATGTCGAGGACGTGGCGGACCGTCGCGCCGGCGTAACCGCTGTCCGACAGTTCCCCGACGTAGTCGGTGATCGGCCGGTCGGCGTCGAGCAACCCCCGCTCGATCAGCACCGCCGCCACGCAGCCGACGACCGATTTCGTGATCGACATCAGCGCGTGGGTCCGGTCGGGGGCGCCTTCCGGGCCGTACCACTCGGTGATCAGCGCGCCGTCGTGCAGCACCACATACGCATCGGTGTAGGTGTCGGCCAGCACCTCGGCGACGCTGGATATCAGCCCGCTGATCCGGGTCAGCGGGACCCCGAGGACATCGCAGCGCGCGGTGCCCTCCGGCAGCACCCGGGCGGTGCTGGAGGCCGGGATCCGCTGCATCGGCAGGATCTGGTTGACATTCCAATACGACCAGCGGTTGAACGGCGGCAGTTGCCAGTTCTCGACGGTGATCGCGCTGGGGGGCGTCGGGCCGCCACCGGTAGACACGGCACCGATGGTACTGCGGCCGCCGGCACGATTACGATGCGCCAATGCGTCCCGACCTGATGGCGGGCTTTCCACCGTCACCTGAGGGTGCCATCGACCTGTCTAACTGGCAGGAGCCGGAGCGTTTGCGCTGGGCGTTTCGTCACCTGCGGGAAATCATTCCCACCCAACCGATTTCGGCGGGACCCGACCCCGCTCCGTTGCGGGCGGCCGCAACGGGGCTGCCCAACCCGCAGGTGCTGCGGCTCGACGGACGTCAGTCGACCTGGGAGGAGGTGCTCGCCGACACCCACACCGACGCGGTCATGGTGTTGCACGACGGTGCCGTTGTCGACGAGCGCTACTTCGCAGGTATGACCGACACCTCCCGCCATCTGATCATGTCGGTCTCGAAGTCCCTCGTCGGCTGCGTCGCCGGGGTGCTTGCGGGGCAGGGACGGCTCGATCCGGCCGCGCCGGTGACCGACTACGTGCCCGAAATGGATGGCTGTGGGTATCGCGGGGCGAGGGTGCGTGACGTGCTGGACATGCGCACGGGCATCGCCTTCAGCGAGGCCTACACCGACGCCGATTCGGAGGTGCGCGCGATGGAGCGCGCGGTGGGCTGGGCGCCGCTGCAGCCCGGCGATCCCCGCGGCGGCTACGCCTTCCTGCGCACCATCGGAACCTCCGGCCCGCACGGCGGCACGTTCACCTACCGCTCCGCGGACACCGACATGCTGGGCTGGGTGTGCGAACGGGCCGCGGGCGTACGGATGGCCGACCTCATCTCGACGCTGATCTGGCGGCCGATGGGCGCCGAGTTCGACGCCGACATCACCTGCGACCCGGTGGGCACCGCGGTGCACGACGGCGGCGTCTCGCTGACGCTGCGCGACCTGGCGCGCTTCGGCCGGATGCTCGCCGATGGCGGGCGGGTGGGCGACCGTCAGGTCATCCCGGCTGGGTGGCTGGCGGACGCGTATGACCCGGGCACGGAGGTGCGCGACGCGTTCGCGAGCACCGACAACGTGACGATGCTGCCCAACGGGTGGTACCGCAATCAGTTCTGGTTCCACTCCGCCGGTGATCCGGTGCTGCTGTGCCTGGGCATCCACGGTCAGCTGGTGTTCGTCGATCGCTTCGCCGGGGTCGTCGTCGCGAAGCTCTCATCGTGGCCGGATCCGCAGCACGCCAGTCATCTGGGTGACACCCTGCGCGGTTGCGCCGCGCTGGCCCGAGCGCTGTCGGGATCCGATCGGGTGTGACGTGTGAGGCTGGTGTCACCGATCGGCCCCCGGATCGACAACGGGGATCGACCACCGGATCGGTCGCCGCCACCCGTCGATGCGCGTGCGGGCCGCGTCCGCGCCGGTGACGACACGCGCGACACGCCGCACCGGGTTGTCGGGAAGCTGCGCGTGCGGCGACGGGCAGCGTCGCGGACCCCGACTGCGCGTCTCCGGCGGCCTCCCGTGGGGGCGGGTACCGCGGGCAATTCCGCCAAAACGGCTGTTGTGCAGGGCATTCAGCGGTGGTGGTGCGATTCGGGACGGTTCGGTTGCGCGCTGTAGGCGGCGCGGTCTGCGCCGCCGGAACGGAGCCGCTGCGGGTGCAACAACCTGGGCCTTTGTCGGAGCGACCCGGGGGTGGGGTTAGATTTCGTCAGGCAGCGTGGGTACGGTCGTCGACGCTGGCTGGAGTACCCCCGGCCGAGAAAGAACACATCGATGGTTTCGACAGGCTCGTCCCTGGATACGACGTCATCGATATGGCAATGAGAGACGGAGGAACCCGTGGCCCTTCCCCAGTTGACCGACGAGCAGCGCGCGGCAGCGTTGGAGAAGGCTGCCGCCGCACGTCGAGCGCGTGCCGAGCTCAAAGATCGGCTCAAGCGCGGCGGCACCAACCTCAAGCAGGTGCTCAAGGATGCCGAGACCGATGAGGTCTTGGGCAAGATGAAGGTTTCCGCGCTTCTGGAGGCCTTGCCCAAGGTCGGCAAGGTCAAGGCGCAGGAAATCATGACCGAGCTGGAGATCGCCCCGACGCGCCGGTTGCGCGGCCTGGGAGATCGTCAGCGCAAGGCCCTTCTGGAAAAGTTCGACTTCTCCTAGGGAAGTAGATGAATTCCGGCCGAGGGGCCGGACAGCAGGGCGTGGAGCCCGGTGCAGCGGTCGACCCGCAGGGTGGGACGGCGCACCGGCGGGCCCCCGTCGTGGTGCTGTCCGGTCCCTCTGCCGTCGGGAAGTCCACCGTCGTGCAGTGCCTGCGGCAGCGGATCCCCGACCTGCACTTCAGCGTCTCGGCCACGACCAGGGCGCCCCGTCCGGGCGAGGTCGATGGCGTCGATTACTCGTTCGTCGGCGAGGAGCGGTTCCAGCAGCTGATCGACGGCGGCGAGCTGCTGGAGTGGGCGGAGATCCACGGCGGCTTACACCGGTCGGGGACGCCGGCAGAGCCGGTGCGCCAGGCGGCGCAGGCCGGTCGGCCGGTGCTGATCGAGGTCGACCTGGCCGGAGCCAGGGCGGTCAAGCGGGCCATGCCCGACGTGGTCTCCGTGTTCCTCGCCCCGCCGGATTGGGCTGCGCTGGAACAGCGGCTGGTGGGTCGCGGTACCGAATCGCCGGCCGTGATCGCCCGCCGGCTGGAGACGGCTCGGGCTGAACTGGCCGCTCAGGACGACTTCGACAGGGTGGTCGTGAATCGCCGGTTGGAATCCGCGTGCGCGGAATTGGTATCCTTGCTGGTGGGCCATCCGCCAGACGGTCCGAATGGGCCGGCCTGATGCGCCCCTGAATCACCAGGATTCCCCTGGGATTCGACCAGGATTCAGTAAGTCACCAGGATTTTCACGCCAACCGCCAGGAGATTTTCTACGTGAGCACCCCGCACGCCGCTGCGCAGCTGGCCGCTATGGACGACCTCGCCAAAGCGACCGCCGCCGGCGCCTACGACACGCCGTTGGGCATCACCAACCCGCCTATCGACGAGTTGCTGGACCGCGCATCGAGCAAGTACGCGCTGGTGATCTACGCCGCCAAGCGCGCGCGGCAGATCAACGACTACTACAACCAGCTCGGCGACGGCATCCTCGAGTACGTCGGCCCGCTGGTCGAGCCGGGTCTGCAGGAGAAGCCGCTGTCGATCGCGATGCGCGAGATCCACGAGGACCTGCTCGAGCACACCGAGGGCGAGTAACGGGTCCGGGGACGCAGATGAGCCGCCAGGCCGATGTGCAGACGAGCCGCGAGGCCGGTGTGCAGATGAGCCGCGAGGGCGGAGAGCAGAAGTGACCGAGCGCAAGCGGGTCATCGTCGGTGTCGCCGGTGGTATCGCGGCCTACAAGGCCTGCACCGTCGTGCGCCAGCTTGCCGAGGCGGGCCACTCCGTACGCGTCGTTCCGACCGAGTCCGCGTTGCGGTTCGTCGGTGCCGCGACGTTCGAGGCACTGTCCGGCGAGCCCGTCCACACCGGCGTGTTCGACTCCGTCTACGAGGTGCCGCACGTGCGCATCGGCCAGGAGGCCGACCTGGTGATCGTCGCCCCGGCCACCGCGGACCTGTTGGCCCGCGCAGCGCTGGGCAGGGCCGATGACCTGCTGACCGCCACGCTGCTCACGGCGCGATGTCCCGTCCTGTTCGCCCCGGCGATGCACACCGAGATGTGGTTCCATCCGGCTACGGTCGAGAACGTGGCGACGCTGCGGGGGCGCGGCGCGGTCGTCCTCGAACCTGCGTCGGGCCGCCTCACCGGCGCCGACAGCGGCGCGGGGCGACTGCCCGAAGCAGAGGAGATCACCACGCTGGCACAGCTGCTGCTGGATCGCGGCGACGCGCTCACCCACGACCTGGCCGGGGTGAGGGCGCTGGTCACCGCCGGCGGCACGCGTGAACCGATCGATCCGGTGCGCTTCATCGGCAACCGCAGCTCCGGCAAGCAGGGCTACGCGATGGCGCGGGTCATGGCGCAGCGTGGCGCCGACGTCACCCTCATCGCAGGCAACACCGCGGGCCTCGTCGACCCGGCCGGGGTGGAGGTCGTGCACATCGGGTCGGCCAGCCAGCTGCGCGACGCCGTCTCCAAACACGCGCCCGACGCGCACGTCCTCGTCATGTCGGCGGCGGTCGCCGATTTCCGGCCCGTGCGCTCCGCGACCAACAAGATCAAGAAGTCGGGCGACCCGAACGAGAAGGCGCCCGTCATCGAGCTGACCCGCACCGACGACGTGCTGGCCGGCGCCGTGCGGGCCCGCGCCGACGGCCAGCTGCCCAACATGAGGGCGATCGTCGGGTTCGCCGCCGAGACGGGCGACGCGAACGGCGATGTGCTATTCCACGCCCGCGCCAAGCTCAAGCGGAAGGGCTGCGATTTGCTCGTGGTCAACGCGGTCGGTGAAAACCGCGCATTCGAGGTGGACAACAACGACGGCTGGCTGCTTTCTGCCGAGGGCACGGAGACCGCGCTGGAGCACGGTTCGAAAACTTTGATGGCCAGCCGTATTGTGGACGCGATCGCGGCGTTCCTGCACACCGGAGGGTGACTGGCGGACGCGAGGAGCATGGTCAGGCGGACGCGAGGAGCATGGTTGGCCTCGCGGCAAACGCGTCAGGCTGCGTGAAAGGGTTGCGCGTACGACGCATACCCGCTTGGGTGCCTCTGGGCGCCACAACAATTTGTTACACGTTTCGGAAGGATGTCACACCGTGAGCACAGGACGGTTGTTTACCAGTGAGTCGGTCACCGAGGGCCACCCCGACAAGATCTGTGACGCCATCAGCGACTCGGTGCTCGACGCGCTTCTGGAGCAGGATCCGAGCGCACGCGTCGCGGTTGAGACGATGGTGACCACCGGGCAGGTGCACGTCGCCGGCGAGGTCACCACCTCCGCCTACGCCGACATCCCCAAGATCGTGCGCGACCGCATCCTCGAGATCGGCTACGACTCGTCCACCAAGGGCTTCGACGGGGCGTCCTGCGGGGTGAACATCGCCATCGGCGCGCAGTCGCCCGATATCGCCCAGGGTGTGGACACGGCCCACGAGACCCGCGTCGAGGGCGCCGCCGACCCACTGGATGCCCAGGGCGCCGGTGACCAGGGCCTGATGTTCGGGTACGCGATCAGCGACACCCCCGAACTGATGCCGTTGCCGATCGCGCTGGCCCACCGGCTCGCCCGCCGGTTGACCGAGGTCCGCAAGAACGGTGTGCTGCCCTATCTGCGCCCCGACGGCAAGACCCAGGTCACCATCCAGTACGACGGCCGCACTCCGGTGCGTCTGGACACCGTGGTGCTGTCCACCCAACACGCCGCCGACATCGACCTGGACAACCTGCTGACCCCCGACATCCGGGAGAAGGTCGTCAACACCGTGCTGGACGATCTGTCCCACGAGACGCTGGACACCTCGGACTACCGGCTCCTGGTGAACCCGACCGGCAAGTTTGTGCTGGGCGGCCCGATGGGCGACGCCGGCCTGACCGGCCGCAAGATCATCGTGGACACCTACGGCGGCTGGGCCCGTCACGGTGGCGGCGCGTTCTCCGGCAAGGATCCGTCCAAGGTGGACCGCTCTGCGGCCTACGCGATGCGCTGGGTGGCAAAGAACGCCGTCGCAGCGGGCCTGGCCGAGCGGATCGAGGTTCAGGTGGCGTACGCCATCGGCAAGGCAGCCCCGGTCGGGCTGTTCGTGGAGACGTTCGGCACCGAGACCGTCGATCCGGCCAAGATCGAGAAGGCCATCACCGAGGTGTTCGACCTGCGTCCGGGTGCGATCATCCGCGACCTGAACCTGCTGCGCCCGATCTACGCGCAGACCGCCGCGTACGGCCACTTCGGCCGCACCGACGTCGAGCTGCCGTGGGAGCAGCTGAACAAGGCCGACGACCTGAGGAACGCCGTCTAGTTCTTCGCCCGAGCAGACGCAAAGTGGCCCTTTCCTGGGCGCATTCGGGGCCACTTTGCGTCTGCTCGCGCAGCTGCCGGGGCAGGATGGATCCGTGGATCACGTCAGATTCGTGCCGTCAGTAGACCAGTTGAACTACACCTTCGGTGGCGCGGAGCCGGTGATGCGCATCCGGCCGGGCACGGCGCTGACGCTGTGGACCGAAGACGCCTACGGCGGCCGGATCACCAGCGCCGACGACGTCGCCAGCATCGCGCTGGACACCGAGGACCTCAACCCTCAGACCGGGCCGTTCTGGATCGAGGGCGCCGAGCCGGGCGACACCCTGGCCATCCACCTCGCCGACCTGACGCCGGCCCGCAGTTGGGGAGCCTCGACCCTGATCCCGTTCTTCGGGGGGCTCACCAGCATTCCGGTCAGCCCGACGCTGCAGCCCGCCCTGCCGGAGCGGACCTGGATCTACGAGTACGACCCCGCGGCCCACACGCTGGGGTTCGCCGCGAAGGCCAGCGATTTCACCGTGAGCCTGCCCGCCAATCCGATGCTGGGCACCGTCGGTGTCGCGCCGGCGCGCCGCGAGGTCCGCAGCTCGCTGGTCCCCGACGCGTTCGGCGGCAACATGGACACCCCGGAGATGGCGGCGGGTGCGACGTGCTACCTGCGGGTCAACGTCGACGGCGCGCTGTTCTCACTCGGCGACGGCCACTACCGGCAGGGTGAAGGCGAATCCTGCGGGACGGCGGTCGAGGGCGCGATGCACGTGACCGCGATCGTCGAGCTCATCAAGGGCGGGGGACCCGCATGGCCGCGGATCGAGACCGACACCCACCTGATGTGCGTCGGCTCGGGCCGCCCGCTGGAGGAGGCGTGGCGCGCGGGTCAGGTGGAGATGATCGGTTGGCTCGGCGAGCTGTACGGCCTTGACCGGCTCGACGCCTACCAGCTGCTGACCCAGATCTCGCAGGTGCCCATCGCCAACGTCGTGGACACCAACTACAGCGCCGTCACCAAGATCGACAGGCGCCTGCTTCCGCCGGCACAGCCCTACGGCGGTGTCCACCGCGAATTGCGCAGCGCGGCACAGTCGTTGGGAACCATCACCTATTGACAGGGAAGAGGACACCATGGATCTCGGATTGGCGGGGAAGCGTTTCGCGGTGACCGGCGGGACCCGCGGCATCGGCCGGGCGGTGGTCGAGGGGTTGCTCGCCGAGGGTGCGGCCGTTGCCTACTGCGCCCGGACCCCCGACGCGGTGAGTCAGGCGCAGGCCGAGTTGTCCGCCGGCGGTGCGACTGTCATCGGTTCGGTCGTCGACGTGTCCGATGCGGCGGCGCTGGGAGAGTGGGTGAACGCCACCGCGGACGCGCTGGGCGGTCTGGACGGTGTGGTGGCCAATGTGAGCGCGCTGGCGATCGAGGGAACACCGGAGAACTGGCGCACCAGCTTCAACGTCGACCTGATGGGCACGATCAGCCTGGTCGACGCCGCGCTGCCGCATCTGCTGGCACGGGGCGGCGGGTCGATCGTGGCCATCTCCAGCGTTTCCGGACGCGAGATCGACTTCGCCGCAGGGCCGTACGGGACGATGAAGGCCGCCATCATCCACTACGTGCAGGGACTGGCGTACTCGCTGGCGGGTAAGGGGGTTCGGGCCAACACCGTCAGCCCGGGCAACACCTACTTCGAGGGCGGCATCTGGCCGTCGATCGAACAGAACAATCCCGAACTGTTCGCGACGGCGCTCGCGCTCAACCCGACGGGCCGGATGGCCACCGCGCAGGAAGTCGCGAACGCCGTTGTGTTCCTGAGCAGTTCGGCGGCGAGCTTCATCACCGGGACCAACCTCGTGGTCGACGGAGCGTTGACGCGCGGCGTGCAGTTCTGATACTCGGCGCCCGGGCCGGACGGCGCGCGGTTACGGGTAGGGGACTACTCGTGCCGAGGTGGTGTGCGGCGTCCCAGACTGGGCGGACCAGACGTATCGACGTCGGTGACCAAATCGGTGTCACCGATGTCGGCCACGCGTGACCCCCACCGCGCGTCGAGTTGGAGCACAACATGAACAGACCTGGAGCACTGAGGTTCCCGCGACAGGCAGTACCACCCGCGCCGCGGCTGCACATCGCCGGCGCGGAAGATGGCGCTCCGGAACGCGAAACGCCGACCGGGCCGACGTCACTGCGAGAGGCGGCGGCGGCGCTGTCGGACCGCAAGCGGCAGGCCCGGGAGGGCGGCAACACCGGGCGCCGCGCGGCCGGGCGGATGACGGCGCGGGAGCGCATCGACGCGCTGCTGGACGACGGGTCGTTCGCGGAGATCGGCATGCTGGCTCGGCACCGTTCGTCGGCCTTCGGCCTCGACCGCAACCGGCCCGAGACCGACGGCGTCGTGACGGGCTGGGGCACCGTGGACGGGCGCAAGGTCTTCGTCTACGCCCACGACTTCCGCATCTTCGGCGGATCGCTCGGCGAGGTGTTCGCGTCGAAGATCCACACCGTGATGGACCTGGCCGCCGCGACGGGGGCTCCGGTCATCGGGATCAACGACGGCGGAGGCGCCCGCATCCAGGAGGGCATCACCGCACTGGCCGGTTTCGGTGGCATCTTCGTGCGCAACGTGAGCATGTCGGGTGTCGTTCCCCAGATCGCGGTCGTGCTGGGGCCATGTGCGGGCGGTGCCGCATACTCGCCGGCGCTGGCCGACTTCGTGTTCGCCGTGACGAATACGACCAACCTGTTCATCACCGGACCCGACGTGGTGGAGGCGGTCACCGGTGAGGCCACCACCCACGAGGAACTCGGGGGAGCCCTGACCCACGCAACCCGCACCGGGCTGGCGAGCTTCCTCCTCGACGACGAGGCGAGCTGCCTCGACGAGGTCCGCGAGCTGTTGTCGTTCCTGCCGTCCAACAACCAGGAGAGCCCGCCGTACCGCGCCCCGACCGACACGCCGTCCCGGCGCTGCGACGAACTGCTCGACATCGTTCCCGCAGAGTCCAAGCGCGTCTACGACATTCGCGACGTGATCGCCGCGATCGTCGACGACGGAGACTACTTCGAGGTGCAGTCGCTGTGGGCCCGCAACATCGTCTGCGCCTACGCGCGGCTGGACGGCCACCCGGTGGGAATCGTGGCGAACCAGCCGATGGTGCTCGCCGGAACCCTGGACATCCACGCATCGGAGAAGGCCGCCCGGTTCGTGCGCACCTGCGACGCGTTCAACATCCCGCTGGTCACGCTCGTCGATGTGCCCGGGTTCCTGCCCGGTGTGCACCAGGAGCACGCGGGGATCATCCGCCATGGCGCCAAGTTGCTCTATGCGTACTGCGAGGCGACGGTGCCACGGGTGCAGGTCATCCTGCGCAAGGCCTACGGCGGCGCCTACATCGTGATGGACTCCAAATCGATTGGCGCGGACGTGTCTTTCGCCTGGCCGTCCAACGAGATCGCGGTGATGGGTGCCGACGGCGCGGCCAGCATCATCTTCCGCAAGGAGATCGCCGCGTCACCCGATCCCGAACAGCGGCGCCGCGAGTTGGTGGCCGACTACACCGGGCAGCTGATGACGCCCTACGTCGCCGCGGAGCGCGGACTGGTCGACGACGTCATCGATCCCGGCGAGACGCGGATCGCGCTGATCCGCGCGCTGGACATGCTGCGCTGCAAGCGGGCGTCGTCGCCGATCCGCAAGCACGGCAACATTCCCCTGTAAGCGCGCGCGACGCCGAGTGTGGTCCTAACGCACTCGGATTTGCGTGTGAAAGAGTCCACGCTCGCGGAGAAGAATCAGGCGTCGGCGCCGAGCAGCCTGTGCGGGTGACAGGTGTCGAGCGCCCGGGTCAGCAGCCGGGCGATCGCCGAGCAGACGGTGTCAGCGTGCTGCACGGTGACTTCGTGTTTGGCGCCGGCGACGGCGATGAACTCGGCCTCGGGCAGCGCGTCGGCCAGCCGCTCCGAGTGCGCGATCGGCGTCAGTGTGTCCTCGGTCCCACACAGCACCAGCGCCGGGGTCGCGCTCAGCAGCGCCAGGGTGTCTGAGGCGTCGAAACACCGGATCGCCGACAGGAAGGACACGACGGTCCCCGGCCGGATCCGCGCAGGCCGGGTGTCCCCGCCGATGAGCGGGACCGCCAGACGCCGCCCGACGTGCCATCCACCTTGGAACAGCCAGTCCGGACCACGGCTGGCCAGCCGAAGCGCATCGATCAACGGTGTGTTCAACGCGCGGCCGAGGCCGGTCTCGGCCACCCTGTCGGCAGCGGTGGCGATCAACCCGACGCCGATCACCCGCGTGCCGATCACAGGTGAATGCGAACCGAGGTACGCCAGCACCGCCATGCCGCCCATCGAGTGGCCGACGAGAACCACCTGGCTGCCCGGTGCGAGCAGATCGAGCACCGCTGCAAGATCGCGCCCGAGGCGCTCGACAGTGTTGTCCTCGGGGTCGCCGTCACCCGAAGCGCCGTGTCCGCGATGGTCGTAGAAGATCATCCGGACCTCCGCCCCCCAGATCCGGCTGAGTCGGGAGCGCTGATGGCGCCACGACTCCATGTCCAGGCACAGGCCATGGCAGAACACGACGGTGACGGCGGCTTCGGCGATACCCACCTCGCTGACGGCCAGCGTGACGCCGTCGTCCATGGTCAGCAGGTGGGTTCGGGCCGGCAACTGACGGTGACACCCCGACATCGCGGCGCGCTGGCGGCCGCGCGCCATGGGTGTCCGGCTACCGGACCTGCGGTCCGGCCCGAACATCGGATGAACCGTCATGGCGGCCTCCAGCTGATCGACTGCTGTACTACACGGAATCGAAAGCTGGAGCGTTCACCCGGCTTTCGTGTTCGCGAGGCATCAGTGTCGGGGACCTGCGATCGCGGTGTCGCGAGTAGCTCGGTACTCGAATCAGTTCCCGCAGGGCCACCGGCCATCGCCTCGGGCAGCGTCGATCTCGCGCAGCCCAGCGGGACGCATCCGCCCCTCCGCGAGAAGCCGACTAGCGCGTTCCACGTTCGACGCCGACCAGGGACTGCGGGGTTTGCGCGGGCTGAACCGCTGGATCCGCGACACCGCGTCGTACTTTCGCATCATGCTGTCAATCCAGCCGAAGCACAGGGCGATCTCGACGGCGGTCCCATAGCCGATACCGGGTTCGGGTGCATTCTTGTTGGGAATCCGCAGCCACACCTGGGGTGAGGTTTCGTGATTGCGCTGCAGCCAGTCCTCCCATTCGCGGGGATCCCGGATGTCGAGCACCTCCGGCTCGCTGCCCGACTCACCCGAAGCGCGCTGCGTCATGGGGCACTGTACCGCTGACCCGCCGGGGCTGGGCTACCTCGAGGGCGGCGGCGGGACCGTGGGCAGGTGCCGGGTGGCTGCCTCGATGACGCCGAGGAACCAGCGCTGCGTCGCGCTGCGCCCCGGTGCCCGGCGGGTGTACGCGGCGACCTCGACGGGTTCGATCCGCCATGGCAGCGCGATCACCCGGACCGGATGCGTCCGGGCAAGTACACCGGCGACCCGTTCGGGGACGATCGCGACCAGCTCGCTCTGCTGCACCACATAGGGCAGCGTCGCGAACCGGGTGACGCGTACCGCGATGCGGTCCTCAAGGCCGTGTTGGCTCAACGCCCGCCGGGGACCCGGGTGACCGGTCGCCCCTTCCACCACGACGTGGCGCTCGCGGGCGAACTCGACGTGTGACGGTGTGGCCCCGCGCAGCCGAGGATGTGCGGAGGCGACCATGCCCGCGTACCCCTCGGTGAACAACGGAGTGCGCTCCAGGCGTCGGGATTCCAGCATCGGGCTGGCGACGATCGCGTCGACTTCGCCGCGGGCGAGTTGATCGGTGGCAGTGGCCACGTCGAACGCGGACACCTGGAGTTCCGCCTGTGGTGCCCGCGCCGCCAGTTCGGCCAACACGGGCGGCAGGACCGTCACCTCACCCAGATCGGACAGACCGAGAGACAACCGGGTGAGCTGCGCCGGGTCGAAATCGACCGTCGCCGCGAACGCCTCCTCCATCGAGGTGATCGCCGCCCGCAGGGGTGGGTAGAGCCGCTCGGCCTCGGAGCTGGGCACCAGCCCACCCGGTCCGCGGACGAACAGGCCGTCACCCAACTGCCGCCGCAGCTTACCCAGCCCATAACTCACCGTGGGCTGGCTGACGCCGAGGACATCGGCTGCCGCCGTCACGCTGCGCGTCTCGTAGATCAGTACGAAGGTCCGCGCCAGGTTGAGATCGAGCTGGGCGAGCATAGACAGATTCTATGGAACATCCCAAAAACATCTATTGGTTTTCTGATTGTTCAGCTTCTAGCGTGATGAGCACCACAAAGAGTGAAGGGGTATGGCGTGCGAAACCTGTTCTCGTGGTCGGGGGTGCTGTGCTGGTTCACGGTGCTGCTCGACGGATATGACCTCGTCGTACTCGGGGCGGTGATTCCCACCCTCATCAACGAGGGTCACCTCGGCTTCACGGCCGCCAGCGCCACGTTCGCCGCCACGGTCTCGCTGATCGGCGTCGCGGTCGGCGCCGCGCTGTCCGGACCGCTCGCCGACCGCTACGGCCGCCGTAAGACGTTGATGATCTCCGTCACGCTGTTCTCGGCGGCCACCGCGGTCCTTCCGACCGCGGGTTCGATCGCGATGTTCGACGTCTACCGTCTGGTCGCCGGGCTGGGGCTGGGCGCCTGCATGCCGACCGCTCTGACCCTGATGGCCGAGCACATGCCACCGTCGCGCCGGGCGTTCGCCAGCACCTTCACCATGACCGGGTACCACGCGGGTGCGGTGCTCACCGCCCTGATCGCCCTTGTCCTGATCCCGGACTGGCAGCCGCTGTTCTACATCGCCGGAGCGGCGGGATTCCTTCTGCTGCCTGCGATCTGGCTGAAGCTGCCCGAATCCGATGCGTATCTGCGCACCCGGTCGGCGCCGAGCCGGATGCCGATGCGGGCGCTGGTGCAGGGCCGGTTCCTTCGGATGACGCTCGGGGTGTGGGCGGGCTCGTTCATGGGGCTGCTGCTCGTGTACGGCCTCAACACCTGGCTGCCCAAGTTGATGAACGACGCCGGCTATTCGATGTCGACATCGCTGACCCTGTTGCTGGTGCTGAACGCCGGGGCCATCGTCGGTCTCCTCGTCGCGGGCACCGTCGCCGACCGGCGGGGCATCAAGCCGACCGTGCTGGTCTGGTTCGCGGCCGCGGCGGTGCTGCTGGCGCTGCTGAGCGTGCGGGTGTCCAGCAGCCTGATGCTCGACCTGGTGGTGTTCGTCACCGGCATCTTCGTCTTCTCGGCGCAGGTCCTGATCTATGCCTATGTCACCCAGGCCTATCCGGCCGAAATTCGAGCCACCGCACTGGGTCTCACCGCCTCCGTCGGCCGGCTCGGGGCGATCTTCGGGCCGACCCTGACCGGTCTGCTGATCATCGCCGGCTCTGCCTACCCGATGGGGTTCTACTTCTTCGCCGGCGTGGCGGTTCTCGGCGGGTTGGCGCTGGCCACAGTGCCCTCGATCGGGTTTCGCGGCGACGATGCGCGTGTCGCCGCATCCGCGGGCAGCAACGAGAAGGGGGCGGTGGCATGAGCTCTCGAGAAGCGGTCCACACCAGCGTCGCCATTGTCGGCGCAGGGCCCGCGGGCCTGATGCTGTCGCACCTGCTGCACCGGGACGGCATCGACTCGGTGGTCGTCGACATCCGCAGCTATGAGGAGATCGCGACCACTGTGCGGGCGGGCATACTCGAACCCGGGTCGGTCCGGATGCTCGCCGACACCGGCGTCTCGGACCGTGTGCTGACCGACGGCGACCGCCACGACGGCGTCGTGCTGCGCTACAACGGGGACAACCACCGAATCGACTTCCAGGAGTTGGTCGGGGAATCCGTCTGGCTGTACCCGCAGACCGACGTCTTCCTGGACCTGGCCGCCCGCCGCAAGGCCGACGGCGGCGACGTCCGCTTCGGCGTGAGCGATACGGCCGTCGACGTGTCCGGTGATCGTCCCCGGCTGACGTTCACGGGTGCGGACGGCGTCCCCGTCAGCGTCGACGCGGAGCTGCTGGTGGGGGCCGACGGCTCCAGGTCCATGTGCAGGCATGCCTACCCGCAGGGCACCCGCGACGAATGGTTCCGGGAGTATCCGTTCGCCTGGCTGGGCTTCTTCACCGAGGCTCCGCGCTCCCATCCCGAGCTGGTCTACACCAACTCCGACCACGGCTTCGCCCTGCTCAGCCACCGCACCCCGACAATGCAGCGGATGTATCTGCAGTGCACACCGACGGATACGGTGGACGACTGGCCCGACGAGCGGTTGTGGTCGGAACTGCGGAAACGGGTCAACGGCAACGGCTTCGACGTGTGCGAGGGGCCGATCAGCGGCAAGGCGGTGTTGCAGTTCCGCTCGTTCGTCACGGCGCCGATGCGGTACCGGCGCATGCTGCTGGCCGGCGACGCCGCCCACACGGTCCCACCGACCGGCGCCAAGGGACTCAATCTGGCGCTCGCCGATGTGGGGGTGCTGCACGAGGCGATCGCCGACTTCCTCCCATCGCACGACGACGCCGTGCTCGACCGGTACACCGAGCGGGCGCTGGACCGGGTCTGGCGAGCGCAGCACTTCTCGTACTGGATGACGACGATGTTGCATTCCCCCGACGGCGGCGCGGGTTTCGACGTCGCCCGGCAGCGCGCCGAGTTGGCGATGGTCACAGGGTCGCGCCACGGCGCGGCGTACCTCGCCGAGGGCTACACGGGCTGGCAACACCTCAAGTGACGGTGCCGTCTGCTAGACGGTAGGAGTGACAACCACCCGGCTCGCCGCTTCATCGTCTGGGCGGCTCGCCGCTTCATCGTCTGGGCGGCTCGCCGCCGTCCACGAACCTATTGCCCGGGTGCTCCCCATCCTCTCCGTCCCGCACCTGGACCGCGAGTTCGACTACCTCGTCTCGGCCGAGCAGTCCGACGACGCCCAGCCCGGGGTGCGCGTACGGGTGCGCTTCCACGGCCGCCTCGTCGACGCGTTCATCCTGGAACGACGGTCCGACACCGACCACGCGGGCAAGCTTGGCTGGCTGGACCGGGTGGTCTCCGCCGAACCGGTGCTCACCGCCGACGTGCGCAGGCTCGTCGACGCGGTGGCCGCGCGCTACGCCGGTACCAGGGCCGATGTGCTGCGGCTGGCCGTTCCTCCGCGCCACGCCAATGTCGAGCGAGAGCCGGTCGCCGCGGCCGAATCCGTCTCCGCGCGATCGGTGGACGCCTCCGGCTGGCACGCCTACGGGCGCGGCGAACAGTTCCTCGACGCGTTGCACGACGGCCGCGCCGCGCGTGCGGTGTGGCAGGCCCTGCCCGGCGAGAACTGGGCGGGCCGGATCGCCGAAGCGGCGGCGGTGACGGTCTACGCCGGGCGCGGGGCGCTGGCCGTCGTCCCGGACCAGCGCGACGTCGACGTCGTGTACGACGCCGCCGTCCGTCACCTCGGCGCCTCCCAGGTGGTCGCGCTGTCGGCGGGACTAGGTCCCGCCCAGCGGTACCGACGCTGGCTGTCGGTGCTGCGCGGCACGGCGCGCTTCATCATCGGGACCCGCAGCGCGGTGTTCGCACCCGTCGCCGATCTGGGTCTGGTGATGGTGTGGGACGACGGCGACGACTCGCTCGCCGAGCCTCGGGCGCCCTACCCGCACGCCCGCGAGGTGGCGATGCTACGTGCCCACCAGGTGCGGTGCGCGGCGCTGATCGGCGGCTACGCCCGCACCGCCGAAGCGCAGGCGCTGGTGCGCAGCCGCTGGGCGCATGACCTGGTGGCGACCCGTCAGGTGGTGCGGGCCCGGTCGCCCCGCGTGATCGCGGTCGATGACAGCGGCTATGACCACGAACGCGATCCCGCGGCCCGCACCGCCCGGCTGCCCTCCATGGCGATGCGCGCAGCGCGTTCGGCGCTGGAGGCGCACCGACCGGTGCTCGCGCAAGTTCCGCGGCGCGGTTACGTCCCGGCGCTGGCGTGTGGACGTTGCCGCACCATCGCGCGGTGCCGGCACTGCACGGGACCGCTGTCGTTGCCCGGACGCGACACCGCGGCGGTGTGCCGGTGGTGTGGCCGCGAGGATCCGGAGTTACGTTGTGCCCGTTGCGGTTCCGGTGAGGTACGGGCGGTCGTCGTTGGTGCGCGGCGCACCGCCGAGGAACTCGGCCGGGCGTTTCCCGGCACCACCGTGATCACCTCGGGCGGTGATGCGATCGTGCGCACGGTGCCGGACGGGCCCGCGCTCGTCGTGGCGACGCCGGGCGCCGAACCGGTCGCCGCCGGCGGGTACGGCGCGGCCGTGCTGCTGGACGGCTGGGCGCTGCTGGGCCGGCAGGACCTGCGGGCCGCCGAGGACGCCCTGCGGCGCTGGATGGCCGCCGCGGCGTTGGTGCGCGCACGCGGTGACGGCGGTGTGGTTGCCGTGGTCGCCGAGGCCGGGATACCGACCGTGCAGGCCCTGGTCCGCTGGGATCCGGTGGGTCACGCCGAGGCCGAGGTCGGCGCCCGCGAGGAGGTCGGACTGCCCCCTGCGGTGCACATCGCGGCGATCGACGGCGGCCCTGCCGCGGTGGCGGCGCTGCTCGATGCCGCCCGGCTGCCGCCGTTCGCCGAACCCCTCGGGCCGGTGGATCTGCCCGCCGGGGTGCGCCGCCCACCGGGCAGTCCGGTCGACGGCCCGGTGGAGCGAATGCTCGTCCGGGTGCCCAGGGACTGCGGGCTGGAGCTGGCCGGCGCGCTGCGCCGCGCGGCGGGTGTGCTCAGCGCCCGACACGACAGCGAGCCGTCGCGTGTCCAGATCGACCCGCTGCACATAGGGTGATCGGCGGACCCTTATTGATCACAAACGACTCCGTTGGGCAGTCGAACATGCTCTCTGACAACAGCATTCGCCTCACCACCGCCGCGGAACAGCGACACGAACTCACCCGAGCCCTGGCTCTACACCAACCGACCTCAATGGCGAAATCCGGCGCCTTTGCGCTGCGCCGCAATCGCGAACTGACCACCGAGGACCAGCAGCTGCGCCGCCAACTCGCCCATGCTCCCGGCCAACTCCGAGACACCCCCAACAGGTCACGATCCGATACCAACCGGCCCCTGCTGAACCCACCACCAACAACACCCGTCAGCACGTCGTCGAGGAACACCGTCCACGACACGAAACCCCAGTTCAGGCAGATGAATCGAAGAAGGGCTCAAGATAACGATCGAAAGCACTTTTGCCACTGTGCGGTTGCGGGCCAAGGTCACCAACGGCCTGGGATCGCGGGCGGCCGGTATCGCCATTGGCCTACAAGCTGATCGACGCCGCACGAGCCCGCTGGCGGGCCGTCAACGCCCCACACCTGGCCGACCTGGTCGGCGCCGGCGCGGCCTTCCATAAGGGGTTCTTCCGGGAAGTCCGTGGGTCACGGTGTCGTCGGGTAGAGCTGTGGTTCGCCGAGGTGGAAATAGATTGCGGTCTTGAAGTGCTCCTGGTTTGCGGTAGCCGCGTGCGGTGACCTTGATGGCCTGGCCTCCTTGAGATCCCGGTTCTCCCGCTCAAGCTCGCGGATGCGCTGCTGCTCAGCAGTAGTCACTCCCGGCCGTTCCGCGGCGTCGACCTGAGCCTGCAACACCCTACTGACGCAGCGACTCCGCACCCACCCCGACCTTCGGGCCGATCAACTTGCAGGCTACATACACCGACCGATACTCACTGAGGTGGTCGAGCACCATCTTCACCGCACGCTCACGCTGCTCGACCGGGTAATGCTTGGCCACACTCGCCATCCTTCTCACAGGAGGAAGCGGCATCAAACCCGGGACGGTTCAGCGTTATCAGTCGGCGTGGTGATGGTCGAGGCGTCACACGAGACTGAGCTCAAGCAGTGACACCGCCCCATCTCGTACTGCCGTGGCCGCTGAGCGCGCCTTCCAGCCGAGCAGCCGCTCGGCCTTTTCCGATGTCGCCGTCTGCTCGACGCCCAGTCGAGGGGCGATCTCCTTGAGATCACCGTTGAACCTGGCGCCGAACCGGACAACGAAATCTGGTAGGCCGCGCTCCGGCACCCGCGACCCCTTCGACCCGAGGCTGTCACGAAGGATCGCGGCGAAGTCCTTAAGCCACAAGAATTCTCCGCGTCCGATGAACCGCTCGAACGCGGCGCGGGGCGAGGTCATCGCACGGATATGCAGATCGGCAATGTCGCGGACGTCGACAACATCCCACCCGACCCGCGGGATCGCGGGCAGTTTACCGCTCAGCAGCATTGCGACAACACTCACCGACCCTGAGTAATCTCTCCCCAACACCGGCCCCTGCATGAACGCCGGCAATACCGTGGTGACCTCCATTGCGGCGCCGTGCGTCCGCGCAAACTCCCAGACCTCTCGTTCGGCAAACGTTTTGGCCCGCCGGTACTCGTACTCAGGAGAATCTGGTGCGATTGTCCACAGTGACTCGGTGGCCACAGCCCCCGGCGATTCAGGCAGCGCCGCTTCGACCGATGACGTGACGACGACGCGTCGTACGCCAGCCGCGTGCGCGGCGGCCAGCACCCGGCGGGTACCCGACAACGCGGGTCCGATCAGGTCGGTGCCGCGATATTCCCCGATCGGCATCGGGGATGCCATGTGCAGGACATAGTCGCTACCTTCGGTGGCCTCGGCCCAGCCGCGGTCAGTCATCAGATCGGCTTCGAAAAACGTCAGCTGGCCCGTCGAGTGGGTTTGGGCCGCCACCATCTCGCGTACCTCGGCCTCACGTGTAGAGCGCCGGACGGTGGTGCGGACCCGGTAACCCCGCCGCAGCAACTCAACAATCGTCCAACTGGCCAGGTAACCGGATCCTCCGGTCACGAGCACCGTGTGATGTGCGTCCTCGACAGCCATGGCGTACCGCCTCCCAATCGGATGAATGATCCGTTTCAATGTAACCCGAAGCGGATGGATCATCCATATAGACTGTGAGTTGTGGCCGGATCGCCTCGACGTAAAGACGCCGTACTCAACCGGGAGCACATCGTCGGTGTCGCCCGCGAGCTCGTCGATGACGGCGTGCCGCTGCAGCTCAACGACGTCGCCAGACGGGCCGGCGTTGGAGTGGCGACTGTGTATCGACACTTCCCGACCACCACAGCTCTCCTGGAGGCTGTTGCCGCGCCGTGTCTGGAGGCTCTCATCAGATACGGGGAGCAGGCACTCGTAGCTGCTGATCCGGGGCACGCCTTTGGTGAATTCCTATGTCATGTCATCGAGGCCCAGGTCACCGATGCCTCCCTCTCGCCTGTCAACGCGGCAAACGTCAACGAATTGCCCTACACCACCGAACTAAAGGCCCGGCTGCGCACCGTCGGTAGCGCATTGCTGGACCGTGCTCGCGAAGCCGGCACCGTCCGTGCAGACCTCACGGACGACGATCTGATCCCGCTGATGTGCGGAATCGCCTATGCAGCCGTAGCGCATCCCGGCCCTCCCGCCGCCCGACGATACATCGAGATGTTGCTCACCGGACTGCGGACTTGACAGCCCCGTCAGCAGCTGAAATGGCCCGTAGTGCAACGGCCTTAATCTGTTGCGCCTCATCAGCTACCTAGGACTACGAACCGCCTGTGGACAGGGGGATGACGGCTCGTAGCTTGCCGGTCGCGGGATGGCGGTCGAGGTGTTCGACGACCTTGGCGGTCACTACAGGCCTGGGGATTCCAGCATCAGGCCTGGGGGCGGCTTCAAGTCCTTTGGTGAGCGTCGCGTTGTCCAGGTCGCCGGTGCAAACAAAGCGTCTCGATCTCGCCTGGGAATCCTGCGGGGTCTAGCGTGGGCGGAATGGGTTTGTTCAGTCACGAGGAGTTCCGGGACCCGGCCGACGGCATTGGTGACGCCGCGAGCGGTGGAGTTGTTGAGCGGGCTCGGGGTGCTGAGGTGAGCGAGTACGGGGTGGATGAACCTGTGGTGGTGGGTCCGGGGTTGCCGCCTGAGGATGGTTCGTGCGGTCAGTTCGCTGTGCAGTTTCACGTGTCTACATCAATGCTGGTCGGGCTGAAACGTATTGCGGATATGCGTGGGGTAAGCGTGCCGGAGGTATGTCAGCAGGTGGTCGGTGTGTTTGTTGCCCAGCAGGAGGGTGAGCTGGGTGCGTTGCTTGCCGCCGAGGCGGAGGCGGCTGATTACCGGCGGAGTTTGGGACAGGCGTAACCACGCCCGCCCGCCGCAGGCGCCGCCTGGATCTGATCCTTGCTCCGATGAGGTTCGGCTACCTCCGAATAGCCCTGGCGCTCAGAAGCTCCCCCCAGAGCACTGAACCCACCCAAACACGAAGCTAGGGACATGAACCGTCGGGCCACCTTGCGAATGTTGGCACGGCGCAATGTCTTCAAAACCGTATCTCTTCGAATTACTGGCGCTTCTGGCCTTTCCGTGGGTGCGGTCTGGGCGTGATGGGCGCTCGGCGGCAGAATCTGCCGTATGCGCGACACCGCCATCTGCTGGGATTGGTAGCTCCGTGGGGGGGTGGGACGTGTAGAGCTGTCGGTCGAGGACGGTCGGGTGGACGTGTGGGTGGTCCATCCGGGCCGGACCCGGTTCGCCTGCCCGGACTGCGAGCGCAGGCTGTCGGTCTATGACCACTCCGAGGAGCGGGCGTGGCGGCATCTGGACTCGTGCGCGTTCCTGACGTTCCTGCACGCCAGTCCGCCGCGGGTGGCTTGCCCTGAGCACGGGGTGCGCCAGGTCCAGCTGCCTTGGGCCGAGCCGCATTCCCGGTTCACCGTGCTGTTCGAGCGGCTGGCGATCGACGTGCTCAAGGAGTGCGACGTGCTCGGCGCGGCCCGGCTGTTGCGGCTGAGCTGGGAGCAGGAGTGGCATCTGATGGACCGCGCGGTCGCCCGGGGATTGGCGGCCAAGCCGCTGACGGTACCCGCTCGCATCGGCGCCGACGACAAGATCGTCTTCGACCGCTACCAAATCATGAAGTACCTGACCACCGCGGTGGACACCGTCCGCAAGCAGGAGAACCGGGCGCTCAACGCGATCGGCGACAACAGCCTTGCTGGCAGCAAGTACCTGTGGCTGTACTCCGCGGAGAACCTGCCCGAACGTCACCAGGACCGCTTCGCGCTGCTGCGCGCCGGCGACCTCAAGACCGGCCGGGCCTGGGCGATCACGGAGAGTCTGCGCCACTTCTGGTCCTACCGGCGCCGCGGCTGGGGTGCCAAGCACTTCAAGCGCTGGTACTTCTGGGCCACCCACTGCCGGCTGAAGCCGGTCATCGACGCGGCCAAGACGCTCCAACGCCACCAAGCCGGACTGCTGTCCTACTTCGCGCACCCGATCACCAACGTCGGCGCCGCATCCAGGCCATCAAGGTCTCCGCGCGCGGCTGCCGCAACCAGGAGCACTTCAAGACCGCAATCTATTTCCACCTCGGCGCACTACAGCTCTACCCGACGACACCGTGACCCACGGACTTCCGGAAGAACCCATAAAGGCAAACTGCGCGAACGCCGGATCGGGTCGCCTGTAACACATTTCCGCGCGACAACCATCAATCCGAAAGCAAATTGCCCGTTCTGCAATCCAGAGGAATTTCGCCGGCGATCTTGCCGATCACCCGTCCCGGCCAGGCATAAGGCTGGCTATGGCGAGCAAAGAGCCGCCCGTCGGTCTCGGCAAGCAATTCCGTCTCCTCGCCGAGCGGATCGATCACCGTGGCGACGACATCGCCCTTGCGGACCAGATCGCCCAGCCGACGGTGATAGGCGACGAGCCCCGCGACCGGCGAGCGCAATTGCGCCATTGCCGTCAGCGCGGTGGCGCGGCAGGACAAACGCGGGTGCCCGCCCGACCCTTTGCTGGTCTCCCGGCCCTTGGCCGGGGCGACAAAGCCGCGTCCCTGCAACATCCGCAACAGCGCTGTGGCTTGTTCGGCGGCGCGTTCGGGATCGACATCGTCGTTGCTGCCCATTTCCAGCGTGGCGGCGAGGCAGGCCGGCGGAATGGGCAGACCGGGGTGGTTCGCGGCCAGCGCCCACCATGGACCGGCGCAGGCCTCATCGAAGGGGTAACCGCCCGACACCTCTGCCAGAAGCACCGCTCGCGCATCGATCGCCGCGGCGATATCCTCGGCCGCCGGCCACAGCGCCGGGCCGACATACATGTGTGGCTCAGCCTCGTTGTCGGCGTGAAGATCGAGCACGAGGTCGGCGTCATGGGCGAGCGTCAGCAATCTGTGGCGCAGATGTGCCAGTGCACCATCCGGCGTCGGCGCTGTCGCCGCAAGTTTCGCCGCCATCGCGGCCCGGATCGTTTCGACGTTCGACGCCGCGTCCGGCCCCAGCGACAGCCTTCCGAGGTTTTCAAGGTCGGACAGATCGGCATAGTTCCGGTTGAAATTTTCACCCGTGCCGCTTTCGAGCCGACCGAACAGGAAGCCCGTTTCGGTCTGCGTCAGGCCGATCGGGTTTGCCTGGGGCACAAGCAGGATTTCACCGTGGACCCCGCCGCGAGCTTCCGCTTCGGCCAGATGCCCGGCCAGAATGCGCAGGACCAGCATGCCGGGGAACTCGTCGGCATGCAGTCCGGCCTGCAAATAAGCCTTCCTGCCCGTCCCCGCCGCACCGAAACTGAGCACGGTCAGGCGATGTGGCGAGCCCGGCAGATCGTAGGTCTGGCGCATCGCGGTTTCACTCCGCCGGTTTCTACTCCGCCCGTCTCACTCCGCCTGCGGAGCATCCGTCTGCGGAGCTTCCGGCGCGCCGGCCGGAAGCACGAACACGTCTGTCTCGTAATAGGCCGCGCAGGCGGCATGCAGGCGATCTTGCAGCTTGCCTTCCGTCGCCAGCGCCCCTGCGATCAAACGATGACCGGGGGGCATGTCGCGCAGTTCGATACCCTGCGCATCGACAAAGGCCGTCACGCCGGCCTCGCCCAGTTCCGGCAGCTCCATGGCGGCCTCGATGACGGCGAGCGGCGAGGTGTAGCGCGGCCCTGCGGCGGCAATGGCAGGGGCGTTTGCAGCCGCTTTCTCCGCATCGGAAAGCAGCGTGGTCAGAGTGGTCCCATCGAGATACATGACTGTCCGTTCTTTGTAGTTTCATCCGTGCCGATCACGGATGCTTTCAATATCGAGATGGCCGGTGCCATCCTCATGTGAGCGATAGCGCAAGGCAATATGCGCTTCTTGTGTGACACCAGGCGCGGTCACCGGGCCGGCATTGCCGACGCATTCCTCGATCAGTTCGGCCACCAGCGTATCCAGCACGGCGGCGGAAGCGGTAACCGGCGCCAGCCGGGTGACGGTCCCGGCCGCCATGTCGATGACATCCCCCGGTCCGGCAAAACACAGCCTGGTGTCGGGCGCGATGAAATCGTCCCCCGCAAGCTCGGTCTTGAGCGGATCGATCTCGACCAAGACGGCGCCGCGCGCGCCGGTCGCCGTGAGTTGGCTGTTGTCGTGGTTGGCGATGACGCCGCTGTCTTCCAGAAGACCGAGCCCGAAGCGTACGCCCTCCTCGGCGCAGGCGACGGCAAGGCGGCCGAGACGGCGCGAGGACGACAGTTTCTGGTCGACGATGGCGGCGCCAAAAAATCCCAACCCTTCCTGGATCACCAATCCGTGCCGTCCCATATCCGAGGCAATGCCGAAGCGCAGCGCTTCGTAAGACGTCCCGCCGCCGATCATGCAACCGGACAGCGCCGAGGCCGCGCCGCTCACCCCGACGATCATCGCGCCGGCCGCCCGCGCCCGCGCAATGGCGGTCAGCAGCGGCGTGACATCGCCACGGTAGAGCAAGGATTCCACCAGCCTGATCTGGTTACCGCCGGTCAGGATGATGGTGCGCAGGGCGGCGATCTGCTCGACCAGCGCTTCCTCGCGCATCCGGCGATCAACATTGTCGATGGTGACGCGCAGATCGGTGGCCTCGACGCCGTGCCCGCGCAAGGCGCCGATATATTCCCGCGCGGTCGCGCGGGGCTCGGCGGAAGCGGCGGCAAGCACACCCACCGGCCCCTCGCACTGCGACGCCAGTTCCGCAAGCAGCAGGCTGCCGCGGTCGAGCGGCGCCGAGCCCAGCATCATCACGCGCGCCTGCTTTCCCGGCTTCTCGCCATAGTCGCGGGACAGCGCCGCCCGCCGGTTCTCCGCCAGTTGCGCCGCATTGAGCCGGCGCGTCTGCATGCTGGCTCGAAAATCCACCGCCGTCATGCGGAAATGACGCCCGCGTCCAGGAATATAGGCGGCCGCACGGCCGCCCTGGCGGGATATCTCGACGCTGGTGGCGCAACCCGCCTTGGGCTCTATCGCGCGGGCGCGATCCGTCGGATAGGCCTCGGGGTCCCCGAGCACCAGCCGCGCCACGAGATCGTACAGCGTATATGCGCCGAAGACGTTGCGGAGCGAGCGGGCGGGGGCCTTGTAGGTAATGTCGCGCCGGGTCACCGGCCGCTTGCCCGGACCGGGGAGGACCTCACCAGTTTCCAGGTCATAGCTGTCACCGTTGTCGGCATAGCTGAAACCGATATTTTCGATCAGCTTGCGGCGGCGATCGACTTTCGCGTCCTCGAGATGGAGCACGAAGGCGCCATATTCGCCGATCACCCGCGCAATCTTGCCCTCGACGAACAAAGCGGTGTTTTCGTCTATGCCGAAGCCGCGCTTCGCGCCGGACGCCTGCATGCCGACGACCAGCCGGCCGAACCGGCCGCGCTTGATGAAATGCTGGTCGATCATGCCCCATGGAAAGAAGCCGAGCCCCGGCTCCAGCAGCATTCCGGGCTGGTCCGGGTCATCGACCACGCCATAGGTCGCAGCTTCCAGCGACGTGCCACCGGAAATCATCACATCGGACATGATGGCGGCCCCAGCACTCGACCCGGCGACCATCGCACCGTTGCGCTGCGCTTTGCGGATCGCCTTCAGCACCCGGCTTTCCCTGCCCTTCGGTGCCAGCGCCCCGGTGATCAGGGCCTGGTCGCCGCCGGTGAAATAGACGCTGCCATAGTCCTCGACGAGATCGGCGATCGCCTTGTCTTGCGCGGCCTGGACCGCCCCGACGCCGTGAACCCCGGCGAGGACGGCATCGAAGCCATGGGCGCAAAACACGCCGACGGTTTCGGGGCCGACCTCGTCAGGCACTGACGACGCCGTCGCGAAGACGACGATCCTTCCGCCCGCCAGACGGCGCATCTCGTCATAGACGGCGGCATTGTCATCTTCCAGCCGGCCGCCGACGATCGCCAGTTTCGGGTGGAACTCCCCATGATGAGCGAATGAGACTCTGCCAGGTCTCCCTGTCATTTCGCCGGAACGATCAGCACACCTCGATCATCGGACTTGAGAACGAAGCCATCGGGAACGTCGAAGGTGGATGCTGCCAGACGCTTTGCGACGGGCTCCGGTCCGGGCGCGGTGAATTTCGGGGTGAAGTGGATGATCTGCTTCCAGCAGCGCGTAATCCCCTCGCAGAAGAACAACACCAAATCGTCTGGTTGCGCCTGCGAAAGCGCCGCATCGAGGGCCTTTTCCTCCTCCTCGATGATGGTGATCGCGTCGGGCGCGACACCCTCGGCAATCAGGGCGGCCCGCATCAGCTTCGGCATTTCGTCGGGCCTGCGATCGCGCGGATCGTCGTCGCGGTGGCAGATGTAGGCGTCGAAATGGCCGGCGACCTTGCGGGCAATAGCCGCCACGTCCTCGTCGCGCCGGTCACCCGGGCAGGTGACGCAGACGATCCGGCGCCCGCGCTGCTTGAGCCTGTCGACCACGTCGACCATGGCTCCCACGGCCGCCTCGTTGTGCCCATAGTCGAGGATCACCCGGAAACCGTGTTCATCAAACACATTCATCCGGCCGGGGCTCTGGAAGAAGCTGTTGTCGAAGGTGCGCAGTCCGGTGCGGACCTGATCCAGTGTCTTGCCAAGCGCATAGGCCATGCCGGCGGCGAACATGGCGTTTTCGACGTTGTGCAGCGCCTTGCCCTCCAGTGTCGCCGGGATGAGTTGGGTCCACATCAGCGGCATCTGTGTGCCGTTGTCGTAGATCACGATCTGGTCGCCGTTCACCCCCTGCTCAAGAACGACAGCAAGCTTGCCGAGCCGGATATGTTCGCGCACCAGCTCATGCTCCGGGTTGCGCGTCACATACATGACCTGCCTTGCGGGCGAGAAGGCCGCCATTTTCAGCGTCTGCTCGTCATCGGCGTTCAGCACCACCGTGCCGCGCGTGACCTCCGCGACGACGCGTTTCACCCGGGCAAGGCCGTCCAGCGTGTCGACGCCGCCGAGCCCCAGATGGTCGGACGCGACGTTCAGCACCGCGCCCACATCGCAAAAGTTATAGCCCAGGCCGGAGCGGACGATGCCGCCGCGCGCCGTCTCCAGGACCGCGATGTCGACCGAGGGATCGCGCAGCACCATCTTGGCGGAGACCGGCCCGGTCATGTCGCCCTTGACGGTCACGTTGCCGTCGATCACCACCGCGTCGGTCGAGGTCTGCCCCACGACATGGCCCGCCATTTTCAGGATGTGCGCCAGCATGCGCGAGCACGTGGTCTTGCCGTTCGTTCCGGTCACGGCGGCGATGGGAACGTGCATCTGGGTGCCCGGCGGAAAGAGCATGTCCATGATCGCTCCGCCCACGTCGCGCGGCGTGCCCTCGGAAGGCGCGATATGCATGCGCAGGCCAGGTCCCGCATTGATCTCGCAAATGCCGCCCCCGGTCTCGCGATAACTCCTGGTGATATCGGTGGTCAGGAAATCCACGGCGCCGACATCGAGCCCGATCGCCCGGATCGCCCGCTCGGCCATCAGCTTGTTGTCGGGATGGATCGTGTCGGTGACATCCACCGCCGTGCCGCCCGTCGAAATATTCGCGGTCTTGCGCAGGTACACCTCCTCGCCCTCGGCGGGGACCGTCCTTTCCGTGTAGCCCTTTTCCTCAAGCAGGCGCTTCGCCTGAGCGTCGAGTTCGAGCCGCGTCAGCACGTTTTCGTGCCCGACGCCACGGCGCGGATCCTGATTGACGATATCCACCAGCTCGGCAACGGTGTGTTGCCCGTCGCCCTTCACATGACCCGGCACCCGGCGTGCGGCGGCGGCGAGCTGGCCGTTGACCACCAGAAGCCGGTGGTCGTCGCCGCGCAGCATGGTCTCCACCAACACGGACGATCCTTCGGCATCGGCGGTCTCGAAGGCGGCGGCGATGCCGTCCTCGGCTGTGATATTGGCGGTGACGCCCCGGCCATGATTGCCGTCGAGCGGCTTGACGACCACGGGATAACCGATGCGTTCGGCCGCCCTTATCGCCTCGTCCACGCTGTAGACCAGCTTCTGCCTCGGCACGGGCAGACCGAGATCGGCAAGGATCGTGTTGCAGAGGTTCTTGTCCGAGGCGATTTCGACAGCGATATGTGAGGTTCTCGACGTCAGCGCCGCCTCGATCCGCTGCTGATACTTGCCCTCGCCGACCTGGATCAGGCTGGCGTCGTTCAGCCGGTAGACCGGAATGTCGCGGGCCTGCGCTGCACGTACCAATTCCATGGCCGAGGGCCCCAGAGAATGCCTGTCGGCATAGGCCAGGAAATCCTCGACGTTTTTGTCGAGGTCGGGAGCCTCTTGATTATCGAAGTCGGCGCGGGCGATGGCCGCGAGCATGTCGCAGGCAACCTCGCCGGCCTCGATACCGATGTCCTCATTGCCATAGCTGTAGAACACCTCGACGATATCTGGATCGCCCGTCGATCCCGACCACGCCAGTGTGCCGTCAACGCCGGCGGCATGCTGAAGCGCCAAAGCGAGCCTTGCGACCAGATCGCCGATGGAAAGCCCCTCGCCGGCGTGCAATGCGGCAAGCCACTCGGCCTGTTCCAGCGCAAGCCCCGGCAGCACCGCTGCCAATCTGTCGATCACGCCCGCCCCCAGGCCCTCGAGGGTTTCCGCATAGCTCGGCTTGACGTTCAGCTTGAGCCGGATAACCGCCTCCCGCGCATGAACGTTCGGACCGACATAAACCTGAATGGAATCGATATTCATGGGGCATCCTCATCAAGCGTCGGGCATCTACACACGAGAACGCGGTCGGACATTGCCGCGCAACACAATGGAGCGTATTCCAACATGCGGGAAGTCGTTCATCGGCGGGCGAGGTCTCTCGAAGATGAAGGTTCCTACGCGCCTCATCCGAAACGACCTTGACGTGCACGACGCTACCGGGGTCGGGCGGGCTTCGCCTGCGCTGACGTGACCACCTATGTGGACAACGACGATGACGATGTGTACGAGGACCTCGAGCGATCCGGGGAACACGAAGCTGCGGCGACACTGTGGCAGATGCAGGACACTTACCTCGATCTTTCGCGTAGTTCGGTGACGGCGAGTGTTGTTCACGCGAAAGGTGCACTGCTTCAACGATGATCGACGTTGCGACGGTCCGATCTTCGTTACCAGGAGTGCACCTATCAGATGCAGGCTACTACGGATTGGTCGAACAGTCTTCGGGTCGAGGTCCGCGGCAACGATGTGATCGGGCACGCCGGGAACGTCATCCCCCGGATGCTGGTCGACAACCTGGGCCTGACCAGCGGATTGTCGTCGGCGCTGTCGAGGCCGGAGGTGCTCCACGACCGGGGCGCGGTGCTGCGCGATGTGGCGGTGTCGATCGCCGGAGGCGCGGAGAACCTGGCCGGCCAGGCCGGCGGGTCGCGGGGCGGGTGGAAGCCGTTCCTCGGCTGCTGCTGGCAGTTCTCGATGACAGCGGGATCCGGATCGGCGAGCTCTCGGGTTGCGGCGCAACGATATCGCCGCAGCCGGGCGGGAGATCACGGTGGTCCGCCGCGACAACGACAACGGTGCCCGCACGAAGTCGATCACCACGAGGACGGTCCCGGTGAGCGCGGAGTCGGTGCGCTTGTATCTCACCGCCGAGGATGCTCGGGTGGTGCTAGAGAAGGCGGGCCTTTCGACGACCGGCGGGTGGCCTGGTGACCGCCCCGGCAGCGGAATGCCCGCAGAGCCTGCTGGGCAGGTTGATGGCGGTCGTGCGGGCCGAGTTCCGCATTCAGACATTGATTTTCGAGCCAGCTGATCAGGTGTTCGGCGGCGAAGCATGCCGGGTGACCGGTTGCGACCGCCATGCTCGCGGACACGGGTTGTGCCTGAATCATCGAGTGCGATGGGTCAAGCAGGCACGCCCCGACCTAGAGGAATGCATCACCCGGACCGACCCGAGGTTACAACGGCAACGGCTCAACCAACGGGGCGCGGTCACCCGCTGTGAATACGGATCCGCGCGTAAAGGCTTGTGTCAGCTGCATGCTCAGCGGTGGGAACGGGCCGGGCGGCCCGATCACACCACCTGGATGGCTGATCCGCCAGTGCTCAAGGCGCCGCCGACTGGGGCGAGTTGCCGCATCCGGCATTGTGAGTTTTGGCCGGAGGCGTCGGAGCCGTTCTGTCATTCCCACAACGCAGCTGAGACTGGAACTGCAGTACACGTTGCAGCAGCGTCGTGATCGGCGTGTCGGCAAGCCGAATACCCACGCGATGTCTGGCGGATGCACCGCCTCGGCTTCGACGGCCGCCGCACCCTGCACCCCGCGGTTGGCATCGAAAACATTGAGCAACTCAATCGTCAGCTGCTCGAACGCTCGCTGGCAGACCTGGCCCACGAACGCCATCCACAACGCCGCAGCGCCCACATCGGGCTGCTGAACGGATTCTTCGTGGCGATCCGTCAACATCGCAGAGGCCCTCATTGTGTGCCCGATCGACCCATTGCACATAGGGTGAGTCCTGACCTGGGCGGGTGGGTCGGACGGAGGCGCGAATGAAGTGGATCGGCCGAGTGCTGCGCTGGTCGATCGTCCCACTGCTGATCGTCGTCGCCACGTTGTGGCCGTTGCTGTTCACCAACTCCTCGGGGTCGGATCCGGTCGACGATCCGGTCTGGTTCAGCAATTACCGCGCCGAGTTCGTCGTGGCCCGGGACGGCACCGTGACCGCCACCGAAACCATCACCGCGGAGTTTCCGGTCCAGCGCCACGGCCTCTTCCGCTACTGGGACACCGCCAACGCCAATGATCCCCACGTCCGCCAGCCACCCCGGATCACCTCCATCACCGTCGACGGTGAGCCGGCGAGGTTCCAGATGCTCTCCGAGAGCGGCGGCCGGTTCCGGGTCGCCAAGATCGGCGACCCGGACAGCTACCTGGACTACGGCACCCACGTATACGAGATCCGCTACACCATCGCCGGTGTGCTCGACCCGGGCGCCACCGGCGCCGACCGCACCTTCGCATCGACCGAAGGGCGGACCGCCGCGCCGACCGTGTTCTACTGGAACGTCATTGCCCCGGCGTGGAACAACAGGATCGAGCGCGCGGACATCACCGTCCGCATGCCCGCCGGTGTCAGCGGCGCGCAGTGCGCGGTGGGATACGGCACCGGCCGGGCGTGCCAGGAAATGTCGATCGACGGCGACACGATGACGGTGTCGGCGTCGCGGCTGCCGCCGCGCACACCGGTGACAGTGCGGGTGGGTGTCGACGTCCCCACCCCGGCCAGGTCTGGACTGCCCTGGTCGCAACGATGGGATGTGATTCTCGGGCAGTCGGTTTCGGCTGTGGCCGGGGTGGCCGCCTTGACCGTGCTCGGTGCGGTCATCGCCGCGGCGATGGTCCGGTTCACCGTCGAGCGCCCACCGGGCTTCCCGTTGCAGTACGCGCCGCCGGACTGGGTCGGACCCGTGCAGTTCGAGTACATCCGCACCGAATCGGTGGCCAAGGACGGTCTCACCGCCACACTGTTCTATCTCGGCGAACGCGGGCTGATCTCGCTGCAGCAGACCGGCGAGAAGAAGTGGACCATCCGCGGGCTCGCCGGCGGATGGCAGTCGATCGACCCGGTCAGCCTCGCGGTCGCCAAGGCGCTGAAGGTCGGCACACCCGGCGGCCAGTTCAAGGCCAACGGCTCGGTGTCGGCGGGAAAGAAACTGTCGCAGGCCAAGTCCGATATGGATGCCGCCGTGCGCAAGTGGGGCTTCGATTACGGCCTGCTGGAGAGGCGCCGCGCCGAATGGTGGGTGCGGGTGGCCAACTTCGGCGCCCTGCTGCTCACCGCCGTGGCCTCGCTGGGCTGGCTCGGCACGCAGATGTGGGTGCTGCCGTTCGCGGTGTTCTTCGTCATGTCCGCACCGGGATGGCGGCCCGGCGTCGGCACCCGGCGCACCACCCCGGCCGGCCGCGAATTATGGTCGCGGGCAGGTGGATTCCACCGCTTGCTGGCCACCGACTCGGCTGAGTCCCGGTTCGATTTCGCGGCGCGCAAGGACCTCTACACCGCGTACATCCCGTTCGCCGTGGCCGCCGGTGCTGCGGCGTTATGGGCAAGGAAGTACGAGGCCACGATGGGTGCGGTTGCACCGCAGCCGGTTTGGTATCACTCAACGTCGTCGTCGGACGGCTCGGGATTCACCGGCGGCACCGGCTTCGACAGTTTCGAATCGGCGTTGTCGTCGTCCATCGGCGCCTATACGGCCTCACAGTCATCGTCGTCGTCCAGCAGCAGCGGCGGCGGTGGTGGTGGCGGCGGGGGCGGTGGCGGCGGAGGTGGAGGAGGCGGATCATGGTGAATTCCCTGCTGATACTGGTGCTGATCGTCGCCGTACTGGTGCTGATCGGTCTGGTGGTGGGCTACAACAAACTTCGCGCCGCGGATGTGCGGGTATCCGAGGCGCTCAGCGGTATCGACGTCGAGTTGACCCGGCGCGCGGCACTGATCCCGAGCCTGGTGCACACCGTGCAGACGTACGCCGCCCATGAGAGGACGATCCTCGACCACGTGACCGGTGCGCGGGCCGCGCTGACCACCGCGACCGGTGGTGCGTCGGTCGCCCAGCGCAGTGCGGCCGAGCGGGAGCTCGACTCCGCACTCATCCCGCTGCTGGCGCTGGGGCGGAACTATCCACAGCTGAACTCCTCCAACAACTTCCTGAACCTGCAGCAGAACCTCACCGACACCGAGAACAAGCTGGCGTTCGCCCGCCAGTACTACAACGACGCGGTGGCCACGCTGAACCGACTGGTCGGCAGCATCCCGTGGATGTACATCGCTGGTATGGCGGGGGTGTCCGAGCGGGAGTACTACCAGACCCCGCGCTGAGCGGATCACCCGGCAATCGACCGGGAATCACGATGCAGAACGCCGGCCAATACACCGGAGAAGGTAGCGCCCAATTCCCGCCGGCTTTCCCCCACAATGGCGGCACGACGGCGGTCATCTGCTCAGCGAGCGGTGTTCTGCCGTAGGTCTTGTGCGCGCAGGGAGCGGGTATGGCAACGGGTTTTTCCTTGAGGGCGGCATCATCGACATCGGGGCCGGATCGGATCATTTCGCTTGCGCCGCTGACGGTGCTGGAACTCGATCCCGCCGAGATGGTCGGCTGCGCCGCTTCGGCCGGCTACGACGCCGTCGGTCTGCGATTGCGCCCGGTCACCGACACTGAACCGCAACGCCCGACGATCGGCGTGACGCCGCTGATCCGCGACGTCCGATGCAGACTGGACGATTCGGGGCTGCGGCTGCTGGACATCGAGGTGGTCCGGCTGACACCCGACACGCGTGTCCGCGCCGACTTCACCGCCTTCCTGGACACTGGCGCCTTCCTGTCGGCCAGCGAGGTATTGGTCACGGGCTACGACAGCGACCACACCCGCGTTGCCGACAACCTGGCCGAACTGGCCGAACCGGCAGGCGACTTCGGCCTGACGCCGAACCTGGAACCCATGCCGTGGACAGGGGTGAAGAATCTGCAGCAGGGTGCGGCGATCATGGCAGCGTGCGGACACGCCAACGTCGGATTGCTCGTCTACGCCATCCACTACGAGCGGGCACTGAACACGCCCGCGGACCTGTCGTCCCTGCCCGCCGAGTGGATTCGTTATGCGCAGATCTGTGACGCCGTCGCCGAGCGGCCGCAATCCGAGGCCGAGTTGATGCACCAGGGCCGCAACGCCCGGCTGTTCCCGGGAGACGGGTGCATCGATCTGGTGTCGATGCTGCGGGCGCTGCCGCCGGACGTGCCCATCAGCGTGGAGGCGCCGGTGACCTGGCGGGCATCGCCGCTGGAGCGGGCGCGTGCGGCGCAGCGGGCGGCGCGACGGGTTGTGGTCATCGCCGACGGGGAGAACTGGGTTCAACCCGCCCGGCCGGCCTGACCGGAGGCGTTCCCTAGACTGTCCGAATGCGCGTGGTGTTCGCCGGTACCCCTGAACCCGCGTTGCCTGCTCTCGGCCGCCTCATAGCGTCGCCTAGACACGAGGTCGTCGCGGTGCTGACCCGGCCCGATGCGGCCGCGGGCAGGCGGGGCAAGCCCACCCCGTCACCCGTCGCGACGCTGGCCGCCGAACACGGCATCGCGGTGTTGAAGCCGCAGCGACCCAACACCGCGGAGTTCGTGGCCGAACTGGCCGAGTTGGAACCGCAGTGTTGTCCGGTGGTCGCCTACGGGGCAATCCTGGGCAGGGATCTGCTGGCGGTGCCTTCGCTCGGATGGGTCAATCTGCATTTCTCGCTGCTGCCCGCTTGGCGTGGCGCCGCGCCGGTGCAGGCCGCAATCGCGGCGGGCGACACCGTCACCGGCGCCAGCACCTTCGTGATCGAGTCCGCCCTGGACACCGGGCCGATTCTCGGGATGGCCACCGAAACGATCCGGCCCACCGACACCGCGGGCGATCTGCTTGTCCGCCTTGCCGTTTCGGGTGCGGCCCTGCTCGAGGCCACGCTCGACGGGATCGAGGACGGGACCCTGCAACCCGTCCCGCAGCCGGTGGACGGTATCAGCATGGCTCCCAAGATCACCGTCGACGGGGCCCGGGTGCGCTGGGATCTGCCCGCCCACACCGTCGAACGCCGGATCAGGGCCGTGACCCCCAACCCGGGTGCGTGGACGATGCTGGGCGAGCTGCGGATCAAGCTGGGCCCGGTGACCCAGGTGGCGGATTCGAGTGAGGACCCGGTGCTCGGACCCGGCGAGATCTGCGTGCAGCGCGGCCGGGTGCTGGTCGGGACGGCTTCGCACGCAGTGCAATTGGGTACGGTGCAGGCGCCGGGCAAGCGGCCGATGGATGCGGCGGACTGGGCCCGCGGAGCGCGGCTCGACGATGGGGTGCGGGCGTCGTGAACCGTCCCCGTCCAGATCGGCAGGGCCGCCCGGACCGGCAGGGCCGCCCGGACCGCAAGGGCCGGCCCGCCCCACGACGGAAACCGCGCCGCACACCGCTCGATCCCGCCCGCCGCGCCGCGTTCGACGTGCTGCGGATGGTGTCCGAGCGGGACTCCTATGCCAACCTGGCACTGCCCGCACTCCTGACCGAGCGCACGATCATCGGGCGCGATGCCGCGTTCGCCACCGAACTCACCTACGGCACCTGCCGGACCCGCGGCCTGCTCGACGCCGTCATCGGCGCGGCGGCGGGGCGAACACCGGACAAGATCGACCCGGTGCTGCTCGACCTGCTCAGGCTCGGCACCTACCAACTGCTGCGGACCCGGGTCGAGCAGCACGCCGCCGTGTCCACGACCGTCGAGCAGGCCGGAATCGAATTCGATTCAGCGCGTGCCGGTTTCGTCAACGCCGTGCTGCGCACCATTTCCGGCAAGGATGAGGCGGGCTGGGTCGCGGAGCTGGCGCCGTCGGCCACCACCGATCGGATCGGGCATCTGGCCTTCGTGTCCGCGCATCCCCGCTGGATCGCGCAGTCCTTCGCCGACGCGCTGGGCGCCCGCGCGGACGAACTGCAGGGCCTGCTGGTTGCCGACGACGAGCGGCCGGTGGTTCACCTGGCGGCACGTCCGGGCGCCATCACCGCCGAGGAACTGGCCGACGCGGTGGGTGGCAGCGTCGGGCGGTACTCGCCGTATGCGGTGTATCTCCCTTCGGGCGACCCCGGTCGGCTGCTGCCGGTGCGCGAGGGGCGGGCGCTCGTGCAGGACGAGGGCAGTCAGCTGGTTGCCCGGGCATTGACGCAGGCGCCCGTCGAGGGTGTCGACAGCGGCCGCTGGCTCGACCTGTGTGCGGGTCCCGGAGGTAAGACGGCGCTGCTGGCCGCGATCGGGTCCGAGCGCGGTGCGGCGGTGACCGCGGTGGAGCCCGCCCCGCGTCGAGCCGATCTGGTCGAGGAGAACACCAGGGGACTGTCGGTCGAGGTGGTCCGCGTCGACGGCCGCGACTCGGGGCTGGAGCCCGGATTCGACCGCGTCCTCGTCGACGCCCCGTGCACGGGTCTGGGCGCGCTGCGGCGCAGGCCGGAGGCGCGCTGGCGCAGACAGCCTGCCGACATCCCGGCACTGACCCGGCTGCAACGCGAACTGCTGTCGTCGGCGATCGAGCTGACCCGCCCCGGCGGTGTGGTGCTGTACGCCACGTGCTCACCGCATCTGGCCGAGACGGTCGGTGTCGTGGCCGACGCGCTGCGCCGCCACCCGGTGACCCAGCTGGACACCCGACCGCTCTTCGCGCCCGCCGACGACCTCGGTGACGGGCCGCATGTGCAGCTGTGGCCGCACCGGCAGGGCGCCGACGCGATGTTTCCCCGGACAGCCCGTCACTCATGATCGCGCCGTCGATCCTCTCCGCAGACTTCGCCAGGCTCGCCGACGAGGCCGCCGCCGTCGAGGGCGCGGACTGGCTGCATGTGGACGTGATGGACGGCCACTTCGTCCCGAATCTGACCCTCGGACTTCCGGTGGTCGAGAGTTTGCTCGCGGCGACCGACATCCCGATGGACTGTCACCTGATGATCGACAACCCCGATCGGTGGGCTCCGCCGTATGCCGAGGCCGGCGCCTACAACGTCACGTTCCACGCCGAGGCGACCGACAACCCGATCGGGGTGGCGCGCGACATCCGGGCGGCGGGCGCCCGGGCCGGTCTGTCGGTCAAGCCGGGCACCCCGCTGGAGCCCTACCTGGAGATCCTGCGTGACTTCGACACGCTGCTGGTGATGTCGGTGGAGCCCGGATTCGGCGGGCAGAGCTTCATCCCGGAGGTGCTGTCGAAGGTCAGCACGGCGCGGCGCCTCGTGGATTCGGGGGAGCTGACGATCCTGGTCGAGATCGACGGCGGCATCAACGCCGAGACGATCGAGGCCGCGGCGGAGGCCGGCGTCGACTGCTTCGTCGCCGGATCGGCGGTGTACGGCGCCGACGATCCCGCCGCGGCGGTGCGGGCCCTGCGGCGTCAGGCCCTCGCCGCGTCGCCACACCTTGGGCGATGACCCTGGCGGCCGCGATGCGGCTGGCGGTCGAGCATGCCGAGCGCGTCAAGGGCACCACATATCCGAATCCACCCGTCGGGGCGGTGATCCTCGATTCCGACGGGCGGATCGCCGGCGCGGGCGCAACGGAGCCTCCCGGCGGTGCCCACGCCGAGATCGTCGCCTTGCGCCGCGCGGGCAGCAAGGCGCGCGGCGGCATCGCGGTGGTCACCCTGGAGCCGTGCAACCATCACGGCCGGACGCCGCCGTGCGTGGATGCCCTTCTGGCGGCCGGGGTTTCGGCTGTCGCCTTCGCGGTGGCCGATCCCAACCCGATCGCCGCAGGCGGTGCGGACCGGCTGGCGCGAGGTGGTGTCGAGGTCGTCGCCGGGGTCGGCGATGACCTGGTCCGCGACGGTCCGCTGCGGGAGTGGCTGCACAAGCAGCGCACGGGGCGCCCGCACGTCACGTGGAAGTACGCGGCCAGTGTCGACGGCCGCAGTGCCGCCGCCGACGGTTCCAGCCAGTGGATCACCAGCGAGGCGGCCCGTGCCGACGTGCATCGGCGCCGGGCCGCCGCCGATGCCATCGTGGTCGGCACGGGAACCGTCTTCGCCGATGACCCGACACTGACCGCACGGCTGCCCGATGGCAGCCTCGCCGACCGCCAGCCCCTGCGCGTGGTCGTCGGCAAGCGCGAAATCTCCTCGGAGGCAAAGGTCCTCAACGACGACTCACGGACGATGGTGATCCGCACCCGCGATCCGCACGAGGTGATCAGGGCGCTGGGTGACCGTACCGATGTACTCGTCGAGGGCGGACCGACGCTGGCGGGGGCCTTCCTGCGCGCGGGTGTCGTCGACCGCATCGTGGCGTACGTGGCGCCGATCCTGCTCGGCGGCCCCGGCACCCTCGTCGACGACGTCGGGGTGCCCACCATCGGGCGCGCGCTGCGCTGGCGCTTCGACGGGATCGAACGGGTCGGTCCGGACGTGCTGCTGTCGCTGGTGCCCCGCTGACTTCACGTGCCTAGACGGTCCCGGCGAACGCCCCGATCAGGGTGTTGCAGAACGCTGGGAGATCATCGGGTTTGCGGCTGGAGATCAGGGTGTTGGACCCGCGCGAGCATTCCACCACCTCGTCGTCGACCCATTCGGCGCCCGCGTTGCGCAGGTCGGTCCGAAGGCTGGGCCACGAGGTGAGGGTTCGGCCGCGTACCACGTCGGCCTCGATGAGGGTCCACGGCGCGTGGCAGATCACCGCGACCGGCTTGCCGCTGTCGAAGAAGCCCTTGACGAAGGCCACCGCCGATTCGCGGGTGCGCAGATAATCCGGATTGGCCACCCCGCCGGGCAGCACCAGCGCGTCGTAGTCGTCGGCGGACACGTCATCGGTCGATCGGTCCGCCTCGAATGTGTCGGCCGGGGTGAGGTGGTTGAACGCCTGGACCTTACCGACTTCCGTGGACACCAGTTGCGCTGTCGCGCCCGCCTTCGTCACCGCATTCCACGGATCGGTGAGCTCTACCTGTTCGGCACCCTCTGGCGCTACCAGGAATGCGATCCGCTTCCCGTCCAGCCTCGACGGTGTTTTGGTCATCGATGACCCTCCCATCCATTGATTGCACGTCCGTTCGGGTTACCCGCAGTGTCGTTTCAGCAATCGGAGTGGGCGCATCGGTACACTCGTACCAGAGCGCTTTCACCGCTGAGCAGCGCGCCCTGTGTATTCAAGCAAAGGACAAATGAGCGTGACTGCACTGCAGGACTGGCTCAACATTTCGCCTGCGACCTCAAAGACCGTTCGGTTGATTTTTTTCGGACCGCTACGGGATCTGCTTTCCAGCAAACGCGACGACAACCGGTACCGCACTCCGCTGTTACGTCGCGGCCTCGAGCGCTGCTGACGCGGCCCGCTAGGTCCGGGCGGTACTGACTTCGGTCTGCGGTTCGGGCGACTCCGGGTCTTCTGGGTTCTCACCGGGTGCGCTGCGCCCGCTGATCAGCAGCCCGAGCAGCGCGCCCACCACACACACCACCGCGGTGATCGCGAAGATCTCCCCGTACTGCAAGACGTAGGCCTCGCGGTACCTGGCCGCCTCGGCGGCCAGCCGTTCGGCCAGCGTGTTGCCACCGGGCTGTGCGGGCAGGGTCTGTAGGTGCTGATTGAACCGGTAGAGCCCCCAGGCGCTGAGGGCCGCCAGGCCCACCAGCATGCCGATCATCCGGGCCACCACGACCGCGGCCGAGGCGATCCCGTGCTGCGCGGGGGGTACGACCCGCAACGTCGCCGACGTCAGCGGGCCGATCACCAGCCCGAGTCCGAGACCGGCGATGGCCAGGTCGGTATCCAGCGCGGGCAGGGTGAACAGGCCAAGTTCGTGTCGCGCCGCCAGGATGTCGACCGGCCACTTCGATACCAGCCAGTAGCCGCCGGCGGCGATCAACAGCCCGGTGAAGGCCACCCACCGGTCGCCGACCCGGGTGGCTACCCAGCCGCCTACCAGCGCGCCGATCGGCAGCGCGATCAGGAACCGCAGCAGCAGGAACGCCGCTTGGTTCTGGTCCTGGCCCAGCACGCCCTGGCCGAACAGCTCCACGTTGACCAGCGTCACCATCAGCGCCGCACCCGCCGCCAGCGACGCACCCAGCGCGGCGAGGAAGGGCCGGAAGTGCACCCCGGCGGGTTCGATAAGCCGGGTGCGGGCGAACCGCTCCCAGGCGAAGAACGCCACCGCGGCCATCAGCGCGCCGAGCAGCAACGGCACACCGTAGCTGGGCAGCACCGTCTTACCGTCGGGTCTGGGGTTGTACAGGCCCCAGGTCGCAAGTCCCAGCGCCAGCGCGAGCAGGACACCGCCGACGACATCCACCTTCTCCGGCGCCTCGCTTCGCTGCCGCGACGGCAGGCTGAAATGGATCAGCACCACCGCGACCGCGGCCAGAGGGACGTTGATCCAGAACACGTCGCGCCAGCTGTTGAGCAGCCAGACCACGCCTATGCCGTAGAGCGGTCCCAGCACGCTGCCCAGCTCCTGGGCGGCGCCGATGCCGCCGAGCACGGCGGCGCGATTGCGTTGCGACCACAGGTCGGCCGCCAGCGCCAGGGTGACCGGCAGCAGGGCGCCGCTCGCGGTGCCCTGGATGGCGCGGCCGATCATCATGGGAAGCAGGTCGTTGGACAGCGCGGTGATCACCGAGCCGACCGCGAAGCCGACGAGGCTGAGTTGCAGCACCAGCTTGCGGCCGAACCGGTCGGACGCGCGGCCCAGCAGGGGCATAGCCGCGATGTAGCCGAGTAGATACCAGGTGACGATCGGCGTGACCCGCTGGATCTGATTGATGCCGATGCCGACGTCTCGCATGATGTCGGTCATGATCGTGACGACGACGTAGGTGTCCAGCGCGCCGAGCAGCACCGCCAGCCCGCCCGCGGTGATCGCGATCCGGCGGCCCGACGTCACCTCGGGCGTGGTCGTGGGGGACGTCGTCATCACACCGCCGGCTTCGCCACGGTGACCGGCTTACCCCAGTCCGACATCGTCATCGTCACGCTGTTACCCGGGCTGGGCTCCATCTTGGCCTGGACGAGGTCGTGGTTGCCGTCCTCGCGGATCCACGCCGTCCCCGGCACCGGGGCGGTGGCGCCGATCTGTGGGGCGATCTGGTTGACCGCGTCGGGCTTGATGTTTCCCGTCACCCGTACCGTCTGGACACCGTTGATGGTCTCCCGCCCGTCGGACTTGGCATCGGAGAAACTGTTCAGCATGTTGGCCAGCCCGGTGCTGGGGTTCAGGATGACCGACACGTCGTAGACGTCGGCGGCCGGACCGAAGTCCTGCAGACCGCCGCCCGCGGTGATCGAGGCGAACAGGGTGCCGTTGGCGACGACGAAGCTCACGCCCTCGAGCTTCTGGCCGAGGAAGATGATGTTGGCGGTGCCCTGCGCCGCGACGGCGGGCACCGACGTCAGGTCGCCGTCGAGTGATTCGATGGGCAGCTCCTTGATCTCACCCGCGACGGAGAGTTTCAGGTGCACGCTTGTCTGCCCGCTGGTCGTCTGGCTGGACTGCTCCAACAGCGTCGCGGCGTCGGGCAGGGGCGCGCTGTCCGTTTCCGACGACGAGCACCCGGTCATCAGCACGACACCGGCGAGCAGTGCGGCGAGCCAGGGGGCCAAGCGCGACAGGACAGCGTGGCGGGGGCGCGTCTGCATGACTGCATCGTAGAGGGTGCGCGGACGTGGACGGTTTCGCCGCGCGCCGGGTGGAAGCGGGATCGTGGCTTGTGAACTGGACTTTCGACGAGTGCCCGCGGGCCGCGGCGCGCCAGCCCCTAGCCTGGTCGGTGTGTTTACCGGAATCGTGGAAGAACTGGGTGAGGTCGTCGGCAAGGAGGATCTGCCGGACGCGGCCCGCCTGGTGATCCGCGGGCCCGTCGTCACCTCCGATGCCGGGCACGGCGACTCGATCGCCGTCAACGGGGTGTGCCTGACCGTCGTGGACGTGCTGCCCGACGGGGCGTTCAGCGCCGACGTGATGGGTGAGACGCTGCAGCGTTCCAGCCTGCGGGGCATCGATGTGGGCAGCCGCGTCAACCTGGAGCGCGCCGCCGCGCTCAACAGCCGGCTGGGCGGGCACATCGTGCAGGGCCACGTGGACGGCGTCGGGCATGTCATCTCGCGCACACCGTCCGAGCACTGGGAGGTGGTGCGGATCGCGCTGCCGACGGCGCTGGCCCGCTACGTGGTGGAGAAGGGCTCGATCACCGTCGACGGCGTATCGCTGACCGTCTCGGCCATCGGTCCCGACTGGTTCGAGGTCTCACTCATCCCCACCACGTTGCAGTTGACCACGCTGGGCGGCGCCGAGGTGGATGCGCATGTCAATCTCGAGGTGGACGTCATCGCGAAGTACGTCGAGCGGTTGATGGCGGCGAAGGGGCAATAATCGCCCACCCGCCGTGGTTCATACTGAACAGGCAGGGACGAGGGTTCCCGGGCGAGACCGGCAAAGGTGGCACGGTGGTTGTTTGGGTGGCACGGTGACGAGGCTCGACTCCGTCGAACGGGCGGTGGCCGACATCGCCGCGGGCAAGGCCGTGGTCGTCATCGACGACGAGGACCGGGAGAACGAGGGCGATCTCATCTTCGCCGCCGAGAAGGCCACCCCCGAACTGGTCGCGTTCATGGTCCGCTACACCTCCGGCTATCTCTGTGTACCGCTGGACGGCGCGGTGTGCGACCGGCTCGGCCTGCTGCCGATGTACGCGATGAACCAGGACAAGCACGGTACCGCCTACACCGTGACGGTCGACGCGAGAAAGGGTGTCGGGACGGGTATATCGGCCTCGGACCGGGCGACCACCATGCGCGCGCTCGCCGACCCGGCGGCGGTGGCCGAAGACTTCACCAAACCCGGCCACGTCGTTCCGCTGCGGGCCAAGGATGGCGGTGTGCTGCGCAGGCCGGGCCACACCGAAGCCGCGGTCGATCTGGCCAGGCTGGCGGGTCTGCGGCCTGCCGGGGCGATCTGCGAGATCGTCAGCCAGAAGGACGAAGGCGCGATGGCCCAGACGGACGAGCTGCGGGTGTTCGCCGACGACCATGGACTCGCCCTCATCTCCATCGCCGACCTCATCGAGTGGCGCCGGAAGCACGAGAAGCACATCGAGCGGATCGCCGAGGCGCGTATCCCCACCCGCCACGGGGAGTTCCGCGCCGTCGGGTACACCAGCATGTACGAAGACGTCGAACACGTGGCGCTGGTCCGCGGCGACATCGCAGGACCGCACGGCGACGGCCACGACGTGCTCGTCCGGGTGCACTCCGAATGTCTCACCGGCGACGTCTTCGGCTCGCGCCGCTGCGACTGCGGCCCGCAGCTGGACGCCGCGATGGCGATGGTGGCCCGGGAGGGCCGCGGTGTGGTGCTGTACATGCGTGGACACGAGGGCCGCGGGATCGGCCTGATGCACAAACTGCAGGCCTATCAGCTGCAGGACGCCGGCGACGACACCGTCGACGCGAATCTCAAGCTGGGCCTGCCCGCCGATGCGCGCGACTACGGCATCGGCGCGCAGATCCTGGGTGACCTCGGGGTGCGGTCCATGCGGCTGCTCACCAACAATCCGGCCAAGCGGGTCGGGCTGGACGGCTACGGCCTGCACATCATCGAGCGGGTTCCGCTGCCGGTGCGGGCCAACGCGGAGAACATCCGCTATCTGATGACCAAGCGCGACCGGATGGGTCACGATCTGTCCGGACTCGACGACTACGACGACGCGGTTCTGCCCGGCGAGTTCGGCGGTGCCCTGTGAGTGGAGGCGCCGGGGTTCCGGATATGCCCGCGCTGGACGCATCTGGGCTGCGGCTGGCCATCGTGGCCAGCACGTGGCACGAACGGATCTGCGACGCACTTCTCGACGGCGCCCGCAAGGCGGCCGCCGAGGCGGGCATCGACGACCCGACGATCGCACGGGTGCTCGGTGCCATCGAAATCCCGGTTGTGGCGCAGGAATTGGCACTCCACCACGATGCCGTCGTGGCGCTCGGCGTGGTGATCCGCGGCGAGACCCCCCACTTCGACTACGTGTGCGACGCGGTCACCGCCGGCTTGACGCGGGTGTCGCTCGACGCGTCGACGCCGGTGGCCAACGGGGTGCTCACCACCAACACCGAACAACAGGCGCTTGCCCGCGCCGGGCTGCCGGGTTCGACCGAGGACAAGGGTGCGCAGGCCGCAGCGGCCGCCCTGTCCACCGCCCTGACCCTGCGCGAGCTGCGCGCGCGCTCATGACCGACGCATGCGGGTGGGATATCGAGCTGCGTCCCCGCATGACCCCGATCTTCGCCTACGGTGCTGCGGTGATCATCGTGGCCATTCATGTCGCGGTGGGTCTGCTGCTCAAGGTCGGCTCCAGCGGCGTGATCTTCCAGACCGCCGATCAGGTGGCGATCGCGTTGCTCGGTGTTGTCATCGCCGGGTTCGCGTTATTGCTGACCCGGCCCCGGCTGCGGGTGGGTCCGGCGGGCATTGCGGTGCGCAATCTGTTCGCCTACCGGCTGATCCCGTGGTCCGACGTCGTGGATGTGTCGTTTCACCGGGGCGCGAGGTGGGCACGCGTCGATCTGCCCGATGACGAGTACGTTCCGGTGCTGGCGATCCAGGCCATCGACAAGGGCCGCGCGGTCGACGCGATGGACCGCGTACGCGGCCTGATGGCCCGGTACCGCACCGTCACACGCTGAGTGACATCGCCAGTTCGTCCGGCGGCATGCCTCTTTCGGCCAGCGTGACGGCAAAGCCGAGACTCTCGTAGACGTTGCGCGCCGCCGCGTTGTCCGCGGCAACCCGCAGCGTGACGGTTTCGGCTTTCCTGAGCCGCGCCCAGTCCACGGCTGCCTCGACGAGCGCACGGGCCAGGCCATGGCCGCGGGCGCCGGGGTCGAGCCACAGCGAATACAGATACACCCGACGGGTGCTCTCCTGCTGGGCGCCGATCAGGCCGACCGGCCGATCGCCGATCAGCGCGACGAACTGGGCGTGTTCGCGCAACCGGCGGCGCCACTGGGCGACGGTGAACGCCGCCTCCTGGCGGTATTGGGGGTCGTCGACGCCGAGCGAGTCGGTCAACGCACGCAGCCGCACCACCGCGAAGGTCCGCCAATCGGATTCGGCGAGCCGGGCGATCCGTGCTCCCGTCTCACCGTCCACCGAGTCACGCGCCCGGCCGGCGCGGGTCGCCCATCACGAGTCCTTCCCGTCGCGGGTCCGCTCCGCCCACCCAGCCCGAGCCGGGATCGCGGACGATCGCGGACAGGCCGCTGGACTGATCGGCGAGGTCGACCTGGTGCCCGAGCGCCCGCAGCCCCTGCACCAGGGGGTCGTGGTCACCGTTGTCCGCCGTGTCGATCACCGGGTGTTCCCCGCCCACGTTCGTCTTCGGGGTGTTCGCCGCGCCGAAATCAACCATGGACACCGCCTGCTGCGGGTCCAACCCCCAATCAACCATGCCGACAAGGGTTTTCACCACGAACTGGATGATCACCGAACCGCCGGGCGAGCCGAGCACCGCATACAGCTCGCCGCGCGAGCCGGGCGGACCCGATGCCGGCCGGTCGAAAACCAGTGTGGGTGCCATCGTGCTGCGCGGGCGTTTGCCGGGCTGCACCCGGTTGGCCACCGGCACGCCGTCGGGACCGGCGGGCTCCGCGGAGAAATCGGTGAGCTGATTGTTGAGGATGAAGCCGTCGACCATGTGGAACGAGCCGAAGGCCGACTCGACCGTGGTGGTCAGCGAGGCGGCGTTGCCGTCCGCGTCGACGATGCTGATCTGACTGGTCCCGTGCTCGGGCGTGGGGGGCGCAGGTGAGGACGGCGCGCCGAACTCGCCGGGTTTCGCGGTGCCCATCGAGCGTTCCGGTGAGATCAGCGCGGCGCGGCCGGCCAGATACGGACCGTTGAGCAGCGTGTCGGGGCTGCCGCCGGGCAGTGGCACGAAATCGGAGTCGGCCACGTACTTGTCCCGGTCGGCATATGCCAGCCGTTCGGCCTCGGAAATCAGGTGGACGCCCATCACCGCGGGGCGGCCTCCGTTGAGGTCGATGTCGGTGGGTTTGTGATCGCTCATCGGGAAGTGTTCGAGGATGCCCAGGCTGGCGGCCACCGCGATGCCACCCGAGGAGGGGGGCGGCATGCCGCAGATCTCGCGTTCGCGGTACGACGTGCACAGCGCTTCGCGTTTCCTGGCCGTGTAGCGGGCCAGATCGTCGGTCGTCATCAGGCTCGGGGTGCGGCCTGCGGTCGAGTCGGTGGCCGCGGCGATGATGCTGTTGGCGATCTCACCGGTGTAGAAGGACTGCGCGCCGCCGGTGGCGATGGCGCCCAGCGTCTTGGCGTACGCGGGGTTGGTCATCCGGGTGCCCGCCGGCTTGGGGCTGCCGTCCGGCCTGAGGAAATACGCGGCGGCCTCGGGGTCCACCGCAAGATCGGCGGCGGCACCCGCGATCGCGGTCGCCAGGCGGGGGCTGACGTCGAAGCCGTCGTCCGCCATGTCGACCGCGGGCTGCCACAGATCGCGCCAGGCCGATTTGCCGTGCTCGGTGTGGACGTCGTCGAGCATTCGCACGATACCGGGCACGCCGATCGAACGTCCGGACGCCCGCGCATCGGGTTTCGGTTCGGTTCGGTCGGTGTCGTCGATCCAGCGCAGATAGTTCTCCGTGGCCGCGGCCGGTGCCACCTCGCGCCCGTCGTATGCCTGCACGGAGTCGGCCGCGGCGTTGTAGTACAGCAGGAACCCGCCACCGCCGAGGCCCGACGACTGCGGCTCCACGAGCCCGAGTACGGCCTGCGCGGTGACCAGCGCGTCGGCTGCGGTCCCGCCGTCGCGCAGCACCCGGCACGCCGCCTGCGTGGCCAGCGGATTGGCGGTGGCGACCGCGAAGGTCGCGGTCGCCACGGCGGTCATGTCCCCTTGCGGTAGCCGGTTGCGAGTTCGGGGCTGGTGGCGAGGTTGGGAGATGCAGGGGTGGGTTGGGTGGGAGAAGCAGGGGTGGGTTGGGTGGGAGAAACAGGGGTGGGTTGGGTGGGAGAAGCAGGCGTGGGTTGGGTGGGGGCAGGCAGGGGGGGTTGGGTGGGAGAAGCAGGCGTGGGCTGGGTGGGAGAGGCGGGCGTGGGAGACGCGGGAGCGGGGGAGGCCTGCACGGGAGAGGCTGGTGTCTTGGGCGTCGTCGTGCCGATGGACACGATCTCGCAGGGCCGCGCCGTCGGTGTCGAAGGCGATTCGTCGGGACTCGCGCAGGCGGCCAGCACCAGCGTCAACCCGGCCAGCAGGGCGGTCATCGGCCGGGCGGAGGACGGAATCCGCATTGTTCGACGGTAGAGCATCGGTCCAGCCGGACGGGGATGACATCCCGGGCCTGAGTCCTCGTCGTCCCCGCCCACTAACCTGGGTGGCGTGCCCGATCCAGCGACGTACCGCCCGGCGCCCGGATCGATACCCATCGAGCCCGGTGTCTACCGCTTCCGGGATCCGCACGGCCGGGTGATCTACGTCGGCAAGGCCAAAAGCCTGCGCAGCCGTCTGACGTCGTACTTCGCCGACATCGCCGGTCTCGCGCCCAGGACAAGGCAGATGGTGATGGCCGCGGGCAGCGTCGAGTGGACGGTGGTCAGTACCGAGGTCGAGGCGCTGCAGCTGGAATACAACTGGATCAAGGAGTTCGACCCGCGGTTCAACATCCGCTACCGCGACGACAAGTCGTATCCGGTGCTGGCGGTGACGCTCAACGAGGAGTTCCCCCGCCTGATGGTCTACCGCGGGCAGCGCCGCAAGGGGGTGCGCTACTTCGGTCCGTACTCGCACGCCTGGGCGATCCGCGAAACGCTCGACCTGCTCACCCGCGTCTTTCCCGTCCGCACGTGCTCTGCGGGTGTGTTGAAGCGGCACAACCAGATCGATCGTCCGTGTCTGCTCGGCTACATCGACAAATGCTCGGCACCCTGTGTCGGGCGGGTCAGCGCCGAGGAACACCGCAAGATCGTGCTGGACTTCTGCGATTTCCTGGCGGGCAAGACCGACCGGCTGGCCCGCGACATGGAGCACCAGATGGTCGAGGCCGCCGAGCGGCTCGATTTCGAGCGGGCCGCCCGCCTGCGCGACAACATCTCGGCGCTCAAGCGGGCGCTGGAGAGGCAGACGGTGGTGTTCGGCGACGGCACCGACGCGGACGTGGTGGCGTTCGCCGACGACGAGTTGGAGGCGGCCGTGCAGGTGTTCCACGTCCGCGGTGGCCGGGTGCGCGGCCAGCGCGGCTGGATCGTCGAGAAGTCGGGTGAGCCGGGCGAATCGGGCCAGGAGCATCTGGTCGAACAGTTCCTCACCCAGTTCTACGGGGATCAGGCTGAGCTGGGCGGGGCCGCCGACGAGGCATTGAACCCGGTCCCGCGCCAGATCCTCGTCCCGGTGCTGCCCCCGAACGCCGACGAGCTGGCCGCCTGGTTGTCGGCGCTGCGCGGGTCGCGGGTCGTGTTGCGGGTACCGCTGCGTGGTGACAAGCGGGCGCTCGCCGAGACGGTCCACCGCAACGCCCAGGAGGCGCTGACCCAGCACAAACTCAAGCGGGCAGGCGACTTCAACGCCAGATCCGCTGCGCTGCAAAGCATTCAGGATGCACTGGGGCTCGCCGACGCACCGTTGCGCATCGAGTGCGTCGACGTCAGCCACGTACAGGGCACCGATGTGGTGGCCTCGCTGGTGGTCTTCGAGGACGGGCTGCCGCGCAAATCGGATTATCGGCACTACGCGATCCGGGAGGCCGCGGGCGGTGGCCGCTCCGACGACGTTGGTTCGATCGCCGAAGTGACGCGGCGACGGTTCCACCGGCACCTGCACGACGTGCAACATTGGCAGGGCCACAACCCGGATGGGACGGGGGCGGCGCTCAAGCCCCGCAGGTTCGCCTACCCGCCCAATCTGTTCGTCGTCGACGGCGGCGCCCCCCAGGTCAACGCGGCGCAGTCGGTCCTCGACGAGCTGGGAGTCACCGACGTCGCGGTGATCGGGCTGGCCAAGAGGCTCGAGGAAGTGTGGGTGGCCGCGGGAATGGGCCTGGGGCCGGATCCGATCATCCTGCCGCGCAACAGTGAGGGCCTCTACCTGTTGCAGCGGGTTCGCGATGAAGCGCATCGGTTTGCGGTCAGCTATCACCGCAGCAAGCGGTCCAAGCGGATGACCGCATCGGCCCTCGATTCGGTGCGCGGGTTGGGGGAGCATCGGCGCAAGGCGCTCGTGACGCACTTCGGGTCGTTGGCGCGGCTGAGAAAGGCCACCGTCGAGGAGATCACCGCGGTGCCAGGCATCGGGGTGGCGACCGCCAGAGCGGTGCTCGCGGCGCTGGCGGTCGACGAGGCTGGGCCCGCCGATTCGACGGCGTCGGCCGCAATCGTCGATGATGATCAACGCAAGGCATCGGTATGACGGGGTCGAGCGTGAGCGGGGAGATGCGGGGCGACTGGGACGGTCAGCATGACCCGGACGGCGGCGGCATGAACCTGCCCGGCTCGCCCGGCGCGGATGCCGGCATCGACGTGGTACTGGTGACGGGCCTGTCGGGTGCCGGCCGGGGCACGGCGGCGAAGGTCCTCGAGGATCTCGGCTGGTACGTCGCCGACAACCTGCCCCCCGAACTCATCGCGCAGATGGTCGACCTCGGACTCGCCGCGGGATCGCGCATCACCCAGCTCGCGGTCGTGATGGACGTGCGCTCCCGGGGATTCACCGGTGACCTCGATTGGGTGCGCAGCGATCTCGGCGCCCGCAACATCTGGCCCAGGGTGCTGTTCATGGAGGCGTCCGACGACATCCTGGTGCGCCGTTACGAACAGAATCGTCGCAGTCACCCACTTCAGGGCAATCAGACCCTCGCCGAGGGCATCGCCGCCGAGCGCGCCATGCTCGCGCCGCTGCGCGCGGCGGCCGACCTGGTGATCGATACTTCAAAATTGTCGGTGCCGTCGCTTCGGGAGAGCATCGAGCGCGCGTTCTCGGGGCGCACTGTGGCGCACACGAGCGTCACCGTCGAATCGTTCGGCTACAAGTACGGGTTGCCGATGGACGCCGATACGGTGATGGACGTGCGGTTTCTGCCGAATCCGCACTGGGTAGACGAACTTCGGCCGCACACCGGGCAAAGTCCGGCCGTCCGCGACTACGTGTTGGGTCAGCCCGGCGCTCCGGAGTTTCTCGACACCTACCATCGTCTGTTGAACGTCGTGATCGACGGCTACCGGCGGGAGGGGAAGCGCTATATGACGGTTGCGATCGGCTGCACCGGTGGCAAACACCGCAGCGTGGCGATGGCCGAGGCGCTGGCCGCGCGTCTGCAAGGCGGTGACGACCTCACGGTGCGAGTGCTGCACCGGGACCTGGGTCGCGAATGAGCTTCCCCGCACGCGAGGAGGACAGATGAGCTCCCGAATCGTCGCTCTGGGCGGCGGGCACGGCCTTTACGCCACACTGTCGGCGGCCCGCCGGCTCACGCCGCACGTCACGGCCGTGGTCACCGTCGCCGACGACGGCGGCTCATCCGGCCGGTTGCGCAGCGAACTGGATGTGGTGCCGCCCGGCGACCTCCGGATGGCGTTGGCGGCGTTGGCATCGGACAGCCCGCACGGCCGGCTGTGGGCGACCATCATTCAACACCGGTTCGGCGGCAGCGGTGCGCTGGCCGGACATCCGATCGGCAACCTGATCCTGGCCGGTCTGAACGAGGTGCTGGCCGACCCCGTCTCGGCGCTCGACGAACTAGGCCGCATCCTCGGGCTCAACGGCCGGGTGTTGCCAATGTGTCCGATCGCGTTGCAGATCGAGGCAGACGTGGCTGGCCTCGAGACCGATCCGCGGATGAGCCGCGTGATCCGTGGGCAGGTGGCGATCGCCACCACCGTCGGGAAGGTGCGCCGGGTCCGGCTCCTTCCCGGTGACCCGCCTGCGACCCGCCAGGCCGTCGACGCGATCATGAGCGCCGACCTGGTGGTGCTTGGCCCTGGTTCGTGGTTCACCAGTGTCATACCGCATGTCCTGGTGCCGCAGCTGGCGCAGGCGCTGGAGGCGACGCCGGCGCGCCGCGCGCTGTTGCTCAACCTCGCCGCCGAACCAGGGGAGACGGCGGGTTTCTCCGCCGAACGCCACATTCATGTGCTGGCGCAACACGCGCCCGGCTTCACCGTGGACGTCATCATCGTCGACGCGGCCAGAGTGCCGAGCGACCCGGAGCGGGAACAACTCAGCCGTACCGCGAGCATGCTCGGCGCCCACGTCGAGTTTGCTGACGTGTCCAGACCTGGTACACCTTTACATGACCCGGCGAAGCTGGCCGCGGCACTCGAGGCGGTCCGCCTCAGTGGCGGCGCATCCGCGCGACGACCCGCTGCGACCCCCGCCGGCCGGTCGGCCGATGTCACCGGTCAGCGACCGGCACCGCACAGACCGAGAGGTGACGATCAGTGGCGATGACAGCCGAGGTCAAAGACGAGTTGAGCCGGCTGGTCGTCAATTCGGTGAGCGCCCGGCGCGCGGAGGTGGCCTCCTTGCTGCGGTTCGCAGGCGGTCTGCACATCGTGAGCGGGCGGGTGGTGGTCGAGGCCGAGGTCGATCTGGGCATCATCGCGCGGCGGCTGCGCAAGGACATCTACGACCTCTACGGGTACAACGCCGTTGTTCACGTCCTGTCGGCCAGCGGCATCCGCAAGAACACCCGCTATGTCGTGCGCGTCGCCAAAGATGGGGAAGCGCTGGCCCGACAGACCGGCCTGCTGGACCTGCGGGGCCGCCCGGTACGGGGACTGCCCGCGCAGGTGGTCGGCGGGAGCGTCGCCGACGCCGAAGCGGCGTGGCGAGGAGCGTTTCTGGCTCACGGCTCACTCACCGAACCGGGACGGTCGTCGGCGCTTGAGGTCAGCTGTCCAGGACCGGAGGCGGCGCTGGCCCTCGTCGGGGCGGCGCGGCGGCTCGGGGTCAGCGCCAAGGCGCGCGAAGTGCGCGGCAGTGACCGCGTCGTGGTACGCGACGGGGAGGCGATCGGCGCCCTGCTGACCCGGATGGGCGCCCAGGACACCCGGCTGACCTGGGAGGAGCGGCGGATGCGCCGCGAGGTGCGCGCCACCGCCAACCGGCTGGCCAACTTCGACGACGCGAACCTGCGGCGCTCGGCGCGTGCGGCGGTGGCCGCCGCGGCCCGGGTGGAGCGGGCGCTGGAGATCCTGGGCGACACCGTGCCGGATCACCTGGCCTCGGCAGGCAAGCTGCGGGTCGAGCACCGCCAGGCCTCGCTCGAGGAACTGGGTCGTCTCGCCGACCCGCCCATGACGAAAGACGCTGTGGCGGGCCGCATCCGGCGTCTGTTGTCGATGGCCGATCGCAAGGCGAAGCACGACGGCGTTCCCGACACGGAGTCGGCAGTCACGCCGGACCTACTCGACGACGACGCCTGATACCTGACGTCCCGGCGCCCGCCTGGTCGGCGGCGATCGGTGATCGATCACCGCCGACCCGGAGCGGGGCGCCGTGGTCAGCTGTTGCCGACTACGGCGCCTTCCAGGCGGGCCATGCCGCGTTCGAGGGCTGCGGCGATGCGCGGTCGCAGTTCGGCGGCGGGGATGATCTGGTGCACGGAGCCGACGGCCTGGGCACGTTCGACGTTGTGCACGGCTTCGAACTCCGCGGCCACCTCGCCCAGTTTGTCCGAACGCACGGCGATGCGGGTGTCGGCCAGCTTGACCCGCAGGCTCGCGGTGGCCGCGTCGTCGGTGCTGGCCGCCAGCTGCGCTTCGAGGTCACGCACGGCCGGGTCGGCCGCGGTGCGGGAGTTCACCTCGCGGGTGAACACCACCGCCGCGGCGGGCGCGCCGCCGATGACCGAGGAGAACGAACCCTCGATGGCGAGCACTTCCATGTTCTCGTTGAGTGCGTTGGAGAACACCACGAACGCCCCGCCGTGGTAGCGCGAGACCACGCAGAACACGATCGGCCCGTCGAAGTTCACGATGGCCCTGCCGATTTCGGCGCCGTTCTCGAGCTGCACGTTGCGCAGCGACTCCGGTGAGCCGTCGAATCCGGACAGGTTGGCCAGCACCACCAGCGGCCGGTTGCCGCTGGCCGCGTTGATCGCCCGTGCGGTCTTCTTCGAGGACTGCGGGAACAGCGTGCCCGAGGTCCACTGGTCGGGTCCGTCGGCGGGCACCCATCCCTTGCGGGAAATCATCCGCGACTCGATGCCGATGACGCACACCGGGATTCCGCTGATGTGCGCGTCGACCACCACGGAGGTATCGGCGTCGGCCATGTCGGCCCACCGTTCGAGGGTGGGATGATCCTGGTCGACGACCGCGCGGATGACCGTGCGGATATCGAACGGCTTCTTGCGGTCCTTATTGGTGGCATCGGCGAAGATGTCACCGACACGGGTGAATTCGCTCGACGGGTGCTGGTGGGGATAGTCGCGCACATCGCGGTCGACAGGGTCGGTGGTCTCGGCGCGGCGGGGGAAACGTTCTCCTGCAGCGACATACGCGTGGTCGTAATGGGTGAACAGGATGTCGATCGCGGCCTGCAGGTTCGGCGCCCAGTACTGGGCCTGGCCGTTGGGGCCCATCACGCGGTCGTAGCCGCCGATGCCGAAGTTGTCCTCGGCCGACACACCGCCGGAGTAGTCCAGGGACTGCTTGCCGGTGAGCACCATGGCGCTGTCGGGCGTCATGACGAGGATGCCCTTGGTGTGCATCAGCATCGTGGCTTCGGCGTTCCAGTAGGGCTGCGCACCGACGTTGATACCGGCCACGACGACGTTGATCTCCCCGCCGTCCTGGGTGAAGGTGATGATGCGGCGCAGTGCCTTGGACACCCAGTCCATGTTCTCGGTGCCGCTTTCCATCGAGATGGTGGCCCCCGAGGACAGGGCGAACCACTCGACGGGCACGGACAGCTCTTCGGCGAGATCCAGCGCGGCGCACACCCGTGCGCATTCGGCCTCGGCGACGGTGCCCAGCGCCTTGGTCGGATCGCCGAACATTGCCACCCGCGTCATCCCCTCCGGGTACAGCTCGGTGGGCCGGTTCACCACGCCGACGATGAGCCCGGCGGTGTTGCGGCCGTACGGCCGGTCGACCGGACCGAACTCGCCCGATGCGGAGAAGTCGTACTCGGTGAAGCTGCCGTCGCCGCCGGTGAGCAGCGGGATCAGCTCGTACGGGTAGACCAGGCCGCGGGCCTGCGAGCGCTGCACCTTCTGCGCATAGCCGTCCAGTGTGCGCAGCGCCTCCGTCGGGGGCTCGGTGACCGACGCCGCCACCCCGGCGCCCGGGGTGTTGGTGAACCGCACCGCGACCCGCCGCGGCTTCTCGTCCGGGCTGCCCTTGAGGCTGGCCAGGATGGTGACCTCTTCCAGCCCGGCGCCGGTGGTCAGCGGCGCGATCCGGCGCACGATCGCCGGAGCGCGTTCGGTCGGGATCTCCAGCACCGGCCAGACGTAGAGCATCACCCGGTTGTTGTCGATCCGCTTCTTGCCACGCCCGGTCTGCACCCGGCGAATGCCGTCGATACATGCAGCCAGCGTGCGCTCCAGGGCCGGGATACCGACGATCTCGCCCGCCTCGTTGAGTTGCGGTGTGGCGTCACGCACTTCGGCGAGTGCGATCAGGCGTTCGTCGGACGGGTTCTCCGATGCGGTCACGTGGAACAGATAGGTGCCCTCGGCGGCGGGCATGCGGGTGCCGTCGAAGTTCTTCAGCCGCCACAGGTCCAGGCGCTGGCCGGTCAGCGGATGCATGTCGCGGATGGTCAGATCCTCGGCCAGTCCGTCGGTGCCCGGGCGGAACGTCAACTGGTGGACGTCGCGGCCCACCACCGTCAGCGTCACCCGGCGCCAGTTGGCGGCGTTGGGATGGCCGTCGAGCACCTCGCACAGCGCCTCCGAGAGCTTCTCGCTGTCGGACGGGGCGTCGGGCCAGGACACATAGACGTCGACGACCAGGTCGCTCTTGTCGCCGGCGACCTCGTCGACGGCGAGCAGGGTCGCGGCCAGCCGTTCCCGGTCGGTCACCGTCGACACCAGGTGCAGCTGGTCGCCGGCCAATTCGTAACTGCCGGTGACGAACTGGCTTCCCGCCCGGTCGAAGACCTCGACATCCTCCAGCGCGCGGATCTCGTAATACTGTCGAGTGACGATCTCCAGCAGCGGACCGGGATTCGTAATCCGTTGCGCCAGAAGATCGATCAGCAGCTCGGGGGTGGCCACCAGGGACTGGATGCGCTCGGCGTAGTCCGCGGCGCCGGGGTTCTGCTCCAGGTAGGCGACCCCTTCGCGGACACCCTCGTAGACCTGCTCGCGCACCTTGGCGATCTGCGGCTCGTCGAACAACCGGAACCGCAGGTTACGCGCGATATCGCCGATCACCGGGTAGCGCACCTGGGTGGCGCCGATCAGCCGCTCGAGGACCTCACCGACGGCGGAGGTGGGTGCCGCGGCGAGGTCGTCGGCGGTGCGCCAGCGGCCGAGCAGCGCGGTGATGACCGGGACCTGGTTCTCCATCCGCTGCAGCGCCAGGAACAGCCGGTATACCGCCTCCTGCAGCTCCTCACTGGGCTCCAGGTCCGTCACGTCGTAATTGCGAAGGGCGCGGGCGATCTTGGTGCGGAAGCTCTCCGGCAGCCCCTCCAGCTCGGCGTCCAACGAATGCAGGAACGAGTGGAAATGCTCGCGCGGGCTGTGCACCCGCTCGTCGGTGTCCTCCTCGTCAAGGGTCGGACGGTTACGCGACAGCTCGCAGATGTCGGCGAACGTGTCGAGCAGTCCGATCTCGGCGCTGACGAGCTCGGCATTGTCGCGGGGCTGGCTGGCGCGCAGCGCCTCGTACTCCTTGACCAGGCTGCGCGCACGATCGGGGCCCACGTCATAGCCGATGATCAGCCCGCGCAGCTCGTCGAGCCGGGCCCGCGCCTCGGTCAAGGGGCTGGCGTCAGCGCTGACCGGCTGACTGCGGAACTGCACCCGCGGCAATTTCTCGATGGCCGACTCGTCGCCGATCTGGTCGAAGCGCAGCAGCGCCGCGCCCGCGTCGACCTGGCTGTTGACCGTCGCCATGATCTCGCGCACCCGCCCGGCGGTCGGTGCGCGCAGGGCGGTCTCCATCTTCATGCTCTCGACCACGACCAGGGTCGTGCCCGCCTCGACCTCGTCGCCGACGGAGACGGGCACGGCGACCACCACGGCCGGGGCCAGTGCCCGCACCAGGCCGGCTTCGTCCTGGCTGATGCGGTGGCTGATGCCGTCCACCTCGACGAGGAATCCGGTCGCACCGCCGACGGCCACGACGTGGAAACGCGTGTCGCCCAACGTGAGCCTGCGCTCGAAGTCGCTGAGCCGTTCGACGTCGATGACCAGCTCGCCGCTGTCACCGGCGATGCGGTAGCTGTGCGGACCGATCTGGCCGACGGTGATGCCGTAGGCGTGGCCCTGGTAGTTCAGCTCGACCTTGCGCCCGATGGCGTGCGAGGCGCGGGGGCGTCCACCGCGTGCCGAGGCCAGGAAGCTGGCCCGTTCCAGGCTCTCCTCGGCCTCGTAGGCCTCCACCGCCGCCGCGATCAGCGCGATGTCGGCTTTGGGGGTCGGGCCGGTGGCCGTGCCGATGCCGGTGCGGTCGAGCCACCCGGTGTCGGCCGAGGCCGTGATGACCTCCTCGCGGTCGAGCAGGTCCAGCAGGAACGACTTGTTGGTGGTGCCGCCGTCGATGACGACCGTGGTCTCACGCAACCCGGTACGCAGCCGCGCCAGCGCCTCGTCACGATCACGACCCCACGCGATGACCTTGGCGACCATCGAGTCGTAGTCGGGCGGAATGACGTCTCCCTGCGCGATACCGGTGTCCACGCGCAGACCCGAGCCCAGCGGGAACTTCAACAGCTGCACGCTGCCGGGTGCGGGGGCGAACCCGTTGTCGGCGTCCTCGGCGTTGAGCCGCGCCTCCACCGCATGACCCCACTCCGGCGGACAGTCGCCGGGCAGTTCGTAGCCGCCCGCGACCAGGATCTGCAGCTTCACCATGTCGAGGCCGGTCGTCACCTCGGTGATCGGATGCTCCACCTGAAGACGGGTGTTGACCTCGAGGAACGTGAACGTCTTCGAGGCGGGCTGATAGAGGTATTCGACGGTGCCTGCGCCGCGGTAACCCGCCGCCCGCACCAACTCCGCCGACACCGACCGCAGATGATCGGCCTGCTCCTTGGTCAACAGCGGTGAACTCGACTCCTCGATGACCTTCTGGTTGCGCCGCTGGATCGAGCAGTCGCGCACCCCGGGTGCCCACACATTGCCGTAGGCGTCGGCCATGATCTGCACCTCGACGTGGCGGGCTTCGCCCACCAGACGTTCGATGAACACCACCGGGTCGCCGAAGGACCGCTCGGCCTCACCCTGCGTGCGATCCAGGGCGACCTCGAGCTCCTCGGGGGCGTACACCTTGCGGATACCGCGCCCGCCGCCGCCGCTGCGGGCCTTGATGATCAGCGGATAGCCGATCGCCTCGGCATGGCGGATGGCATCCTCACGGGTGGTGACCGGGCCGCCGCTCCACGGCGCCAGCGGTACACCCACCTTCTCGGCCAGCAGCTTGGCCTCCACCTTGTCGCCCAGCGTCTTCATCGCAGCGGCCGACGGCCCGATGAACGTCAGGTTCATCCGCGCGCACAATTCGGCGAAGGCGATGTCCTCGGCGACGAAACCCCACCCCACCCACACGGCGTCGGCTTCGGATTCGCGAAGCGCGCGCTCCAGCGCGGCGTGATCGAGGTAGACGATGCCATCGGTGGTCTTCTGCAGCGTTACCGCTTCATCGGCCTGACGGACGAACATCGCGCGCCGCTCTGCGTCCGTATGCAAAGCGATTGTCTTTATGCCGCAGTCATATTCGGCATTCAACTCACGCACGGCTCGAATCAGGCGAACCGCGGCCTCGCCGCGGTTTACTACCGCAATTCGTTTGGGAAACTTGACTGTCAACTTGTCGGCGTCCGGCACGCGGCCAAGTCTATGTCTGACAGTGGCAGACACGTGCTGAATCGGTAGGTTGAGAGATGAGACACAAATCTGATTGATGCATCTAGCACTCGCCTGTTATATTTAGCGCGACGGTGGGGGCGCTACTGTCGCCACGACCGGCTCGTCCGAGACCCTCTCGAGACCCTCTCTAGTCCCTCAACAGATCCAGGAGAATCATGTCCGACACCAAGATCGATGTCCTCGACGCGACGCAGAAGGTCGGCGAGCAGTTCGTCGCCGCCATCAAGCAGGGCCAGGGCCTGTACCTCGATGTCGTCCGCGCGTTCGCCGAGGCGCTGCCCGCCGTGCCCTCGCGCCTGACGGACAACCCCGCCGCGGGTGCGCTGCCCGACATCCCGGCGCTGACCGCCTACGGATTCGACCTCGCGGTCGAACTGCTGGAGGCGCAGAAGGAATTCGCTGTCACGCTGGCGGGGACGTTCAGCCCGGCCAAGTCCGCCTGAGCGCACTCGTCGCCACATGAGTGGCCTTAACGTCAACGGAGCGGCTGCGGGACGGCCGAAGCGGGACCGCAACCTGCTGGGGTCGTTTATCCGCGCGCAGCGGCAGATGGCGAATCTGTCGCTGCGCGAGCTCGCCGCGCTCACCCAGATCTCCAATCCATATCTCAGTCAGATCGAACGGGGCCTGTCCGAACCGTCGGCACGGGTCCTGAAGTCGATCGCAGAAGCGCTGAACCTGTCTGCGGAGGCGTTGTTCGCCCAGGCCGGCCTGATGCCCGAGGCGCAGCCGCGAGACGAAGAGGCAACCGAGACCGCGATCCGCACCGATGACCGGCTCACGGAGCCCCAGAAGCTGGCACTTCTCGCCGTTTACCGCAGCTATGTCGCGTCCAGCGGGCCGTCCGGACCGCTGGGGATGTGACCGGGCCCCGGGCAGGACATACTCTCACCAACATTAGCGGTACCATTTCCGCCGGCCCGCTTACTACAACGGACACCCCAAGGAGGGCAATGTCGCCGTCAGACGCACTCGAAAAGTCCATCTCGCGCCCGGTAAACGACCTGGTCGGGATCGCCGAGGACTTCACCTACGTAGCGGACCCGGCAGCCCTGATGCGCGAACTCCTGGCTACCGGCGCGTTGACGCTGAAGAACCCGGCGGCGGTACTCGCGGCGAATGCCCGGCTGGTCTGGGGATCGGTCGGAGCTCTGCGGGCCGCAGCCGATCGGACTTTCGGCCGTGACACGGCCGGCCCCATCGCGGTGCCGCGCAGTGACCGCCGGTTCTCCGATCCGGCCTTCCAGGACAACCCCGCCTACTTCCTGCTGGCGCAGGAGTACCTGCTGTTCAGCCAGTTGGTCAACGAGCTCCTCGATGCCGCCGATGTGAGCGGGTCACGCGCGGCCAAGGCCCGCTTCATGGCCAATTTCATCGTGGACATGCTCTCCCCGACGAACACCCTGCCGGGTAACCCCGCCGCGATCCGCGCGGCGTTCGACACCGGCGGCAAGAGCGTGGCCAGGGGCCTCAAGAACATGCTGGAGGACGTGCGCCACAACGGTGGCTGGCCGTCCCAGGTCGACAAGACCGGCTTCGAGGTCGGCGTCAACATGGCGTCCACCCCTGGCACCGTCGTGTACCGCAGCGAGCTCATCGAACTGATCCAGTACACCCCGCAGACGCCGGAAACGTACTCCGTTCCGCTGCTGTTCTGCCCGCCCTGGATCAACAAGTACTACATCATGGATCTGGCCCCCGGTAAGAGCCTGATCGAGTGGGCCGTCCAGCACGGACACACCTGCTTTGCGATCAGCTACCGCAACCCCGACAAGTCCATGAGCGATCTGGGCTTCCGCGACTACCTGTTCAAGGGTCCGCTGGATGCGGTGCGCGTCGTCAAGGAGATCACCGGAGCGCCGGCGATCAACACCCTGTCGGTCTGCCTGGGCGGCACCCTGACCGCACTGGGCCTGGCCTACAACGCCGCGAAGGGCGACGAGTCGATCAACTCCGCGACGTTCCTCAACACCCACACCGACTTCACCCAGCCCGGCCTGCTCGGCATCTTCACCGACGAGGCGACGGTCGACGGCCTGGAGAAGCAGATGAAGAAGAAGGGCTTCCTCGACTCGTCGAATATGGCCCGGACCTTCAGCGCGCTGCGACCCAACGACCTGATCTTCCAGTACGTGGCGAACAACTGGCTGCTCGGCAAGAAGCCGCCGTCGTTCGATCTGCTTGCCTGGAACGAGGATTCGACCCGGATGCCGGCCCGGATGCATTCCGAGTACCTGCGGTCCTGCTATCTGCGCAACGAGTTCGCGCGCGGTGAGTTCGAGGTCGAGGGCATCCGCCTGGATCCCGGCCTCGTCGACGTCGACGCGTATGTGCTTACCGCGGTCGACGACCACATCGTGCCGTGGACCTCGGGCTACAAGACCTCGCAGCTGCTGGGCGGCAAGAACCGGTTCGTGCTGAGCACCTCGGGCCACATCGCCGGTATCGTCAACCCGCCCAACCCGAAGGCCAAGCACTGGGTGAACGACAGCCTGCCCGCCGACCCGCAGGAATGGAAGGCGAACGCGCAGTTGGTCGATGCCACCTGGTGGGAGGACTGGATCACCTGGGTCAGCGAACGCGGCGGCGAGAAGGTTCCCGCGCCGGCGCAGGCCGGCAGCGACGAGTATCCCCCCATCGAGCCGGCGCCAGGGACATACGTCCGGGCGACCACGTGACCCAGGTGGCCCTCGCCGCCGACTACGCCTTGGCTTCCGGTGACGCGGTCGTCACCAACCGGGTGGTGTCGGTCGGCGGGGTCCGGGTTGCCGCACGGATGACCGGGTCGGGTGAGCCCTGCCTGCTGCTCAACGGCTTGTCGCGGCCGATGCAGAGCTGGGCGTCGTTCGGTGACGCCCTGCACGGCAGGACGATCATCACCTTCGATGTGCCGGGGGTGGGGCAGAGCCACGCGCCGGTCGTGCCGTACACGATGTCGATGCTGTCGAACATTGCGGTCGGTGTGCTCGACGCGTTCGGCGTCGACGCCGCCGACATCGTCGGGTTCTCCTTCGGCGGCGCGCTCGCCCAGCAGATCGCGATCGGCCATCCCAAGCGGGTGAAACGGCTTGTGCTGCTTGCCACTTCGTGCGGTATCGGGGCGGTGCCAGGCCGAGGTCGCGATGTCACCCGGAGCCTGCTGCGGCCCAATGACGGGACGCGCTGGGCCGCGCCCGATCCGATGGGTCTGCTCTATCAGCTGGGTGCGATCTCGACCTGGACCAGCATCCCGTATCTCGGCAGCATCGCCGCACCCACGCTGCTCATCTGCGGCGACGGCGACAAGGCCATCCCGCCCGCTAACAGCAGGCTGCTCGCGGCGCGCATCCCCAACGCCAGGCTGGCCACGGTCGGCGCCGGTCACGACCTGCAGAAGCCGGGTGCCGCGCCGATCGTCGCCGCCCTGGTCCAGCGGTTTCTCGACGGCGAGGACGAATTCGCGGCGAGCTGAACCCGCCGCCTAACGAGTCCGGCACCCGCAACGGGGTTTGAATCCCGTCGCAGGTGCCGGACTTTTTGGGTATCTAGCCGAAGGCCAGCGTCACGTCGTTGCCCGACGGAGTCGGAGCCGAGTCGGGAATCATCGGCGCTTCGCTCGTCGAGGCCACCTCTTCTTCGCGGGCGACGACGTCGGGATCAATGCGCAGAATCGAGTAACCGGCGACCGCCCCCGCGCCGAACCCAGGCGCGAAGACGCGGGTCGGCTTGCTGATCACGCCGTCGCGAACGGCGTCATGGATGGCCAGCGGAATGCTCGCCGACGACGCGTTGCCGACCTGTTCGATGTTGAAGTACAGCTGGTCGGCGGTGATGCCCGCCGCGGCGGCCAGCTCGATCACCATGGTCTTGTTGGCCTGGTGGGGGATGATCAGCTCGATGCTGGCCAGCAGCGACTCGGCCGCGCCGTCCGGATCCGGCAACGCCCTGATGTCCTCCAGCATCTGCTGCAGGTAGCGGCCGGCCAGTGATTTCACCTCGGGGCCGTAGACGGTGATGTTGTTGGCGAATGCGGGGTTGGGCCACAGGATCGAGTTCACCTGGCTGACCGGGCCGCTGGCGTAGGTTTGCATGAACTCGATGTCGGGTGTCTCGCCCTCGGCCGCGGGCCCGAGGACAATCGCCGACGCGCCGTCGCCGAAGATCATCCGGGAGGGACGGACGTTGCCGATCTTGTCGGAGAACTTCTCCGAGCACACCAGCAGCACCGGCCTGCGGACGGTCTGGAGCACCCGGGCGGCCTCCGCCATACCGTAGCTGAGGCCGGCGCACGCGGCGACCAGGTCGAACGAGCAGTGCGTCTGCTGGATACCCAGCTGACCCGACAGCCATGCCGCGATCGACGGGATCAGCCGCGAACTGGTGCATGTGCAGACGATCACCGCCCCGACCTGCTCGGGCCCGACGTTGGCGTGCGCCAGCGCGGCGCGGGCGGCCCGCAGCGAGATCTCCTCGAGAGTGTTCCAGGTGTACCGGCGCTTCTCGATTCCGGTCTTGGCGCTGATCTCGTCGGCCGACATCGGTGACCAGTTGTAGGCGCTGTTGCGGATCAGGTCGTCGTTGCTGCACACCTGTTCGCCGTGGACGGCCGCGATCGACATGATCTTCGGCAGTACCTTCAGGTCGTTGCGCACGTCGATGGGGTCGTACGGCTCCACGGGTTGCACGGGCTGTAACTTCACCGGACCGGCCGCCTTCGGCTTCATCGGCGCCTGACCCGACTTCACCCGGGTCAGGAACTGCCCGACCTCCGAGTCACGCGGATGGAACAGCACGATGTAGTCGTCGTCGCGCAGCTCGCTCACCGGCGTCAGCGCGGCGTCGCTGCGCGACCACGGATACTGGTTGTGCAGCACCATCGACCAGCGGTGCAGCGCCTCCAGCTCGGGGACGTCCTCGTCGCAGTCGATGATCTCGCTGTAGCTGTACCGGCGGAAGTCCGGGTCGTACTTGTTGAGCCGCAGGGTCTGATTGTTCGGGTCGGCGACCAGCTCGCTGACCGTCGGAATGATCGCCGAGAGCTTGGTGGCGTGGTTGCGGCGGTGGCCGAACACGTCGAAGAGGATCTCGAAGATGCTGTCCTCGACCTCGTCGTTCCACTGCGCAGGCAGGTTGGGGAAGGCGGAGAACACCGCCGACACCTTGGTCTCGCGATCCTGCCACGGCGTCTGGATCGGTACGAACACGTCGTCGCGGCGGCGCGGCACATCGGCCCAGCGGGTCGGCTGAACGTCGTACATCGTCATCTTGTACCGGTTGGCCCAGAACAGGTTCAGCGCTAGATCGCGCATCAGCTCGAACTTGGATTTGTACGAGCCGGTCTTGATCCTGTCGAGGATGTCGGTGCCCGTCGGTGACTTCGAGTCGAAGTCACGCTGAATCACCTTGTCGAGCTGCTCGAGGCTGTCGAAGGTGGAGAAATCCAGATCGGGAAAGCAGTTCGCGGGAAAAACGAGCTTGCCGTGCTTGTTGAGTTCAAACGCAGGCACTTACTACCACCTTGTCGATATCGGGCGTTGCGGTTGTTTGCGGTTACTCGGACATTTCAGCAGACGACTGGAGCGCGGCGCGTGAACGCCCATACATCACATGTCCAAACCGCCGTTGACTCCCCAGATCTGGCCGGTGATATAGCCCGACGCGTCCGCGGCGAGGAAATGCACGACGCGTGCGATCTCCTCGGGGCGGGCCAGGCGTCCCATCGGAATGGTGCCCTTGATCCGGTCGAGGACCTTTTCGGGGATCGAATCGAGCATCTCGGTGGCGACGAACCCGGGGGTGATGGTGTTGATCGTGATGCCGATGCTGTCCTCGGTGAGCTTGCCCGAGCGGGCCAGCTGGAAGCATGCCTCGCGGGCAAGCGTCTTCGTCAAGCCGAACAGCCCGGATTTGGATGCCGCGTAGTTGGCCTGACCGATGGCACCCATTTCACCGATGACCGACGAAATCATCACGATCCGGCCGGTTCCGCGCTCGAGCATGTGCGCCAGGGTGGCCTGGGCCAGATAGAAGGCGCCGGAAAGGTTGACGGCGATGACCCTGTTCCAATCGTCGTCGGTCATCTTGGCGACGGTCTTGTCGGCGGTGATGCCCGCGTTGTTGACCAGAATGTCGAGGCGGCCGTGGCGCTCGATCACCTCTTCGACGGTTCGTCGGCAGTCTTCGGCGCTGCCGATATCGCCCTGGTGGATGCTTACCTCGGCGTCCTCGTTCTCGGCGGACAACTCGGCGAGGAACTTCTCGGCTTGCGCGGTGTTCCTGCCGTAACCGGCGGCCACGGTTGCGCCCTGGCCGACAAGGCTCTTGCTGATGGACGCACCGATGCCGCGAGTACCGCCTGTTACGAAGGCGACGCGACCGCGGAGTTTCGCACCGGACGCTGGTTCTGACGGGGATTCGCCGACCTGATCAACGGTAGTCGTGGTCACTGAGAATTTCCCTCCTCAATTGGTAGCGCTCATTATGGTCGGCTCGGTCGGCGTCGACGTGGCGATTGGGGAATCTGATGGCCCGGAGTTGCGCACGCCACAGTTCGGCGATGCCGCTGGTGGCGTCTGCGCGGTGCGCGTCGTATTCGCTAATCCCGTGGGTGGACAACGCATTCGGGACGGGATCGGCGATGGCCGTCGACCCGGCACGAGCGTGGTCGCCCGCCGCTGTGAATTGATTCACGTGGCGCTGTTTGCATTCGTCGTCCATCCTCACGCGGGTCGGTACCGCGAGGGGATCCGGCCCGGGCCTGCCGCAACCGTCCGGTTGGTCGATTGCTGTGAAGTGCCTCATAGGATGACGACGGGGTCACGCCGGGCGTTGAAGCCACGGGGGCGCATACCGAGGGGCGGGCGGGCGGGCTGACTCCGCGGAAGCTTCGCGCGCGCAGTGTCGGTGGCCGAGGTCTTCGGGCGCGGCTTGCGCACACCGGTGGTCGGCCGGTTCTCGCTGTCGGGCGGAGTGCCGATGGCGGCCGACACCGTCGCGGCGCCCCGCGGCCTCGGCCTCGCATTCGGCCCGTCGGGCCAATGGCGCACCGCGATGATGAATCTGCCTGTGTTCTTCGACAATTCGCCGCAGGGGTGCTACGAGAGGATCCTTGCCACCAAGCCGAACGAGGCCGCGCTGGCCGACCGTGGCCCGGCCCGATATTGCGCCGGCCCCCGAGGATTTCTACGGTCGGGTGATGCAGAGGCTGAGGGTCGGTGCGGCACTTTCCGATCCGCCGTTCAACGCGATGCCCGGCGGCGGGCTCGACGTCGACCTGATGACCGCGATTGCGCGGGCGCTGGGAATGGCCGTCGAGTTCGTGGCTTACGACGGTGCTGACTTCGACGGGATCTTCGACGCCCTCACCGCGGGTGCCTACGACTGCGTCGCCTCCTGCGTCACCGTCACGCCGCGGCGGGAGGAACGCGCCGCGTTCGTGCCCCCGTACCTCGTCTCCGGACAGGCGCTTGCCGTCGCCGGCACCCGGCACCCGTCGGTGCGCTCGGTCGACGATCTCGCCGGTCTGACGATCGGTGTGCAGCGGGGCGACGCCGGCCAGCCGATCGCCGAGCGGCTGGCCGGGGAGGGGAAGGCCGCCCGGGTCCGCGTCTACGACTACGGCGCCGTCCACACGGCGCTGCGCGATCTGAGCACCGGCGGCTGCGATGCGGTGATCAAGCTGGCCCCGGTCCTCGCCGAGCTGGTCAAGTCGGTGCCCGGGGTCGATGTGGTGCAGCGCGGTCTGAGCGTCGAGCGGATCGCCGTCGCGGTCGCGCCGGCGGAGCGGGACCTGCTCACGCGGATCGGCCACGCGCAGGCCCGGCTCGAGGACGACGGCGCGTTGCAGCGCATCCGGCGGACGTGGCTGGGCAACCCGTATCGGGACCACACTCTGGCGGGCCTGTGAACCGTGGACTTGTGCCCGGATCATGTCCGGTTCTGTGGATGTCGGGGACTTGGGTGAATACCTGGCTACAGGCGGATTTAATTGGTCGACCCAAGCCGCACGCCGGTATGCGACCGGCACTAGGCTAGCGGCCGAGCAGCAATCGAATCGAACACTCGCTGTAGCGGAAGAGATAAAGGGAGAGCTGACGTGACGATCCGGGTAGGCGTTAACGGCTTCGGCCGCATTGGACGCAACTTCTACCGAGCGCTGGCGGCGCAGAAAGCCGAGGGCAAGAGCACCGACATCGAGGTGGTGGCGGTCAACGACCTCACCGACAACGCGAGCCTCGCGCATCTGCTGAAATTCGACTCCATCCTCGGGCGGCTGCCCGAAGACGTCAGCCTCGAGGGCGAGGACACCATCGTCATCGGCAGCACCAAGATCAAGGCTCTCGAGGTCAAGGAGGGACCCGCCGCCCTTCCGTGGGGCGACCTCGGCGTCGACGTGGTCGTCGAATCGACCGGCATCTTCACCAACGCCGCCAAGGCCAAGGGCCACCTGGACGCGGGCGCCAAGAAGGTCATCATCTCCGCGCCTGCCACCGACGAGGACATCACCATCGTCATCGGCGTGAACGACGACAAGTACGACGGCAGCCAGAACATCATCTCCAACGCGTCGTGCACCACCAACTGCCTCGGCCCGTTCGCAAAGGTACTCAACGACGAATTCGGCATCGTCAAGGGTCTGATGACCACCGTGCACGCCTACACCCAGGACCAGAACCTGCAGGACGGCCCGCACAAGGATCTGCGTCGCGCCCGCGCGGCCGCGCTGAACATCGTGCCCACCTCGACCGGCGCAGCCAAGGCCATCGGCCTGGTGCTGCCCGAGCTGAAGGGCAAGCTGGACGGGTACGCGCTGCGGGTGCCGATCCCGACCGGCTCGTGCACCGACCTCACCGTCGAGCTGGCCAAGGAGGCCACTGCCGCGGAGATCAACGCCGCGATGAAGGCGGCCGCGGAGGGTCCGCTCAAGGGCATCCTCAAGTACTACGACGCCCCGATCGTGTCCAGCGACATCGTCACCGACCCGCACAGCTCGATCTTCGATGCGGGCCTGACCAAGGCCATCGGCAACCAGGCCAAGGCGGTGTCGTGGTACGACAACGAGTGGGGTTACTCCAACCGCTTGGTCGACCTCGTCGGTCTGGTTGGCAAGTCGCTGTAACGCCATGAGCGTCAAGACACTTGACGATCTGCTGGCAGAGGGTGTTGAAGGTCGGGGCGTCCTCGTGCGCTCCGACTTCAACGTCCCGCTCGACGAGGATCGCAACATCACCGACCCCGGCCGCATCATCGCGTCGCTGCCGACGCTGAAGGCGCTTTCCGACGCCGGCGCCAAGGTCATCGTCACCGCCCACCTCGGCAGGCCGAAGGGCGAACCCGATCCCAAGTATTCGCTGGCCCCGGTGGCCAAGGACCTGGGGGAGCGGCTGGGCCGCCATGTGCAACTGGCCGGCGATGTGGTCGGCACCGACGCGCTGGCGCGGGCCGAGGGTCTGACCGACGGCGACATCCTGCTGCTGGAGAACATCCGGTTCGACCCCCGCGAGACCAGCAAGGACGAATCCGAACGTCAGTCTCTTGCCAAGGCGCTGGCCGAACTGGTCGGTGGCCCAGATGCCCGTGCCGCTTTCGTGTCGGACGGGTTCGGTGTCGTGCACCGCAAGCAGGCCTCGGTGTACGACGTCGCCGCGCTGTTGCCGCATTACGCGGGAACGCTGGTGGGCACCGAGGTCGACGTGCTGCGCACGCTCACCGGGTCGAGCGAACGGCCCTACGCGGTGGTGCTCGGCGGATCGAAGGTCTCCGACAAGCTCGCGGTCATCGAGAACCTGGCGACCAAGGCCGACAGCCTCATCATCGGCGGCGGCATGTGCTACACGTTCCTTGCGGCCCAAGGCCTCACGGTCGGGACCTCGCTGCTGCAGGCGGAGATGATCGAGACCTGTAAGAAACTGCTCGACGAGTACGGCGACGTGATCCATCTGCCGGTCGACATCGTGGTGACCGAGAAGTTCGCGGCCGACTCCCCGCCGGAAACCGTTGCCGCGGACAAGATCCCGGCGGACCAGATGGGCCTCGACATCGGTCCGGAGTCGGTGAAGCGGTTCACCGCGCTGCTGTCCAACGCCAAGACCGTGTTCTGGAACGGCCCGATGGGCGTGTTCGAGTTCCCCGCCTACGCCGCCGGAACGAAAGGTGTTGCTGAAGCGATCATCTCGGCGACGGCCAAGGGAGCGTTCAGTGTGGTCGGCGGCGGTGACTCCGCGGCCGCGGTGCGCCAACTCGGCCTGCCCGAGGATGGCTTCTCGCACATCTCGACCGGCGGCGGCGCGTCGTTGGAATACCTGGAGGGCAAGACCCTGCCCGGCATCGAAGTTCTCGAGTCCTGACAGGAGAGCCGTGTCCCGGAAACCGCTGATCGCGGGTAACTGGAAGATGAACCTCAACCACTTCGAGGCCATCGCCCTGGTACAGAAGATCGCATTCGCGTTGCCCGACAAGTACTACGACAAGGTCGATGTGACGGTGATCCCGCCGTTCACCGACCTGCGCAGTGTGCAGACGCTGGTCGACGGTGACAAGCTGCGGCTGACCTACGGCGCGCAGGATCTGTCCACGCACGACTCCGGTGCCTACACCGGGGAGATCAGCGGGGCGTTCCTGGCAAAGCTGGGGTGCACCTTCGTGGTCATCGGCCATTCGGAGCGGCGCACGTACCACAACGAGGACGACGCACTGGTGGCGGCCAAGGCCGCGGCGGCGCTCAAGCACGGCCTCACGCCGATCGTGTGTATCGGTGAGCCGCTGGAGATCCGTGAGGCCGGCACCCACGTGGAGTTCAACGTCGAGTCGCTGCGAGGTTCACTGGCCGGGCTGTCGGCCGAGCAGATCGGCGCCGTCGTCATCGCCTACGAACCGGTGTGGGCGATCGGCACGGGCCGGGTGGCCAGTGCTGCCGACGCGCAGGAGGTGTGCGGGGCGATCCGGGCCGAGCTGGCACAGCTGGCCAGCCCGGAGATCGCCGCCACGGTCCGGGTGCTCTACGGCGGCTCGGTGAACGCCAAGAATGTGGGTGAGATCGTCGGACAGGACGACGTCGACGGCGCCCTGGTGGGCGGCGCGTCGCTGGACGGTGAGCAGTTCGCGACCCTTTCGGCGATCGCCGCGGGCGGGCCGCTGCCCTGAGTGATTTCGGCGCGCTTTCCGACGCTGAGCGTCGGTTGTCGCGCCTAAATCACGTCCGTGTAGGGTGGCGACCATGGAATTGGCGCTGCAGATCGTACTGGTGATCACCAGTCTGTTGGTGGTGTTGCTGGTGCTGCTGCATCGCGCCAAGGGCGGTGGCCTGTCCACCCTGTTCGGCGGCGGCGTTCAGTCCAGCCTGTCGGGTTCGACGGTCGTTGAGAAGAACCTCGACCGGTTGACCCTGTTCGTCACCGGCATCTGGATCGTGTCGATCATCGGCATGGGCCTGCAGATCAAATACGGCTGACCCGCGCACGCCCCTGTATCCGTACGGTCCGCAGCACGCCCCCCGCCAGGGGGTCGTCATCACGGCGGCCTATTTTCCGCTGGCCTGGATGTTCGCATTCGTGAAGCCGAGCGTCCAGATCAACGGCCACTCGGTCGCGGCGGGCTGGGGTCCCACCTACGTTCCGCTCTATCCCGGTCGCTACCACGTGCACGTGTACACCCCCTACTTCCTGCCGCCGCGGATCGGGCCCGCCGACTACGTCGTGGACGTCGCGCCGGGGCACGTTGTCGATCTGGAGTACCGGACCCCGCTGTGGTCGTTCAGCCGCGGCTCGCTCGGGCCGCCGCCGCAGGGATACAACGGGGCGGGTGCGGTCGCGGGTGTCGCGGTCGGCGTGATGCTCATCTTCGTGCTCGCGTTGGCCATTATCTTGTTCGCAGCCTGACTCACGGTAAGTCTCGCCATGCGGCGCTGATGGCTCACGTCAATACTGGACCCATGGCTGAGCAGTCCGACACCGCACTGGAACCCATTGGATCGGTGCGCCGCACCCAGGTGGGGCGTGAGGCCACCGAACCGATGCGTGAAGACATCCGGTTGCTCGGGACCATTCTCGGCGAGACGGTGCGCGAACACAGCGGTGACGACGTCTTCGACCTCATCGAGCGCGCCAGGGTCGAATCGTTCCGGGTGCGCCGCTCGGAGATCGATCGCTCCGAGCTGGCCGCGATGTTCAACGGCATCGAGCCCACCGAGGCCCTGCCCGTCATCCGCGCCTTTACGAACTTCGCCCTGCTGGCCAACGTGGCCGAGGACATCCACCGGGAGCGCCGCCGCGCCATCCACGTCGCCGCGGGCGATCCGCCGCAGGACAGCAGCCTGGCCGCCACCTATCTCAAACTCGACGCAGCCGACCTTGACGCGGACGCCGTCGCCGATGCGCTGTCGGGTGCCCTGATCGCCCCCGTGATCACCGCGCACCCGACAGAAACGCGCCGCCGCACCGTATTCGACACCCAGCACCGGATCACCCAGCTCATGCGGCTGCGGGCGAGGGGGCACGCGCACACCGACGACGGCGCCTCAATCGAGACCGAGCTGCGCCGCCAGATCCTCACCCTGTGGCAGACCGCGCTGATCCGGCTCTCGCGGCTGAAGATTCAGGACGAGATCGAGACCGGCCTGCGCTACTACCCTGCGGCCTTCTTCGAGGTCATCCCGCAGATCAACGCGGAGGTGCGCGAGGCGCTTTCGGCTCGCTGGCCCGGATCGCAGCTGCTCGAGGAGCCCATCCTGCGTCCCGGTTCGTGGATCGGCGGCGACCGCGACGGCAACCCGAACGTCACCGCCGACGTGGTCAGGCAGGCCACCGGCAGCGCTGCCTACACCGCGTTCGCGCACTATTTCCGCGAGCTCACCGCGCTGGAGCAGGAACTGTCCATGTCGGTGCGCCTGGTCCGGGTCACACCCGACCTGAGCACGCTCGCCGACGTGCTCGACGCACCGGCGAGGGTCGACGAGCCGTACCGCCGCGCACTGCGCGTGATTCACGGGCGGCTCACGGCGACGGCAGCGGAGATCCTCGACCGGCAGCCCGAGTATCAGCTCGATCTCGGGCTGCAGCGCTATGAACGACCGGAGGAGATGCTCGCCGATCTAGATGTGATCGACGCGTCGCTGCGCGGCCACGGTGGCGCGCTGCTGGCCGACGATCGGCTGGCGCGGCTTCGGGAAGCCTTGCGGGTCTTCGGGTTTCACCTTTGTGGCCTGGATATGCGACAGAACTCCGAGGTTCATGAGGAGGTCATCGCCGAACTCCTGGCCTGGGCGGGTGTGCATCCGGACTACGTGTCGCTGCCCGAGGCCGAACGCGTCGAGCTGCTGGTGGCTGAACTGTCCACCCGCCGTCCGCTGACCAGCCCGGAAGCCGACCTGTCGGAGCTGGCGCGCAAGGAACTCGATATCGTCGAGGCCGCTGCGCGGGCGGTGCGGGTCTATGGGCCGCTGGCGGTGCCCAACTACATCATCTCGATGTGCGAGTCGGTTTCGGACATGCTCGAGGCGGCCATCCTGCTCAAGGAGGCGGGTTTGCTCGACTCGTCGGGGGAGCATCCGTATTGCCCGGTCGGCATCGTTCCGCTGTTCGAGACGATCGACGACCTGCAGCGCGGCTCGTCGATCATGGAGGCCGTGCTCGACCTTCCGCTCTACCGGGCGCTGGTGCAGGCGCGTGGCGAAAGCCAGGAGATCATGTTGGGGTACTCCGACTCCAATAAGGACGGCGGCTACCTGGCCGCCAACTGGGCGCTCTACCGTGCCGAACTCGACCTGGTTGAGATGGCGCGCAAGACCGGAATCCGGTTGCGGCTCTTCCACGGTCGCGGCGGCACCGTGGGCCGCGGCGGTGGGCCGAGCTACGACGCCATCCTGGCCCAGCCGCCCGGCGCGGTGAACGGCTCGCTGCGGCTGACCGAACAGGGTGAGATCATCGCCGCGAAATACGCCGAGCCCCAACGGGCGCGCCGTAACCTGGAGACGCTCGTCTCGGCGACGCTGGAGTCGACGCTTCTCGACATGGAGGGCCTCGGTGACGCCGCGGGACCCGCCTACCAGATCCTCGACGACCTGGCCGCCCGCGCGCAGCGCGCGTACTCCGAATTAGTGCACGAGACACCAGGTTTCGTGGAGTACTTCAAAGCCTCCACCCCGGTCAGTGAGATCGGCGCGCTCAACATCGGCAGCCGCCCCACGTCGCGCAAACCGACGACGTCGATCTCCGACCTGCGTGCGATTCCGTGGGTGCTGGCGTGGAGCCAGTCGCGGGTGATGCTGCCCGGCTGGTACGGAACGGGTTCGGCCTTCGAGGAGTTCATGGCCGAGGACTCCGGCGACGGCCCCAGCCGGCTGGAATTACTCCAGGATCTCTACGCGCGGTGGCCGTTCTTCCGCACCGTGCTGTCCAATATGGCGCAGGTGATGGCGAAATCGGATATGGGCCTGGCGGCACATTATTCGGAACTTGTGGACGACGAGGAGTTGCGCCACCGGGTGTTCGACAAGATCGCCGCCGAGCACGAACGAACGATCCGGATGTACAAGCTGATCACCGGCCACGACGATCTGCTGGCCGACAACCCGGCGCTGGCCCGTTCGGTGTTCAACCGGTTCCCGTATCTGGAACCGCTGAATCACCTGCAGGTCGAGTTGCTGCGGCGGTTCCGCGCCGGTGACACCGACAACCTGGTGCAGCGGGGCATCCTGCTGACGATGAGCGGCCTCGCCACCGCGCTGCGCAATAGCGGGTAGCGCGCTCCTCCTCGAGTGCGGCTGGCCTGTAAACCGCTGGCCCATGGTGACCCTGCACGCCAAGGACCGGGCGGTCCCGGGATGGGTTGAATCCGCTCCCTCCTGCACTGCGGCAACCTCGCCCAACACATCAACGCACTCTGATTCCGGAAGAGCCGCTAAAGGGCATTATCCGGGTGGCGTGAGGTTATAGCGGGCGATGATGTCCGGTAGCCAAGGGGCCTCGCCGAACTGGAGTCCGTAGGCTTCTGCGAGTGTCGCGATCGCCTCGAAGGGTGGGGCGCCGTCGGTGGTCAGGTCCGTTAGGTCGCGGAAGAAGTTCTCGAAGCCCGCCGGGCTGATCACCTCGATCATGCGGGCAGGCGTCGTACCCGCGTTCCACATAGTATGCAGTTCGCCCCTCGGCTTCGTGATGTAACCGCCCGGGCCCAGCACGGCTTCGCGTTCGCCTGAGCGGAAGCCGATTTCGCCCTCCGTGACGATCGAGTACTCGTCCTCCCGAGTATGCAGGTGCGGCGGCACCAGGGCGCCCACGGGAAACGGGTGCTCCACAATGGCCACCGCGCCGCCGGTGTCCTCGCCCCACAGTTTGAACACCACGCCGATCGAGCCCAGGCTGCCCGCCTTGCCCTCACCTGGGCGGACGATGGTTAGCGGTGGTGGGACTCCGAGGACGCTCATGGTCGGCCTTCCGGGCAATACACGTTGGTAGCGCGGATCATGCGCCGATGCGGGGCGGGTGTCAAGGATTGATTGAACCCCAGCGGAAAGCGAAACCCCGTGTGGAAGCGGTGTTCGGAACGGCGACACATATCGCCGACAACACCATGCCTGACGACTGAAACCGTCCTGGATCTGCCGGAGGCTCCCGGTTCACGTCACCTCGTGCGAGGCGACCGGCCGATGGTAGCGCTGTTCGTACTCGACCGGGGGAAGGTACTCGATCGAGGAATCGGCCTGGTAATCGTTTTGTACCAAGCGGTTTCGCGTTCCAGCTCGCCACGGCCGGCGAAGGTCGGATGCTGGTCGATCAACTCCGACTTATACAGTCCCACAGTTGATTCCATCAACGCGTTGTCGAGCGCGGCACCGAAGCTGCCGATCGACCCGGTGATCCCAGCGTCCTGCAGCGCCGCGGTGAACACAGTCGACGTATACTGGCTGCCCGCATCCGAATGCTGCACCAAACCCGTTGCAGTAAAACAGAACTCCGAACAACTACGGGTAAAGAGGGCCTGCTCGAGCACCGAGGTCACCAACGGGGTCGACTTGCTGACATCACCCGCCAGCCCAGGATGCGCCGCGAGAACACCTCCACGCATAACGCGGTGTAGCAGAACCCCTGCAGCGTCCAGCAATAGGTGAAAATCCGCCACCCACCACCGATCCGGGCGAGCCGATGCCGGCCAACCCCGTCAGCCGGGCCACCCGATCACGGCCCCACCCGTGACCAGCGCGCCGGGCGGAGTGCCAGAGTTTGCGCACGCTATAGACCCGGCGGTTCGCCACCCACAGGTCGAGCACGGTGTGTTGGCCTCGTAGGCGTCAGCCAGTGCGGCCGCCGACACGGCGCCGTGCGCCTTGGCGCCGTGATAGGTGGACGGGGCGATCTGCACGCCGGCCTTGCTCGGAGAGCACACGGCAGATCGGGTCGACCCCGAACTCGTCGCGGTGAGCATCGATGTACTCGACAATCACCGCAGTCGGCGGTCGACCTCCGCCGCCGCGAAAAACGCACTGGCCGTCCGCAATATCTCGTTCACCTTGCGCAGCTCGCGGTTCTGCCGCTCGAGCTCGGCGATCCGCGCCGCGTCCGCACTGGTCGTCCCCCGGCCGGTCACCCGCGTCGCCCGCTCCCGCGGCTCCTGCGGGTACTTCCGCTGCGCAGCCATGCTCCCATCCTCACGGGTAATGGGAGCCCCCGAAGAAACCAGGACGGTTCATTGACGTGACCGACCATCGGGGCCCCGACCGGTTGACCGGTATCGGCATTCCGCAGCCGCACCGTGCGGTCTCAGTTGCCACTGAGCATCACCGAACGACCGGACATTCGCTCTAGCCACGCTCTAACCGCGCTCAGCCGTCGTGCAGTGCGGGCATCGACTGGTAGGCGCCCCTGATGTGCTCCTCGGTGCGGTCTGCGGCGAGCGGGCCGTCACCGGTGGCGATCGCCTCGAATATCCCGCGGTGCTGAGCCTGGAGCGAACGCGCAAGCGCCGGCCAGTCCTGCACCTGCCGCATGGCGGCGAGGATGGGTTCGCGCAGCGACGCCCGGATCGCGATGGTCATGTCGGCGACCAGCCGGTTACCCCCGGCCTCGGCGATGGCCACGTGGAAGGCCGTGTCGGCGTCGTTGAACGGCTCGCAATCATGTTCGGACTCGTCCATCTGCGACAGCTTCAGCCCGATGGCGGTCAGCTCGTCGTTGCCGGCGTGCGCGGCGGCCAGGACCGCGCTGTTGCGTTCCAGCATGACGCGGGCGTCGACGATGTCGTCCATCGGGAAGTTCGACAGCGCGACATGCAGCCGCAGGAAGCGGGTCAGCGCGGCGCTGGGCATCGCGGCGATGAAGGTGCCCGCGTCCCGGCCCGCGCCGACGCTGGAGGTGACGACGCCCTGCGCCTCGAGCACACGGATGGCTTCGCGAACTCCTGCGCGGCTCACCTGAAGGCGGGCCGCCAGCTCACGCTCGGGGGGCAGTGGGTCACCGACCCGCAGCGCGCCGCTCATGATCTGGTTCTCGATCGCCTCGACCACCAGTTCGTGCGAACGGGCGCGGGGGACGGGGCGCCACTGCGGCGTGGAGTTGCCGGTCTCGGCGGTGTCGGTCATCTGTGCTCCTCGCGCGCTCGTCGATCATGTCGCTGCCCTCGCCCCGGGTCTGCGTGCGTCGTGCGCCGCATCTCGGGCTTGACTGTGAAGCCAATCACCTCTAGCGTACCAACCACATTGTGGTCAGACCACTAAAAGGTCATCCGTCCCGCCGTGATCCGAGGAGTCGCATGATTTATCAACCCGATCTGGCACCGATCGGCGACAGCCTGTTCCTGTCGTCGATGGTGGCCCTGCTGCCGCTGATAACGGTGTTCGTCACGCTCGGCGTGCTGAAATGGAAGGCGCACTTGGCCGGTTTGAGCGCGCTGGCCGTCGCGCTCATCGTGGCCGTGGCCGGCTACGGCATGCCGGTCGGTCTGGCGGCCCTGTCGGCCAGCGAGGGCTTCGTGTTCGGCATCTTCCCGATCATGTGGATCGTCCTCAACGCGATCTGGCTCTACGAACTGACCGTCGCCAGCGGCCGCTTCGAGGATCTGCGGCGGGTGATCGACGCGATCTCGGATGATCCGCGTGTACAGGCGGTGATCATCGCGTTCTGTTTCGGCGGCCTGCTGGAGGCGCTGGCGGGCTTCGGTGCGCCGGTGGCGATCACGGGTGTGATGTTGATGTCGATCGGCTTCACCGCCATGCGTGCCGCCGTCGTCGTGCTCGTCGCCAACACCGCGCCCGTCGCCTTCGGGGCTATCGCCATCCCGATCATCACCGCGGGCAACCTGACCGGCATCCCGTATCAAGAGATCGGCGCCGTCGTAGGCCGCCAGACCCCGCTGCTGGCCCTGTTCGTCCCGCTGATCCTGATCCTGCTCGCCGATGGGCGCCGCGGCCTGCGCGACGTGTGGCCGATCGCCCTGGTCGTCGGTTTCACCTTCGCCGTGGCGCAGTTCGTCTCCGCCAACTGGCTGTCGGTGGAGCTGACCGACGTCGTCGCTTCGCTGGCAGGGCTCGCCGCTGCCGTGCTGATGCTGCGCGTGTGGCGCCCCCAGAATTCCGCCGCGGCCCGCGAGCGGATGCTGCGGGAGCGTGAGGAGGAGAAGGACGGTAACGGTGGCGGCGCGGGCCATCCCGTGCCTGCCGGCCCGGCCGGCGTCGTCGTCGACGATCGCGTCGAGACCCGGCTCAGCGCCGGCCGCGTGACGATGGCGCTGTTCCCGTACCTGCTCGTGATCGTCGTCTTCGCGGTCGCCAAGCTGTGGGCGCCGGTGAAGAGTTGGTTGGCAGGCACCGACGTCAAGGTCGCCTGGCCGGGGCTGGACGGTAACGTGCTGACCGCCGCGGGCAAGGTCTCCACCTCGACGGTCTACACCTGGGGCTGGTTGTCCTCGCCAGGCTCGCTGCTGCTGATCTCAGGCGTGATCGTCGCGCTGGTCTACCGGCTGTCACTGCTTGAGGCCGCCCGGATCTACGGCCGCACAGTGGTCAAGCTCAAGTTCTCCATCCTGACCGTCGCCTCGGTGCTCGCCCTGGCCTACGTCATGAACCAGTCCGGTCAGACGATCACGATCGGCACCTGGATCGCCGGAACGGGCGCACTATTCGCCTTCCTGTCACCGATCCTCGGCTGGCTGGGCACTGCGGTCACCGGATCGGACACCAGTGCGAACGCGCTGTTCGCCACGCTGCAGCAGACCGCAGCCACCAAGGCCGGGATCGACCCGACGCTGCTGGTGGCGGCCAACACCTCCGGCGGCGTCGTCGGCAAGATGATCAGCCCGCAGAACCTGACCATCGCGGCCACCGCCGTTGGTCTGCTCGGCCGCGAATCCGACATCTTCCGGCGGGTGATCTGGTGGAGCATCGGCATGCTTGCGGTGCTGTGCCTACTTGTCGGCCTACAGTCAACCGTGTTGTCGTGGATGCTGCCCTGATGACCGAAACGAGGACAACCGTGAGCAGCCAAGGCCAGTTGCAAGGGACCGTGAAGGTCGCCCTGTTCGCCACCTGTTTCAACGACGTGATGTTTCCCCAGACGCCCAAGGCGGTGGTGAAGCTGCTGCGCAGACTCGGCTGCGAGGTCGAGTTCCCAGTCGAGCAGACCTGCTGCGGACAGATGTTCACCAACACCGGCTACGCGGCCGAAGCCGTGCCGACGGTGCGCAACTTCATCGACGCCTTCGGGGGTTACGACGCGATCGTGGCGCCGTCAGGGTCGTGCGTGGGTTCGGTGCGGCATCAGCATCACGACATCGCCGCCCGTACCGGCGACGCCGCCCTGTCTGCCGAGGTGGATGCGCTGGCGCCGAAGGTGTACGAGCTCAGCGAGTTCCTCGTCGACGTGCTGGGCGTCACCGACGTGGGCGCGTACTTCCCGCATCGGGTCACCTACCACCCGACGTGCCATTCCTTGCGGATGCTTCGGGTCGGTGACCGTCCGCTGGAGCTGCTGCGCGCGGTGCGCGGTATCGACCTCATCGAGCTGCCCGGTGCGGACCAGTGCTGTGGGTTCGGCGGGACGTTCGCGGTGAAGAACGCGGACACGTCGGTGGCGATGGGATCCGACAAGGCCCGCAGAGTTCGCGATACCGGCGCCGAAGTGCTGGTCGCCAGCGACAATTCGTGCTTGATGCACATCGGAGGATTGCTATCGCGGCAGCGCAGCGGGATGCGCGTGCTGCACCTGGCCGAGATCCTGGCATCGACTGAGGGAGATCCCGCGTGACCTACGAGCGCTTGCGCGAGGAGCTGAAATGACCACCACCACACCCGGGCATCCCCACGTCGGCGTCACCGCCTCGTTCCTCGGCATGCCGAAATTCCAGTACGCAGCGCGGGCGGCCCTGCAGAACTCGGTCCAGCGCCGCAACCTCGCCCACGCCACCGGCATCATCCGCGCCAAGCGGGGCGCCGTGGTGGAGGAACTCGACAACTGGGAGGAGTTGCGGCTCGCGGCCGAGGCGATCAAGGACAACGCGCTGTTTCGCCTCGACGAGCACCTGCTGTCGTTCGAGGCCAACGCCACCGCAGCCGGCGCCACCGTGCACTGGGCGCGCGACGCGGAGGAGGCCAACCGCATCGTCGTCGGCCTGGTGCAGGCCAAGCTCGGCCCCGAGGACCTGCGTGAGGTCGTCAAGGTCAAATCCATGGCCACCCAGGAGATTGAACTCAACGAGGCGCTGGCGGACGCCGGAATCGCAGCCTGGGAAACCGATCTCGCCGAACTCATCGTGCAGCTCGGCGACGACTGGCCCAGCCACATCCTGGTGCCTGCCATCCATCGCAACCGCGCCGAGGTGCGGGAGATCTTCCTGCGGAGGATGAAGGAGGTCGGCAGGCCCGCGCCGGACGACCTCACCGACGAGCCGCGGCGCCTCGCCGAGGCCGCCCGGCTGCACCTTCGCGAGAAGTTCCTGCGGGCGAAGGTCGCCATCTCCGGAGCCAACTTCGCCATCGCCGACACCGGCAGTCTGGTGGTCGTCGAATCGGAGGGCAATGGCCGGATGTGCCTGACACTGCCCGAGACGCTCATCTCGGTGGTCGGTATCGAGAAGGTGCTGCCGTCCTGGCGCGACCTCGAGGTGTTCATGCAGGTATTGCCGCGCAGCAGCACCGGTGAGCGGGAGAACCCCTACACCTCGATCTGGACCGGCCCCGCCGACGGCGACGGCCCCACCGACATGCACATCGTGCTGCTGGACAACGGCCGCACCCGTGCGCTGGCCGACACCGTTGGCAGGCAAGCGCTGCGGTGCATCCGGTGCTCGGCATGCCTGAACGTGTGCCCGGTCTACGAACGCGCGGGCGGACATTCGTACGGGTCGGTCTATCCGGGGCCGATCGGTGCGGTGTTGACGCCCCAATTGCGCGGCACCGCAAGCGAAGTGGACAAGTCGCTGCCGTATGCGTCGAGCCTGTGCGGGGCGTGCTTCGACGTCTGCCCGGTGCGCATCGACATCCCGTCGCTGCTGGTACACCTGCGCACCCGCGTCGTCGACGAGAGCCGTGGCGGCGTGCCGTCGGCCGAAGAGTTGGGTATGAAGGCCGCGAGTTGGATGTTCACCGACCACCGCCGGTTCGAGGCGGCCGAGGCCGCTGCGGCGGCCGGAGGTAAAGCGTTGCGCAGCAAGATCTTCGGTGGTAAGCAGACGTTACGCTCGCTGCCATGGCCCGCGACCGTGTGGTCGGGTGCACGCGATACGCCGGTGCCCCCGACTGAGTCGTTCCGGTCGTGGTGGAAACGCACGGACGGCGGACGAAACGAGGACGACCAGTGACCCGCACGCAAGGAGGAGGAATGACTTCCGCGCGCGAGGAGATCCTGACGAGAATCCGTGGCGCCCTTGCCGACCGGCCGCAGCCGGCCGAGGTGCCGTGGGTCTACGGACAGCCGGTCAGCACCGGTGACGAGGATGTGGTCGGGCGGTTCATCGAGCGCACCGTCGACTATCGGGCGGTGGTCGAACGGGTGGCCCCCGACGGCGTCTCCGCCGCCATCGGCTCGGCGCTGGCGAGCGCGGGTGCCACCTCGGTGGTGGCCGACGCGACCGTTCGCGACAACTGGGCCGACGGTGCCGACGTCTCCTGGGTCGCCGACGACCAACTCGGCGCGACGCGGCTCGATACGATCGACGCCGTGGTCACCACGGCCACGGTGGGCATCGCCAACACCGGCACCATCGTGCTCGACCACGGACCGGGGCAGGGCAGACGGGCGACCAGCCTGGTGCCCGATATGCACGTTTGCATCGTGGCGGTGGATCAGATCGTGAGCGACGTTCCCGAGGCCGTCGCCCGCCTGATCGAGTCGGGCAGTCACACCCGGCCGCTCACCTGGATCAGCGGCCCCAGCGCCACCAGCGATATCGAGCTGGACCGGGTCGAGGGGGTACACGGGCCGCGTACGCTGCACGTCATCGTGGTGGGGTAGCCGCCCGGCTGACCGGGCCGATGGAACCGGCGCGCGGCACGCGGCGTCAGACTGTCGTGCAGCGCAGTCGATGTGCCAGGAACCCAATGCCTTCCACGACGTGGCCCTCCACGGCGGGCGATGTGGCCCGTCGCGTTGCCGACTACGTGTCGGGTCACACCGATGCGCAGTCGGACCGCCGCGGTGGCGAACCACACCGGGATCCGGTGTGGCCCGCGTGATCGTCAGAGGTCGCCCGCGGCTGCCTCGTCGAGCAGCCAGACCGTCGCCTCGCGGCCGAGGGCACCCGCCGCGGGGATGTCCACCGGTGGCGCGCCACCGATCGCGGCGGCCACCGCCTCGGCCTTCGCGGCGCCCGACACCACCAGCCAGACCTCGCGCGAGCGCTGGACGGCGGGCAGGGTGAGGGTGATGCGCTGCGGCGGCGGTTTGGGGGAGTCGGTCACCGCGATCACCAGCCGCTCGGTCTCCCGCACGGCGTCGGTGTCGGGGAACAGCGAGTTGACGTGTCCCTCGCCGCCCATCCCGAGCAGGTGAACGTCGAATTCGGGTGCGGGCTCACCGTTTTCGGCTGCTGCGGCCAGTACGTCGACGTAGGCCAGAGCGGCGGCGTCGATGTCGGCACCGAACTCGCCGTCACTGGCGGCCATGGCGTGGACGTTGCCGGCGGGTATGTCGAGGTGATCGAGAAACGCCTCGCGAGCCTGCTTTTCGTTGCGCTCGTCGTCGTCGGCGGGTAGGTAGCGCTCGTCGCCCCAGAAGAGGTGCACCTTCGACCAGTCGATCTCGGCGGCCCGCTCACCGACCCGTTTGAGCAGCGCGATGCCGGTGCCGCCACCGGTGAGCACAACCAGCGCTCGGCCGCGCGCCCCGATCGCGGCGTTGAGCGCGCCGACCAGGCGGTCACCGGCCGCGGCGACGAGAGCCTCGGCGTCGGAATAGCGCTCGACGACGGTCGTCACAGCCGGCCTCCGGTCTCTTCGCCGCTCTCCGGCAGATACTGCACCTTGTCGAGGCCCTGCAGGGCGGTGAGATAGATCTCGTCGGCGTCGAGTCGCCTCAAGTCCTCCGCCAGGCATTCCTTGGTGTCCCGGCGTGCCAGCGGCAGCAGCGAATCGGGCTTCGCGGTGCGGGCCAGCGTCGCGGTCACGCCGGTCTGCGGGCGGCTCAGCGTGATCGTCTCGCTTGCCCGGGTCAGCTCGACCTTCAACGGGCCGATGGCCCGCGTCACTGGACCGTCGATCCGCGCGGCCAGCCAGCCCGCCATGATGTCGAGCGCTGGCTCGTCCTTGAGACCCGACACCAGCGCCGACGTCACCGGCTCGTAGGGCGGTTGGTCCAGCGCCGACGTGAGCAGCGCCCGCCAGTAGGTGACCCGGCTCCACGCCAGGTCGGTGTCACCGGGGGTGTAACTCTCCACCCTGCTCTTGATGCAGGCCAGCGGGTCGATGCCGTTGGTGGCGTCGGTGATGCGCCGCACCGCCAGCTTGCCGAGGGGATCCTCGGCGGGGACACGGGGCGCCAGCGCGGGCCACCACGCCACCACAGGGGTGTCCGGCAGTAGGAACGGCAGCACCACGCTGCTGGCGTGATCGGCCAGCGCGCCGGACAGTTTGAGCACCACGACCTCGCCGGCTCCCGCGTCGTGTCCCACCCGCAGCTGGGCGTCGAGCCGCGGCTCGGCCGCGTCGCGGTCGCCCGGTGTCACGACGATCACCCGGCAGGGGTGCTCGTGGCTGGCGAAGGTGGCGGCCTCGATGGATTCCTCCACAAGCTCGGCGGTGTCCGGCGCGATGACCAGCGTCAGTACCCGGCTCAGCGTCAGCGCGCCACCCTCTTCGCGCAGCCCGGTGATCTTCTTGTTGACGTCGTTGGTGGTGGTGTCGGGCAGGTCGACGATCATCTAGGGCCGCCTCCATTCGCGTCCCGTACGCAGCAGCATCTCATCGGCGGAGGCCGGACCCCACGTGCCCGATTCGTACGGCTCGGGCTTTCCGTGCGCCGCCCACTGGTCCAGCACCGGATCCAGTATCTGCCAGGACAATTCGACCTCGGCATTGACCGGGAACAGCGACGGCTCACCCAGCAGCACGTCGAGGATCAGCCGCTCGTAGGCTTCGGGTGAATCCTCGGCGAAGGCCGAACCGTAGGAGAAGTCCATGTTTACGTCGCGGACTTCCATGGCGCTTCCCGGCACCTTCGAGCCGAACCTCAGCGTGATGCCCTCGTCGGGCTGAACCCGGATCACCAGGGCGTTCTTGCCCAGCTCCTCGGTCATGGTGGCGTCGAACGGCAGGTGCGGTGCCCGGTTGAACACCAGGGCGATCTCGGTCACCCTGCGGCCCAGGCGTTTTCCCGTGCGCAGGTAGAACGGCACCCCGGCCCAGCGGCGGCTGTCGACCTCAAGGGTGATCGCTGCGTAGGTCTCGGTGGTGGAGTCCTTGGAGAAGCCCTCCTCGTCGAGCAGCCCGACGACCTTCTGGTCACCCTGCCAGCCTGCCGCGTACTGCCCGCGTGCCGTCGTCTCCTCGAGCGGGTAGGGCAGTTTCACCGCGGACAGCACCTTGATCTTCTCGGCCTGCAACTCGTGCGGCTGGAAGCTCACCGGCTCTTCCATCGCGGTCAGCGCCAGCAGCTGCAGAAGGTGGTTCTGGATGACGTCCCTGGCCGCGCCGATGCCGTCGTAGTAGCCGGCACGTCCGCCCAGCCCGATGTCCTCTGCCATGGTGATCTGCACGTGATCGACGTAGTGCGCGTTCCACACCGGCTCGAACAGCTCGTTGGCGAACCGCAGGGCCAGGATGTTCTGCACCGTCTCCTTACCGAGGTAGTGGTCGATGCGAAACACGCACTCCTCGGGAAAGACCGAGTTCACCACCCTGTTGAGTTCGCAGGCGCTCTTCAGGTCGTGGCCGAACGGCTTCTCGATCACCACCCGGCTCCAGCGGTGATCCTGCTGACTGGCCAGACCCGTGGTGTGCAGCTGTTCGCACACCACGGGGAACGCGTTCGGCGGGATCGACAGGTAGAAGGCGTGATTGCCGCCGGTGCCGCGTTCGGCGTCGAGTTTGTCGAGGGTCTCGCCGAGCCGCGCGAACGCGGCCTCGTCGTCGAATGCTCCCTGGACGAACCGGAAACCCTCGGCAAGCCGGTCCCAGACCTCCTGCCGGAACGGGGTGCGCGCGTGCTGTTTCACCGCGTCGAAGACGATCTTGCCGAAGGCCGCGTCGTCCCAGTCCCTGCGGCCGAACCCGATCAGTGAGAAGGACGCGGGCAGCAGCCCCCGGTTGGCCAGGTCGTAGATCGCCGGCATGAGCTTCTTACGAGCCAGGTCGCCCGTGACACCGAAGATCACCACCGCGCACGGACCCGCGATACGCGGCATGCGCTTGTCGCGTTTGTCGCGCAGCGGGTTATGCCAGCCGGCCGGCAGGGCAGTGTTGTTGGTCGGGGTCATTTCTCGGCGGCGGTGAGCTGTGTCTGGGTGGCGTCGAGCAGTTCTTGCCAGGATTTCTCGAACTTGTCCACACCCTCGTCCTCGAGAACCTTGAAGACGTCGACCATGTCGATACCGACGGCGGTCAGCGCGTCGAACACATCTTGGGAGGCGGCCGCGGTGCCGCTGATGGTGTCACCGGTGATGACGCCGTGGTCGGCGACCGCATCCAGGGTCTTCTCCGGCATGGTGTTCACGGTGTCGGGGGCGACCAGCTCGGTGACGTAGAGGGTGTCCGAATAATCCGGGTTCTTCACCCCGGTGGACGCCCACAGCGGGCGCTGTACCCGGGCCCCGGCGGCCTTCAGGGCCGCGAACCGTTCGCCGCCGAACACGTCCTCGTACGCGGCGTAGGCCAGCCGGGCATTGGCCACCCCGGCCTGCCCGCGCAGGGCGAGCGCGTCATCCGACCCGATCTTCTCCAGCCGGGCGTCGATCTCGGTGTCCACCCGAGACACGAAGAACGAAGCGACGGAATGGATAGTGGCGATATCGTGGCCGGCTTCCTTGGCGGCTTCCAGACCCGTCAGGTAGGCGTCGATGACCGCGCGGTGGCGCTCGACGGAGAAGATCAGGGTGACGTTGACCGAGATGCCCTCGGCGATCACGGCGGTGATCGCCGGCAGGCCGGCCAGCGTCGCGGGGATCTTGATCAGCAGGTTGGGCCGGTCGACGATCTTCCACAGCTCGATGGCCTGCAGGATGGTCTTGTCGGTGTCGTGGGCCAGCCGGGGGTCGACCTCGATGGACACCCGTCCGTCGACACCGCCGGACAGCTCGTACTGCTTGGACAGCACATCGCAGGCGTTACGGACGTCGTCGGTGGTGACGGTCCGGATGGTGGCGTCCACGTCGGCGCCCCGCTCGGCGAGTTCGGACACCTGCGCGTCGTAGGCGTGGCCCTTGGACAATGCGGCCTGGAAGATCGACGGATTGGTAGTCACGCCGACCACGCTCTTGGTGGCGATGAGGTCGGCGAGGTTGCCGGTCTGCAGCCGATCCCGGGACAGGTCGTCGAGCCATACGGACACGCCGGCGGCGCTCAGCGCCGCCAGGTTCGGGTTCTGAGTCATGGAAGGTCCCTCTTTCTGCCTTAGTTAGTTGTCCAACGAGCGTTCGGCGGCGGCCACCACAGCCTCTGGGGTGAACCCGAATTCGCGGAACAACGTTTTGTCGTCGGCGGATTCGCCGTAGTGCTCGATGGAGACGATCTCGCCGGTGTCGCCGACCCATTTGTGCCAAGGCATCGCGATGCCCGCTTCGACCGCGACGCGCGCGGAGACATCCGGTGGCAGCACCGCATCCCGGTAGGCCTGCGGCTGTTGCTGGAACCACTCCATACACGGCATCGACACCACGTAGGCGTTGATGTCCTTGTCCGCCAAGAGTTTTCGAGCCTCCACCGCGAGTTGCAGTTCCGAGCCGGTGGCGATGATGAGCACATCGGCATCGTCGGCGGGATTACCGCCGCCCAGGACGTAGCCACCCCGGGCCACCCCCTCGGGATCGGTGCCCTCCAGGACCGGGATGGCCTGGCGGGTCAGGATGAAACCGGCCGGGCCGCTGCTGGCGCCGCGGGCGATGATGCTGCGCCAGGCGTAGGCGGTTTCGTTGGGGTCACCGGGGCGCACCACCGCCAGGTTCGGGATGGCGCGCAGCGCGGCCAGGTGCTCGATGGGCTGATGCGTCGGGCCGTCCTCACCCAGCCCGATCGAGTCGTGGGTCCAGATGTAGAGGGTGTCGATGTTCATCAGCGACGCCAACCGCACCGCCGGGCGCATGTAATCGGAGAACTGCAAAAACGTGCCGCCGAACGCCCGGGTCGGACCGTGCAGCACGATCCCGGACAGGATCGAGCCCATCGCGTGTTCACGGATGCCGAAGTGCAACACCCGCCCGTACCAGTCGGCGGTGAAGTCGGCGGTGGAGATCGAGGGTGGCCCGAACGACTTCACCCCCTTGATGGTGGTGTTGTTGGACCCGGCCAGATCCGCCGAGCCGCCCCACAGTTCGGGCAGCTTGGGGGCGACATCGTTGAGCACCTGACCGAACGCCGCCCGGGTGGCCACCGCCTTGGATCCGGGCTCCCACTGGGTCAGCTCGGCGTCCCAGCCCTGCGGCAACTCGCCGGCCAGCAGCCGATCCAGCAGCGCCTTGCGGTCGGGCTCACGCGCCGCCCACGCCTCGAAATCGGCCTGCCAGGCCTCGTGGGCTTGTTTACCGCGGGCGACCAGGCCGCGGGTGTGGGTGATCACGTCCTCGCTGACCTCGAAAGACTGGTCCGGGTCGAAGCCCAGCACCCGTTTGGTCGCCGCGACCTCGTCGGCGCCCAACGCCGAGCCGTGCACCCCGCCGGTGTTCATCTTGGTCGGGGCCGGATAGCCGATGATGGTGCGCAACGCGATGAACGACGGCTGATCGGTGACGGCCTTGGCCGCGGTGATCGCCGCCTCGATGCCCACCACGTTCTCCCCGCCGTCCACCTCCTGCACATGCCAGCCGTAGGCCCGGTAGCGGGCCGCGACATCCTCGGACAGTGCGATGTCGGTGTCGTGCTCGATGGAGATCTTGTTGTTGTCGTAGAACACGATCAGATTGCCCAGCTGCTGGGTGGCGGCCAGCGAGGACGCCTCGCTGGTAACTCCCTCTTCGATGTCGCCGTCCGAGGCGATCACGTAGATGTAGTGGTCGAACGGGCTGGCCCCCCACGCCGGATCCGGATCGAACAGGCCGCGTTCGTAGCGCGAGGCCATCGCCATCCCCACCGCCGAGGCCAGCCCCTGGCCCAGCGGACCGGTGGTGATCTCCACACCTTTGGTGTGGCGGAACTCCGGATGACCAGGGGTCTTGGACTTCCAGGTGCGCAGCGCCTCGATGTCGGCCAGCTCCAACCCGAACCCACCCAGGTAGAGCTGCAGGTAGATGGTCAGGCTGGAATGCCCACACGACAACACGAAGCGGTCGCGCCCCAACCAGTGGGTGTCGCTGGGATCGTGGCGCATCTGCCGCTGAAACAGGGTGTAGGCCAGCGGCGCCAAACTCATCGCCGTCCCCGGATGCCCGTTGCCGACCTTCTGCACCGCATCGGCAGCCAACACCCGCACCGTGTCCACCGCCCGCGAATCCAGCTCCGACCAGTCGTCGGGGTGGTACGGCTCGGTGAGGGTGGCGATTTCTTCCACAGTGGTCACAAGCGAACTCCTCCGTGCATGTCATGGCGGGTAGGGCGCTTTTCCCAACCCTAGTGCGCGTCGGCGCGGTGGCGCACTGCGCATGCGGAATCGACCCTGCGGTGATGCAAGGGGCCCCGCGCGGTCTACCATCGTCCGTAGTAGAGCTGCGCGACTGCCGCCGTCCCGCGCGACCTAGTAGGAGTTATTTGTGTGAGCATTCGCCAGCGCCGGTCAACCCCTGAGGCGCCGAGCCGGCTGGGTTCCACGCACCTGGGTTCCAGGCTCTTAGCCTATGTGGCGCTGACGAAGCCGCGGGTTATCGAACTGCTGCTCGTCACCGCGATACCGGCCATGCTGTTGGCCGACCGCGGAACGGTCGATCCCCTGCTGATCTTCAACACGTTGGTCGGCGGCATGCTCGCCGCCGCGGGCGCCAACACGCTCAATTGTGTCGCTGACGCCGACATCGACAAGGTCATGAAGCGCACGGCGCGCAGGCCGCTGGCCCGCGCCAGCGTGCCGACCAGGCACGCGCTGATCTATGGTCTGGTACTTAGCGCCGTGTCGTTCGGCTGGCTGTGGTGGACCACCAATCTGCTTTCGGGTCTGCTCGCCGTCGGCACCATCGCCTTCTACGTCTTCGTCTACACGCTGCTGCTCAAGCGGCGCACCTCGCAGAACGTGGTGTGGGGCGGGGCGGCCGGCTGCATGCCGGTGATGATCGGCTGGTCGGCGGTCACCGGCACCATCCAGTGGCCCGCCCTGGCGATGTTCGCGGTGATCTTCTTCTGGACGCCGCCGCACACCTGGGCGCTGGCCATGCGCTACAAGGACGACTACCGCGCCGCCGGGGTGCCGATGCTGCCCGCGGTCGCCACCGAACGCCAGGTGACCACCCACATCGTGGTCTACACCTGGCTGACCGTGGTCTCGACGCTGGTGCTGGCGCTGGCGGCGGGCTGGCTGTACGCGGCCGTCGCGGTGCTGGCGGGTGCGTGGTTCCTGCTGATGGCGCACCAGCTCGCCGCGGGCGTGCGCCGCGGCCAGCCGGTAAAGCCACTGCGGCTGTTCCTGCAGTCGAACAACTATCTGGCGGTCGTGTTCTGCGCGCTGGCCGTCGACTCGGCGCTGGCCCTGCCGACCATGGTCAGCCTGTTCTAGCCGCTGACGTCACGGCGTAAGCACCACCGAGCCCACGGTCTTGCGGCCCTGCAGGTCGCGATGGGCCCGTTCGGCCTCGGCGAGTGGGTATCGCTCACTCACCGTCACCTGCAGGGTGCCCGACGCGATGGCGTTGAGCAGCTCGCCGGCGCGCCAGCCGAATTCGTCGGGCGTCCGAATGAAATGGGCGAGGTTGGGCCTGGTCAGATACACCGAGCCCGCGGCGTTGAGCCGCTGTGGGTCGACCGGCGGGACGGGGCCGCTGGATGCGCCGAACAACGCCAGCGTGCCGCGCACCGCCAGGCTGGCCAGGCTCGCGTCGAAGGTCGCGGCGCCGACGCCGTCGTACACCGCGGCGACACCGTTGCCGTCGGTCAGATCGCGGATCTTCGCGCCGAACTCCTGCGGGTCCGCGGGGTAGTCGAGCACCTCCACCGCGCCTGCCTGGCGGGACAGCTCTGCCTTCTCCGGGGTGGACACCGTGGTGATGACGCGGGCGGCCAGGCTGGTGGCCCACTGCGTCAGGATCAGGCCGACGCCGCCGGCTCCGGCGTGCAGCAGCACGGAGTCGCCCTGCTGGACGGGGTAGACGGACTTGATCAGATAGTGCGCTGTCATCCCCTTGAGCAGCGACGAGGCGGCGACCTCGGGCGCCACCCCCTCGGGCACGTACGCACAGAAGTCGGCGGGTGCCACCGAGTACTCGGCGTACGAACCGTCCGCGACGGAGGTGACCACCCGGTCGCCGACGGTCAGGGCGGCGACGTCCTCGCCGACGGCCGCGACGGTGCCGCACACTTCGGAGCCCACCACGAACGGCAGCGGCTTCGGATAGATCCCCGACCGGAAGTAGGTGTCGATGAAATTCACCCCGATCGCCTCGGCCTTGATCAGCACCTGGCCGGGGCCCGGAGTCGGTTGCGGTTTCTCCAGGTAGGCGAGGACTTCGGGACCACCTGTTTCTGCGACTTCGATGGCGTACATGCTGACTATCATGGCGTGCCTATCATCCCGGGTGTGAAACTGGCCCGGCCCGATATCTTCCATCCCCGCATCGTGCTCGCGGGCTGCCCGGCGCTGCCTGACGGCGACGGGGATGACGCGGGGCTGATTCCCGCACTGCGCAGACGCGGGCTACATGCCCGCTGGCTGTCCTGGGACGACCCGGCCACCGCCGAGGCCGACCTGGTGATCCTGCGGGCCACCTGGGATTACATCGACCGCCTCGACGAGTTCCTGTCCTGGACGGCGCGCGTCGGCAACCTGCTCAACCCTGCCGCCGTGGTCGCGTGGAACACCGACAAGCACTACCTCGCCGACCTCGCGGATGCCGGTGTCCCCGTCGTGCCGAGCCGGTTCTTCGCACCCGGCGAGCGGGTGCGGGTGCCCGCGGGGGAGGTCGTGGTCAAACCGGCGGTCGGTGCGGGTTCGGTGGGGGCGCAGCGGTTCACCGAGTCAGACGCGGCACGCGCACACGCGGAGTCGCTGCACGCCCAGGGGCGCACGGCGCTCGTGCAGCCCTACGACGACCGCATCCGCAACGGGGAGACGGCGCTGGTGTTCGTCGCGGGCAGGCAGTCGCATGCGTTCACCAAGGGGCCGATCCTGCCCGCACAGGGCGACACGCCCGCATTCGACGAATCGGGCACGTACGCCGAGGAGTCGTTGACGCCGGCAGAGCCCGACGATGAGCTGTGGGATCTCGGCTACGCCGCGGTGCGGGCCGCGGCGGCACGGTTCGCCATCGCACCCGCGCAGCTGCTCTACGCGCGCGTCGATGTGATCGGGGGAGCGGACGATCCGCGGCTGCTGGAGCTGGAGCTGGTCGAGCCGTCGCTGGGCTGGCGCCAGCTCGACGACCACACCCGCGCGCTTCGGCAGCGCGACTTTGCGGTGGCCGTCCAGTCAGCGCTGGAGGGCTTCGGCCTTGGTCCGTTCGCACATCGAGGCCCACAGCGCTGAGGTGGCCGCTGTGCATGCGGCGGCACCCGCGACGTGGATGGCGACCAGGGCGGCGGGAACGCCGGTGGCGAACTGCACGACCCCGACCAGCGCCTGGGCGCAGACCAGGCCGACGAGCACCGCAAGCCGGACCATCACCGGCCGCGGTGCGTGCACCGCCGTCAGCGCGAATCCCAGCGCGACCAGCAGGGACAGGTAGGCCACCAGCAGCGACGAATGCAGGTGCACCAGGGTGGTGATCTCGACTTGCAGGCGCGGCACCGGCTGATCGATGCTCTTGTCGCCGGCATGGGGACCGGCGCCGGTGACCAGGGTGCCGCTGACGAGCACGCCGGCGAGCGCGACGCCGCCGAGTGCGGTCAGCCGGCGCAGCTGGCGGGGTACGAGCAACGTGGTCACCGCGGCCCCGTCGTCGGGTTCGCCGACCTTGACGAACAGCAGCACCGCCAGCCAGACCATGGCCATCGACGCGATGAGGTGGATGGCCACCGTCCACCACAACAGCCCGGTCAGGACGGTGATACCGCCGATCACCGCCTGTACGACCGTCGACGCGGGCATCAGCCAGGCATAGAAGAGCACCTCGCGCCTGCGGCGCGCCCGGGTGACCGCCAGCACCGCCGCCACCGCGGTCAGCACCACCAGGAAGGTGAGCATCCGGTTGCCGAATTCGACCGCCTGGTGAATGACCGGCACCTCGGCGACCGGAACGGGCGTGAAGCTGCCGGGGAAGCACTGCGGCCATGTCGGGCAGCCCAGCCCCGACGCGGTGACCCGGACGATGGCCCCGGTGACCGCGATGCCGCCCTGGGTCAGGATGACCGCGGCGGCGATGATGCGCTGGATCCGCACGCTCGGCATCGGCAGCAGGTCGACCAGCCGCTGAAAAAGTCGTCCGACGGGCACGGCCCGATCGTAGATGACTGCAAACTACGTCACGTAGTAGGGATCAGGGTTGTGCATGGCCGGACGTCAGGTGCGCGGTGCGGCGAACGGCACCAACACCTCGTCGACAAGCTGCACGAGCAGCGCGTCGCTGATCGGGTCGCCCGTCACCAGCAGGCGATGCCACAGCACGCTCTGCCCGAGCTCGCGGGCGATCTCGACGGGGACATCGGCCCGGACGTCGCCGCGGGCCACACCCCGGGCCAGCAGCGCGGCCATCTCCCGTTTGCGCCAGCCGATGACGTCGGAGCGGAATGCCTCCGCGAGATCGGCGTCATGCGCCATGGCCGCGATCACCGAACGCATGGCCGCGGCCTGCGGACCGGCGAACAGCTCCGCCCAGCCGCGCAGGACCGCGAGCATGTCGCCGCGGTAGCTGCCGGTGTCGGTGTGCGGGATGCCCGCCACCGCGGAGCGCAGCAGGGTGTCGCGCAGCAGTGCCCGGCCGTCGGGCCAGCGCCGGTACAGGACCGGCTTGCTGGTTCGGGCCGCCGCGGCGACCGCCTCCATCGTGACGGCCGCCGGGCCGTGCTCGGCCAGCAGTGTCATGACGGCCGCGCGAATGGCCGCGTCGAGTTCCTCACCGCGTCGTCGTCGCGTCACGCTGCCTCCAGTCTCGAACAAGAAACGCTTGCGTATCTTAACCTTGAGGGCTAGGTTGAGGACAAATAAGAAACGCACTCGTATCTTGGAGATGAGATGTCCGTCCCGATCCTCTTTCCCCTGCGCTCTGTCGATACCGCGACGGTCACGTTCCGCGCTGCCCCTCACCACCGCAGGAGGGTGACCATCTGCCACCGGCCGCTGCCGGGTGTCACTCCGGCGATGCTGCTGAACTGGTTCACCAACCTCGGCGGCACCATCGCCTACGGCGGCGCGATGGTCGACCGGTATCTCGCATGGCACCCGATCGACCACATCCGGTGGGAACTGGAGCGGCCCGCGCCGCACGGCGGCGCCGCCGAGGGCGCCCGATTCCGGATCGTGGAGGCGTTCGGGGGACGGCCGGAGTACCGGGTCGATGTGGTGGACCGTGTCGAGAAGCTCGACGAGACCGGCATCCGGCTGGTTCAGCGGGTCGCCGGTGCGGTGATCTTCCAGCTGGAACACACATGGTCGCCGGGCACCGACGGCGCCCACTACGTCAGCGTGCTGGACATCGGCGCCCGTTCGGCGTTCTTCGCGCCGGTCAACCGTGCGCTGACCCGTCGCCTCCCCGATCACATGGTGCATGCCTGGATCCGCCACAACATCGAGGAGGTCGGCCAGTTCGAATTCCTGCTGCCTGATCTCCTGCCGACCGGTGGCGGGGTCAGGTGAAGCGGAACCAGCGCAGCGCACCCAGCGCCGCGAGCACGCCCCACACCGCCAGCACCGCCATCCCGAACCAGTCCACCGACAGCGTCATGGCTTGCGAGAGCGCCTCGGTCAGCGCGCCCGACGGCGTCAGCCTGGCGATCCAGCGGAGTGCCTCGGGCACCACACCCCCCTCGATGCCGCCCTGCAACGTCAGTGCGCCGATTCCTGCGAACACGAACCACAGCAGGTTGCCCACGGCCAGGACGATCTCGGCGCGCAGCGATCCGCCGAGCAGCAGTCCCAGCGCTGCGAAGGCGGCGGTCCCTAGGGCGATGACGACCGCGCCGAGCGCCAGGCCTGCCAGCGGTGGCCGCCAGCCCAGGGCGACGCCGATGGCGCCCAGCAAAAGCGACTGCAGGAACACGACCGCGACCACCGCCAACGATTTGCCCGCGATGATGCCCCACACCGGTAGCGCGGTCGCTCCGAGCCGTTTGAGCGCGCCGTAGCGACGGTCGAAGGCGACGGCGATGGCCTGGCCGGTGAACGCCGTGGATATCACCGCCAGCGCCATGATCGCCGGGACGAACGTCGCCACCCGGTTCGGGCCGAACGAGCCCAGCGGCAGCAGGGTCATGCCGACCAGCAGCGTGATCGGGATGAACATCGTCAGCAGCAGCTGCTCACCGTTGCGCAGCAGCAGCTTCAGCTCGAGCCCGAACTGCGCCGCCAGCATGCTCGGCACCGAAGCGGGGCGGGGGTCGGGGGTGAATGTGCCGGGAGCGAAGCGGTTCGCCGACGTCCCGCCGTTCCTCGCGCCAGCGCTCGTCTGGGTTTTTTCGTTGCTCGCGCCAGCGCTCGTCACGACCGCAACTCCCGTCCCGTCAGATCCAGGAACACATCCTCGAGGCTGCGCTGCTCGACGCGCATATCGGTGGCCAGCACGTCGAGGCGGGCGCACCACGCGGTCACGGTGGCAAGCACCTGCGGGTCGATGTGCCCCTCCACGAGATACTCGCCGGGCGACGTCTCCGACGTCCGGTAACTCTCCGGCAGCGCGGAGATCAGCAGCGATAGGTCCAGCATCCGGGGCGCGCGGAACCGCAACTGGTTCTCGGCGCCGGTGCGCATCAACTCGGCGGGAGTTCCGGTGGCCACCGGTACGCCGTGATCGATGATCATCAGCCGGTCGGCCAGCTCCTCGGCCTCGCTGAGCTGGTGGGTCGTCAGCACCACCGTGACGCCGTCGCGGCGCAGTCCGTCGATCAACTCCCACACCACGATCCGGGCGTGGGCGTCCATCCCCGCCGTCGGCTCGTCGAGAAACACCAGCTCGGGCCTGCCCACCACGGCACAGGCCAGTGCCAGGCGTTGTTGCTGGCCGCCTGAGAGCCGCCGGTAGGCGGTGCGGGCCGCTTCGGTGAGCCCCAGCGTCTCCATCAGCCACTCCGGGTCGAGCGGGTTGGCGGCATACGACGCGACGAGGCGAAGCATCTCGCCTGCGCGGGCCGCCGGGTAACCGCCGCCGCCCTGCAGCATGACCCCGATGCGCTCCCGCACCCGGGTGTTGTCAACCGTGGGATCCAGGCCGAGGATCTCGATGCTGCCCTCGTCGGGGCGAATGAAGCCCTCGCACATCTCCACCGTCGTCGTTTTGCCGGCGCCGTTGGGGCCGAGCAGCGCGAACACCTCGGCGCGGCCGACCACGAGGTCGAGGCCGGAAACCGCCGTCATCGACCCGTACCGCTTGGTGACCCCGTTCAGGCGCACTGGGTCGGCCGACGGGGAGCCGGCACCGGATGACGAGGTCACGGAGACTCAGCGTAGGCGTCGGATTTCGGCGGCTGCGCCGCTGGTGGCGACGGACCGTCCGCAGGCGGCTGCGCAGCCTCCGGATCGTCGGTCTCGGTGGGGTCGGGTAGCGGTCGCCACGGCAGCCGGTGATAGGTCAGCGCGATCAGCAACAGCACGATCAGGGCGCTCGCCAGCGTCGCCATGACGATCTGGAACAGCGTGAAACGGTCACCGTTGGCGGTCGGACCGAAGATGCCCACGATCAGCGTGATCGCGATCGTCGAGCCACGGAAGCCGGGGCGGGTGGCCCAGGCCGCGAGCGGGATGATCGCCCAGAGCAGATACCACGGCTGCACCACGGGGAACAACAGCACCGTCGCGCCCAGCGCCACCCCGAGGCCACCGACCGGATGCAGCTTGCCCCGCAGCACCGCCAGCAACAGCCACGTCACCAGGATCGCGATGATGACCACGCCGATGGCGCGGGTCAGGCCCAGTACCGCCGTGGTGTGATCACCCAGCCCCAACAGGATGCCGACCTGCCCGGTGCCCAAAGCGAGCAGCGTCGGCGGGGACATCCAGCTGCGCACCACGTTGGCGGTGCCCAGGGTGAACATCCAGCCGAAACCCAGGCCGCTGGCCCACCCGATCAGGGCCATCACCGCCACCGATACCGCCGACAGCGAGCCGCCGGCGATCAGGAACGCTTTGAACGTGCCGCCCATCCGGCACGCCAGCGCCATCGCGACGAACCCCAGCGCGAGCAGGGACGGCAGCTTGACCTGCGACGACATGGTGATGAGTACGGTGCCCAGGATGAGCATGACTTGCGGATACCCCCGGGCCGCTCGGGCCGCCGTGCCGATGCTGTCCACCCCGCGCAATGCGAACTCGGTGCCCGCCAGCATCAGGCCGAGCATGAGGGCCTCGTTGTGGATGCCCGCCACCAGATGCATGAACAACAGCGGGTTGCACGGCCCGAGCCACAGCGCGCTGACGTCGGCGACGCCGCAGCGGCGTGCCAGGCGCGGGGTGGCCCAGACGATCAGGCCGACACCCACCAGCACGACCACCCGGTGGAAGAGCACCGCCGCCACGATGTTCTCACCGGTCAGCGCCGAGATGCCCTTGCCGATCCACAGGAACAGCGGCCCGTACGGCGCCGGCGTTTCCCGCCACAGGCTGGGGACCGACAGGGTGAAGACGTGTTCGAGTCCCAGCCCGGTGGCCGGCCCGACCCGGTAGGGGTCAAGGCCGATCAGCGCGATCTGGCTCTGCGCCAGGTAGGAGTAGACGTCCTTGCTGTACATGGGCGGCGCCATCAGTAGGGGCAGCGCCCACAACAACAGCGTGCGGTCCAGCTGACCGCGCGACATCCGCCGGGTTCCCAGCGTGAACCTGCCCAGCATCAGCCAGGCCAGCGCCATCATCACCGCGCCGGTGGTGGTCATCGTCAGCGACACCGTCTGGATGCGGGAGGGCAGGTTGAGCAGCCGCACGCCGAAGGTCGGATCCTGCACGACGGGCCGAGCGCCCGCCCCGAGCGCGCCGATCGCCATCAGGACCGTGCCGGTGGCGCCGAACAGCCGCGTACGGCGCATGGCGACGAGCTCGGCCTGGTTGAGGGGTAACCCCACCGTGCGCTCATCGCCGTGCCATCGGGCGATCGAGGAGCTGAGGGACGAAAGGCGCCCGGCACTAGGAGCCATTCTGAGCAGCGTAGTCGGAGGAGTGCGGCAGTCGATCTGTAAGCCTCAGTAAGGCTGCCCTTGCTAGATCCGTCGCCGGAATTCCGCCACAATGGTGTTGTGAAATTCCGTCCGGATCTCGATGGCACCGACAGTCCAGTCGGCGTCGTCTCCGACGGCCATACCCGCCGGGCCATCATCCAGCTGCTGCTGGAGGGCCCGATCACGGCGGGGCAGATCAGTGAACGGCTCGGCATCTCGGCCGCAGGCGTGCGCAGGCATCTCGACGCATTGATCGAGGCGGGCGAGGCGCAGGCGAGCGCGGCAGCGCCGTGGCAGCACAACGGCAGGGGCAGGCCGGCCAAGCGCTACCGGCTCACGGCCGCAGGGCGGGCCAAGCTTGGCCACACCTACGACGATCTCGCGGTCGCCGCGATGCGTCAGCTGCGCGAGATCGGCGGTGACGACGCCATCCGGACGTTTGCCCGGCGGCGCATGGACACCATCCTGTCGGGCGTCGGCGACGAGCCCGGCGGCGTCGAGGAGACCGCCGAGCGCGTCGCCGCCGCCCTCACCGACGCCGGCTATGCCACCACGACCACGCGGGTGCAGGGACCGGTCCACGGTGTGCAGATCTGTCAGCACCACTGCCCGGTGTCACACGTCGCCGAGGAGTTCCCGGAGATGTGTGAAACCGAGCGGGAGGCTTTCGCCGAGATCCTCGGCACCCATGTGCAGCGCTTGGCCACGCTGGTCAACGGTGATTGCGCATGCACCACCCACGTACCACTCGCAGACCCACTCGTAGACAAGCACTGACCCCCCGCGTGCAGCCCGCGCCGGACCATCACGACCGCCTTCACGACAACCACAAGGAGCGTCGACATGACCGCTACGCCTGAACAGTTGACCCAGGAGGAGGCTATCGCCTCGCTGGGCCGATACGGCTACGGTTGGGCCGACTCCGACATCGCGGGAAGCGCGGCGCAGCGCGGCCTGTCCGAGGCTGTGGTGCGCGACATCTCGGCCAAGAAGGACGAGCCGGACTGGATGCTGGACATCCGATTGCGCGCGCTGCGCACCTTCGGCAAGAAGCCCATGCCGCGGTGGGGGTCGAACCTCGACGGCATCGACTTCGACAACATCAAGTACTTCGTACGCTCCACCGAGAAGCAGGCGGCGTCCTGGGAAGAGCTGCCCGAGGACATCCGCAACACCTACGATCGGCTGGGCATCCCGGAGGCCGAGAAGCAGCGGTTGGTGTCCGGCGTCGCCGCGCAGTACGAGTCCGAGGTGGTCTACCACCAGATCCGCGAGGACCTTGAGGCGCAGGGCGTCGTCTTCCTCGATACCGACACCGCGCTGCGTGAGCATCCGGAGATGTTCAAGCAGTACTTCGGCACCGTGATCCCGGCCGGTGACAACAAATTCTCGGCGCTGAACACCGCGGTGTGGAGCGGCGGTTCGTTCATCTATGTACCGCCGGGTGTGCACGTCGACATCCCGCTGCAGGCCTACTTCCGCATCAACACCGAGAACATGGGCCAGTTCGAGCGGACGCTTATCATCGTCGACGAGGGCGCCTACGTGCACTACGTCGAGGGCTGTACCGCGCCGATCTACAAGAGCGATTCGCTGCACTCCGCGGTCGTCGAGATCATCGTCAAGCCCGGCGGGCGATGCCGTTATACGACCATCCAGAACTGGTCGAACAACGTCTACAACCTGGTCACCAAGCGCGCCCGCGCCGAGGCCGGCGCCACCATGGAGTGGGTCGACGGCAACATCGGCTCCAAGGTCACGATGAAGTACCCCGCCGTGTGGATGACCGGCGAACACGCCAAGGGCGAGGTGCTCTCGGTGGCCTTCGCCGGCGAGGGGCAGCATCAGGACACCGGCGCGAAGATGCTGCACCTGGCCCCGAACACCAGCAGCAACATCGTGTCCAAGTCGGTGGCCCGCGGCGGTGGCCGCGCGTCCTACCGTGGCCTGGTGCAGGTCAACAAAGGAGCACATGGATCGCGCTCATCCGTGAAATGCGATGCGCTGCTTGTGGATACGATCAGCCGTTCCGACACCTACCCCTACGTCGACATCCGCGAGGACGACGTCACCATGGGCCACGAGGCCACCGTCTCCAAGGTCAGCGAGGATCAGCTGTTCTACCTGATGAGCCGCGGCCTGACCGAGGACGAGGCGATGGCGATGGTGGTGCGTGGGTTCGTCGAACCGATTGCCAAGGAACTGCCGATGGAATACGCCCTGGAACTCAACAGGCTCATCGAGCTGCAGATGGAAGGTGCGGTCGGTTAAGTGGCTCAGAACAACCTGACGGCGGCTGTCGAGGGGACGCCCGGCTTGATGTTGGCTACCGCCAACAAAGGCTCAACGTTGGCTACCGCCAACAAAGGCTCAACGTTGGCTACCGCCAACAAGGGCGAGCAGTTCACGTCCTTTGACGTCAACGCCTTCGAGGTGCCCGGCGGCCGCGACGAGGTGTGGCGGTTCACGCCGCTCAAGCGGCTGCACGGTCTGCACGACGGCTCCGCCGGGACCACCGGCAGCGCGCTGATCGAAGTGACCGAACGTCCCGGTGTGGTGATCGAGACCGTCCACCGCGGCGACGAACGCCTCGGTCAGGCCGGTGTCCCCGCTGATCGTGTGGCAGCCCAGGCATTTTCATCGTTCGGAAACGCCACGATCGTCAGCATCGCCCGTGACACCAAGGTCGACGACCCGATCGAGATCACCGTCAGCGGCCCCGGTGAGGGGTCGACTGCCTACGGGCACGTGCAGGTGCGGGTCGCCGAATTGTCCGAGGCCGTCGTGGTGATCGATCAGCGCGGCAGCGGAACCTACGCCGACAACGTCGAGTTCGTCGTGGCCGAATCCGCCCGCCTCACGGTGGTCTCGATCGCCGACTGGGCCGACGACGCGGTCCATGTGAGCTCCCATCACGCGGCACTGGGCAAGGACGCGGTGCTGCGGCATGTCGCGGTCACCCTCGGTGGCGACGTGGTGCGGCTGACCGCCAGGGTGCGCTTCGATGCGCCGGGTGGCGACGCCGAGCTGCTTGGCCTGTATTTCGCCGACGACGGTCAGCACTTCGAATCCCGTCTGCTGGTCGACCATGCCCAGCCGAACTGCCGCTCGCATGTGACCTACAAGGGTGCGCTGCAGGGGGATCCGGAATCACGCAAGCCCGACGCGCACACCGTCTGGGTGGGTGACGTGCTGATCCGTGCCGCGGCGACGGGAACCGACACCTTCGAAACCAACCGCAACCTGGTGCTCACCGACGGGGCGAGGGCCGACTCGGTACCCAACCTGGAGATCGAGACCGGCGAGATCGTCGGCGCCGGCCACGCCAGTGCGACCGGTCGTTTCGACGACGAACAACTCTTCTACCTGCAAGCCCGCGGCATCCCCGAGGACCAGGCCCGCCGCCTGATCGTCCGCGGCTTCTTCGGCGAGATCATCGGCAAGATCGCCGTTCCCGCGCTGCGCGAGCGTCTCACCGAAGCCATCGAACACGAGCTCGAACTCACCGAAGGAATCACTCACCGATGACCACCCTGGAAATCAAGGACCTGCACGTCAGCGTCGCACCCACCGACGCCGCCGAAGAGATTCCGATCCTGCGCGGCGTCAACCTCACCGTTCGCTCCGGGGAGACGCACGCGATCATGGGCCCCAACGGGTCGGGCAAGTCGACGCTGTCCTACGCGATCGCCGGTCATCCGAAGTATGTGGTCACCTCCGGTTCGATCACCCTGGACGGTGAAGACGTCCTGGAGATGACCGTCGATGAGCGCGCCCGCGCCGGACTGTTCCTGGCGATGCAGTACCCGGTCGAGGTGTCCGGGGTGTCCATGTCGAACTTCCTGCGCACCGCCGCGACCGCGGTTCGGGGTGAGGCCCCCAAGCTGCGGCACTGGATCAAAGAGGTCAAGTCGGCGATGGACGCGCTGGAGATCGACCCGGCATTCTCCGAACGCAGTGTGAACGAAGGCTTCTCGGGCGGCGAGAAGAAGCGCCACGAGATCCTGCAGCTGGCGCTGCTCAAGCCCAAGATCGCGATCCTCGACGAGACCGACTCCGGACTGGATGTGGACGCGCTGCGGGTGGTCAGCGAAGGGGTGAACCGCTACGCCGAGGAGGTGCACGGCGGCGTCCTGCTGATCACGCACTACACCCGCATCCTGCGCTACATCCAGCCGCAGTTCGTGCACGTCTTCATGGGCGGCCGCATCGTCGAGTCGGGCGGACCCGAGCTGGCCGAGGAGCTGGACGCGAACGGGTATGTGCGGTTCACGCAGGCGGCCGCCGCTTCTTCCTAGGGAGCAATCCATGACGATCTCGGTCAGCCGGTCCGGCATCGACGTCGACACCATCAGGGCCGATTTTCCGATCCTGGCGCGCATCATGCGCGGCGGAAACCGTTTGGCGTACCTGGATTCCGGTGCGACATCGCAGCGGCCGCTCCAGGTTCTCGACGCCGAGCGTGACTTCCTGCTCACCTCCAACGGCGCCGTGCACCGCGGCGCGCATCAGTTGATGGAGGAGGCCACCGACGCCTACGAACAGGGCCGCGCCGACATCGCGGCCTTCGTCGGCGCCGATGCCGACGAGTTGGTGTTCACCAAGAACGCCACCGAGGCGATCAACCTGGTGGCCCACGTCCTCGGTGACGATCGCTTCGACCGGGCCGTCGGTCCCGGGGACGTGATCGTCACCACGGAGTCCGAGCACCACGCGAACCTGATCCCGTGGCAGGAGCTGGCCCGGCGCACCGGCGCCACGCTGCGCTGGTATGGCGTGATTGCCGACGGGCCCGACGCGGGCCGCATCGACCCGGATTCGCTCGAACTCGACGAGCGGGTGAAAGTCGTTGCCTTCACCCATCATTCGAATGTCACCGGGGCAGTCGCACCGGTCGCCGAGCTGGTTTCGAGGGCGGCGGCGGTCGGCGCGCTCACGGTGCTGGACGCCTGCCAATCGGTACCGCACCAGCCGGTCGACTTCCACGCGCTCGGGGTGGACTTCGCGGCGTTCTCCGGGCACAAGATGCTGGGCCCCAACGGTGTCGGTGTGCTCTACGGACGGCGTGATCGGCTGGCCGAGATGCCGCCGTTCATCACCGGCGGCTCCATGATCGAGACGGTGACGATGGAAGGCGCGACGTACGCGCCGGCCCCGCAGCGGTTCGAGGCCGGGACGCCGATGACCTCCCAGGTGGTCGGATTGGCCGCCGCCGCACGGTATCTCACCGCTGTCGGGATGACCGAGGTCGAAGCCCACGAGGCCCAGCTGGTTGCGGCGGCGCTGGAGGGATTGTCCGCGATCGACGGTGTTCGGATCATCGGCCCCACCTCGATGGCCGACCGGGGTTCGCCGGTGTCGTTCGTCCTGGACCACATTCACGCCCACGACGTCGGTCAGGTGCTCGACGATGACGGCGTGGCAGTGCGCGTGGGCCACCACTGCGCGTGGCCACTGCACCGGCGGTTCGGCATCGCCGCCACGGCGCGTGCGTCGTTCGCGCTGTACAACACGCTCGACGAGGTCGACCGGCTGGTGGCCGGGGTGAAGCGGGCCGTCGACTTCTTCGGTACGGCGGGCGAAGCGACTCGGGGAATAGACGGGGCGTGAGCGTGCGGCTGGAGCAGATGTACCAGGAGGTGATCCTGGACCACTACAAGCGCCCGCATCATCGTGGGCTGCGCGAGCCGTTCGCCGCAGAGGTGCACCACGTCAACCCGACCTGTGGGGACGAGGTGACCCTGCGAGTGTCGCTCAGCGATGACGGTGAGCAGGTGGCCGACGTGTCCTATGACGGTCAGGGCTGCTCGATCAGCCAGGCGTCGACCTCGGTGCTGTCCGATCAGGTGATCGGGCAGACGGTGGGCGATGCGCTCAAGACGGTCGCGGCGTTCACCGAGATGGTGTCGTCGCGCGGCACCATCGACGGGGACGAGGATGTCATCGGCGACGGGATCGCCTTCGCCGGTGTCGCCAAGTATCCAGCGCGCGTGAAATGTGCGTTGCTGGGATGGACCGCGTTCAAAGCCGCGCTGGCGCAGGCCGGCGCATCGGGGTCATCGGCTCCGGCCAGTGAGGAGAACACCAGATGAGTGACACCGCCGTGCCCAATGACGAACTGCTCGCTGACGTCGAAGAGGCGATGCATGACGTGGTCGACCCGGAGTTGGGCATCAACGTCGTCGACCTCGGCCTGGTATACGGGCTCGACGTGGAGGCAGGGGAGTCCGGACCGGTGGCGCTGATCGACATGACGCTGACGTCGGCGGCCTGCCCGCTGACCGACGTGATCGAGGATCAGTCTCGCACCGCGCTGGTGGGCGCCGGCCTCGTCACCGACATCAAGATCAACTGGGTGTGGAACCCGCCATGGGGCCCGGACAAGATCACCGAGGACGGCCGGGAACAGTTGCGGGCACTGGGCTTCACCGTTTAGCCGACCCGATCAGGCGTAGACATTCCGGGACATTCCGGGACATTCCGGGACATTCCGGGACATTCCGCTGGATGTAACGTTCGACGCCCTTGGGGGCACCAAAGGACCATGACGGACCTTGATTTCAGCGGAATGCGGGCGTTGTTCATCAACTGCACTCTCAAGCGCTCACCCGAGCGCAGCCACACCCAGGGGCTGATCGACATCAGTTCGTCGATCATGAGAAAACACGGTATCGCGGTTGACGTGGTGCGCGCCGTCGACCACGACATCGCCACCGGCGTCTGGCCGGACATGCGCGAGCACGGCTGGGCCACCGACGACTGGCCGCAGATCTTCGAGACGGTGCTGGCGTCGGACATCCTGGTGCTGGCCGGACCGATCTGGTTGGGCGACAACAGTTCGGTGATGAAGAAGGTCCACGAGCGACTGTACGGTGGGTCTCATCTCCTCAACGAGGCCGGCCAGTACCTCTACTATGGGCGCGTAGGCGGATGCCTCATCACCGGCAACGAGGACGGCGTCAAGCATTGCGCGCAGAATGTGCTGTACACCCTGCAGCACATCGGCTACACGATTCCGCCGCAGGCCGACGCGGGCTGGATCGGCGAAGCCGGCCCTGGGCCGTCTTACCTGGACCCTGGTTCGGGTGGTCCCGAGAACGACTTCACGAACCGCAACACGACATTCATGACCTGGAACCTCATGCACCTCGCCCGCATGCTCAAGGCGGCGGGTGGTGTGCCCGCCCACGGCAATATCCGCTCGGGCTGGGACGCCGGATGCCGTTATGACTTCACCAATCCTGAGTACCGCTGACGGGATAGCATCGGGTCCGATGACGGAGACCGTCGATGAATCGGACCTGATCGCCGCCCTGCGCATCGGTGATGAGGAGGCTTTCGCCGGGCTGGTGGATCGGCACACCCCATCGCTGCTCCGGGTGGCGCGGGGATATGTGCCGAGCCACCAGATCGCCGAAGAGGTGGTGCAGGAGACGTGGATCGCCCTTGTGAAGGGCATCGACAAGTTCGAGGGCCGGTCGTCGCTGAGGACGTGGTTGTTCACCGTGATGATCAACATCGCCAAGGCGCGCGGTCTGCGGGAGCGTCGAGACACCGATGCGGCGATCGTCGCATTCACCGGCGGCACCGTCGACCCCGCCCGGTTCCGTACCGCGGATGATCCCTATCCGGGCCATTGGCGGCCCGACGAGCTGCCGTCGCCCTTCCCCGAGACGCCCGAGGGGTCGTTGCTGGGCAACGAACTCACCGAGGTCGCGCGCCGCGAACTGGAGAGGTTGCCCGAGCGGCAGCGCGTGGTGGTGACGATGCGTGACATGCTCGGATTCGACTCGGGCGAGGTGTGTGAGTTGCTCGGCATCAGCGCGGCCAACCAGCGGGTACTGCTGCACCGGGGCAGGGCCGCGATCCGCCAGGTGTTGGAGGACTACCTGAGGGATGCCTCATGAGAGAAGACGTGAGAGAAATGGACTGCATCGAACTCGTCGAGTTGGTGACCGCCTATCTGGACGGCTCGCTCGACCTGGACACGCGTGCGCGATTCGACATGCACCTGCTCAAGTGCGACGGCTGCGAAAGCTATCTGCAGCAGTTCCGTGAAACGGTGCGCACTGTCGGCACGATCCGCGACGATGAGTTCGACCCCGCATTTCGCAGGCGGCTGCTGGACGCGTTCAGGGATTTTCGCTGAGGTCCGCGACGGGCCCCAGGGAACACAACCGCAGTTCGCGGCGTTAGGAGAAGCGTGGCAACGCAAGACATAACCGCAGACCAGTTCAACGACACCATCAACGACAACGACATCGTGCTGGTGGATTTCTGGGCGTCGTGGTGCGGGCCGTGTCGCGCATTTGCGCCGACGTTCGCCGCATCGTCCGACAAGCACCCCGACGTCGTGCACGCCAAGGTGGACACCGAGGCTGAGCAACAGCTGGCGGCCGCGGCGGACATCCGCTCCATCCCGACTCTGATGGCCTTCAAGAAGGGCAAGCTGGTCTTCAACCAGGCGGGTGCGCTGCCCCCGAGCGCCCTGGAGGACCTGGTGCAAAAGGTCAAGGCGTTCGACATCGACGCGGCGATCGCCGCACAGGGCGACGCCGACAACGCCTGACGGCGTGCCCCCGGTGCGCTGGCTCGACTGATCTTGGGACACGTAGAAGTCCAGCGGCGCAGTGGGCTCACGTGTCGGTGAGTAACCGATTGTGCGACGCGGAACTCCGGACCCCGCGGCTGTCCGCCCGCCGACCGCGCCGACAACCGAGGTGACCGCACCTCGCGGATGTCTCTCCCACTGGTCGTTGCCGCGTTCGCAGATCTTAGGCAAACCTTTGTTTGGATGCGCGTGTGGGGGATCCGGGGACAGGGCCCGCGGCTGATGCGATTGGCATCCGGCCGGCCGCGGGCATAGCCTGTTGAAGGCCCGAGCCGGCCCGGGCGTGGGAGCCGCCATCCCCGTATTCATCAGGAGCGCCAGCGTGATCACCGCAACGGACCTAGAGGTCCGCGCAGGCGCCCGCACACTGCTCTCCGTCGAGGGTTCGGGGCTGCGGGTGCAGCCGGGTGACCGGATCGGGCTCGTCGGCCGCAACGGCGCAGGCAAGACCACCACCATGCGGATACTGGCAGGGGAGGGCGAGCCCTACGCCGGAACCGTGACGCGCAGCGGTGAGATCGGTTACCTGCCGCAGGATCCGCGGGAGGGCAACCTCGACGTCCTGGCACGCGATCGGGTGCTGTCGGCGCGCGGCCTGGACGTGCTGCTCGCCGACCTGGAGAAGCAGCAGGCGCTGATGGCCGAGGTCGCCGACGATGCCACCCGGGACCGCGCCGTGCGCCGGTACGGTCAGCTCGAGGAGCGCTTCGCCGCACTCGGGGGATATGCGGCCGAAAGCGACGCGGGCCGGATCTGTTCGAGCCTTGGCCTGCCCGACCGGGTGCTGACGCAGCCGCTGCGCACACTGTCGGGCGGCCAGCGCAGACGGGTGGAGCTGGCCCGCATCTTGTTCGCGGCAGCGGAGGGCGGCGCCGCGGGTGCCCATTCGTCCACCACGCTATTGCTCGACGAGCCGACCAACCACCTCGACGCCGATTCGGTCGGCTGGCTGCGGGACTTCCTCAAGAACCACACCGGGGGGCTCGTCGTCATCAGCCACAATGTCGAACTGCTCGCCGAGGTCGTCAACCGGGTGTGGTTCCTCGACGCCGTGCGCGGCGAGGCCGACGTGTACAACATGGGCTGGCAGAAGTACCTGGACGCCCGCGCCACCGACGAGCAGCGCAGGCGCCGCGAGCGCGCCAACGCCGAGCGCAAGGCGTCCGCATTGCGCACCCAGGCCGCGAAGATGGGTGCCAAGGCTACGAAAGCCGTTGCCGCGCAGAACATGTTGCGGCGAGCCGACCGCATGATGGCCGCGCTCGACGATGAGCGCGTCGCCGACAAGGTGGCCAGGATCAAATTCCCGACGCCTGCGCCGTGCGGGCGGACCCCGTTGGTGGTCAAGGGTTTGACCAAGACCTACGGTTCGCTGGAGGTATTCACCGGGGTCGACCTGGCGATCGACCGCGGCTCGCGGGTGGTGGTGCTCGGGCTCAACGGCGCGGGTAAGACGACGCTGCTGAGATTGCTGGCCGGCGCCGAGGCGCCCGACGCCGGCGAGCTGCAACCCGGTCACGGACTCAAGCTCGGCTACTTCGCGCAGGAGCACGACACGCTCGACGACTCGGCGACGGTATGGGAGAACATCCGGCACGCGGCACCCGACACTGGTGAACAGGATTTGCGGGGTCTGTTGGGGGCGTTCATGTTCAGCGGCGCACAACTGGACCAACCCGCGGGCACGCTGTCCGGAGGTGAGAAGACCAGGCTGGCACTGGCCGGCCTCGTCGCCTCGACGGCGAATGTGTTGTTGCTCGACGAGCCGACCAACAACCTCGACCCCGCGTCACGCGAGCAGGTGCTCGACGCGCTGCGCAGTTATGTGGGCGCGGTGGTGCTGGTGACGCACGACCCCGGTGCGGCGGAGGCGCTCGATCCGCAGCGGGTGGTGCTGCTGCCGGACGGTACCGAGGACTTCTGGTCGCAGGATTACCGCGACCTGATCGAGCTGGCCTGAGCGTTTGAATCGGCCCGAGCACTGAATCGTTTGAATCGGCCTGCGCCGTGGTCCGATGGCATTGACCGATTCCGCCCGTTGTGGTGTAGACGCTTCCTACCCTGGGTATGCGTCGTGGCATCCGAAGCGGGAGATGTCGATGAAGAACACCAGCAAGGCCCGGGATCAGTTGCTGATCGAACTGCGCAGCGCCTACGAGCGGGGGGAGAGTATCCGGTCCCTGGTGGCGTCCACCGGGCGATCGTACGGTTCGATCCACAGCATGCTGCGCGAGTCGGGCACGACGATGCGCAGCCGCGGCGGCCCGAATCACCGGGCCCGCAGTAGCTGATCCACCCGAACGGCGCTCAGCGCTGGCGGACTGAATCCTCGACGAGATCCAGTACTGCGCTCAGCTTTTCGGGCTTGTCACCGGAGGCCAGGCGCGCCACCAGACCGTCGAGCACCAAATCCAGGTAGGTCTGCAGCACCTCGGGGACGACGTCGTCGCGCAGGCGCCCCGCCTCCTTCTGGCGCCGCAATCGTTCGGTGGTCGCCGCCGACAGTTCGGCCGATCGCTCCGACCAGCCGCGGTGAAACACCGGATCGTTACGCAGCTTGCGGGCAATCTCCAACCGCGTGGCCAGCCAGTCGAACTGGTCCGGGGCGGCGAGCATGTCACGCATCACCTGGATCAGACCTTCGCGGGACGCGACGTCGGCCATCCGCTCGGCGTCTTCGCGCGCCAACTCGAAGAACAGGGTGTCCTTGTCCTTGAAGTGGTGGAAGATGGCGCCGCGCGACAGCCCGATCGTATGTTCGAGCCGCCGCACGGTCGCCTTGTCGTAGCCGAACTCTGCGAAGCAGCGCCTGGCTCCATCCAGGATCTGGCGGCGGCGCGCCGCCAGATGGTCATCGGTAACCCGGGGCAAACTACTTCGACTTCAGCATGTTTCGCAGCACGTACTGCAGGATGCCGCCGTTGCGGTAGTAGTCGGCCTCACCGGGCGTGTCGATGCGCACCACCGCGTCGAACTCCACCGTCGAACCTTCTTCCTTGGTGGCCGTCACATGCACCGTGCTGGGCGTCTTGCCGCTGTTGAGCTCCTCGATGCCGGCGATGTCGTAGGTCTCGGTGCCGTCCAGTTTCAGCGACGCCGCCGACTCACCCGCGGGGAACTGCAGCGGGATGACGCCCATACCGATCAGGTTGGACCGGTGGATGCGCTCGAACGACTCGGTGATCACCGCGCGCACGCCCAGCAGCGTGGTGCCCTTGGCGGCCCAGTCGCGCGAGCTGCCGGAGCCGTACTCCTTGCCACCGAGGACCACCAGCGGGATGCCCGCCTTCTGGTAGTTCATCGAGGCGTCGTAGATGAACGCCTGCGGGCCGCCCTCCTGGGTGAAGTCGCGGGTGTAGCCGCCGGAGACGACCTCGCCCAACCCGGCGAGCACTTGGTTACTGAGCCGGATGTTGGCGAACGTTCCGCGGATCATCACCTCGTGGTTGCCGCGGCGCGACCCCAGCGAGTTGAAGTCCTTGCGCGCCACGCCGTTGGCCTCCAGGTACTGGGCGGCCGGGGTGCCCGGCTTGATCGCGCCCGCAGGGCTGATGTGGTCTGTGGTCACCGAATCGCCGAGCAGGGCCAGCACTCTGGCGCCCTTGATGTCGGTGACAGGCTCCGGTTCGGCGGGCATGCCGTCGAAGTACGGCGCCTTGCGCACGTAGGTGGACGCCTCGTCCCATTCGAAGGTGTTGCCCTCCGGGGTGGGCAATGACCGCCAGCGTTCGTCGCCCTTGAACACGTCGGCGTACGAATCGGTGAACATCTCCCGGTTGATCGACGACGCGATGGTCTCCTCGATCTCGGCGGGCGTGGGCCAGATGTCCTTGAGGAAGACGTCGTTGCCGGCCTGGTCGGTGCCGAGCGGATCGACCTCGAAGTCGAAGTCCATGGTGCCCGCGATCGCGTAGGCGATCACCAGCGGCGGGGACGCCAGGTAGTTCATCTTCACGTCGGGGGAGATGCGGCCCTCGAAGTTGCGGTTGCCCGAGAGCACCGCGGTGACCGAGAGGTCGTTGTCGTTGATGGCCTTGGAGATCTCGTCGGGCAGCGGGCCGGTGTTGCCGATGCAGGTGGTGCAGCCGTAGCCGCCCAGATAGAAGCCCAGCTTCTCCAGGTACGGCCAGACGCCTGCCTTGTTGTAGTAATCGGTGACCACCTGAGAGCCGGGCGCCATGTTGGTCTTGACCCACGGCTTGGACGTCAGGCCCTTCTCGACGGCCTTCTTGGCCAGCAGGGCGGCGCCCAGCATCACCGAGGGGTTGGACGTGTTGGTGCACGACGTGATTCCCGCGACGACGACGGCGCCGTGGTCGAGGACGAACTCGCCGCGCTCCTCGGAGCTGACCTTGATCGGCTTGGTCGGGCGACCGTCGGCACCGTTGGCGGCCGAAGGAGTGGCATCGACTGCACCATCGTCGGCGAAGGACAGTGTGGCTACATCGCTGGCCGGGAAGGACTCCTCCAGTGCCTCGTCGAGCTTGGTCTCCGGGGTCGGCAGGTTCTCCTCGACGTAGTTGTGGATGTCTTTGCGGAACGCAATCTTGGACTCCGACAACAGGATCCGGTCCTGGGGGCGCTTGGGGCCCGCGATGGAGGGCACCACGGTGGACAGGTCGAGCTCCAGGTACTCGGAGAATGCGGGCTCGTGGTCGGGATTGTGCCACATGCCCTGTTCCTTGGCGTACGCCTCGACCAGTGCGAGTTGTTCCTCGGAGCGGCCCGTCAGCTTGAGGTAGTTGATGGTTTCCTCGTCGATGGGGAACATCGCTGCGGTGGAACCGAATTCGGGGCTCATATTGCCGAGGGTGGCGCGGTTGGCCAGCGGCACCTCGGCCACACCCTTGCCGTAGAACTCCACGAACTTGCCGACGACGCCGTGTTTGCGCAGCATGTCGGTGACGGTGAGCACCACGTCGGTAGCGGTCACGCCCGGGTTGATCTCGCCGGTGAGCTTGAAACCGACGACCCGGGGGATGAGCATCGACACCGGTTGGCCCAGCATGGCCGCCTCGGCCTCGATGCCGCCCACCCCCCAGCCGAGCACGCCCAGCCCGTTGACCATGGTGGTGTGGCTGTCGGTGCCCACGCAGGTGTCGGGGTAGGCCACCCCGTCGCGCTCGAAGACCACTCGGGCCAGGTACTCGATGTTGACCTGGTGCACGATGCCGGTGCCCGGTGGGACGACCTTGAAGTCGTCGAAGGCGCCCTGACCCCAGCGCAGGAACTGGTAGCGCTCGCCATTGCGTTCGTATTCCAGCTCGACATTGCGCTCGAAGGCGTCGGCGTTGCCGAACACGTCGAGGATCACCGAGTGGTCGATGACGAGTTCGGCGGGAGCCAGCGGGTTGACCTTCTCCGGGTCACCGCCGAGGGCGGAGACCGCCTCGCGCATGGTGGCCAGGTCGACGACGCAGGGCACGCCGGTGAAGTCCTGCATGATCACGCGGGCGGGGGTGAACTGGATTTCGATGCTCGGGTCGGCCGAGGGATCCCAGTTGGCGATCGCCTCGATGTGGTCCTTGGTGATGTTGGCGCCGTCCTCGGTGCGCAGCAGATTCTCGGCAAGCACCTTGAGGCTGTAGGGAAGTTTCTCTGCGCCGGGGACCGCACCGAGGCGGTAGATCTCGTAACTCTTGTCCCCGACGGTCAGGGTGCTATGGGCTCCGAACGAATCCTTGCTGCTCACATCAACTCCCGGCTAGGTTGCGCCGTGACGGGCTGTGTCGCGGCGGCCACTATCTTAACAGTACGCTTGTCCTGCATTAAATCCTGATACCCGGACATCCGAGGACCATCCTTCCGCCAGGTTGCGCCCGCTGCCACCCCAATCGGGGATTTTCGCGTCGCATCGACGGGACCTCTCCCCGTGTCGCTTCGCTCCTGCCCGCCGGGACATCGCGTACCGTGCCCCTGTGACCGGTCCGCACGTCCTCCCGTTCCTGCCGGGCTACATCCCGCCCGATGTCGACATCAACCAGGTCAAGGCGGACGTCGCCGAGGACGGCGTGAGCGCGCCCGGCGCGGACGAGGCCGCGTTGCGTCAGGTGGTCGCCGATGCCCGCAACGAAGGCATCGACCTCAAGATCGTCGTGATCGGCACCAACCCGCCCATCGACACACCGTTGCGCGATATCGCCGCCGAGGTGGGCCAGGCGTACCCGGGGTCGACGGTCCTCGCGATCAGCCCGTCCTTCGCGGGCACCTACAGCCCGGCATTCGACCGCGTGACGCTGGAGGCGGGCCAGGACCTGGCCAAGACGGGCGACCCGGTCCAGTCGTCGAAGAATTTCGTGGGTGAGCTGTCCACATCCCATTTCCCGTGGACGGCGTTCACGATCCTGCTGGTGGTGCTGGTCGTGGGGGCCGTCGCCGCAACCCGGTTTGTGCAGGTACAGGCGCGCCGATCGGCCTCGACGCAACCCGGGCATTAGCCAATTCGGCAAATTCAGAACATCACTTTTCGGTTACAGCCGACAAATTACAATTCTGTAATTTGTGACTGAAGTTTCTTTAGCGTCAGATGTGACGTACGGTTCATTCGGTACTTATTGTTGCAGTAGTGCTTCATGTGACTTCTGTGCAACGAGCGCCCCTCCGTAGTCGGCACGTTCGCGTTGAGCCATAGGAGACTTGAATCCAATGAGACGCACCGCTCGCGCCTCTGCCTACCGGCCCTCCGGCCGAGTCTGTGCGGTTCCGCTCACCGTAGGGATTTTGGTCACCGCAACGCTGTCCGGTCCGCTGCCCGCCGCGGCCGAGCCGGTCAATCCCGGCGGTGTCGCCTCACTTGTCGCCGCTGTGGCAAATGCGAACCAGCAGCTGCAGGACCTCGGCGCCGCGATCCAGACCCAACAGGAAGCCGTCAACAAGGCGATCGTCGACGTGCAGGCGGCCAGGGACGCCGCGGTGGTCGCCCAGCAGCAGTGGGAAGCCGGCCAACAGGGAATCAAGGACGCCGACGCCGCGATCGCCGCCGCGCAACGTCGCTTCGACACGTTCGCCGCGGCCACCTACGTCAACGGGCCGTCGGGTTCGTACCTGACGGCCACCGATCCGGCTGACATGCTCGACACCGCGGCCACCGGGCAGGCCCTCGCCGTCAGCGCCCAGCAGGTCATGGCCGACCTGCAGCGGGCACGCACCGAGCAGGTGAACCGGGAGTCCACGGCTCGGCTGGCCAAGCAGAAGGCCGACCAGGCCGCGGCCGACGCGCTGGCCAGCCAGGACACGGCGGTCTCGGCGCTCACCCAGGCTCAGCAGACATTCCGCGAGCAGCAGGGCGAACTGGACCGGCTGTCCGCAGAACGATCGGCCGCGCAGGCCAAGCTCGAGGCGGCGCGCTCGGCGGCAGCACCGGTCGTTCCCCGGGTCCAGGCCGCGCCCCAAGCCGCGGCGCCGGGCGCAAGGCCCGCCGTCCCCCAGGCCGCCGTTCCCGGCCAGGACTGGGATCGTGCACCCGGCGCGCAGGCCGCACCGGGCCGTTGGGACATCCCGCTGTGGGATCCCACCCTGCCCGCGATCCCCAGCGCGTTCGTCAGCGGCGATCCCATCGCGATCATCAACGCGGTGCTGGGCATCACCGCGACCTCGGCGCAGGTCACCGCGGACATGGGCAGGAAGTTCCTGCAGAAGATCGGCCTGTTGCCGACGCCGACCGGTTTCACCAACGGCGCCATCCCGCGCGTGTACGGGCCCCAGGCCACCGAATACGTGATCCAGCGCGGTCTGGCCCAGCGCGGCGTGCCCTATTCCTGGGGCGGCGGCAACGCCGCGGGACCCAGCTTCGGCATCGACGGCGGGCGCAACACCAGGGGCTTCGACTGCTCCGGCCTGATGCTCTACATGTTCGCCGGCGTCGGCATCAAACTCGACCACTACTCCGGTTCGCAGTACAACGCGGGCAGGAAGGTCCCGTCCTCGCAGATGCGCCGCGGCGACATGATCTTCTACGGTCCCAACGCCAGCCAGCACGTGGCGATGTATCTCGGCAACGGGCAGATGCTCGAAGCGCCGTATACCGGTTCGGTCGTGAAGGTCTCTCCGGTGCGCACGAGCGGCATGACGCCGTACGTCACGCGATTGATCGAATGGTGAGTGCGTGCGTCGTCGGTCACTAGCTTTCCCCGCTCTCGTCGCGGTTCTCGTCGCATTGCTGCTCGGTCTTGCCGCGCCCGCGGCCGCTCAGCCCGACGACGGGCAGTGGGATCCGACGCTGCCGAAACTGCTCAGCGCCGGTGCGCCGGGTGACCCGCTCGCGATCGCGAACGCATCGCTGGCCGCGACGGCGCAGGCCACCCAGGTCACGATGGACCTCGGACGCAAGTTCCTGTCCAGCATCGGGCTCGCTCCGCCGCCGTCGGCCGCCGTCGCACCGGGGTTGGTGCGCGGTCCGCAGGCCATCGAATACGTGATCCGCCGTGGCGCCTCCCAGCGCGGCGTGCCCTACTCGTGGGGCGGCGGCAAACCCGGTGGACCGAGCACCGGCGTCGGCTCGGGGGCGAACATCGTCGGTTACGACTGTTCCGGGTTCACCCAGTTCTCTTACGCCGGGGTGGGTGTGCTGATCCCGAAGTACTCCGGCGACCAGTACAACACCGGCCGCAAAGTGCCGGTCACCCAGGCCAAACGGGGCGATCTGCTGTTCTGGGGCCCCGGGGGCAGCCAACACGTCGCGATCTACCTCGGCGGCGGGCAGATGCTCGAATCCTCGGGCAGCGCCGGCCAAGTCACGGTCAGCCCGGTGCGGCGCGCCGGCCTTCAGCCCTACGCCGCACGGATCATCGAATCCTGAGTTTCCGCTGAGCAAACCGGCGCGTCCGCCGGTGCACGTCGACGGATTCCGGCCCGCCTGGAATAGTTGACGACGAGCGATTCAGGGAACGAGCAGTGGGAGGTCCGTAGATGACGTCACCGAGTGGGCCGCCGCAGGCCGCCGGGGGGTATTCCGGCATGAGCCCGGCCCAGGGCTACACGCCCGGCGCCCACGCTGCGCCCCCGGGGCCGAGCGGATCCCCGAACACGTCCCAGAACGCATCTCATAACACGTCACCGAACCCGTCTCAGAGCCCGTCTCCGAATAATGGCGGGCTGCAGTCGGAGGTCCACACGCTCGAGCGTGCGATCTTCGAGGTCAAGCGGATCATCGTGGGCCAGGACCGGCTGGTCGAGCGCATGCTGGTCGGCCTGCTCGCCAAGGGGCACGTGCTGCTCGAGGGTGTGCCCGGCGTGGCCAAGACGCTGGCGGTGGAGACGTTCGCGAAGGTGGTCGGCGGCTCGTTCGCCCGTATCCAGTTCACCCCCGACCTGGTGCCCACCGACATCGTCGGCACGCGCATCTACCGGCAGGGTAAAGAGGAGTTCGACATCGAGCTCGGCCCGGTGGTGGTGAACTTCCTGCTCGCCGACGAGATCAACCGCGCACCGGCCAAGGTGCAGTCCGCCCTTCTCGAGGTGATGGCCGAGCGCAAGATCTCCATCGGCGGCAAGACCTTCCCACTGCCGCAGCCATTCCTGGTCATGGCGACCCAGAACCCCATCGAGCAGGAGGGTGTGTACGCCCTCCCGGAGGCCCAGCGCGACCGCTTCCTGTTCAAGCTGAACATCGACTACCCGTCGCCCGAGGAAGAGCGCGAGATCATCTATCGGATGGGCGTCAAGCCGCCCGAGCCCAAACAGATCCTCACGCCGACGGATCTGCTGCGGCTGCAGGACGTCGCCGCCAACACCTTCGTGCACCACGCGCTGGTGGACTATGTGGTCCGCATCGTCACCGCCACCCGCGAGCCGGAGAAGTTCGGGATGCCCGACGCCAGGGCGTGGATCGCCTACGGCGCCTCGCCGCGTGCCTCGCTGGGCATCATCGCCGCGGCGCGCGCGCTGGCCCTGGTCCGCGGCCGTGACTACGTGATCCCCCAGGACGTCGTGGAGGTCATCCCCGATGTGCTGCGCCACCGGCTGGTGCTGACCTACGACGCGCTCGCCGACGAGATCTCCTCGGAGACTGTGGTCAACCGGATCCTGCAGACCGTTGCGCTGCCGCAGGTGAACGCCATTCCGCAGCAAGGGCATTCGGTGCCGCCCGTGATGCCCGCCGCTGCGGCCGCGGCGGGCGGTCGATGACCCGGGCTACTGGGCCACTGTGACCGATCCGAAAGGCATGACCAACTCGAAAGGCAGGAGTGTCGACCTGCCGTCGCTGCAGCGCGGAGAGATCCGTGACCCCGCGCTGTCGGCGGCGCTGCGCAAACTCGAGCTGACCGTACGGCGAAAGCTCGACGGTGTGCTGCACGGCGATCACCTCGGCCTGATGCCCGGCCCGGGTTCGGAGCCGGGCGAATCGCGGATCTATCAGCCGGGCGACGACGTGCGCAGGATGGATTGGTCGGTGACGGCCCGCACGACCACGCCGCATGTGCGGGAGATGATCGCCGACCGGGAGCTGGAGACCTGGCTGGTGGTCGACATGTCCGCCAGCCTCGACTTCGGCACCGCAGGCTGCGAGAAGCGCGACCTCGCGGTCGCCGCCGCGGCCGCGATCGCCTTCCTCAACAGCGGCGGCGGCAACCGGCTCGGCGCGATCATCTCCAACGGCGACACCATGCGCCGCGTTCCGGCGCTGTCCGGCCGGATGCACGAGCAGGAGCTGCTGCGGGCCATCGCCACCACTCCGAAGGCGCCGGCCGGGGTGCGCGGCAACCTGGCCACCGCCATCGACGCGCTGCGCCGCCCGGAGCGCCGCCGCGGCATGGCGGTGATCATCAGCGACTTCCTCGGACCGATCAACTGGATGCGCCCGCTCCGCGCGATCGCCGGGCGCCACGAGGTGCTCGGCATCGAGGTGCTCGATCCGCGCGATATCGAGCTGCCCGCGGTCGGCGACGTCGTCCTGCAGGACACCGAATCGGGTGTCACCCGCGAGTTCACCATCGACGAGCAGCTGCGGGATGACTTCGCGAGGGCCGCCGCCGCCCACCGTGCCGAGGTGGCGCGCACCCTGCGCCGCTGCGACGCGCCGCTGCTGACCCTTCGCACCGACCGGGACTGGATCGCCGACGTGGTCCGGTTCGTGGCGAGTCGCAGGCGTGGCGCCATGGCGGCGCGATGACGATGAGCCAGTGCCATACGACGACCACTTGACATATGAAATGACAAGCAGCACATGACTTTACCGTTGCTCGGGCCGATGACGCTGTCAGGGTTCGAACACCCGTGGTTCTTCCTGTTCCTGTTCGCGATTCTGGGGTTGGTCGGCCTGTACGTCGTGGTCCAGCTGGCCCGGCAGCGACGCATCCTGCGCTTCGCGAACATGGAACTGCTGGAGAGCGTCGCGCCCAAGCGGCCCACCCGATGGCGCCACCTGCCCGCTATCCTGCTGGTTTCGTCGCTGGTGCTGCTGACCATCGCGATGGCGGGGCCGACCCACGACGTCCGGATCCCGCGCAACCGCGCGGTGGTGATGCTGGTGATCGACGTGTCGCAGTCCATGCGCGCCACCGACGTCGCGCCCAGCAGGCTCGTCGCCGCGCAGGAGGCCGCCAAACAGTTCGCGGACCAGCTGACCCCCGGCATCAATCTCGGGCTGATCGCCTACGCCGGGACCGCCACCGTGCTGGTATCTCCGACCACCAACCGCGAAGCGACCAAGAACGCGATCGACAAACTCCAGCTGGCCGACCGAACGGCCACCGGTGAGGGTATCTTCACGGCGCTGCAGGCCATCGCCACGGTGGGAGCGGTGATCGGTGGAGGTGATGAGCCGCCACCCGCCCGGATCGTGCTGATGTCAGATGGCAAAGAGACCGTGCCATCCAACCCGGACAACCCCAAGGGGGCGTTCACCGCGGCCCGCACGGCCAAGGACCAGGGGGTGCCCATCTCGACCGTCTCGTTCGGCACGCCGTACGGCTACGTCGAGATCAACGAGCAGCGGCAGCCGGTGCCCGTCGATGACGAGATGCTCAAGAAGATCGCCGACTTGTCCGGCGGCAACGCCTACACGGCGTCCAGTCTGGAGCAGCTCAAAGAGGTGTTCACCAGCCTGCAGGAGCAGATCGGCTACGAGACCATCAAGGGCGACGCCAGCGTCGGCTGGCTGCGGCTCGGCTCGCTGGTGCTCGCACTCGCCGCCCTCGCGGCGCTGCTGATCAACCGCCGACTGCCCAACTAGCCGGTACCGGCCCCTGCCCCTGCTAAGGCGATTTCTTAGGAACGCGGGGCACCTACTAAGTTGACGGGCATGACTGTCACCGAGAACACTGCCGACACCGCAGGTGAGTCCGACGCGGGTCGCCCCGCGTTCGTCTCCCGTTCGGTACTGGTGACCGGTGGTAACCGGGGCATCGGACTGGCCATCGCGCGCCGCCTGGCCGCCGACGGGCACAAGGTCGCCGTCACCCATCGCGGCTCCGGCGCTCCGGAGGGTCTGTTCGGCGTCGAGTGCGACGTGACGGACAACGAGGCCGTCGACCGCGCCTTCAAAGCGGTCGAGGAGCACCAGGGAGCCGTCGAGGTGCTGGTGTCCAACGCAGGCATCTCCGCGGATGCGTTCCTGATGCGGATGACCGAGGAGAGGTTCGAGAAGGTCATCGATGCGAACCTCACGGGGGCGTTCCGGGTGGCCCAGCGCGCATCGATGTCCATGTACCGCAAGCGGTTCGGCCGGATCATCTTCGTTGGTTCGGTCTCCGGCAGCTGGGGCATCGGCAACCAGGCCAACTACGCGGCCTCCAAGGCCGGCTTGATCGGCATGGCACGCTCGATCTCCCGCGAGCTGTCCAAGGCCGGCGTCACCGCCAACGTGGTCGCTCCCGGCTTCATCGACACCGAGATGACCCGCGCGCTGGACGAGCGGGTCCAGGCGGGGGCGCTGGACTTCATCCCCGCCAAGCGGGTCGGCACCGCCGAGGAGGTCGCCGGCGCGGTCAGCTTCCTGGCCTCCGAGGATGCCAGCTACATCGCCGGTGCGGTGATCCCGGTCGACGGCGGCATGGGCATGGGTCACTGAGTACACACCGACGGAGAAAGAAGACAATGGCAGGCATACTCGAAGGCAAGCGAATCCTCGTCACGGGGATCATCACCGACTCGTCCATCGCGTTCCACATCGCCAAGGTCGCCCAGGAGGCTGGAGCCGAGTTGGTGCTCACCGGTTTCGACCGGATGAAGCTGATCCAGCGGATCGCCGACCGGTTGCCCGAGAAGGCGCCGCTGCTGGAACTCGACGTGCAGAACTCCGACCATCTCGACTCGCTGGCGGGCCGGATCGCCGAAGTCATCGGTGAGGGCAACAAACTCGACGGGGTGGTGCACTCGATCGGTTTCATGCCGCAGAGCGGGATGGGCATCAACCCGTTCTTCGACGCCCCTTATGAGGACGTGGCCAAGGGCATCCACATCTCTGCGTATTCGTACGCCTCGCTGGCCAAGGCGGCGCTTCCGATCATGAATGTCGGCGGCAGCATCGTCGGCATGGACTTCGACCCGACCCGGGCCATGCCCGCCTACAACTGGATGACGGTGGCCAAGAGCGCGCTGGAGTCGGTCAACCGGTTCGTCGCGCGCGAGGCGGGCAAGGTCGGTGTGCGTTCGAATCTCGTTGCCGCCGGACCCATCCGGACGCTGGCCATGAGCGCCATCGTCGGCGGGGCGCTCGGTGACGAGGCGGGTGCGCAGATGAAGCTCCTCGAGGAGGGCTGGGACCAGCGCGCGCCGGTCGGCTGGAACATGAAGGATCCGACGCCGGTGGCCAAGACCGTGTGCGCGCTGCTGTCCGACTGGCTGCCCGCCACCACGGGCACCGTCGTGTACGCCGACGGCGGGGCGCACACCCAGTTGCTGTGATGGATTTCTGATGGATTTCTGATGAAGTTCGATGCAGTCCTGTTGCTCTCCTTCGGCGGCCCCGAGGGTCCAGATCAGGTCCGTCCGTTCCTGGAGAACGTGACCAGGGGTCGCGGTATCCCGCCCGAACGGCTCGACGACGTCGCCGAACACTATCTGCACTTCGGCGGCGTCTCACCGATCAACGGCATCAACCGCGACCTGATCGGGCAACTGGAGCGCGAACTGAGCGACCGCGGCGCCGACCTGCCGGTGTACTTCGGCAACCGCAACTGGGAACCGTTCGTCGAGGACTCGGTGTCGGCCATGCGGGACAACGGCATTCGCCGGGCGGCGGTGTTCGCCACCTCGGCGTGGGGTGGCTACTCCAGCTGTATGCAGTACGTCGAGGACATCGCACGGGCCAGACGGGCGGCCGGATCCGGCGCGCCGGAACTGGTCAAGCTGCGCCAGTACTTCGACCATCCGCTGTTCGTGGAGATGTTCGCCGACGCGATCGCCGATGCGGCGGAGGTCATCCCGGCAGACCTGCGCGCTGAGGCCAGGCTGGTGTTCACCGCCCATTCGGTGCCGGTCGCCGCCGACGACCGCTATGGCCCGAACCTCTACAGCCGCCAGGTGCACTATGCGGCAAGGCTTGTCGCGGCCGCCGCCGGCTGTCAAACCTATGACATGGTGTGGCAGTCACGGTCCGGCCCGCCGCAGATCCCTTGGCTCGAACCGGATGTCGGCGACCACCTTGCCACCCTCGCCGCCGGCGACACCCGGGCGGTGATCGTCTGCCCGATCGGGTTCGTGGCCGATCACATCGAGGTGGTGTGGGACCTCGACCACGAACTGCGACTGCAGGCCGAGCACGCCGGGATCGCGTTCGCCCGCGCGAGCACACCCAACTCCGACCGCCGATTCGCCCGGCTGGCGGCCGATCTCATCGATGAACTTCGCTATGGACGCGAGCCCGCGCGGGTGAGCGGGCCCGATCCGGCGCCGGGTCTTGGGTTCAGTGTCGACGGCGTGCCCTGCTCGCAGGTCTGCCGCCCGGCGCCTACCGCCAGGCCGACTGCAGGATCGCGCTGATGGCGGCCATCCGGGCCGAGCGCACCACGGTGGTCAGCGGGCGCAAGGCGTCACTGGCGATCTGAACCTCCGACGAGGACTGCAGGCCGATCGGCATCAGCCCCGAACTCACGGTGATGATCGCATCGATATGGGCCGCGTTCTCAAGCACTCGCAGCGCCCGCTCCGGCGCATGCGCCGGGATCCGGTGTGCACCTGCGGATTCCAGCACCTGTTCGACGAGGCCGCGAGGGTCGGCGACGTCGGCACCCGCCGCCCCTGCCCGCAGCGCACCCAATGCGTCGGCGGCCGACCGGACCGCCGCGCGCAACTCGTACTCCGCCTCGCCAAGGTCGAGATGTCCCGCGCCGGGTGCTTTGGGCATCGAATACACCGTCCACGCCAGGGCTGAGGGTTCCGGCTCGTCGTCGGGGTCCTGTCCCGCGTCATCGAATTCGAAGTCCGGCACCAGGCCGACGGTCGTCTCACCGGAGACGACGAGCGCCTCCCCGGTGGCCAGTGCGTCGCGCTGGAACTGCGTCCCCGCGGGCAGTCCCCGTACATCACCCGGTACGGGCAGCGCCACCCCGATCATCGGACCGCCCGGCGTCCGGCCCGCCGACGTCCGCAGCGTCTGCAACAGCGACACCGCGCCCGAGTGGTTCAGATCCGGCCAGGGAAGCCCGGTGCGGGTCGCGGCAACGGAGTCATAGGCTGTCACGGAATGTCTTGGCGCCCACAGTGATAGCGCGTCAAGGACGTCGTCGGGCGCGGCCGACCCTGCGAGCCAGGCATTGGCCCACACCGCGAGTGTTGCACTGGGACACCACATGATTTCCGCAGTGTAGTTGTAAGCAGCTTTCGGGGTCGGGTTCACGCTAGGCTGGTTTCATGCTGGTGCCGTTGATCTGGCTGATTGCCGCGCTGGCGCTGGCGGGGGCCGAGGTGCTCACCGGCGACATGTTCCTGCTGATGCTCAGCGGCGGCGCGCTGGCCGCCGCGGGCACGAGCTGGTTGTTCGACGGGCCGATCTGGTTGGACGGCGTGGTGTTCCTGGTGGTTTCGGTGTTGCTGCTCGCCGGTGTCCGGCCCGCGCTGCGCAGGAGGCTGCAGTCGGCGCAGGCCTTGGAGAGCGGCATCGAGGCGCTCGAGGGTAAGTCGGCGCTCGTGCTCGATCAGGTCACCCAGCACCACGGGCAGGTCAAGCTCGAGGGCGAGGTGTGGACGGCTCGTCCACTCAACGCGCACGACGTCTACGAGGTCGGCGATCAGGTGACCGTCATGCACATCGACGGCGCCACCGCCGTGGTCTGGAAGAACGAATAGCCGGTCAAGGGCTGGGACCGCTCAGCTCAGGGGCCGGGGCAAAGGACGAGGGAAGGATCGGGCATGGAAGGTGCGATCGCCGGGCTGGTGTTGCTGGCAGTCTTGGTGGTGCTCGCGGTCGTCGTCGTGGCGAAGTCGGTCGCGCTGATACCGCAGGCCGAGGCCGCGGTCATCGAGCGGCTCGGCCGCTACAGCCGTACGGTCAGCGGACAGCTGACGCTGCTGCTGCCGTTCATCGACCGCATCCGGGCGCGCGTCGACCTGCGTGAGCGGGTGGTGTCCTTCCCGCCCCAGCCGGTGATCACCGAGGACAACCTGACGCTGCACATCGACACCGTCGTGTACTTCCAGGTCACCAACCCGCAGGCCGCGGTCTACGCGATCAGCAACTACATCGTCGGCGTCGAGCAGCTGACCACCACCACGTTGCGCAACGTCGTGGGTGGGATGACGCTCGAGCAGACGCTGACCTCACGCGACCAGATCAACGCCCAGCTGCGTGGTGTGCTCGACGAGGCCACGGGCAAGTGGGGTCTGCGGGTCGCCCGCGTCGAACTGAAGGCGATCGACCCGCCGCCGTCCATCCAGGAGTCGATGGAAAAGCAGATGAAGGCCGACCGCGAGAAGCGCGCGATGATCCTGACCGCCGAGGGTGTGCGGGAGTCCTCGATCAAGCAGGCCGAGGGGCAGAAGCAGTCCCAGATCCTGGCGGCGGAAGGCGCCAAGCAGGCCGCGATCCTGGCCGCCGAGGCCGATCGGCAGTCGCGGATCCTGCGGGCCCAGGGTGAGCGTGCGGCGCAGTATCTGCAGGCGCAGGGTCAGGCGAAGGCCATCGAGAAGACGTTCGCCGCCATCAAGGCCGGACGGCCCACTCCGGAACTGCTGGCGTACCAGTATCTGCAGACGCTGCCGAAGATGGCGCAGGGCGAGGCAAACAAGGTGTGGGTGGTGCCCAGCGACTTCGGATCCGCACTGCAGGGTTTCACCAAGATGCTGGGCGCGCCGGGGGACGACGGGGTGTTCCGCTACCAGCCGTCACCGGTGGAGGACGATCTGTCCAGGCCCGAAGACGACAGCGACGAGGTCGCCGAATGGTTCTCCACCCAGTCCGATCCGGCCATCGTGCAGGCGGTCGCCAAGGCGGAGGCCGACGCCCGCAGCACGTCGGCTTCCGATGTGGTGACGCCCCGGACACCCCCGCTGCCCTCGAAACCCCCGACACCCTCGCTGCCGACCCAGCCCATCACCGCGAACTTCACCCCGCAGACGTCGCAGACGCCCCAGTACGCCCCGCCGCCAGGGGGCGGTGCGCACCGGGCGCCGTGAGGGCGGTGATCGTCGGTGCGTCAGGGTTTGGGTGCGTCAGGGTCTGGGTGAGTCAGGGTTTGGCGCGATGCTGCCTGCGGTGCGCGAAGATCTCGTAGATCAGACCGGCCACGCCGACAGCGGCGGTGCACGCCGACACCAGGAACAGCAGCGGGCTGACGTTGCCGGTCAGCGCGTCACCGAGGATTACCACGGCGGCTGTGCCCGGGAGCAGCCCGGCGACGGTGGCGACCGTGTAGGGGGTCATGCGCACCGCGGACGCGCCCGCCGTGTAGTTCAGCACCGAGAAGGGAACGGCGGGGATCATCCGCATCGCCAGGACGGCCGGCCAGCCTCGCTCACGGAGGCGGTCGTCGAGCGAATCGATGCGCGGATGCTTGATCAGCCGATTGAGTTGCCAGCCGACCGCGCGGATCAGCAGCATCGCCAGCACGGCACTGAGCGTGCTGGCCACCACCGCAATCGCCACGCCGAGCGCCGGTCCGAACAGCAAACCTGCGGCCAGGGTGAAGGCGGTGCGGGGGAACGGGAGCACGGTCACCAGGGAATGCGCGGCGAGGAAGGCGAGCGGGAACCACGGACCGACCGAGGTGGCCCAGTCTCGAAGTTGCACCGCCGTGGGCAGCGGAACCAGCAACGCGATTGCGGCAAGGATCACGACCGCCACCACGGCGGGGACGAAGCGCCGCCACGGCAGCTGCTGGGCCGCGGCGATAACCGCAGCGCGCAGCGCAATGACAGCGGATTTCACGATCTCCAAGACTACGGGCAATTCGTTAACAACACTTGTCCGCATCGCCGTGCTGTCTCGGCCCGGGACACACCGGTGTGACGGCGATCATTTAGCCTCATGGGCGGGCGATTCGCTCGCACGCTGCGACGACAGGAGATGCGGTGTCCGGTTTGGGGTCCAGTGCCAGCGGTGCTGTGGAATCCGAACGCGACCGATGGCGCGCGGCGGTGGCCGCCGTGCTTGCGAAGAGCACCCGGCGCGATCCGGCCGATCTGCCCGCCGAACCGGAACGGCTGCTGGACTCCCCGACCTATGAGGGCTTCGCGGTGCGGCCGCTGTACACCAGCCTCGACACGGTGCCGGAGCCGCCGCTGCCGGGGGACTGGCCCTTCGTCCGCGGCGCCGACGCGTTGCGCGACGTCAAGTCCGGCTGGAAGGTGGCCGAGGAGTTCCCCGTCGCGGGATCGGGTGTGGAGGACGGCAACGGGGCGGTGCTGCTGGCGCTCACCGAGGGCGTCAGCGCCCTGGTGCTGCGGGTCGGCGGTCCCGACGGCGTCGCGCCCGCCGAGCTGGACCGGCTGCTCGAGGGGGTCTTCGTCGACCTGGTGCCGGTGATCCTCGACACCCGCGACATCCGCGGGGATGGCGCCGACTACCTGGCCGCGACCGACGCGCTGTTGGCCCTGCTGACCGGGCTCGACGACGATCAGCGCTCGCGCCTGTCGGTGGATCTGGGTGCCGATCCGCTGACCGCGCCGCTGGAGAACCGGGGCGGCCCCGAGATCGCCGACGTGGTCGCCGCCGCGGCGAAGGCGATCGGCTTCGGCGGTTCGGTGCGCGCGATCACCGTCGACGGCCCCGCGTTCCACAATGCGGGTGCCAGCGCGTCGTGGGAGATCGCGGGCAGCATCGCGGCGGCAGTGGCCTACCTGCGGCTGCTCGGCGAGGGCGGGATCGCCGTCCCCGATGCACTGCGCCAGATCAGCTTCCGGTACGCGGCCGATGACGATCAGTTCATGACGATCGCCAAGTTGCGCGCCGCGCGCCAGCTCTGGGCCAGGGTGGCCGAAGTCGCCGGGGCGGGGGAGGCGGGCGGGGCGACCGTGCACGTCGTCAGCTCGCTGCCGATGATGGCGCAGCGCGATCCGTGGGTGAACATGCTGCGCACGACGCTGGCCGCATTCGGTGCCGGGGTCGGCGGAGCCGACACCGTGCTGGTCCACCCGTTCGACGTCGCCATCCCGGGTGGCGCGCCGCGCAGCTACACCCCGTTCGCGCGGCGCATCGCCCGGAACTCCCAGCTGCTGCTGCTCGAGGAGTCACATATCGGGCGGGTGCTGGACCCGGCGGGCGGGTCCTGGTTCGTCGAGGACCTCACCCGTGAGCTGGCCGAACAGGCGTGGCAGCACTTCCAGCAGATCGAGGCGCGTGGCGGTTTCGCCGACGCGCGCGACTACGTGGCGGCCCAGATCGGTGACGTCGCGGCGCGCCGGGCCGACGACATCGCCCACCGGCGCACCTCGCTCACCGGTGTCAACGAGTACCCGAATCTCGCGGAACCGCCGGTGCCCGAAGCCGACACCCCGTCGTCGGTGCACCGGTACGGGGCCGCATTCGAAGCGCTGCGGGACCGCTCCGACCGCCACCTGGAACGGACCGGATCGCGCCCGAAGGTGCTGCTGCTGCCGCTCGGCCCGCTGGCTGAACACAACATCCGCACCACCTTCGCCGCTAACCTGCTGGCCTCGGGCGGCATCGAGGCGGTGAACCCCGGCACCCTCGACGCCGCCGGCGTGGGTGCGGCGGTGTCGGATGCGGGTGCCCCGGTTGCCGTGATCTGCGGCACCGACGCGCGGTACGCCACCGAGGCATCCGACGTCGTCGCCGCGGCACGCGCCGCGGGCGCGGGCACGATCTACCTCGCCGGTCCACAGAAGGCGGTCGCCGAGGCGGCCAACCAGCCGGACGACTACCTCACCGCCAAGATTGACGCAGTATCGGCATTGTCCAACCTGCTCAGCACATTGGGAGCGTGATCATGACTGCGAGTAGCACACAGGGTGTCGGCGAGATCGGCAGCTTCCAGGACGTCCCTCTGGACGGCGGAACGGCGACCCAGCCGCCCACCGATGCCGACGTCGCGGAGCACGTGGCCGCCGCTGCCGCCGCCCACGGATACACCCCCGACCAGCTGGGCTGGGCCACGCCGGAGGGCATCGACGTCAAACCCGTCTACACCAGCGCCGACCGGGACGGCGCGGTCGCGGCGGGCTATCCGCTGGACAGCTTCCCCGGTGCGGTGCCCTACATCCGCGGGCCCTACCCGACGATGTACGTCAACCAGCCCTGGACCATCCGCCAGTACGCCGGGTTCTCCACCGCCGCGGAATCCAACGCGTTCTACCGCCGCAACCTGGCGGCGGGCCAGAAGGGCCTGTCGGTCGCCTTCGACCTGGCCACCCACCGCGGCTACGACTCTGATCATCCCCGCGTCCAGGGCGACGTGGGCATGGCGGGTGTGGCCATCGACTCGATCCTCGACATGCGCCAGCTGTTCGACGGGATCGACCTCGGCTCGGTCAGCGTGTCGATGACGATGAACGGGGCGGTGCTGCCGGTGCTGGCGCTGTATGTGGTGGCCGCCGAGGAGCAGGGGGTGCCGCCGGAGAAGCTTGCCGGGACCATCCAGAACGACATCCTCAAGGAGTTCATGGTCCGCAACACCTATATCTATCCGCCGAAGGCGTCGATGCGGATCATCTCCGACATCTTCGGCTACACCAGCGCCAAGATGCCGCGGTTCAACTCGATCTCCATCTCGGGCTATCACATCCAGGAGGCCGGGGCGACCGCCGACCTGGAGCTTGCCTACACGCTTGCCGACGGCGCCGAGTACATCAGGGCCGGGCTGGATGCCGGGCTGGACATCGACAAGTTCGCACCCCGGCTGTCGTTCTTCTGGGGCATCGGGATGAACTTCTTCATGGAGGTGGCCAAGCTGCGCGCGGGCAGGCTGCTGTGGAGCGAGCTGGTCGGACAGTTCGACCCCAAGAGCGCCAAATCGCAGTCGCTGCGCACACATTCGCAGACGTCGGGCTGGTCGCTGACCGCCCAGGACGTGTTCAACAACGTCGCACGCACCTGTATCGAAGCGATGGCCGCCACCCAGGGGCACACCCAGTCGCTGCACACCAACGCGCTCGACGAGGCGCTCGCGCTGCCGACGGACTTCTCGGCCCGCATCGCCCGCAACACCCAGCTGCTGCTGCAGCAGGAGTCGGGCACCACCCGCCCGATCGATCCGTGGGGCGGTTCGTACTACGTCGAATGGCTTACCCACCAGCTCGTCGAGAAGGCGCGCGCACACATCGACGAGGTGGCCGCACACGGCGGGATGGCCCAGGCGATCAGCGACGGCATCCCCAAGCTGCGCATCGAGGAGGCGGCCGCGCGCACGCAGGCCCGCATCGATTCGGGTCAGCAGACCGTGATCGGGGTGAACCGGTACCAGGTCGACGAGGATCAGGAGATCGAGGTCCTCAAGGTCGAGAACAGCCGGGTGCGCGCCGAGCAGATCGCCAAACTGGAACGGCTGCGCGCTGAGCGCGACCAGGCCGCCGTCGACGCCGCGCTGGCGGAACTGTCCCGCGCGGCCGGTGGTCTGGGCGGTAGCGGGCTGGACGACAACCTGCTGGCGCTGGCCATCGACGCGGCGCGGGCCAAGGCCACCGTCGGCGAGATCTCCGATGCGCTGGAGAAGGTGTACGGGCGCCACCAGGCGGAGATCCGCACGATCGCAGGCGTGTACCGCGACGAGGTGGGGAGGACGAGCAACGTGGGTGCCGCAACCGAACTGGTGGAGGCGTTCGCCGAGGCGGACGGCCGCAGGCCGCGCATCCTGGTCGCCAAGATGGGGCAGGACGGCCACGACCGCGGTCAGAAGGTGATCGCCACCGCCTTCGCCGACATCGGCTTCGACGTGGACGTCGGCTCGCTGTTCTCCACGCCGGAGGAGGTGGCCCGCCAAGCCGCCGACAACGACGTGCACGTCGTCGGGGTGTCGTCGCTGGCCGCCGGTCACCTGACGCTGGTGCCGGCGCTGCGCGACGCGCTGGCCGAGGTCGGCAGGTCCGACATCATGATCGTGGTCGGCGGGGTGATCCCGCCCGGTGACTTCGGCGAGCTTTATCAGGCCGGCGCTACCGCGATCTTCCCGCCGGGGACGGTGATCGCCGACGCCGCCATCGACCTACTGAAGAAGCTGGCCAAGCGGCTGGGCTACGAACTCGGCTGACCTGAGGCAAATGGCACCCACTGTCGCCCCGACTGTTCACGAGCTCGCCGGGGCGCTCCGCAATGGTGACCGGTCGGCGTTGGCGCGTGCCATCACGCTGGTCGAATCGACGAGGTCCGACCACCGGGCCAAGGCCCAGGAACTGCTGCTCGCGTTGATGCCCGACGCCGGCCGGGCCCTGCACGTCGGCATCACCGGCGTGCCGGGGGTGGGGAAGTCCACCACCATCGAGGCGCTCGGCATGTACCTGATCGACGGCGGGCAGCGGGTGGCGGTGCTGGCCGTCGACCCATCCTCGACCCGCACGGGCGGATCGATCCTGGGCGACAAGACCAGGATGGCCCGCCTGGCCGTGCATCCGGATGCCTACATCCGGCCGTCGCCGACCTCGGGCACCCTCGGCGGGGTGGCCAGGGCGACCCGCGAGACGATCGTGCTGCTCGAGGCGGCCGGCTTCGATGTGATCCTGGTCGAGACGGTCGGGGTCGGTCAGTCCGAGGTCACCGTCGCCAACATGGTGGATACGTTCGTGTTCCTGACCCTGGCGCGCACCGGGGATCAGCTGCAGGGCATCAAGAAGGGTGTCCTCGAACTCGCGGACATCGTCGTCGTCAACAAGGCCGACGGAGCCCACGCCGCCGAGGCAAAGGTCGCCGCGCGCGAGCTCTCCGGCGCGATGCGGCTGATCCATCCTCGTGAAAGTCTTTGGCGCCCACCGGTTCTCACGATGAGCGCGATGGAGGGTACGGGCCTTGCCGAGCTGTGGGACACCGTGCTGAAGCATCGGCGGGTGCTCAGCGAGGCCGGGGAGTTCGACGCCAAGCGCCGCGCCCAGCAAATCGACTGGACCTGGTCGATGGTGCGCGACACGGTGCTGGACCGGGTGATGTCCAACCCTGAGGTCCGCGCCATCCGCGGTGAGGTGGAGCGTCAGGTGCGCGAGGGCGAGCTGACGCCGGCGCTGGCGGCCGAACGGATACTCGGAGCGGCCAAACATTAGCCCGCGCTACCCGTCGGCCCGGTGCTCCCGTGGGTATTTAACAGATCAGTAACACGCACATTATTAGCCGGGGTTGCAGGTAAATTCATACCTGTGACGGAGGTCTCCACGCGGGGGCGCAATGGTGCGCTCCCGCACGGTGTCCAGGGCGCGGCGGATTCACATTTCGCCCCGACCCTGCTGGCGTTCGCGCAGATGTTTCCCGGCCGCTGGTTCGGCGGCGGAGCGCTCTCGGTATACCTGCACGGACAGCCGGTGGTGGATGTCTGGACCGGCTATGCCGACCGGCGTGGCACCGTGCGCTGGGGCGCCGACACCGGCGCCATGGTGTTCTCGGCGACCAAGGGGATGGCTTCCACGGTCATCCACCGGCTGGTCGACCGCGGCCTGATCGACTACGACGTCCCGGTGGCCGACTACTGGCCCGACTTCGGGGCGAACGGCAAGACGGACATCACCGTGCGCGACGTGATGCGCCACCGCTCCGGGCTGTCCCAGCTCAACGGCCTCACCAAGGGTGACCTGCTCGACCATGAGCTGATGGAGAAGCGGCTGGCGGCCGCCCCCGTCAACCGGTTGCTGGTCGGACGGTCGGCCTACCACGCCCTGACCTACGGCTGGTTGCTGTCCGGGCTGGCCCGCGCGGTCACCGGTAGGGGCATGCGTGAACTGTTCCGCACGGAGCTGGCGGGCCCGTTGAACACCGACGGGCTGCACCTGGGGCGCCCGCCCGTCGACGCGCCGACGCAGGCGGCGCAGGTACTGGCCCCGCAGAGCACCTTCCACAACCCGATCTTCGATTTCTTCGCGCCCCGGGTGGCGGGCTGGCAGTTGTCGGGCGCCTTCGGTGCGATGTATTTCACCGGCATGAAGGCCGTCATCCAGGGCGACACCCCGTTTCTGGACTCGGAGATCCCGTCGGCCAACGCGGTCGCGACCGCGCGTGGGCTGGCCAAGATGTACGGCGCGATCGCCAACGAGGGCAGGATGGACGGCGGCCAGTTCCTGTCGCCGCGAACCGCCAACGGACTGACCGGCCGCATCGACTGGTCGCCGGACTGGAACCTCTTCGTGCCGCTGGCCTTCCATCACGGCTACCACGGTCTGCCGCTGGCGATGATGCCCGGATTCGGCCACGTCGGCCTCGGTGGTTCGCTGGGCTGGGCCGATCCGTCCACCGGCCTCGCGTTCGGGTTCGTCCACAACCGCCTGGTCACCCCGATGCTCTTCGACATGGGGGCCTTCGTCGGCCTGAACATGCTGATCCGGTGTGACGCGAGCCGCGCCCGCAGGCGCGGTTACCAGGTCGTACCCGACTTCGGCTCGCCCTACGACGAACAGACGCCGGTCGCGGGGTAGCGCACGCGGTAGGGTGACCGCGTGACAGGCCAGGCGCCAACGCTGTACATCTTTCCGCACGCGGGCGGGTCCCCGACGTTCTACGTGCCGTTCGCCAAGACCTTCACCACCGACATCAAGCGCATCGCCGTGCAGTACCCGGGTAAGGGCGGCACGCACGACCTGGGGGCGTTCACCAGCATCGCAGACCTCGCCGACGCGGTATGCGAGAAGCTGCCCCCCGTCGATGCGGAGAGCCGCATCGCGTTCTTCGGGCACAGCATGGGCTCCCTGGTGGCGTTCGAGGTCGCCAGGCGCTTCGAGGGCGAGGGCCACCCGATTGCGGCGCTGTTCGTCTCGGCGTGTGCGGCACCCGGCCGCAGCGGCTACGACTACATCCCCGAGTCGGATCGGGGTCTGCTGGACGTGGTCGCCGAGATGACGGGCGTCAACCCCGAGTTCCTCGAGAACGAGGAGTTCAAGGCCAGGATCCTGCCGACGCTGCGCGGGTTCAAGGCCATCACGAAATACACCTGTCCGCCGGAGGCGACGGTGTCCTGTCCTATCCATGCCTACTACGCCGACGACGACGAGGTCGCCACCGACGAGAAAGTGGCGCCCTGGGCGGAGCGCACCACAGCGGAATTCTCCATGCGGAAGTTTGCTGGCCACCACTTTTACCTGACCGATCACTTGCCTGAACTCGTGGGGGACATCGAGGGGCGGATCGCGGCGCGAATTGGCGGCTGACTTGGGCCGTTCGAATCGTATCTGTCGACTCTTGTCACTCAGCTAACATGATTTCGAACTTACTCCAGAGTAAGATAGACGCCTGTCAAGATGGTTGCCCATGGTGTTGTCCCAGCGCGGGCAACCAATCCGGCCCGCCCGATCCGGGTGGTCAACACCACGGCTGTAACGCTTCTCCAGCCCGGAACGATGTCGTTGACGTGGTGTATTTGCCCTGGTCTGCGCTCGTTCGGGCGCCGCGCGGAGTGCTCGCCCCAGTAAGGCGTCGGTGAGCGTTCGGTGTTAGCCTTCTGCGCGAGGGGTCATGTCCGGCCGGTTGCGACCGGGCAAATTTCTGTCACTCGGCGTTCAGCCTGAACACGCCGGCCGGACGGGGAAAGGTGCTGTGAAACCCGTGGATTTAGTCGATACTTCTATCCCCGCTGCGCTCGAAACGCGTGCGCAGCAGCAGCCCGATGACGTCGCATTCACCTTCCTCGATTACGAAGTAGATCCCGATGGGTTTGCTGAAACGTTGACCTGGGGGGAGCTGTACCAGCGGGTGCGCGTCGTCGCGCGTGAGCTGACGCGGCACGGGTCCGCGGGCGACCGGGTGGCGATCATGGCACCCCAGGGCCTGGACTACATCGTCGGACTGCTCGGAGCGCTGGAGGCCGGCCTCATCGCCGTACCGCTGTCGGTGCCGATGTTCGGTGTGCACGACGAGCGCGTTTCGGGGGCACTGAAGGATTCCGCGCCGGTCGCCGTGATCACCGCCTCATCGAAGGTCGACGACCTGATGCCGACCGTATCCGCGGTGCTGGGCTCACCGGTCGTCATCGAGGTCGACGCGCTGGACCTCGACACCCCGGCGCCGCCGTTCCAGACCTACCGGGCACAGTCGAAGACCGCATTCCTGCAGTACACATCGGGATCGACGCGTTCACCCGCGGGCGTGATGGTGTCGCACGAGAACCTCGTCGCGAACCTCAAGCAGATCAAGGCCGACTACTTCGAGGACACCGGCGGGGTTCCGCCACCCGACACCACCGTCGTCTCGTGGTTGCCCTTCTACCACGACATGGGCTTGATGCTGGGGATCTTCGGACCGATCTCCTACGGCTTCCACGCCGTCCTCACCAGCCCGATGGCCTTCCTGCAGAAGCCCGCGCGGTGGATGCAGCTGGTGGCCTCCAACTCGCGACCGGTGTCGCCCGCCCCGAACTTCGCCTATGAGCTGGCCGTGCGCCGGACCTCCGACGCGGACATGGCCGGGCTCGACCTTAGCCACGTTCTCAGCCTCGTGACGGGCGCGGAGCGCATTCACGCCTCCACGCTGCGGCGCTTCACCGAGCGGTTCGCCCCGTTCAACCTTCCCGACACGGCGCTACGCTCCGCCTACGGCCTGGCGGAGGCGACCGTCTACGTCGGCTCCGCGCTGCCGGGCCGGCCGTTGCCGACCGTCCGGTTCTCCTACGACAAGCTGTCGGCGGGCTACGCGGAGCGCTGCTCGGACGAAGGCGGTGTCGAGCTGGTCAGCCACGGTCCGCCACGCACCTGCACGGTGCGGATCGTCGACCCGGAGACCCGGCAGGAGAACGCTGCGGGCAAGGTCGGCGAGATCTGGGTGCGCGGCGAGAACGTGGCGTCCGGCTACTGGCGAAACCCGCAGCAATCGGCGCGCACCTTCGGCGGCGAGCTGGTCGATCCATCCCCCGGCACGCCGAAGGACAGCTGGCTTCGGACCGGGGATCTCGGCGTCATCTCCGACGGCGAGCTGTTCATCATCGGCCGCATCAAGGACCTGCTCATCGTCGACGGCCGCAATCACTACCCCGACGACATCGAGGCGACCATCCAGGAGATCAGCGGCGGGCGGGTCGCGGCGATCTCCATCGCGGACGGTCAGAGCGAACGGCTGGTCACCATCGTCGAACTCAAGAACCGCGGCAAGTCCGAAGCCGAGGTCATGAGCCGGTTCCAGGATGTGAAGCGGGAGGTGACGTCGGCGGTCGCGAAGACACACGGTCTGCGAGTGGCCGATATCGTGCTGGTGCCCCCCGGATCCATCCCGATCACCACGAGCGGAAAGATCCGTCGCGCGGCGTGCGGCGAGATCTATCGGCAGGAGGGCTTCGCGCGGCTGGTCGCCACCGCATGACGTTGTCTGCCGACCCGCGCCTGGCCAACGGCGGCCGGGAAACGGGTCCGGCACCTCGGGTACGGCAGGGTTCTCCCTGACCCGCGTGCCGTCCACCGCCAGTGATGGCCGTGGCGGCACGCAGCCCGCGTTGCGCGGAGAACCATCCGCTCAACAGCTTTTCGAAAGGTCGAACCGAGCACGATGACTACTGCATCAGCGGACCGTCGCGGCATCATCACCGAGGCACTGCGCAAGATCGATGACCTCAGCGCACGCCTGGAGATCGCCGAGAAAGGTGACACCGAGCCGATTGCCGTGGTCGGGTTGGGTTGTCGGCTGCCCGGCGGGGTGCACGACGCGGAGGGCTTCTGGGAGTTCCTGCGCGACGGGGGCAACGGCGTCGTGCGGGTGCCGGCGCAGCGTTGGGACGCCGACGCCTTCTACTCCCCGGATTACACCGTGCCCGGCACGATCTGCACCCGCGACGGCGGATTCCTCACCTCGTGGCAGCCCGACGAGTTCGACGCGGAGTTCTTCGGCCTCTCGCCGCGCGAGGCGGCAGCGATGGATCCGCAGCAGCGCCTGTTGCTCGAAGTTGCCTGGGAGGCACTGGAAAACGCGGGGATCACCAGCCAGGGCATCCGCGGCACCCAGACCTCGGTGTTCGTCGGCATGACCACCTACGACTACTCGCTGAGCCTGGCCGGCCGACTGCGTCCCGACGAACTCGACCCGCACATCCCGTTCGGCAACGCCTCGAACTTCGCCGCCGGCCGGCTGTCCTATTTCCTGGGGGTGCACGGCCCGGCGGTGGTCATCGACACGGCGTGTTCGTCGTCGCTGGTGGCGGTGCACCTGGCGTGCCAGAGCCTGCGCAGGCGGGAGAGCGATCACGCGATCGCGGCCGGGGTGAACCTGATCCTGAGCCCGGAGAACAGCATCGCCTGCTCGCGCTGGGGGATGCTGGCACCCGACGGCCGCTGCAAGACCTTCGACGCCAGTGCGAACGGCTACGTCCGCAGCGAGGGGTGCGGAGCGGTGGTGCTCAAGCGGTTGAGCGACGCCCTGCGCGACGGTGACTCGGTGCTGGCGGTGGTGCGGGGGTCCGCGGTCAACCAGGACGGTCCCAGCAGCGGGCAGACGGTCCCGAGCGGTCCGGCACAGCAGGCCCTGATGCGCCAGACGCTGGCCGCGGCGCGGCTGAAGGCCTCCGACATCGACTACATCGAAGCGCACGGCACGGGCACCGCACTCGGTGATCCGATCGAGCTGGAGGCCCTGAGCCAGGTCTACTCGGAGCGTGGCGACTCCGCACCGCTGGTGCTGGGTTCGGTGAAAACCAACCTGGGACATCTGGAGTCGGCGGCGGGTATCGCGGGTTTCATCAAGACCGTCCTGAGCGTCCAACACGGCTACATACCGCGGCATCTGCACTTCGAGGAGCTCACCCCGCGCGCCAGCGAGGGTGCGACCCGGTTCGCCATACCGGCGCAGGGGATGGAGTGGCCCGCGTCCGGGCGCGTCCGGCGGGCCGGGGTGTCCTCGTTCGGGGTCAGCGGAACCAACGCTCACGTGCTGCTGGAGCAGGCCCCCCTCGTCGATCCCGTCGTCGATCCCGTTACCGGTCCCGTCGTCGATGGAGCCGAGCCGGCGGTGACCACGCTGGTCATCTCCGGGAAGACGCAGGCGCGGGTCGCGTCGATGGCCGCAATGCTGGCCGACTGGATGGACGGCGCAGGCGCCGGGGTGCGGCTGGCCGATGTGGCCCACGCGGTCAACCACCATCGCACCCGACACGGCAAGTTCGCCAGTGTGACCGCGCGCGATCGTGGCCGGGCGGTGGCGGGACTGCGCGCCCTGGCCGACGGGGGATCGGCCCCCGGCGCGGTCGGACCGCACGACGGACCGTGCCGCCCGGGCACGGTGTTCGTCTACTCCGGCCAGGGTTCTCAGTGGCCCGGCATGGGCGCGCAGCTGCTCACCGACGAGCCCGTGTTCGCCGCCGCGATCGACGAGATGGAGCCGGCTTTCGTCGAGCACGCCGGGTTCTCTCTCCGGCAGGTGCTGGAGTCCGGCGAGCCGGTGGTCGGCATCGAGCGCATCCAGCCGGTGCTGGTGGGCATTCAGCTGGCGCTGACGGCACTGTGGCGCTCGTACGGCGTGGAGCCCGATGCGGTGATCGGCCACTCGATGGGGGAGGTGGCCGCCGCGGTGGTGGCGGGGGCGCTCACCGTCGCCGAGGGCCTGCAGGTGATCTCGACGCGCTCGCGGCTGATGTCGCGACTGGCGGGCCAGGGTGCGATGGCACTGCTGGAGCTGGATGCGCCGTCGGCTGAGGCGCTGATTGCCGACTACCCCGACGTCACCGTGGCGGTGTACGCGTCGCCGCGCCAGACCGTGATCGCCGGACCGCCTCAGCAGGTGGACGCGGTGATCGCGCGGGTGGAAGCCGACGACAGGCTGGCCCGCCGCATCGAGGTGGACGTCGCATCCCACCATCCGACGATCGACCCGATATTGCCCGAGCTGCGCATCGCCCTCGCGAACCTGGCGCCCATCACCCCGAAGATCCCACTCATCAGCACGACCGGACACGGCAGCGGGGAAGCCGACGGGGATGCGCCGGTGGTCGACGCCGACTACTGGGTGGCCAATCTGCGCAATCCCGTGCGGTTCAGCCAGGCCGTGGCCGCCGCGGGCACCGAGCATGCGACGTTCATCGAGGTCAGCCCCCACCCGCTGCTTACGTACGCGATCGCGGACACGCTGGGCGACGCGCATCACCACAGCCTCGGCACCCTGCAGCGAGACGAACACGACACGCTGACCTTCCACACCAACCTCAACGCCACCCACACCGTCCGGCCACCGGCCACCGAGCACCCGAAGGGGTCCTACCCGGTTCTGCCCGCGACGCCCTGGCATCACACGAGGCACTGGATCGACGTCGACGACCGGCTCGGTGTCGCCGGGTCCACGCCCAGGCGCGGCACGTTGCTCGGCGACCGCGTCGAGCTGGCCACCACACCGCCCGCCTACCTGTGGCAGGCGCGGCTGACCCCCGACGTCAAGCCCTATCCCGGCTCCCATCGGATCCGCGGAGTCGACGTGGTTCCGGCATCGGTTCTGCTGCAGACGCTTTCGGCCGCTGCCGAGGAGAGCGGCGCGTCGACGGTGTCCGAGGTGCGCTTCGAGTATCCGATCGTCGTCGATCAGCCGCGGCTGATCCAGGTGATCGCCGACGACGAATCCGTCACCGTCTCGTCGAGTTCCGCCTCGGCGAACCAGTGGGTGAGGCACGTCAGGGCGCGCATCGCCCGCGGTACGCCCGATGTCGCGTCCCAAGGCGGGTCCGGGGGCGGGTCCGGCGACGCCGGCGCCGCACCCTCGGACCTCGACGCGGCGTCGATCGCCGAACTGCAACAGGCGTGGGGGTTGGAGGGCCAGCCGTTCGAGTGGTCGATCACCTCGTGCCGGTCCACGCCGAACGCCTTGCACGCCGAGGTCGAACTGCCGCAGGCCTCGGCATCGACCTTGGCGCCTGCGCTGCTCGACGCCGCCGTGCACGTCGCCCGGCTGGTGGACATCTCCAACGACCGGCTGATGTTCCCGGCGGGCGTCGACAGCGTGACCGTCGGGGCCGAACCGGGCACCGGACTCGGTTCGGTCGACGTGCGCCGGCGCGACGGAGCCGAGGGCGAACTCGTCGTCGACATCACGATCACCGCGCCCGACGGCCGGACCTGCTTCGACATCCGTGCGCTGCGCTACGCGGACGCCGAAGCGGCTCCAGAACAGGGGACCGGCCGCGATGATCCCGGCGCCATGGTGCACGCCATCGAATGGCAGCCCTGGGATCTGGGCGCCGATGCCGCCGCGCCCGCAGGCACCGGACACCCCTGCGCCGTCGTCGGCGACGTCGACGCGGGCCTGCGCGATCGGCTCGCCGCGGCCGGCTATCCCGCTGTCGGCGTCGATCAGGCCAGGTACGTGCTCTACGTGGCCGCGCCTGCCGCCGTGGGCGACACCGACATCGACGGTGCGGCACGGCTCGCGGCGGAGGTGGCCGACCTCGTCGCCAGGCTCGCCGCCCGCGACGACGCCAACCCTGCCACGCTGTGGATCGTCACCAGCGGCGTTCGGGACGCCGCTACCGACACCGCGCTGCAGCACAGCAGCCTGTGGGGTCTGGCCGGCGTCGTCGGCGCCGAACAGCCCCAGCTGTGGGGTGGTCTGGTCGACCTCCCCGCCGGTACGGACATCGCGGGTCACGCGCCCGCGCTGGCGTCGGTACTGCGCACACCGGCGAAATCCATCCTCTCGCTGCGCGACGGCGAATTCTTCGCACCCGCGCTGGCGCCGGTCTCGGGCACTCCGGTGCGGGAGCCCCTGCGCTGCCGCCCCGACGCGGCCTACCTCGTCACCGGCGGCATGGGCGCGCTCGGTCTGCTGATGGCGGACTGGCTGGCCGACAAGGGCGCCCGGCGCCTGGTGCTGGCCGGCCGCAGCGCGCTGCCGCCCCGGCGCGACTGGGACGACGACGCGCTCGCGCCGGAGCTGCGGCGCAGGATCGCCGCCATCCGGGAGCTGGAGACGCGTGGGGTAACCGTCGAGATCGCCGTCCTCGACATCGGGTCCTCCGAGGCGGTGAACGCCCTGCTCGCCCGCCGCGACGCGGACGGTGCGGCGCCGATCCGCGGTGTCATCCACGCCGCGGGCGTCACCGACAGCCAGCTGCTCACCGAGATCGACGAAAGCCGTCTGCGCGCCACCATGGGGCCGAAGATCGCGGGCGGCCGCGCGCTGCACGACGCGTTCCCGCCGGACAGCCTCGACTTCCTGTTCCTGACCGCTTCGGCGGGTGCGGTGTTCGGGGTGCCGGGGCAGGGCGCGTACGCGGCGGGCAACGCCTACCTCGACGGCCTGGCCAGAGCCCGGCACCGGGCCGGGGGCTACACCGCCAGCCTGGACTGGGTGGCCTGGCATGGCCTCGGATTCGCCGCGGGAGCCGACGTCGTCGTGCAGGAACTCGAACGGGTGGGTTCGCGGCCGGTCACGCCCGGTGAAGCCTTCGCCGCCTGGGAGTACCTGGCCCGTCACGACGTCCCGCAGGCGGTGATGGTCCCGAAGCCGTCGGCCGGCGAGCCCGCACCTGCCGCAGCCGAACTCCGCTCGGCCGCGGCATGGGCGCAGATGTCCCCGTCGGAGCTGCGCCGCGAGCTGCAGACCGGGCTGAAGGCCATCCTCGCCCGCGAGCTTCGGATGGCGGAGGGCGAACTCGAATCGGACCGTCCGTTCGCGGAGCTGGGTCTCAACTCGGTGATGGCGATGTCGGTGCGACGCGCAGCCGAACAGCTGGTGGGTGTCGAGCTGTCGGCGACCATGCTGTGGAATCATCCGACGGTCGAGTCGCTGGCGGGTTATCTCGCCACCAAGCTGTCGCCCGAGGAGCCCGAGGATGTGGTGAACGGGACCGATCCCCTGGCCGACGGCGAAGGCAGCGTGTTGGACGAATTGTTCGACAGCGTCGAGTTGGCCTCCGGTGGCTGGGACAGCGGAATCTGATGAGGACCGCTGGGAACTGATGTTGACCACTGGGAAACTGACGGACGCCGCCGCCGCGCTCGGCTCCGGCGTCGGGTGCCCGCGATGTGATGCCGGCCCCGCCGGGTGGTGTACCCGGCGACGGAAACGGTGAGAGTTGAAGGAAAGGTTGTTCCCATGCCGATGGTGGATTCGCAAGGCTCAGACCCGCACGAGGTGACGGCATGACGGCTTCATTTGACGAGGCCGCGCTTCGGCACTGGCTGGTCGACTATCTGGTGACGAACATCGGCTGCAGCCCCGACGACGTCAACCCCGACGCCTCCATGCACGACCTGGGTGTCGGCTCGCGCGACGCCGTCGTGCTGTCCGGTGAGCTGTCCGAGCTGATGGGCAGGCCGGTGTCCCCGGTGGAGTTCTGGCAGCACCCGTCGATCAACGGGCTGGCCCGCTTCCTCAGCGGCTCCGAACCCGAATCCGACGTCCCGGTGCCGGACCAGAACCAGCGCTTCGGCGATGAGCCGATCGCGATCATCGGCATGGGCTGCCGCTTCCCCGGTGACATCTCCGACCCGGAGGCGTTCTGGCAGTTCCTCGCCGACGGGCGGTCCGCAGTGACGGAGGTGCCACCGGAGCGCTGGTCGCCATTCGACGACGGCTCGCCCGAGGTGGCCGCGGCGCTGGCGCGCACCACACGATGGGGATCGTTCCTCAGTGACATCGACGGCTTCGACGCGGACTTCTTCGACATCGTGCCCAGGGAAGCCGCGAAGATGGATCCCCAGCAGCGGCTGTTGCTCGAAGTCGCTTGGGAGGCTTTGGAACACGCGGGCACACCGCCGAGTTCCCTGCGTCATTCCCAGACCGGCGTGTTCGTCGGCGCAAGCACCCCTGACTACGGGTATCTGGCGTCCAGCGACCTGCCCTCGGTGGACGCGTGGAACAACGTCGGCGCCGCACTGAGCATTATCGCGAACCGTCTTTCCTACCTCCTCGACCTGCGCGGCCCGTCGATGACGGTGGACACCGCGTGCTCGTCCTCGCTGGTCGCGGTGCACCTCGCGTGCCAGAGCCTGCGCGCGGGGGATTCCAATCTCGCCATCGCCGCGGGGGTGAACCTGCTGTTGTCGCCCGCGATCTTCCACGGCTTCGACCAGGCGGGCGCCTTGTCGACGTCGGGTGGGTGCCACGCGTTCGACGCCAGCGCCGACGGGTTCGTCCGCGGCGAGGGGTGCGGCGTCACGGTGCTCAAGCGGCTTTCCGACGCCGTCCGCGACGGGGATCGGGTGCTGGCGGTGATTCGCGGGTCGGCGGTCAATCAGGACGGCCGGTCCAACGGGCTGATGGCTCCCAACCCCGCGGCGCAGATGGCGGTGCTGCGCCTGGCCTACACCAACGCGGGGCTGCGCCCGGACGAGGTCGACTACGTGGAGACCCACGGGACCGGCACCCTGCTCGGCGACCCCATCGAGGCGCGCGCCCTCGGCACGGTCCTCGGCCGCGGACGCGCGCAGAGCGCTCCGCTGCTGATCGGCGCCGTCAAGACGAACCTCGGACACCTCGAGTCGGCAGCGGGCGTCGCGGGCTTCATGAAGGCCGTGCTGGCCCTGCAGCGTGCCCAGGTGCCCGCAAACATGGGTTTCGAAACACCCAATCCGCACATCCCTTTCGACAAGCTGCGGCTCAAAGTCGTTGCCGAGGAGACGGATTGGCCGTCGACGGGCCGCCCCCGACGGGCAGGCGTTTCGTCGTTCGGGTTTGGCGGCACCAATGCGCACATCGTGCTCGAGCAGGCGCCCGAACCCGTTGCGGCCCAACATGAACCGGAGTTCGAGCCGCCGGTGACCACAATCGTGGTTTCGGGTAAGTCCGCGGAACGCATCGCGTCGGCGGCGGGCTCGCTGGCCGGCTGGATGGAAGGCAACGGCGCAGGCGTCGAGTTGACCGAGGTCGCCCACACCCTCAACCACCACCGCGACGGCTACCCCACGTTCGCCACGGTGTGTGCGCGCGACCGCGCCCAGGCGGTGGCGGGTCTGCAGGCACTCGCCTCCGGAACCGCCGCCGAGGGCGTCGTCGGCCCGCACGACGGTCCGTGCGGCCCCGGCACGGTGTTCGTGTACTCCGGTCAGGGCTCGCAGTGGACGGGGATGGCCCGGCAGCTGCTGATCGACGAACCGGCCTTCGCGGCGGCGATCGACGAACTGGAGCCGGCGTTCGTCGCCGAGGTCGGCTTCTCGCTGCACCAGGTGATCGCGGGCACCCAGCCGGTGAGCCCGAATGGTGAGGTGAGCCTGAACGGGAGCGATCGGCCCGCACCGTCGTCGCGCCGCGCGGCGGCGCGGATGGCCGCGCGGGCGGGAGTGCGTGCCGCGCGCGACAACGAACTGCGTGGCGACGCCCGGGTGCAGCCGGTGCTGATGGGTCTGCAGCTGGCGCTGACGAAGCTCTGGCGGTCCTACGGGGTGGAACCCGACGCCGTCATCGGCCACTCGATGGGCGAGGTCGCCGCGGCCGTGGTGGCAGGCGCCCTGACCGTCAACGAGGGACTGCGGGTGATCGCGATCCGGTCTCAGCTGATGTCACGGCTGGCCGGCCAGGGCGCGGTGGCGCTGCTCGGCCTCGACGCGGACGAGACCGCGGCGCTGATCGCCGACCATCCGCAGGTCACCCTCGCCGTCTACTCCTCGCCGCGGCAGACGGTGATCGCGGGACCGCCCGCCGAGGTCGACGCCGTGATGGCCACGGTGCGCGAGCAGAACCGGTTCGCCAACCGCGTCAACATGGAAGTGGCGTCGCACAACCCGATCATGGATCCGATCCTGCCGGAATTGCGTGCGGCACTTGCCGATCTGAACCACCGGACCCCGGCGATCCCGATGATCACCACCGTCTACGACGACCCGAGCGTGACACCGGTGTTCGACGCCGACTACTGGGCGGCCAACGTGCGCAACGCCGTTCGGTTCACCCAGGCCGTCACCTTCGCGGCCGACGACCACCACACCTTCATCGAGATCAGCCCCCACCCGATGATGAGTCAGTCGATCGGGGAGACCCTGGCCGATCGCCATCACCACACCATCGCAACGCTGCGTCGTGACACCGACGACACCCGCACGTTCCACACCAACCTCAATGCCACGCACACCGGCCGCCCGCCGGCCACGCCCCATCCGCCGGAACCGCACGTGAAGTTGCCGACCACGACGTGGCATCGGAGCCGCCACTGGGTCAACGTGCGGCGTGCCCTGAGCGCGGCACGGAGCACCGAGACCGTCGGTTATGCGGCCCCGGGAGCCGGCGAGGCGTTCCCGCCCACCTGGTATCACGCCATGGCGTGGCCGGAACGCGCGTTGCCTGCGGCCGAGTCGGCCAGCGGTGGCCGGTGGCTGGTGATCGGCGCCGCCGCGCTCGCCGCCGAGATCACCCGCGGTGCGGGCGCCGACGCTCGGGTCACCGCGGTGCCCACCGCACTGCTGGACGCCGACGGCGACCCGGCTGCGCTGGCGCAGGCGCTCGCCGGTGTCGACAGGGTGCTCTACGCACCGGATGTCGCCGCAGCGGATACCGATCCGGCGGCGGGGTACCGCCTGTTCAACGCGGGCCGGCGGCTCGCCGCGACACTGGCGGCGACGCCGTCGCCCGCCCGGATGTTCCTGCTCACCCGCAACGCCCAGCCGCTGGAAGAGGGCGATCGGGCCAATCCCGGCCATGCGGTGCTGTGGGGCCTCGGTCGCACCCTGGCGCTGGAGCACCCCGAGATCTGGGGTGCAGTGATCGACCTGGACGAGTCGGTGCCCGCGCAGGTGGCGGGCCGATACGTGCTTGCCGAAGCGGGCGGCGACGGCGAGGACCAGGTTGTGTACCGCGCCGGTGCGCGCCGCGTCCCGCGGTTGCGCCCGGCCGCCGCACCCGCGGCACCGGCGACCCGGCTCGACAAGGACGCCTGCTATCTGGTCGTCGGCGCCACCGGCAACATCGGGCCCTACCTGATCCGGCAGCTGGCGGACATGGGCGCCGCGACCATCGTCGCGGTGTCGCGGAACCCGGGGAGCCGTCTGGACGAGGTGGCCAACAGCCTTCCGGAAGGCTCGTCGCTGGTGACCGTGGCCGCCGACGCGGCCGACGAGGCCGCGATGACGGCGCTGTTCGACCGCTTCGGCGCGGATCTGCCCCCGCTCGGCGGCATTTTCCTCGCGGCGTTCGGCGGCGGACCGGTGACCCTGCGCGATATGACGGACGACGACGTCACCGCGATGTTCCGGCCGAAGCTGGACGTGCTGTCGGTGCTGCACACGCTGTCGCTGGGGCAGCCGCTGACGCACTTCGTGCTGTTCTCGTCGATCTCGGGACTGCTCGGCTCGCGCTGGCTGGCCCACTACACGGCCACGACCACCTTCCTCGACACGTTCGCCTACGCGCGCCGGGCGGCCGGGCTGCCCTGCACCGCCATCAACTGGGGCCTCTGGAAATCCCTTTCGGACACCCAGAGCGACGAGGAGGTGCGGGTGACGCTGGAATCCGGACTCGAGCCCATGCCCGACGACGTCGCCATCCGGGCGCTGGGGACCGTCGCAGGCCCGGGGTCACCGGCCGGCGCCACCATCGTCGCGGCCGACTGGAACCGGCTGGCGACGGCCTACCACACCCGCACCGCGCTGCGCATCGTCGAGGATCTGCTGCCGCTGGCGGACGCCGGTGAGATCACGCCGGGAGCCAGCACCGAGTTCCTCGACGCGTTGCGCGAATGCGAACCGGAGGGCCGCCGAGATCTGTTGACCGACCGCGTCGTCACGCTGGTGGCGGCGGCGATGGGACTGGATTCGCCCCAGTCGCTGGACACGTCGGTGGGATTCTTCCAACTGGGCATGGATTCACTGATGAGTGTCACGCTTCAGCGGTCGCTGAGCGCGAGCATCGGGACATCGCTGCCCGCGTCGGTGGTCTTCGACTATCCGAGTGTCGACGCGCTGGTCGGCTACGTGGCCACCACGCTGCCCGATCTGATCGAGGCGGCAGGCGAGGAGAGCGTCGACGACTACGACAATCTCAGCGAAGTCGAACTCCTCCAGCAACTTTCGGAAAGGCTGGGATGAGGACTGCATTCAGCCGGATCTCCGGCATGAGCGCACCGCAGCGGACCGCGCTCGTCGAGCAGTTCGACAAGGCGTCGCGGATCGCCTCGGCCGAACCGGTGGCGGTGGTGGGCATCGGTTGCCGCTTCCCCGGTGGCGTGGTCGGGCCGGACAGCTACTGGGAGTTGTTGACCGAGGGCCGCGATGCGATCGGCGAGGTGCCGCCGGACCGCTGGGACGCCGACGCACTCTACGACCCGGATCCCTTCGCGCCGGGGCGGATGGCGTCGAAGTGGGGCGGGTTCATCCCCGACGTCGCGGGTTTCGACGCCGACTTCTTCGGCATCTCGCCGCGCGAGGCGGAGTCCATGGATCCCCAGCAGCGCGTATTGCTCGAGGTGGCCTGGGAGGCCCTCGAGCACGCCGGCATCGCACCCGACAAGGTCGGCGGGGTCAGGGGCGCCGTCATGATGGGGGTGTACTACTCCGAGTACCAAGCGATTTCGGCCATCGACCCGGACAGCATCGACGCGTACTCGGCGACCGGAAACGCCCACAGCGTCGCGGTGGGACGGATCGCCTATCTGCTCGGCCTGCGCGGCCCCGCGGTCGCGGTCGACACCGCGTGCTCATCGTCGCTGGTGTCCATCCACCTGGCCTGCCAGAGCCTGCGGCTGCGGGAGGCCGACCTCGCGCTGGCGGGCGGGATCAACCTCATCCTGCGACCGGAAACCCAACTCGCACTGTCGAAGTGGGGCATGCTCTCACCCCGTGGCCGGTGCCGGTCCTTCGATGCGGGCGCGGACGGCTTCGTGCGCGGTGAGGGTGCGGGCGTCGTGGTGCTCAAACGGCTCACCGACGCGGTGCGCGACGGCGACCAGGTGCTTGCGGTGGTGCGCGGATCCGCGGTCAATCAGGACGGCCGCTCGAACGGCCTGACCGCGCCGAACGCACCTGCGCAGCGCGACGTGCTCACCCGGGCGCTGCGCTCCGCGGACGTGACGGCGGCTTCGGTCAACTATGTCGAGACCCACGGCACCGGCACCGGTCTCGGCGATCCGATCGAGTTCGACGGGCTGGCCGCCATCTACGGGCAGGGCGAGGGCCCGTGTGCCCTCGGCGCCGTCAAGTCGAACTTCGGCCATCTCGAAGGCGCCGCGGGGATCGCCGGATTCATCAAGGCCGCATTGTCGGTGCAGCGCGCCGCGATTCCGCCGAATCTGCATTTCACGCAATGGAATCCGTCGATCGATGCGTCCTCGACGCGGCTGTTCGTTCCGACGCAGCCCGTCGAGTGGCCGCAAAGCTCAGGTCCGCGCCGCGCCGCGGTGTCGTCGTTCGGCCTCGGCGGGACCAACGCTCACGTGGTGCTCGAACAGGGCCCGGATCCGGCGGGCGCCCCGGCCGAGCCGCAACCCACGATCACGACGCTGGTGGTGTCGGGCAAGACATCCGAGCGGCTGGCCGCAACGGCGGGGATGCTCGCGGACTGGCTGTCCGGCGACGGGGCCACGGTGCCCCTTGCCGAGGTGGCGCACACCCTCAACCACCACCGCACCAGGTATGCCACATCGGCCTCGGTCAGCGCAGGCGACCGCGCGCAGGCGGTCGCCGGACTGCGCACGCTGGCCACGGGCGGGTCGGGCCCCGGCATCGTCGAACCGCGGGACCGCACGCCCGGCCCTGGCACCGTCTTCCTGTACTCCGGGCAGGGCTCGCAATGGGCCGGGATGGGCCGCCGACTGCTCTCCGAGGAACCCGCCTTCGCCGCGGCGGTGGACGAGCTGGAACCGCTGTTCGTTGCAGAGACCGGCTTTTCGCTGCGCGGCGTGCTCGAAGCGGGTGAGCCGGTGGTCGGCATCGACCGGATCCAGCCGGTGCTGGTGGGCATCCAGCTGGCGCTGACCGAGCTGTGGCGCTCGCGCGGGGTGGAACCCGATGCGGTGATCGGACATTCGATGGGCGAGGTCGCCGCGGCCGTGGTGGCCGGCGGGCTCACCGCCGCCGACGGTCTCAAGGTGATCGCCACCCGATCGCGGCTGATGGCCCGGCTGTCCGGGCAGGGTGCCATGGCGCTGCTGGAGCTGGACGCGGCCGCGACCGAGGCAGTGATCGCCGACGGCGGAAACGCCACGGACAACGTCACGCTGGCGGTCTACGCATCGCCCGAGCAGACGGTCATCGCGGGGTCGCCCGAACAGGTCGACGCCGTGATCGCGGCGGTCTCCGCGCAGAACCGGCTGGCCAGGCGCGTCGAGGTCGACGTGGCGTCCCATCACCCGACGGTTGACCCGATACTGTCCGAATTGCGCAGTGCGCTGCAGGATTTGGCGCCGATGGTGCCGAAGATCCCGCTGCTGAGCACCGTGGGCCACACCGGCGGCGAGGCGCCCGTATTCGACGCCGACTACTGGGTGGCGAACCTGCGCAATCCCGTCCGGTTCGCCCAGTCGGTCACCGATGCGGCCGCCAGCAACCCCGAGGCGCTCACGTTCGGCACGAATCTGGCCGCCGTGCGGCCGCCCGGTGCGACCCATACCGCCGGTGCGACGCACGCCACTGGTGAGTGCGGACGCCTCGTGGACATCCCGCATACCTGGCTGCACACCCGCTACTGGGTCAAGACCCGGCCCGCCGGGCAGGGATTGTCCGGCGCGCATCCCCTGCTGGGCGCCCACGTCGAACTGCCGTCGGGCCGTGACCACATCTGGCAGGCGCAGGTGGGGACCGACCTCCACCCGTGGCTGGCCGACCACAAGGTGCACGGCCAGGTGGTGATGCCCGCCGCCGGTTTCGCGGAGATCGCTCTGGCCGCGGGCAGCGAAGCGCTCGGCCTGCCCGCCCAGTCCATCGTGCTGCATCGGCTCGAGGTCGAGCAGATGCTTCCGCTGGACGCGTCGACGCAGCTGACCACGCAGCTCACCAGGACCGCCGACGACGAGCTGCGGGTCGAAATCCATTCCCGCGCAACGGGTGGCGGCTGGACCCGCCATGCGGTGGCCCGGGTCGAACCGGGTCAGCAGTCGGGTCCCGGGGAGGCTCCCATCCGGTCCGCAGAGGCGGGCGACGCCGTGGCGGTCCCCGACTTCTACGCCGCGCTGCGCCGCACCGGTGCCTATCACGGTCAGGCGTTCGCGGCGTTGACGCGGATCGTCCGGGCGCCGGGCGGCTCCGCGGAGACCGACATCGTGCTGCCCGACGAGGCGGCGCCCAGCCGCAGTTTCCTGATCCATCCGGTGATGCTCGACGCGGCGCTGCAGACCCTGGCGGCCTCCGCGCCGTCGGAATCGGTGACGGATTCCGGTGAGGTCACCTACCTGCCCGTCTCGATGGAACGGGTGCGCCTGTTCGGCGAGGTCGGGCGGCGGGCCCGCTGCCGCGCCGAGATGACCAGCCTCGGCGACGACGGTGCCGGCAAGCTGGGCCGCATCGTTCTGATGGACGAGGCGGGCACGCCGACCGCCGAGATCACCGGGGTGTATCTGCGCCGAGTCGAACGGCGGACGGTGCCGCTGCCCCTGGCGCAGAAGGTCTTCGACACCACCTGGGTGAACGCCGCGCTGCAGGGCGGGGCGGAGTCGACGGGTGCCCCCGCGGGCAGCTGGCTGGTGCTGTCGGCCGATCGCGATGCCTCAGCGCTGGTCACCGAGTTCGTCTCGAAGTTCGGCTCGCCCGACCGGCGGGTGATCAGCGAGGACCTGTCCGATGAGGCCGCGGTGCTCGCCGCGTTCGCCGAGGCCGCGGCGGATCCGGCCCTGCCGCCCGTCGGCGTGGTGATCTTCGCCGGGCAGGGTTCATTCACCGGCACCGGCACCGGGGATCCGATCGCCCCTGCGCGCGAGATGATCTGGGCCGTGTCGGCGACCGTGCGTGCGCTGGCGGGCGGCTGGCACGGAAAGTCGCCGAGGCTGTGGGTGGTCACCCGCGACGGTCTGCCCGTGCAGGGCGGCCAGGCGGGCGACCCCACCGCGGGTGCGCTCAAGGGTCTGATCAGGGTGCTCGCCTACGAGCACCCGGACCTGCACGCGGCCGTCGTCGATCTGGACACGGCCCACGAGCCCGTCGTGACCCTGGTGACCGAACTGGGTGCGGCGAGCAGCGATGACGTGATCGCCTGGCGTGGCGGGCAGCGCTACGTCGAGCGGCTGTCCCGCGCGACGCTGGGCACGGATGGCCCCGGTCGCGTGGTCCGCCGCGACGGCTCCTACGTCGTCACCGGCGGTCTGGGCGGCCTCGGCCTGGTGGTGGCCCGATGGCTCGTCGACCGCGGCGCGGGACGGGTGATCCTCAACGGTCGATCCGATGCGACCGAGGAGCAGCGAGCCGGCCTGGCCGCGCTCGGGGACCGCGTGCAAATCGACTACGTGGCAGGAGATATCGCCGCGGCGGGGGTGGCCGAACAGCTGGTGGCCGCGGCCGAGGGGACCGGGCTGCCGCTGCGCGGCGTGATCCACGGGGCCGCCGTGATCGACGACGGTCTGGTGGCCGCGCTGGGCCGCGACAGCCTCGAACGTGTGTGGGCACCGAAAGTCGGTGGCGCCCTGCGGCTGCACGAAGCCACCGCGACGCGAGAGCTCGACTGGTGGGTCGCCTTCTCGTCGGTGGCCTCCCTGCTCGGATCGCCGGGCCAGGGGGCCTACGCCTCGGCCAACGCGTGGCTCGACGCCCTCGTCGCCTGGCGCAGGGCGGCGGGTCTGCCCGGGCTGTCGATCAACTGGGGCCAGTGGTCCGAGGTCGGTGTGGCCCGCGCGCTGAAGTTCAACGTGCTCGATCCCATCAGTCCCGCCGAAGGTACCGAGGCGCTTGAGGTGTTGCTGGCAGGCGACCTGGGCAGGGCGGGCGTCGCGCGGCTGCGTCTGGACCGGGCGTCGGCCGCCTTCCCCGAGATCCGCGAACTCGGCTACTTCGCGAACGTGATCGCCGAACTGGACGCGGTCACCGACGGCGGTGACTGGCCGGGCCCGGAGGCGCTGCGTGAACTGGATCCCGCGGAGGCCCGCCGGGTCATCATCGACCGGCTGCGCGAACGGATCTCGGCGGTCATGGGCTACGCCGACGGCGCGGCGATCCAGGACACCCAGCCCCTGATCGAGCTGGGTATGGACTCGCTGATGGCCGTGCGGATCAGGAACACCGCCCGCGGGGACTTCGGGGTGGAACCGCCGGTGGCGCTGCTGCTGCAGGGCGCTTCCCTGCAGGACCTGACAGCGGAACTCATTGCACATCTCGGCCTGACCGGACAGGACTCCGGCGGGCCCGCGCACGGACTGGGCGATCGAGCCCGTCAACGTGCCGCAGCGCGGCAGCGGGCCGCGACGCAGCGAAAGGCAGGACAACGCACGTGAACAGCCTCGGATCCGGGTCGAACCCGGTGCCGGCCAACGCCATTGCGATCGTCGGCATGGCGGGACGATTCCCCGGTGCCGATTCGGTGTCGGCGTTCTGGCGGAATCTGCGCCGGGGCAAGGAATCGATCGTCACCCTGTCGGAGAACGACCTTCTCGCCTCCGGTGTCGGCGAGAAGGCGCTTGCGACACCGGCGTATGTGCGGCGCGCGGCCCTGCTCGACGACATCGACGCGTTCGACGCGGAGTTCTTCGGCTTCACCCCGCAGGGCGCCCGCATGCTCGATCCCCAGCACCGCATGTTCATGCAGTGCGCGTGGCACGCGCTGGAGGACGCCGGCTGCGAACCGGCGGAATTCGACGGCGCCATCGGGGTTTTCGGAACCAGTTCGGCGAGCGGCTATCTGCTGCACAACCTGATGTCCCACCACGACCCCAACCGAATCATCGGCCAGGGCGCCAGCTTCGACATGATCAACCTGTCGTTGCAGAACGACAAGGACTATCTGGCCACCCGGGTGTCGCATCAGTTCAATCTGCGCGGCCCGGCGCTGTCGGTACAGACGGCGTGCTCGTCGTCACTGGTCGCGGTGCACCTGGCGTGCCAGAGCATCCTGAGCGGCGAATGCGATATGGCGCTGGCGGGTGCGGCGTCGGTCCGGGTGCCGCACCGCGTCGGATACTGGCACGAACCCGGCTCGATGGTGTCGGCGACCGGTCACTGCCGCCCGTTCGACGTCAGGTCCGACGGCACCATCTTCGGCAGCGGGGTCGCCGTCATCGTGCTCAAACCCCTGCAGGACGCCCTCGACGACGGAGACCGCATCCACGCGGTGATCAGGGGGTCGGCCGTCAACAACGACGGATCGACGAAGATGAACTACGCGGCCCCCAACGCCGCAGGCCAGGCCGAGGTCATCGCCGAGGCCCACGCGGTGGCCGATATCGACTCGTCGAGCGTCAGCTACGTCGAGACGCACGGGACCGGCACCCCGCTCGGGGATCCGATCGAGATCGAAGGGCTGCGGCAGGCGTTCGCGCTGTCCGGGGCGGTCAGGTCCGGCCCGTGTGTGCTCGGTTCGGTCAAGTCCAACATCGGCCACCTGGAGGTGGCCTCCGGGATCGCCGGGCTCGTCAAAGCCATTCTGTGCCTGGAGAACCGCGGCCTGCCCGGCACCCTGCACTACACCAGCCCCAACCCGGAGCTGCACCTCGACCGCAGCCCGTTCGAGATACGCGCGCAGTACAGCGACTGGGAATGGGACGGCCCGCGCCGCGCCGGGGTCAGCTCGTTCGGAGTGGGCGGCACCAACGTCCACATCGTGCTGGAAGAGGCGCCGGGGACGCCGGCCGCAGCCGCCACGGACGGCCCGCAGGTTCTGCTGCTGTCGGCGCGGACGCCGGAAGCCCTCACGCACGCCCGCGGTGCCCTGGCCGCCGAACTGGCCGACCCCGCCGACGTGTTCGTCATGGCGGATGTCGCGTCCACCCTCGCGGGTCGCCGCAAGGAGAACGTCCGGCTGGCCGCGGTGGTCGGCGATCAGCAGCAGGCAGCGACCGTGCTCGGCGCGCCCGACCACGAGAACGTGTTCGTGGGCGACGCCGTCACGGCCGATCCGGAGGGGGGCCACGACCGGGTCGCCTTCCTGTTCCCCGGGCAGGGCGCTCAGCACGTCGGGATGGCGCGCGGCCTGCACGAGGCGGAGCCCGTCTTCGCAGAGCACTTCGATCGGTGCGCGGCCGGGTTCGCCGACGAGATGGGGATCGACCTTCGCGCAGCGATTTTCGAGGGCACCGGGCGCGACCTCGAACGCACCGAACTCGCCCAGCCCGCGCTGTTCGCGGTCGAGTACGCCCTGGCGAAGCTGATCGAGTCCTACGGGGTCAGGCCCGCCGCGATGGCGGGCCACAGCATCGGCGAATACGCCGCGGCGACGATCGCGGGGGTCTTCGATCTGCCGACCGCGATCAGGGCGGTCTCGGTGCGCGCGCGCCTGATGCACGCCGCACCGGCGGGTGTCATGGTGGCGGTGGCGCAGAAGCCGGATGCCATCGCCGAGTACCTCACGCCCGACGTCGACCTCGCCGCGGTCAACGATCCCGGCAGCTGCGTCGTCGCGGGGACCGACGCGAGTATCCGCGAGTTCCAGAGCCGGCTGGCCGGACACGGCATCGTCGCTCGCCGGGTCCGCACGTCGCATGCGTTCCACTCGCAGCTGATGGACGGTGTGGTGGAGGAGTTCACCGCGTTCCTGTCCCGCCTGACGCTGCGCGAACCGCAGATTCCGTTGCTGTCCAACATCACCGGGACCTGGATGACCGGCGATGAGGCGACCGACCCCGCGCGGTGGGCCCGCCAGATCCGGGCCACGGTGCGGTTCTCCGACGAGATCGACGTGCTGCTGGGCGCCGCGTCCCGCGTTCTGGTCGAGGTCGGCCCCGGCGGCACGCTGACCGCATCGGCGGCGCGGCACTCGCGGTGGTCGCCGCAGCACCGCGCCGTTCGGCTGATGCGCCACCATGCCCAGAACCGCGACGACCGCGATGCATTCCTGCTGGCGCTGGGCCAGCTGTGGTCGGCCGACGTCGACGTCGACTGGACGCCGCTCGCGGCGGGCCGCGCACCGCACCGGGTGACGCTGCCTGGCTATCCCTTTGAGCGGCAGCGGCATTGGGTGGAGCACCGGGCCAGGGTGTGGGATGAGGACGGCGCGCCCGGAAACGTGCAGGCCGGGCCGGCATCGCAGGCCGGGTCGGCCGATGGACATCCGGGCGCCAACGGCAAGCCCGGACTGGAAGCCACCCTGCAGCGGATCTGGTCGCAGTGTCTCGGCATCGGTTCGGTGGACCCGAACGCGAACTTCTTCGAACTGGGCGGGGATTCGCTGATCGCCATCAGCGTCGCGATGTCCGCGGCCAACGAGGGGCTGGAGTTGACCCCCCAGGACCTCTACGAGAACCAGACCGTTGCCGGGCTCGCGGCGATCCTCACCGCCAGGTACGCCGAAGGCGGCCTGGCTCACCAGTCGCCGAAAGACGTTGCGCACCCGCCGGTTCCGCCGAGCATCGAGTACTTCCTGGAGCGGGGCCTGCGCGACCGGGGTCAATGGTGCACGCCGCTGATCCTGCAGCTGCGCAGCGACGTCGGGGTCGACGACGTCCGCGCGGTGCTCACCGCCGTGACCGACGTGCACGACGCCCTGCGGCTGCGGCTCGTCGAGCGGGCGGGCACCTGGGAGCAGCACCTCGGCGAGGCGGACGAGTTCGCGGCGCTGGGCGAACGAGCGCTGCCCGCCGAGGCGGCAGCCGGCAGCGAGCAGGAGCGTGACGCCGTTCTCGGCATCCTCGCCGAGCGGCTCCGCGACCACGATCTGTCGAGCGGCCCGTTGAGCGCCACCTACATCCGCGGTGCGGAGGGCGGTCCGGGGTATCTGGCGCTCGGCCTGCACGGGGCGGTGAGCGACGACGCGTCGCGCGACATCCTGCTGGCCGACATTTTCACCGCATTCGGCCAGCGGCTGTCCGGGGCAGACATTGCGCTGCAACCGGTCACGACGTCCTGGCGGGAGTGGTCACAACGCTGCGCGGAACTCGGGGCGCATCCCGCGGTGCTGGACAGCCGGGAGTACTGGCTGGAGTCCGCGACCGCGCCGACGGTAACCATCGCCGATTCGGGGGACCTTGACCGGCCCGCGGCGAGCGATCTGGAGCGGGTGGCCTCGGCGCTGACCGCCGAGCAGACCAGCGGCCTCGACGACGCCCGCGGCAGCCTGCGGTCGCCGATCGAGGAGATCCTGCTCGCCGCGCTGGCCCGCGCCGTCGCCACCACAGTGGGGGAGGGCGCGCTCGGCGTCGACCTGGTGGGGTCGAGCAGGCCGGTGCTCAAACCCGACGTCGACGTTCGCAGGACGGTCGGTGCGTTCACCACCGTCTATCCCGTCGCCCTGCGCTGCACGGCCGACCACACGAGCGTGCGGGATCTGGTGGGCGACGTCCACGACACGCTCAAGGCCGTCCCGCACCACGGAATCGGCTACGGACTGCTGCGCTACCTGTATGCCCCGACGGCCCGGGTGCTCGGCGCGGCGCGGCCGGCCGACATCCATTTCTCCTACCTGGGCACGGTTCCCGAACTGGCGTCGGCGCTGTCCGACGACGCTCCGGTCCGGTTCGACACCGACACCGCGATGCCCGCGCGTGAGGCGATCCCCGGCCTCGGCCACGCGATCGAGCTGCGCATCTACCGGTCGCGCGGCGAACTGCAGATGGATTGGTGGCATGACACCCGGCGCGTCGACCGCGCCGCGGTGCAGGCGCTTGCCGGGGCGTTCTCCGCCGCCGTGGTGGAACTGTCCACCGCTGCCCTGACGGAGGACGAGATCGACTCACTCGGTGAGGAACTCGTCCTGGTTGACCTTTCGAGCGACGGGTGAGTCGAATGTCTGACACTGACAAGGCCGTCGTCGTCGACGGTATCGGCAAGGCCTTCGGATCGGTCCAGGCGTTGCACGACATCAGCTTCGAGGTCGGGCGGGGTGAGGTGCTCGGCTTCCTCGGCCCCAACGGGGCGGGCAAGACGACCACGGTCGACATTCTGTCGACGCTGACGCGTCCCGACCGCGGCCGCGCGATCGTCGCCGGGCACGACGTCATGTCGGACCCGGCCGGGGTGCGACGGTCGATCATGCTCACGGGCCAGCACGTGGCCCTCGACGACATGCTCACCGGCCGCGAGAACCTGGTGCTGTTCGGCCGCCTGCAGGGGCTCAAGAAGCAGCAGGCCAAAACCCGCGCCGAGGAACTCCTCGAGCACTTCGACCTGGTGAAGGCCGCAGACCGCAACGTCAGCACCTACTCCGGTGGCATGCGCAGGCGCATCGACATCGCATGCGGTCTGGTGGTGCGGCCCGAGGTGGTCTTTCTCGACGAGCCCACCACCGGGCTGGATCCCCGTAGCAGGCAGAGCATTTGGGACCTGGTCTCCGAGTTCAAGGAGGCGGGCATCGCCACCCTGCTGACCACGCAGTACCTCGAGGAGGCCGACTCCCTCAGCGACCGCATCATCGTGATCAATCACGGTGAGATCATCGCGGAGGGCACGGCCGACGAACTCAAGGAGCGCACCGGAGCGACGTTCTGCGAGATCGTGCCGCGCGACCCCGCCGACCTGCCCGCCGTGGCCGACCTGCTGGGTTCGCTGCTGCCGGAACGGGGTAGGGCCGCCGTGCAAATCGAGTCCAACCGCGTCTCGATGCCCGCACCCGACGGTCCGCACACGCTCGCGGAGGCGTTGCACCGGTTGAACGCCGCCGACATCGACGTCCTCGACATCGCGCTGCGCCGGCCCTCACTCGACGAGGTGTTCTTCGCGCTGACCGCTCAGCGCGCCACCGACGCGCCGGAGGCCCGAATAGACGCGGATGTGCTGTCGTGATCGGTGTTTCACCCGTTCCGGTCGCCGCGAGGCCCGCGACGTCCACCCCGACGCAGTGGTGGGTGCTGACCCTTCGGGTAATCAAGCCCACGCTGCGCAACGGGGAAATGTTCACGCAGGCCGCGGCGTCGGTGATGTTCACGGTCGGCTTCTACATCCCGCTCAAGCAGATGATGGGCGCCTTCGCGCTGGGCTGGAGCAGTTACGCGCAGTTCCTGACGCCCCTGATCGTGCTGCAGGCGATCGCATTCGCCGCGGTGTCGGCCGCGTTCCGATCCGCGACCGACTCGGTCCAGGGGATGAACCGGCGGCTGCGGACCATGCCGATCGTCCGGCTGACCCCGCTGGCCGCGCGCATGTCGGCCAGCCTGTACCGCTGTTCCCTCGCGTTGACGGTGGCGCTGATCTGCGCCCACGTGATCGGCTTCCGGTTCCACGGCGGTCCGGTGCACACCGTGGCGTTCTGTCTGCTGGCGCTGTTGATCGGCGCCGCGCTGTCCTTCCTCGGGGACCTGATCGGCGAGGTGAGTAAGAATCCGGAGGCCACGGCGCCGCTGCTGCTGGTGCCGCAGCTGGTGTTCGGCCTTCTCTCGGTGGGTCTGCAACCGGTGGAAGGATTCCCCGACTGGATCGAGCCGTTCGTCAGGAATCAGCCGATATCGCAGTTCGTCGTCGGGCTTCGGGTGCTGGCGAGTGACAGCACACCCGCGGCGGGAGCGGTGAACCTGTCCACGATCGGACCCGCCTTGGCCTGGGCCATCGGGTTGATCCTGGTCGTGATTCCGCTGCACGGCTTTGTCGCTTCGAGGCGGCGCTGATGTCGATCATTCCGCAGGACACCGCATTCGAGGTCCGCAACGGGTTCGCCGGCGTCGGCCCGGCGACCTCGGGTGGTGCGCATCGACAGCGGCGGACGCATGCCGGCGGACCGCGGCGGCTGCTCTCCGAGACGCTTGTGCTCACGGGCCGGATACTGCGCCGGTGGAGCCGCGACCAGGCCACCGTGGCCGAATCGCTGCTCATGCCCGTGGCGCTGCTGGTGGGGCTGGACATCGTTCTGGGCGACGGCATCGCCCAGGTCACCGGTGACAGCGCGCTGTACGGCAGTGTCCCGCTCGCGGCGATGGTCGGCGCGATGACCGGCGCGATGGTCGGCGGGATCGGCCTGGTGCGCGAACGCGCGGACGGCCTGCTGGCGCGTCTGTGGGTGCTGCCGGTGCACCGGCCGGCCGGTTTGCTGGCCCGGTTGCTGGCCGATGCCGTCCGGATCGTGGTCCTCACCGCGGCCATCATGTGCGTCGGGATCGCACTCGGATTCCGATTCGAGCAGGGACCGCTGGCCGCGGTGGCGTGGCTGTTCATGCCGATGCTGCTTGGCGTGGCGTTCTCGGCGGCCGTGATCACCCTGGCGCTCTACACGGCGTCCACCGTCATGGTCGAGTTGACCGAGGGCATCTGGGCGCTGCTGATGTTCTTCTCCACCGGCTTCGTGCCGCTCGACCAGTTCCCCGAATGGGTTCAGCCGATCGTGCGGCACCAGCCGGTCAGCTGTGTCATCGAGGCGATGCGCGGGCTGTCGCTGGGGGGTCCGGTGCTGGTGCCCGTCGTCCAGACGCTGCTGTGGTCGGCGGGGATCATCGCGGTCTGCCTGGTCCCGATGGCGCTCGGCTACCGCAGGGCGAGCATGCGCGGATGATGCGGCGCAGCCGCGAGAAGGGAATCCGATGACGTTTCCAGGCGCAGTCATTCGCAAGCTGGCGCCCAGCGAGGAGTGGTACGCGCAGAGCATCACCTACGGGGCCACCACCCTCTACCTGTCGGGGCCGTTCGACGTCGACGCGATGTCGATTGCGTTCGACGCGCTGCTGGAGTCCCACCCGATGCTGTCCGGTCACCTCGAGCCGGCGGCCGACGGCGGCCACGAGATCGTCACCGACGACCTGATGCACCCCGGAATCTGGCTGGTCCCCGAGGGCGGGGAGATCATGCCGGGGGCAGGCGGGTTCGAACTCGACCCGGGTGTGTCGCTGATCAACCTGATGGTCAGGCCCGGCGACGGGCGGGCCGAGGTGGCGCTCTTCGTCCACCACAGCATCGCCGACGGCAACCACGCGGCGGGCCTGCTGTTCGAGCTGTTCACCCGGTACACCGAGGTCGTGCGCAGCGGGGACCCGGGCCCCATCGTGGCCCAGCCCGCGCCGGAACCGTTGGAGACCGTGCTGACGCAGCGCGGTCTGGGGAAGCGGCCACGGTCGGGCCTCGAGCGGTTCATGCCCGCGATGTTCGCCCACCAGCTGCCGCCGCCGCGCGTGCCCGCGCAGCTGGACGACCCCACCAGGCCCGCGCAGGCACCCACCGGCAGGGGCCGCCTGAGTCAGGCGGAGACGACGGCCGTGATGGAGTTCGGCCGGGCCCACCGGCTGTTCCTCAACCCCTTGGTGTCGGCGGCGATCCTGCTGGCCGAGTGGCAGATTCGGGACACCCCCGAGATACCGATTCCGTACGTGTACGTGGTCGACCTGCGCATGCTGCTCGACCCGCCGGTGCCGCTGACCAGCGCAACCAACCCGCTGGGTATGGCCACCTACCTGGCCGCGATCACCAGGGACACCACGCTGGTCGGGCTGGCCAGAGACATCGCCGAGAACTTCCAGGCCGACCTGACCGACGGTGTCGTCCAGCAATCGATGCTGCACTTCAAGCCGCAGTACGACCAGGGGCCGCGGGGTCTTCCCGATGTCGTCTCCTCGACGAACTTCGGCCGCACCCCCGTGTTGCCCACGCCGCCGGATCTGCACGTCGACGACTGGCGATCCGACATCTACCGGGCGTCGACCACCATCGACATGTACACAGTCGGCATCTTCGGCGACCGGCTGGCCATCGAACACCACACCTATGCGCCGGAGGCGCAGCGCTCGGTCGACGTCGTCCTGTCGATCCTGGCCACCGCTGCGGGGGAGCGTCAGCGATGACGCGGATCGCCGGCGGGTCCGAACGCGTAGCGGTGGTACTGCAGCGTCCTGCGCACCGGCGGAGCGATCCGGACCAGACGTTTGGCCACCTGGTATCCCGTGGGGGCCCGGCGGAACGTCGCCGCATCGAAAAACGTTACGGCGCTGAGCAACCGGGCTTCGGGCAACCGGTCCAGGATGTCCCGCGGGCCGTTGACCGCCCAGTGCACCGTCGAGCCGGTGCGCCGCATCAACGTCTGCGCCCCTTGGGATTTGATGGCGAGCCAGTTGTAGAAGTCGATCTGCAACTCGCCGGATCCGAAGCGGTCGACGACGCGGCGGAGCAGCGCGATCCCCTCGGCCTCGGTCAGGTACATGCTGATGCCCTCGGCCAGCAGCAGCACCGGGTTGTCGGCGGGAATCCGGTCGAGCCAGGACTGGTCGGTCGCGGACGTGGCGAGGAGGTGGTAGTTGGCGCGAGCGGGATAGGTCTTCTCGCGCAACGCGATGACGGCGGGGAAATCCACGTCGTACCACTGCACGCCGGGACCCGGATCCAGCCGAAACACCCTGCTGTCCAGCCCGCAGCCGAGATGTACGACGGTGCACTGCGGGTGCACGGCCATGAACTGGGTGGTCCACAGGTCGTACTGCGCCGTGCGCACGGTGATCAGGGGAGCCCATCTGGCGGTCATGCCGACCTTGCCCCAGTCGTAATCGATGCGGCTGAGCGCTTCCTTGGCAAAGCGGTCGCCGAGTACCGGCCGGTCGAAATCGGCATCCATCGCCTTGAGATACAGCGTCGCCAGCATCGTCTGCGCCGGACCGCTCAGGTCGACGGAAGCCTTGTCGGTCACATGGTCGAGGCTAGTGCGCAAGGACATGGAGTGTCACGCCGGCGGACGGACTGGGTTCGCGCCGGGGGAGTTCGATCCAGCGGGGATCGACCAGGGGAGGTGCGATGACAGACGCGACCGATCCAGCGGCTGGCGAGCGGCCCAAACGGGTGCTGCTGCTCTACTACACGTACTCGGGACAATCGAAAAAGGTGCTCGAGGCCGCGGGGCAGGTGTTCCGCGAGCGGGGTTTCGACGTGCACGAGGCACCGATCGAGTTCACCGACGGCCGGTTCGCCGAACGCTTCTCCCGCTTTCCGATGCGACGCGTCTGGCCCGACATGCTCAGCATCCTTGCCGCCCAGACGCGCCGGTCCTGCGGCGACATCCGCACCCCTGACCAGGTGCGCGACAACGAGTACGACCTGATCTGCATCGGGTCACCCACCTGGTGGCAGACCGTCAGCATGCCGCTGCGGTCGTTCCTGGCGTCGGGCGAAGCGCGAAAGCTTCTGGCGGACAAACCATTCGCCGTGTTCGTCGTCAGCCGTCACGACTGGAAGCGCAATGTCGCGGAGGTGCGTGAACTCGCCGAGCGGCAGGGCGGCCGCTACGTCGACGAGATCCACTTCACCTACCCCGGCGACCAGATTCGCTCCATGCTCTCGCTGACCAGCTACCTGGGCAGCGGTGAGTACCGGGACCGCTACCTGGGCGTGCCCATCCCACCCACCAATGTCCAGCCTGAGCAGTTGCGACAGGCGCGCAGTTTCGCCGCCGGTCTGGCCGACCGGTTGTTCGGGGCTGCGCCGACGGCGGACGAAGGACGGTAGGCGCCGGATGTCGAGCTCATTCGACGTGTCCGTCGCGTCGCCCGCCAGCGTCGAGCAGGTCCACGCGGCGTTCGGCGGGCAGGACTACTGGCTGGCCAGGTTCGCCGCGTTCGGCGTCGACAGCACACTGGACACCCTGACCGTCGACGTCGACGGCACCGTGCGGGTGGGTATCATCCAGCACCTGGGCAGGCAGCTGCTGCCGGGGATGATCGCCAACCTCGCGCCGGGCGACCTGCGGATCCGGCACGACGAGACGTGGCAGCGGGTCGGCGACGAGGTGCGGGGGACGGTCAGCGTCGCGGCGCCCGCGGCACTGGGGTCGGGTAGCGGGGTGGCCGTGCTCGCACCGTCGGGGACGGGCTCGCGGCTGGACTTCACCGCGACCGTCGACTTCCGGGTCCCGTTGGTGGGCAGCAAGATCGAGCGGCACATCGCACGCCAGTTCGCCGAGGGCATCCCCGAGATCCAGAACTTCACCACCAACTGGATCGCCGAGCATGGCTGACGTCACCGCACCCACCGCCGGCGACGCGCTCGGCGGGCTGGACATGCCACTGCACGAGGCGATGATGACGCAGCGTGCGGTGCGACGAGTCCACCCGGACCCCGTCGACGACGCGCTGGTGTTGCGGTGCATCGAGCTGGCGCTGCGCGCGCCGACCGGCGCCAACGGCCAGAACTGGGAGTTCATCGTCGTCAAGGACCCCAGGGTCAAGAAGAAGCTGGCGCGCCGCTACCGCGAGGCGTGGCGGGCGTACTACTTATCGGTGCTGTGGCGCGCCGTCCGCCGCGACGAGTCGATGGCCAAGACCGTGCGCGCGGTGCAGTGGCAGGTGGACCATTTCACCGAGGTTCCCGTTCTCGTGGTGGCGTGCCTGCGGCTGCGCCTTCGCGAGGGCGGTGTGCCGTACGCCCTGATGCCCCACGCGTCGCTGTCGGGCTACTGGGGATCGATCTACCCCAGCGTGCAGAATCTGCTGCTCGCGGCGCGCGCGATGGGGCTCGGCGCATCGTTGATCACGTTGCCGCTGTGGAGCAGGGCCTCCGCGCGCAGGATTCTCGGCCTGCCCCGATCCGTCACCCCGTGCTGCGTGGTGCCGCTCGGATGGCCGCGCGGCAAGTACGGTCCCACCACCCGCAAACCGGTCGAGCAGGTGACGCATCTGGACGCGTACGGCAACCGCGCCTGGCTTGACACCGAGGAGGCCGCGACACCCTGAGGACCAGCCGTCCCGGCCGCGTGGACGGCGCTGCCGCGTGGTGGATTGTTTTCTTTGACAACAGGTTTGGTTCCCGACCCGGTCCCGCAGATGTGCGGCGCACGCCCAGGCGTGCCGCCCATGCGGACGAGCGGCCCGCAAAGTCCGGTACGCTCCTGATGGGTCGGGCACCGTAGCAATACGACCATTGGGAAGGGGGGCGCTGTGCAGACTGCCGTGCGTCCGTATGTCACCGCCGGGCTGGCGATCGCCGTGAGCGCCGGCCTCATCGCAGCGCCGGCGATCGCCGCAGATCGCGACGCCAGGGCGGTTACCGATGAAATCGTCACGCGCGCGGTACGGCTGACCGCGTCTTCGATCACCAACATCCCCGTCAACCTGGTCGAGGACGTTCTCAACATCCCGCAGAACTACGTCAACGGAATCGACTACACCGGCCGGGCCCTGCTGTTCACGGGAAGCTGGTGGGTGTCCAACCAGTCGAACATCTGGGGTACCGACACCGCCGACCCGCCCAAGTACAAGGGCCTGGCCAACACGTTGATCCCGTTCCCCGCGTTCTCCGAACCCTTCGGCGACCTGGTGGCCGCGGTCGCGGCCGCCGAGATCCCGGTCCATCCGAGCTGCGGTCCGGTCACCTGCCCGCCCATCGCGCCGTTCGACGCCGAGGGAATCGCGCGCGTGTTGCTGGGCCTGGACAGCTTTCCGATCATCGAGCACTTCTTCACCCAGAGACTCGGCCCGACGTACACGTTCGGCGATGTCGAGTCGTATCCCGGCCCGGTCCCCGACGCGTTCGGATTCCAGGGCACGAAGACCGCCATCGACCCCGAGACCGGTGAGACCATCTACCTGATGCCGTGGTCGGGAACGACGGCGAATTTGGATCCGTCCGTGCCGTTCGTCAGCTACATCAACCACTTGATGGACGACCCCCAGGGCGTCACGTTCCCCACCTCCCTGGAAGTCCGCCGGGCGTTCTCGACCCTGCTCGCCGGCATCGTCGTCGACTTCAACCCCTTCACACCGAACATGTCCTACTGCTGGTCATGCCAGTGGCCGGCGGAGTCCACCCCCGAGGGCATCCTGAAGGTGATGCAGAGAATCGATCCGGGCAACGAGAACATCAACGCGTGGCTGGCCGACCATTCCTGGCAGAACACGCACGGCCGGCCCGCGGGCGCGTGGGATGTCGGTCAGCCCTGGCCTTCGGTGACACCGGATGCGCTGGCGCCGGGCGGCGACACGCGCGACGGCGGCGCCCTGGCGCAGGTCACCAGCTTCCTGCGGGATCTGCAGCCCCGGAAGAACAGCACCGTCGTGCAGGAGATTGGCGGCGTCCAGAAAGCCCCAGTGACCCCGGAAACCCCGGCCACCCCGCAGGTGGCGGCCGAGGAAACCGAGCGTGCCGTCGTCCGGCCCGTGACCGACCTCGTCAAGACGGTGTCCACCCTCGGCGGAGTGCTACGGTCACCGTCAGCCGAGGCCGAACCGCAACCCGAGGAGACCGGGACCCAGACGGGCGGTGCGGTCGCCACCGCGACGCGGACCGCTGTGAAGGCCGATAAGGCCGGCGAGGATGGGGCCGCGGTCGGCGGCAAGAAGATCGAGCCGCGCAAGGCCACCGCCAACGGCACGTCCGGCCGCAAGGCCGACGGGCTGAAGTCGTTGGGCGACAGGATCACTTCCCGCGTGTCCAAGATCGCCGACAAGCTGGGCAACGGGGGCAAGAAAGCCGACAAGACCGACGGCACGGGCAAGACGGACAAGAGCGGTACGGCAGGAAAGGCCGACCGGGACGGGGACGACTGAACACATGGCGTCCATAGAAACTGAGGCAACTGAGGTGACTCAGGAAACTCACGTACTCGATGCGCTCATCGTCGGAGCGGGATTCGGCGGGATGGGTGCGGCGATCCAGCTCAACCGGCTGGGCTACCGCGACATCCTGATCGTCGACCGCGAGGACGACGTGGGCGGCACGTGGCACGTCAACCGGTATCCCGGCCTTGCCGTCGACGTGCCGTCGACCACCTACTCGTTCTGGTTCGAACCGAACCCGTACTGGTCACGGATGTACGCACCCGGCCGGGAGCTCAAGCGCTACGCCGAGCATGTGGCCGACAAGTACGACGTGCGCCGCTACATGCGGTTCAACACCACGGTCGAGGGCGCCCGGTGGGACGACGACGTCCAGCTCTGGCGGATCGCGCTGGAGGGCGGTGAGACCCTGGTCGCCCGGTTCCTCATCGCGGCAACGGGATTCCTCTGTCAGCCACGAGTTCCGGACATTCCCGGCATCGAAACCTTCGAGGGGCGCATCCTGCACGCGGCCAAGTGGGACGACGACTATTCGCTGGAGGGACGGCGAGCCGCGATCATCGGCACCGGCTCCACCGGCGTGCAGCTCATTCCCGAGCTGGCCAAGACGGTGGCCGAACTGACCGTGTATCAGCGCACGCCGATCTGGGTGCTGCCCAAGCTCGATTTCGGCTTCTCGCCCGCGGTGCAACGGCTCTTCGCGAAGGTGCCCGTGACCCAGCGGCTGGTGCGGTTCGGCACCGACTTCACCATGGACGCGCTGATGCTGATCGCGATGTGGAGGTTCCGCTACTTCAAGGGTCTGAACCGGGTCGCCGAGAAGGCCTCCAAGACCCTGCAGTTCCTCTCGATTCGGGACAAGGAGCTGCGGCGCAAGCTGACTCCGGGCTACGACTACGGATGCAAACGGCCGACGCTGTCGAACTCCTACTACCGCACGTTCGCCAAACGCCATGTGCACCTGGAGACCAGCGGCGTCGAGCGGATCGAGCCAGACGGCATCGTCACGGCCGACGGCAACAAGCGCACGGTCGACACGCTGGTCCTTGCGACCGGTTTCGACGTGTGGGAGTCCAACCTGCCGGCCATCGAAGTCATCGGCCGGGACGGCCGCAACCTCGGTAAGTGGTGGCGGGACAACAGGTTCCAGGCCTACCAGGGGGTGTCGGTACCGGGATTCCCGAACTTCCTGACATCGGCCAGCCCGTACGCCTGGGTGGGCCTGTCGTGGTTCAGCACGGTGGAATACCAGATGCGCCACATGGACCGGTTGTTCGGCGAACTGAAGCGGCGCAAGGCTCGCACCTTCGAGATCACCGAAGCGGCGAACACCCGTTTCCTGGATCGGATGGACGAGCTGCTCGACGATTCGGTGTTCCGCCTTGGCAGCTGCACCGGTTCGCGGTCGTATTGGTTCAGTCCCAGCGGAGAGGCGCCGCTGTTCCGGCCGACGTCGGTGCGCAACGCCGTCAGGGATCAGGAGCGATTTCCGATGAGCGATTACTCGATCGCCTGATGCACACCGGTCCTTGCGACGAGTCCACGGCAGCGGGCGCCGCGTGTGACATGCTCGAGGTGATCGACAAGGGGCGGGTCAGCGCGGCCCACCCCGCCCCGTTGCTCTTCGTGCACGGGGCCTGGCATGCGGCGTGGTGCTGGGATGAGCACTTCCTGGACTTCTTCGCGGACAAGGGATATCGCGCCGTGGCCGTGAGTCTTCGCGGCCACGGCAACAGCCGCAGTCCCAAACCGCTGCGGCTCTGCTCGATCTCCGACTATGTCGAGGATGTACGCACGGTCGCCGACGGCCTGCCCGCCAGACCGGTGATCGTCGGTCATTCGATGGGTGGTCTCGTCGCACAGAAGTACCTGGAGGCAAACACCGCGCCCGCAGGGGTGCTGATGGCGTCGATGCCCCCGCTCGGGTACCTGGGCTCCAGCGGGCGCTGGCTGCGCAGACACCCGTGGCATTTCGCCAAGGTCCTCGTCACGGGCAAGTCGCTGCCATACGTGAGCACACCCCAGCTGGCCAGGGAGCGGTTCTTCTCCGCGAACACCCCGGAGTCGCTGATTCTGAAATACTCGGCGCGCCTGCAGGAAGAGAGCGCCCGCGCCGGCGTCGACGGCATGTTCATCCTGCCCAGACCCAAGCGGGTCACCACCACGTTGCTGGTACTGGGCGCAGGCGAGGACGGCGCGGTGAGCGCCGCGGAGGTGCTCGCCACGGCGCGCGCGTATCACACGGAGGCGCAGTTCTTTTCGGGCGTGGGCCACAACATGATGCTCGAACACGGGTGGGAGGCCGTCGCCGGGCGCATCCACACCTGGCTGGGCGACAGGGGACTGTGACCGCGCCCATGACACCGAAGCCGACCGCGCTGGTGACAGGGGCGACGAGCGGGATCGGTGCCGCCGTCGCCCGTCGGTTGCAGCGCCGCGGCTACCGGGTCTTCGCAACGGGCCGCAATCCGGCCGCGCTCGACGCCCTGCGGGCGGATGGCCTCGCGGTCCGATCGCTCGACGTCACCGACGAAGCCGCCGCCGCCTCGCTCGTCGAGGAGATCGAGGCGGAGCACGGCGGCGTGGAGGTCCTGGTCAACAGCGCCGGATTCGGCTTGGCCAGCCCCCTCGAGCAGGTCGCGCTGACCGACCTGCGCAGCATCCTCGAAACCAATGTCGTTGCGATGCTGCATCTTTCACAGCTCGTGCTGCCAGGCATGCGTGCCCGGCGGTCCGGCGCGATCGTCAACATCGGCAGCACGGGAGGACGGTTCACCAGCCCCGGCGCGGGTGCCTACCACATCAGCAAGTACGGCGTGGAGGCCCTGTCGCAGGTGCTGGGCGCCGAGGTGCGTCAGTTCGGCGTGCGCGTCGTGTTGATCGACCCGACCGGCGTGCGCACCGGCTTCAACGAGGCCCAACGCGCAGCACGCGCACCGGAAGCCGAACACGACCCGTACGACGAGTTCAAAAGGCGCTACTCCGACACCACCCGCGCGATGTCGCGCATGCCCGTCGTGACCATCAGCGCCGACACCGTCGCGCGCGCCGTCGTGCGTGCGGTGGAGGCCAAGAATCCCAGGCCCCGCTACATCGTCGGGGCCTCGGGCAAGGCTTCCGTTCTCGCGCGACTGCTTCTCACCGATCGGATATGGGCGGGCCTGCTGATGAGGGGGCTCACCCCGCGCCGCTGACCCGCGGGTGAGACGCCTCAGAAGCTGTAGCGCAACACCACGGTCGCGATCATTCTGGACACCCGCGCGCTGCGGGCCGCCAGCTGCGTCGCCGCCCGCCCGGGCCGCGCCATCTCGGCGACCTCGGGTGCTCGGGTCAGGAAGATCTCCTCGAGCAGGGTCAGGCCGCAGCCCCAGCGTTCGGGCAGCCGCGGATCGCTGAACCCGGGGTTGGCCACCCCGCCCGAGATCGCACGCATCGCTCGGGAATGCTTGAGCCCCCAGATGAGATAGCGCGTGTAGGCGTTGAGTGCCAGTTCGCCGGCCGGGAAGTGCGCGGTGAGCCGGCCGAGCAGCGCCACCAGATCGTCTGGTGCGACGAACGGGAGGAGCCCGTCGGCCACCAGCATCGCGGGCCGATCGCCCGGGATTCCGGCCAGCCAGCCCGGGTCGGTCAGGTCGGCGGCGACGTTGTGGGCGTTGGCACGCGGCGGCACCAGCTGCCTGCGCAGGGCGGCCACCTCGGCGAAGTCGACGTCGTACCAGTCGACGGTGGGCGCGGGATCCACCCGGAACACCCTGCCGTCCAGTCCGGCGCCGAGGTCGAGCACCACGGCGTCCGGACGGGCGATGACGAATCGGCGCACCACCTCGTCGATCCTCTTGGCCCGCACCGTGACATCGAAGATCTTCGCCTTCGGGTCGACGAGCCTGGTGCGCAGGGTGGGGAACCTGTCGAGGTCGTACCCGACCGCCGTGACGATGTCGTCGGCCATGGTGTCGCCGAGCAGCGGACTGGGCAACCGGCTGTCGATCGCCCTGCTGCCCAGCGTGAGGAAGAGACTCTCCTGTGCCGGCGTGAGCGGCGGGAGCGCGATACCCATGGTGGTCGTTGTCCTGGCTCGGTCGGAAGGGCACCAGTCTCGCATACCCCGGCCGGTCGCTTCCTTGCCGGAGCGCGCCCACCTCGGCGCCCTATCGGGTGGACTCGGGGGCTAGAATTCGAGCAACGGCACCGATCCGGCCATCACCGGGGAGCCTTCGGAGGAAACGCCGGCGCGCACGTGCGCAACGGCCGAGTAGAACCGGACGGGTGGGCCCGTCATCGCCCAGTTGAGCGGCGCACACATGGTGTGGGCAAGCGGGGTGGTACCGCGGCGCTCGCGCAACCGCGCGACGTCGTCCCCGTGCCTGAACGAGGCGCAGGAGACTACGCACACCGTGACCGCGCACACCGTGACCGCCTATCCCAAGCCGGCCGCAGGGCCGCCGAACTTCCCCGACATGGAACACGGCGTCCTGGACTACTGGGCCGCCGACGACACGTTTCGGGCCAGCGTGGCCCGCAGGGACGGGGCGCCCGAGTACGTGTTCTACGACGGCCCGCCGTTCGCCAACGGCCTGCCGCACTACGGGCACCTGCTCACCGGGTACGTCAAGGACATCGTGCCGCGCTACCGCACCATGCGCGGCTACAAGGTGGAGCGCCGCTTCGGCTGGGACACCCACGGCCTGCCCGCCGAACTCGAGGTGCAGCGACAGCTCGACATCACCGACAAGGCGCAGATCGAGGCGATGGGCATCGCGAAGTTCAACGACGCCTGCCGCGCGTCGGTGCTCAAGTACACGAACGAATGGCAGACCTACGTCACCCGCCAGGCCCGCTGGGTGGACTTCGACAACGACTACAAGACCCTGGACCCGAGCTTCATGGAATCGGTTATCTGGGCGTTCAAGCAGCTGTGGGACAAGGGTCTGGCCTATGAGGGCAACCGGGTGCTGCCGTATTGCTGGAACGACGAGACGCCGCTGTCCAGCCACGAGCTGCGGATGGACGACGACGTGTACCAGAGCCGGCAGGATCCGGCGATCACCGTCGGCTTCCCAGTGACCGACGAGCGCTTGCGCGAGGAGCAGACTGGCCCCGACGGGCCGCTGGCAGGCTCGTACCTGCTGATCTGGACGACCACCCCGTGGACCCTGCCCTCCAACCAGGCGGTGGCGGTCAACGCCGACGTCACCTATGTGCAGGTGCGCGGCGCCGACGGCCTGCGCTACGTGCTGGCCAAGGAGCGGCTGGGCGCCTACGCCCGCGAGCTCGGGGACGAGCCCGAGGTGCTGGCCACCTACACCGGGGCGGAGCTGGTCGGCACCCGATACCTGCCGCCGTTCCCGTATTTCATGGACTCGCGCAACGCGTTTCAGGTGCTGTCCGCCGACTACGTCAGCACCGACGACGGCACCGGGCTGGTGCATATGGCGCCTGCCTACGGTGAGCTGGATATGGAGGTCGCGCAGCCAGCGGGTATCACCGCGGCCACCCCGGTGGACGCCAAAGGCCGATTCGACTCCACCGTGCCGGATTACAGTGGCCAGCACGTGTTCGAGGCGAACCCGCACATCATCCGCGACCTGAAGACCGGTGCGGGATCTGCCGCGGTCAACGGCGCGGTGCTGCTGCGTCACGAAACCTATGAACACTCCTATCCGCACTGCTGGCGGTGCCGCAATCCGCTGATCTACCGCGCGGTGTCGTCGTGGTTCGTGCGGGTGACCGAGTTCCGCGACCGGATGGTCGACCTCAACAAGGAGATCACCTGGTATCCCGAGCACGTCAAGGACGGCCAGTTCGGCAAGTGGCTGGAAGGTGCCCGCGACTGGTCGATCTCGCGGAACCGGTACTGGGGCACCCCGATTCCGGTGTGGAAGTCCGACGATCCCGCGTACCCGAGAGTCGACGTGTACGGCAGCGTGGACGAGTTGGAGCGCGACTTCGGCGTGCGGCCGGACAATCTGCACCGGCCCTACATCGATGAGCTGACGCGCCCCAATCCCGATGATCCGACCGGTAAGTCGACGATGCGGCGCATCGAGGACGTGCTCGACGTGTGGTTCGACTCCGGCTCGATGCCGTATGCGCAGGTGCACTACCCGTTCGAGAATCAGGCCTGGTTCGACGGCGTGGCCGGCGACGACCCGGTGCTGGCGCGCGAGCCGCATTTCCCCGGCGATTTCATCGTCGAGTACATCGGCCAGACCCGGGGGTGGTTCTACACGCTGCACGTGCTGGCGACCGCCCTTTTCGACCGCCCGGCATTCAAAACCTGTGTGGCGCACGGGATCGTGCTCGGCAACGACGGGCAGAAGATGAGCAAGTCGCTGCGCAACTATCCCGACGTCTCCGAGGTCTTCGACCGCGACGGATCCGACGCCATGCGGTGGTTCCTGATGGCGTCGCCGATCCTGCGCGGCGGCAACCTGATCGTCACCGAACAGGGCATCCGCGAGGGTGTGCGCCAAGTGCTGCTGCCGCTGTGGAACGCCTACACCTTCCTCGCGCTCTACGCCCCTCAGCGGGGCACCTGGCGCACCGACTCGGCCCACATCCTGGACCGCTACATCCTGGCCAAGCTGGCGCAGCTGCGCGACGACCTGACCGAATCGCTGGATGTGTGCGACATCTCGGGCGCCTGCGACCAGCTGCGGCAGTTCACCGAGGCGCTCACCAACTGGTATGTGCGACGGTCACGTTCACGCTTCTGGGAGGAGGACCGCGACGCCATCGACACCCTGCACACCGTGCTGGAGGTGACCTCGCGGCTCGCCGCGCCGCTGCTTCCGCTGACCACCGAGGTGATCTGGCGCGGGCTGACCGGTGAGCGTTCGGTGCACCTGACGGACTGGCCGGTTGCGAACCTGCCCGCCGATCCCGGGTTGGTGGCGGCGATGGACCAGGTTCGGGAGGTGTGTTCGACGGGCTCGTCGCTGCGCAAGGCCAAGAAGCTGCGGGTACGGCTCCCGTTACCGAAATTGACTGTGGCACTGGACAAGTCGGTGGATCCGGCCGCCCTGGCGCCGTTTACCGAATTGATCGCCGACGAGCTGAACCTCAAGGCCGTCGAACTCACCGACGACATCGACGCCTATGGCCGTTTCGAGCTCGCCGTCAACGCCAAGGTCGCGGGCCCGCGGCTGGGCAAGGACGTGCAGGCGGCGATCAAGGCCGTCAAGGCGGGGCAGGGGGTGGTCAATCCGGACGGCACCCTGACCGCGGGTCCAGCGGTGCTGCAACCCGATGAGTACAGCTCACGGCTGGTCGCCGCCGACCCCGAGTGGACAGCGGCGCTGCCCGAGGGCGCGGGCCTGGTGGTGCTCGACGCCACCCTCACCCCCGAGTTGGAGGCGGAGGGCTGGGCCAAGGACCGCATCAGGGAACTCCAGGATCTGCGCAAGTCGACGGGCCTTGAGGTGTCCGACCGGATCAGCGTCACCCTGGCCGTACCCGCCGACAAACTGGCGTGGGCCAAGACCCACCGCGATCTGATCGCCGGTGAGGTGCTGGCCACGGGCTTCCACGTGGTGGGCACCGATGCGCTCCCCGACGGGACCGCGATCGGAGACGGGGTCCGGGTGGCCCTCGCCAAGGCCTGATCCATCGTGCGCCCAGATCAACGTATTGCAGAGAAAGCCCGAGTGATTCTCTGCAATACGTTGATCTCGGTGTGAGAGGAGGGTCGTGGATCGGTGGGTGCTGCACCTCGACATGGACGCGTTCTTCGCGTCGGTGGAGCAGCTGACCCGGCCCACGCTGCGGGGCAGGCCCGTGCTCGTCGGCGGCCTCGGCGGCCGCGGGGTGGTGGCCGGGGCCAGCTACGAGGCCCGCCGCTTCGGGGCCCGCTCGGCGATGCCGATGCACCAGGCCCGACGGCTGGTCGGGGCGCCCGCCGTGGTGCTTCCGCCGCGCGGCGTCGTCTACGGCGTGGCCAGCCGGCGGGTGTTCGAAACCGTGCGCGCCGGGGTTCCGGTTCTCGAACAGCTTTCGTACGACGAGGCGTTCGGAGAACCGGCCGAACTGGCTGGCGCACCCGCCACGGAGGTCGGGGAGTTCTGTCAGGCGCTACGGCGCCGGGTGCGCGAGGAGACGGGACTGGTGGCGTCGGTAGGCGCCGGATCGGGTAAGCAGATCGCCAAGATCGCCTCCGGTCTGGCCAAACCGGACGGCATCCGTGTCGTCTCCCGCGCCGAGGAGCGACCCCTGCTCGACGGGCTGCCGGTGCGGCGGCTGTGGGGCATCGGACCGGTGGCCGAGGAAAAGCTGCACCGGCTGGGCATCGAGACCATCGGGTCCTTCGCGGCACTCTCGGGGGCCGAGGTCGTCGACGTACTCGGCGGCACCGTCGGGCCCGCGCTGCACCGGCTCGCCCACGGCATCGACGACCGCCCGGTCGCCGAGAACGCTCCCGCCAAACAGATCAGCGCGGAATCCACGTTCGCGCACGACCTGACCACGCTGGAGCAGTTGCGCGCCGCGATCACGCCGATCGGCGAGCATGCCCACCGGCGACTGGAGCGCGACGGGCGCGGCGCGCGGACCGTGACCGTCAAGGTCAAGAAGGCCGATATGAGCATCCTGACCCGGTCGGCCACCTTGCCCTACGCCACCACCGACGCGGCCACCCTGATCGCCACCGCGCGCCGGCTGTTGCTCGACCCGTTCGAGGTGGGCCCGATTCGTCTTGTCGGAGTTGGGTTTTCGGGTCTGATGGAGGTCCAGCAGGAGTCGCTGTTCCCCGACCTCGAACAGCTCGGCGGCGACGAGGGACCCACTGAGCATCCACCCCAGACGCTGACGGACGCAGCGGCCGCCCCGCCGGCGTGGCGCATCGGCGACGACGTCGCGCACCCCGGCTTCGGACACGGCTGGGTGCAGGGCGCCGGGCACGGGGTCATGACCGTGAGGTTCGAGACCCGCGCGAGCGGGCCCGGCCCGGCCCGGACGTTTCCCGTCGATGCCCACGAGGTCGTCCGCGCCAACCCGGTGGTCAGCCTGGACTGGCCCGACTACCTGCGCACGCTGTCGGATTACCAGAGCACCCCGTAGTTCTCCGGGCGCCGGCACGCCCGCAGCACCGGCGTCACATCCCTCCTGCGCCCCAGCGGGCGATCACCTCCTCGACCGGCACGCCGGCCGCGAGCGCCGCCATCAGCAGCACGCGTGCCTGCGCCGGGCGCAGCCCGGGGACCACCACTGCCCCCGCGTCGACGAGGTCGCGGCCGGGCCCGTAGCCGGGGCTGATCCGCCCTCCTGGAACGCGCGTCGACACGGCGATCACCACACCAGCACGGCAGAGCCGTCGGACCCCGTCGATCACGGCGTGCCCGGCGTTCCCTGAACCGACCGCCTCCACCACGATGGCTCGGGCACCCGCGGCGACGCAAGCGTCCATCGCGACCGCGTCGCTGCCGGGGTAGACGGCGACGATATCGACCCGTGGTGCGCGGGCCGCCGACAGCTCCCCCAGATACGGCCGGGTCTTGGCCGCCCCCTCGTGGAACCTGCCGTCCGCCACCGACCCCACCGCCCGGCCGGTGAAGCCGCGCAGATCGGCGGTGGCGACCTTCTGCAGCCCGAGCGGCTGCCACACCGTGCCCGCGAAACACATCAGCACACCCAGGTCGCGGGCGAGGGGGCTGGCGGCGACCGTGAGCGCGTCGCGCAGGTTGGCCGGGCCGTCGGCATCGGGCGCATCGGAGCTTCGCTGTGCCCCGGTGAGGACCACCGGGGCGGCGCCGTCGTAGGTGAGTTCCAACCACAGCGCCGTCTCCTCCATGGTGTCGGTGCCGTGCGTGACCACCATCCCGTCGGCGCCCGCGGCGCGGGCGACCGCGTCGCGGATCCGGTCCCAATCGGCGGGTGTCAGCTGCGAGCTGTCGGCGGCCATCAGGTCCACCACCTCGACCGACACTGCGCCGCCGAGCCCCGCGGCCAGGTCGGCGCCGGTGCGGGTGGGTCGTCGGACACCTGCGCCGTCGGTGCTGGTGGAGATGGTGCCGCCGGTGGAGATCAGGACGAGGCTCACAGGCGAAATTGTTCACCATTGGCGCTTTGGGATGATGGGGGGCGTGACGGATGAAACACCGGACCGTGCCGAGCCGGTCACCGACGCCGACGAGACCCCCGAAGCCGCAACCGCGCCGCGGCGCAGGCTGCGCCTGCTACTGGGGGTCGCGGCGGTGGTGCTGGCCCTCGACATCGTCACCAAGGTGCTCGCGGTCAAGCTGCTCACCCCCGGCCAGCCGGTGTCCATCATCGGTGACACGGTGACCTGGACCCTGGTGCGCAACTCCGGTGCCGCCTTCTCGATGGCCACCGGGTACACCTGGGTGCTGACGCTCATCGCCACCGGGGTGGTGATCGGCATCGTCTGGATGGGCAGGCGCCTGGTGTCGCCTTGGTGGGCGATCGGCCTCGGCATGATCCTGGGGGGTGCCATGGGTAACCTGGTCGACCGGTTCTTCCGGTCGCCGGGCCCGCTCCAGGGACACGTCGTGGATTTTCTGTCGGTGGGTTGGTGGCCGGTGTTCAACGTGGCCGACCCGTCGGTCGTCGGAGGTGCGATCCTGCTGGTGGTGCTGTCGCTGTTCGGCTTCGACTATGACACCGTCGGGCGGCGCGAGCCGGACGACGGTGTCGCGGTGTCCGGCAACCGAGAGGCCGAGCAGTCCTAGTGAACACTCGATCGATGCCGGTCCCCGAGGGACTCGCGGGCATGCGGGTCGACGCCGGCCTGTCCCGCCTGCTCGGGCTGTCGCGCACCGCGGCGGCGGCGCTGGCCGAAGACGGCGGGGTGGATGTCGATGGCGCCGCCGTGGGCAAGTCGGATCGGTTGACGGCCGGCGCGTGGCTGGAGGTCCGACTTCCCGAACCGCAGGCACCGCCGGAGAACACACCCGTCGAGATCGAGGGCATGACGATCCTCTATTCCGACGACGACCTGGTGGCCGTCGACAAACCCCCTGGCGTCGCCGCACACGCGACGGTGGGATGGCACGGCCCCACGGTTCTCGGGGGACTGGCCGCCGCCGGATTCCGGATCAGCACGTCGGGCATCCACGAACGTCAGGGCATCGTGCACCGCCTCGATGTGGGCACGTCGGGCGTGATGGTGGTGGCGCTGTCCGAGCGCGCGTACACGGTGCTCAAACGGGCCTTCAAACAGCGCACTGTGCACAAGCGCTACCACGCGCTGGTGCAGGGCCACCCCGACCCGAGCAGCGGCACGATCGACGCGCCGATCGGCCGGCACCGCGGTCACGACTGGAAGTTCGCGGTGACCGAACAGGGCCGCCACAGCGTCACCCACTACGACACGATCGAGGCGTTCCAGGCGGCCAGCCTGCTCGACATCGAACTGGAAACCGGCCGGACACACCAGATCCGGGTGCATTTCGCCGCCCTGCACCACCCTTGCTGCGGCGACCTCACCTACGGCGCCGACCCGACGCTGGCCAAGAAGCTCGATCTCGAGCGCCAGTGGCTGCACGCCCGTTCGCTGGCGTTCACCCACCCCGCGGACGGCCGCGCGATGGAGATCACCAGCCCCTACCCGCCGGATCTGCAGCACGCGCTGGAGGTGCTGCGCAGCCAGTGAGCGCCGACACCCGCAGCAAGGGTCTGTTGTACGGCGTCGGCGCCTACGGCTCATGGGGACTGTTCCCGGCGTTCTTCCCACTGCTGCTGCCCGCCGACGCGTTCGAGGTGCTGGCGCACCGCATCGTGTGGACGCTGGTGCTGATGGTCGCCGTGGTCGCCGCCGTGGGCCGGCTCGGCGATCTGCGCCGCATCACCGGGCCGGTCTGGCTGCTACTGGCCTGTGCGTCGGGGCTGATCTCGCTGAACTGGGGCATTTACATCTACGCGGTGACCAACGGCCATGTCGTCGACGCGGCCCTCGGGTACTTCATCAACCCGCTGTTCAGCGTGGCGCTGGGAGTGGTGGTGTTCCGGGAACAGCTCAACCGCGCCCAGATCGTGGCCCTGTCGATCGCGGCGTGCGCCGTGGTGATCCTCACCGTCGAGAGCGGCACCGTGCCGTGGATCGCGCTCGGGCTGGCGATGTCCTTCGGCATCTACGGTGCCGTCAAGAAGGTGGTGCCGACGGATCCACGTGTCAGCGTGGGCGTCGAGGCGGCGGTGGCGGCGCCGGCGGCGGCGGCGTTCATCGTCGTGGCCCAGATCACCGGGCATGCGACCTTCACCAGCCACGGACCCTGGCACCTCGCCCTGATGGTGCTCTCCGGTGTGGTCACCGCGGTGCCGCTGCTGTTGTTCGCCGCCGCCGCGCAACGTCTGCCGATGGTGACCCTGGGCCTGCTGATGTACCTCACCCCGGCGATGCAGATGACCTGGGGCGTGGTGGTCGGGCGCGAGCCGATGCCGCCTGCGCGCTGGGTGGGGTTCGGGCTGATCTGGATAGCACTGGCGGTGTTCTCGGGCGACGCGCTGCGGCGGGCGCGGTGACCCAACGCGTCGCGGCGGTGCGATCGGTGGAGACACGCCCCCGGCGCGATCGCGACACGCCCGGCCGTGTCGGTGCGGCAACCTAGACTGACGGGCCTATGGGTAACGGCGTCTCTTCGACTGGCTCCTTTGTGCACCTGCACAACCACACCGAGTATTCGATGCTCGACGGGGCTGCCAAGGTCAAGCCCATGCTGGCCGAGGCGCAGCGCCTGGCGATGCCCGCGATCGGGATGACCGACCACGGAAACATGTTCGGCGCCAGCGAGTTCTACAACTTGGCGACCGGTGCGGGCATCAAGCCGATCATCGGGGTGGAGGCCTACATCGCGCCCGGGTCGCGGTTCGACACCAAGCGGGTGCTGTGGGGCGATCCCGGCCAGAAGAGCGATGACGTGTCGGGCAGCGGGTCATACACCCACATGACGATGGTCGCCGAGAACGCGACCGGGCTGCGCAACCTGTTCAAGCTGTCGTCGCTGGCGTCGTTCGAGGGGCAGCTCGGTAAGTGGTCGCGCATGGACGCCGAGCTGGTCGCCGAGCACGCCGAAGGCATCATCGCCACCACCGGATGCCCGTCGGGTGAGGTGCAGACCCGGCTGCGGCTGGGTCACGACCGCGAGGCGCTGGAAGCGGCGGCCAAGTGGCGGGAGATCTTCGGCGCCGAGAACTACTTCCTCGAGCTCATGGATCACGGGCTGGACATCGAGCGCCGGGTCCGCGAGGGGCTGCTCGAGGTCGGCCGCAAACTCGGTATCCCGCCGTTGGCCACCAACGACTGCCACTACGTCACCCGCGACGCGGCCCACAACCACGAGGCCCTACTGTGCGTCCAGACCGGCAAGACGCTGTCGGATCCGGCCCGGTTCAAATTCGACGGCGACGGCTACTATCTCAAGTCGGCCGCCGAGATGCGGGCCATGTGGGACGGCGAGATCGCAGGCGCGTGCGACTCCACGCTGCTGATCGCCGAGCGGGTGCAGTCCTACGCCGACGTCTGGGAGCCGCGCGACCGGATGCCGGTGTTCCCCGTGCCCGACGGACACACCCAGGAGACGTGGCTGCGCCACGAGGTCGCCGCGGGGCTGCGCCGGCGGTTCCCGGACGGGGTGGCCCAGGAGTACACCGGCCGGGCCGACTACGAGATCAAGGTCATCTGCGACAAGGGTTTTCCGTCGTACTTCCTGATCGTGGCCGACCTGATCGGCTACGCGCGCTCGGTCGACATCCGGGTCGGGCCGGGCCGCGGGTCGGCGGCCGGTTCGCTGGTCGCCTACGCGCTGGGGATCACCAACATCGACCCGATCCCGCACGGGCTGCTGTTCGAGCGGTTCCTCAACCCGGAGCGGCCGTCGGCCCCCGACATCGACATCGACTTCGACGACCGTCGCCGCGGTGAGATGCTGCGGTATGCCGCCAACAAGTGGGGCAGCGACCGGGTGGCCCAGGTCATCACCTTTGGCACCATCAAAACCAAAGCGGCGCTGAAGGATTCGGCGCGGGTGCACTACGGCCAGCCCGGCTTCGCGATCGCCGACCGGATCACCAAGGCGCTGCCACCGCCGATCATGGCCAAGGACATCCCGCTGTCGGGCATCACCGATCCCGCACACGAGCGGTACAAGGAGGCCGCCGAGGTGCGCGGCCTGATCGACACCGATCCCGACGTGCGCACCATCTACGAGACCGCGCGAGGGCTGGAGGGTCTGGTCCGCAACGCCGGCGTGCACGCCTGCGCGGTGATCATGAGCTCCGAGCCGCTGGTCGACGCGATCCCGCTGTGGAAGCGTCCCCAGGACGGCGCCGTCATCACGGGCTGGGACTATCCCTCGTGTGAGGCCATCGGCCTGCTCAAGATGGACTTCCTCGGCCTGCGGAACTTGACGATCATCGGCGACGCCATCGAGAACATCAAGGCCAACCGCGGTATCGACCTCGACCTGGAGTCCCTGTCGCTCGACGACCCGGCCGCCTACGAACTGCTGTCGCGCGGCGACACGCTGGGGGTGTTCCAGCTCGACGGCGGGCCGATGCGCGACCTGCTGCGCCGCATGCAGCCCACCGAGTTCAACGACATCGTGGCCGTCCTCGCGCTGTACCGGCCCGGGCCGATGGGGATGAACGCCCACAACGACTACGCCGACCGCAAGAACGGCCGCCAGCCCATCAAGCCGATCCACCCCGAACTCGAGGAGCCGCTGCGCGAGATCTTGGCCGAGACCTACGGCCTGATCGTCTACCAAGAGCAGATCATGTTCATCGCCCAGAAGGTCGCCTCGTACACGATGGGCAAGGCCGACGCGCTGCGCAAGGCGATGGGCAAGAAGAAGCTCGAAGTGCTCGAGGCCGAGTACAAGGGCTTCTACGAAGGCATGACCGCCAACGGGTTCTCCGAGAAAGCGGTGAAAGCCCTGTGGGACACCATCCTTCCGTTCGCGGGCTACGCCTTCAACAAGTCGCACGCCGCCGGATACGGCCTGGTGTCGTACTGGACGGCCTACCTGAAGGCCAACTATCAGGCCGAGTACATGGCCGGGCTGCTCACCTCGGTCGGTGACGACAAGGACAAGGCGGCGGTGTACCTGGCCGACTGCCGCAAGCTCGGCATCACGGTGCTGCCTCCGGATGTCAACGAGTCCGTGCAGAACTTCGCCTCGGTTGGCGCCGACATCCGCTTCGGCCTCGGAGCTGTCCGCAACGTCGGCTCCAACGTCGTTGCCTCCCTGATCAAAACGCGCACCGAAAAGGGTAAGTACACCGACTTCTCGGACTACCTGAACAAGATCGACATCGCCGCCTGCAACAAGAAGGTGACGGAATCGCTGGTCAAGGCGGGGGCGTTCGACTCGCTCGGTCACCCGCGCAAGGGCCTGTTCCTGGTGCACACCGACGCCGTCGACTCGGTGCTGGGCACCAAGAAGGCCGAGGCGATGGGGCAGTTCGACCTGTTCGGCGGGGCGGGCGGTTCCGACGCCGATATGGGGCAATCCGCGTTCACCATCAAGGTGCCCGACGAGGAGTGGGAGGACAAGCACAAGCTGGCGCTGGAGCGCGAGATGCTGGGCCTGTACGTGTCCGGGCATCCGCTCAACGGCGTGGCGCACCTGCTGGCCAACCAGGTCGACACCCAGATCCCTGCGATCCTCGACGGCGATGTGGCCAACGATGCCCAGGTGCTGGTCGGCGGGATTCTCGCGGGCGTGAACCGGCGGGTGAACAAGAACGGATTACCCTGGGCCTCGGCGCAATTGGAGGACCTCACCGGCGGAATCGAGGTGCTGTTCTTCCCGCAGACCTATTCGGTATACGGGGCCGAGGTCACCGACGATGCGGTCGTGCTGGTCAAGGCGAAGGTGGCGGCCCGCGACGACCGGATCGCACTGATCGTCCAGGAACTGGTGGTGCCGGACTTCACCAGCGCTACCGCGGACCGTCCCATCGCGGTCAGCCTGCCGACGCGCCAGTGCACGATCGACAAGGTCAGCGCGCTCAAACAGGTGCTGGCCAACCATCCTGGCACCTCGCAGGTACATCTGCGCTTGATGAGTGGCGAGCGGATCACCACGCTCGAACTCGATCAGTCCTTGCGGGTGACGCCGTCTCCGGCGCTGATGGGTGACCTGAAGGCGCTGCTCGGCCCCGGTTGCCTAGGCGGATGAGGTGAGGCCGCTGAATCGGCCGGCGCACAGTCGCACGGGTAGGGCATGCGACGCGACGCCGATGGCGCCACCGAGAATCGGCCAGACCGGCCAGAAGTACCAGGCCCCGGCGGTGAGCGCGACGGCCAGCCACACCGTCAGGCAGATGACGGCCATGGCGACGTAGGCGGCCAGGTGCACCTGTACCCCGCGCCGCGCGGCGGCCCGGCGTCGCGCGCGCCGACCGGGATCCTGGTGACGGATCCGGGCGATCGGCAAGTCGGCCAGCACCGCGCGCAACCCGGCGGCGGTGGTCGCCGAGAACACCAGGTCGACGCGCCGCTCGTACTCCTCCATCGTGAGATATCCCTGGGCCAGCGCCTGCCCCAGTTCGTGTGCGGTGTGTTCCCGTTCCTGGTCGCCCACGCGGACGTCGAGCGCTGGCCGGTGGTCGGTGACGGACATGTCGGCTCCTCACTGATTGATCGACCTAGATCGACCTAGATTGACACTGTCAAGGTGTGTATCCCAGCATGGCAGAGCTGCTTGACACTGTCAACCAGTGCGCCGAGAATCGGCCGATGACCTCTGCATCGCGTCCCGATGTGCGGGCGGCGCTCCTCGACGCGGCCCGTGCCGAGCTCGCCGAACACGGAAGGGCGGGCATCAGCCTTCGGGCCGTCGCGCGGCGTGCGGGCGTGTCCCATGCCGCTCCCAAGCATCATTTCGGCGATCGCGCCGGGCTATTGACCGCGATCGCCGCCGAGGGATTCGACGGGCTGACCGCCGCGCTGGCCTCGGCCGAGATCGGCGATGGCGGCCCGGAGGAGCGGCTCAACGCCCTCGGCCGCGCCTACGTCGATTTCGGTCTTCGGCATCCCGCGCTGTTCGACCTGATGTTTCGGCCCGCCGAGTTGCATCGGGACGACCCCGAGCTGGTGCGCGCGCAATCGGGTGCGCTCACCGCGCTGTCGTCGGTGGCCGCCGAGATCGCGCCGATCGAGACCGCGGCCTCGGGGATTCCGCTGCTGGCACTGACGAGCTGGGCGCTGGCGCACGGGCTGGTGGTGCTGGCAAGGGATGGCGCACTGCAGGCCGCGGCGGGCACCCGACCCGCCGACACCGCGTTGCCACTCGCGCTGATCGGGGTGATCGGCCGCGCGATGCGGCCCAATTGAACAGGCTGACCGCCTAATTGAACAGGCTGACCGCCTAATTGAACAGGCTGAACGCCTAATTCAACAGGCTGACCGCCCGCGTGAAGACCAGCGCGACGGTCGTCGTCGCCACCGTCGCCTGCACCGCCATCATGGCCTTGGCCCATCGGGCCAGCGGCATGGTGTCGGTGGGGGAGAACGCGACCGAGTTGGTGAAGCTCACGTACAGGTAGTCGACGAACAGCGGCCGCCAGTCCGGCCGGGCGTGGTCGCTGTCGGACATCTGCGGGAACAGGAAGTCGGGATAGCGCCGCCCACCCACTTGTCGCAGCCCCGGCCCGCCACGGTCGAGCACCCAGTACCAGATGCCGAAGGCGATGACGTTGGTCATGTAGATCGCACCGCCGCTGCCGAGCAGTACGGCTGCGTTGTCGGCGATGCGCCCGGAGATGATGCGGTAGTTCAGCACCACCGCCGACGCGGTGTTGTCCATCGTGATCGCCCCTGTCAGCAGCCGCATCGCCCATATGCCGACGGCAGTACGCGCATGCCGGGTCAGCGGATTGGCGACCAGGATGACCACGAGCAGAAGGAGTTCCAGCACGATCAGCGGCCATCGCGGCACGGCGGTGTAGCGCTGCGGAATCGCGATCTGCAGCGTCAGCACGGACGCGACGGCGATCAGCACCGGGATCCGGCTCTCCGGGCGGGCGCCGATGGCGGTGGATTCCGACATGCCCACACAGTGCCCCAACCGCGGATTCGTCGCGCGGTGGCGCACCGGCGGCGCGACGATATGTGTCGTGACCATCGGGGCGGATGACGAGAACCAGTCCACCAACATCAGCGTGTGGATCGGCGTGACGGCGCCGGTCGCCTACGAGTTCATCGCGGATCCGCGTAACCTGCCCGCCTGGTCGGCGGGACTGGACACCTCACAGGTGACGGTCGAGTTCTCCCCGCGCAACGCCTTCGGCGTCCTGGATCACGTGGTGCGCACCGCCGATGGGCAGTCGTGCTACAACCCGTTCCGGGTGATTCCCGCCGGTGGCGGTCAGGGGCGGTGCGAGGCTGTGTTCACGGTGCGGCGCAGGCCCGGACTTACCGACGACGAATTCGCGGCCGACGTGGCTGCGGTGACCGCCGACCTGCAGACGTTGCGCAGGCTGCTGGAAGGTCAGTGATGCACCGAGCGAGAAGCCGGAGGCGGATCGCGCATGGGCTCCGAGGAGATGGCGCCGAGAATCACCCACGACAGGGTGGCGGCCCCGGCGGCGGCGAGTACGGCCGGCGCAGCGCTCATGGTGACCATTCCGACGACGACCAGCACGACAAAGCCAAGCGCGAGCGAGAGCAGCTTGTAGACGGGCCACGGCACACCGGCGACCAGCACCGTCGAGTCTGGCCGGATGGTCCTCGAAGCGGACCCCGACCGAAATTCGCCCGCCGTTGTCATCACTTGACCATAGCTCGTAACTAAAGTTTCGGCTACCCGAAACCTTGGATCAGGAGGGTCGGTTCTCCACCGATTCCTAGGTTCATAGACTGGGCACCATGCCGATCACCGGAGACTACGAACCAAGCACATCTGACTGGGCGCGGGAAAACGCCGAACTCTACATGGAGTCCGGGGGTACCGACGGCACCGAACTCAAGGGCAGGCCCGTCATCCTGCTCACCACGATCGGGGCCAAGTCCGGCAAGGTCCGCAAGACCCCGCTGATGCGGGTGGAGCACGACGGCGAGTACGCGGTGGTGGCTTCCCTGGGCGGTGCCCCGAAGCACCCCGTCTGGTACCACAACATCACGAAGCATCCGCGCGTCGAACTGCAGGACGGCACGGTGACCAAGGACTACGAGGCGCGCGAGGTGTTCGGCGACGAGAAGGCCGTCTGGTGGACGCGCGCGGTGGCCACCTGGCCGGACTACGCCGAGTACCAGAAGAAGACAGACCGCCAAATCCCGGTGTTTGTGCTCACCCCGATTCAGTGATCCGCCCAGGCGATGGCACCATTGTCCGGTGAGTGCCGAACTGAGCCAGCCCCTTCGAACGACGCCGCCGATCACCGCGGCCGACATTGACGAGGCCGCTCAGCGAATCGCCGATGTGGTCGCCCGCACCCCCCTGCAGTACAGCGACCGGCTCTCGGAGGCCACCGGCGCCGACATCTACCTCAAACGCGAGGATCTGCAGACTGTCCGGTCCTACAAGCTGCGCGGCGCCTACAACCTGCTGAAGCAGCTCAGCGCCGACGAGATCGCCGCCGGCGTGGTGTGCTCGTCGGCGGGAAACCACGCCCAGGGCTTCGCGCTGGCGTGCCGCTCGATGGGCATCCGCGGCAGAGTCTACGTTCCTGCCAAGACCCCCAAGCAGAAGCGCGACCGAATCCGCTATCACGGCCGCGAATTCATCGAGCTGATCGCGGTGGGTAGCACCTACGATCTGGCGGCCGAGGCCGCCCTGGAGGACGTTGCGCGCACCGGCGCCACCCTGGTGCCGCCGTTCGACGACCCGCGCACGATCGCCGGTCAGGGCACGATCGCCGCGGAGATGCTTGCTCAGCTCGACGACGAGCCCGATCTGGTGATCGTGCCGGTGGGCGGCGGTGGCTGCATCGCGGGCATCACCACCTACCTGGCCGCGCGCACCGCCAACACCTCGGTGCTCGGCGTCGAGCCCGCGGGCGCCGCGTCGATGATGGCGGCGCTGGCGGCGGGGATGCCGGTGACGCTGGAGCACGTCGACCAGTTCGTCGACGGCGCGGCCGTCAACCGCGCGGGCAGGCTGACCTACGCGGCGCTGGCCGCCGCCGGCGACATGGTGTCGATCACCACGGTCGACGAGGGTGCGGTGTGCACCGCGATGCTGGACCTGTATCAGAACGAAGGCATCATCGCCGAACCGGCGGGAGCGCTTTCGGTGGCCGGCCTGCTGGAGGCCGACATCGAGCCCGGCTCGTCGGTGGTCTGCCTGATCTCCGGGGGCAACAACGACGTCTCCCGGTACAACGAGGTGCTGGAGCGCTCGCTGGTGCATCTAGGCCTCAAGCACTACTTCCTCGTGGATTTCCCGCAGGAGCCCGGGGCGCTGCGGCGCTTTCTCGACGGGGTGCTCGGGCCCAATGACGACATCACGCTGTTCGAATACGTCAAACGCAACAACCGCGAGACCGGCGCCGCGCTGGTGGGCGTCGAACTGGGCAACGCCGCCGATTTCGACGGCCTGATCGCCAGGATGGATGCCTCCGATATCCACGTCGAGGCGCTCGAGCCCGGCTCGCCGGCCTACCGTTACCTCACCTGACGCGCAGCACAGCGAAGGACTGCCCGTCCAGCCGGGTGCCCTCCGGCACCGCCTCCGGCTCGCCCCAGGCCAGCACCACCTCACCGGTCACGGGAACGGAGACCGGGCCGTCCGCCAGATTGCAGGCCACCGCCAGCCCTCCGCGCTGCAGCACGATCCAGCGCCGCTTCTCCTCGTAGGCGACCGCCATGTGATCCAGCCAGGGATCGGCCATATCCGGTTCGTCGCGGCGCAGCGCGATGAGCGCGCGGTAGATCCGACGCAGCCGGCCGTGGTCACCCCCGTCGATCTCCGACCAGTCCAGCTTGGATCGCAGGAAGGTTTCGGGATCCTGCGGGTCGGGGATTTCGTCGGCGTCCCAGCCGTGCGCGGCGAATTCCGCCTTGCGTCCTTCTGCGGTCGCGCGCCCCAGGTCCGGCTCGGGGTGCGAGCTGAAGAACTGGAACGGCGACGACGACCCCCACTCTTCCCCCATGAAAAGCATTGCCGTATAGGGTGATCCGAGAGCAAGTGCAGCCTTCACTGCCAGCTGGCCCGTGGTGAGGTTCTGCGAGGGCCGGTCTCCGACGGCGCGATTGCCGACCTGATCGTGGGTCAGCGTGTAGGCCAGCAGCCGGGTCGCCGGGATGGTGGCGGTGTCGAGGGGCCGACCGTGCCTGCGGTGGCGGAACGACGAATACGTGCCCGCATGGAAGTAGCCCTTCTTCATCGTGTCGGCGAGCACGCGCAGCGACCCGAAATCGGCGTAGTAACCCTGTCGCTCGCCGGATACCGCGGTGTGGATGGCGTGGTGGATGTCGTCGTCCCACTGCGCGGTCATCCCGTAGCCGCCCTTGTCGCGCGGGGTGATCAAACGCGGATCGTTGAGGTCGCTTTCGGCGATCAGCGCCAGCGGGCGGCCCAGTTCGGCTGCCAGGGCGTCGGTTTCGGCCGACAACTCCTCCAGGATGTGCATCGCGGTGGTATCCGCCAGGGCGTGCACCGCATCCAGTCGCAGCCCGTCGGCATGAAAATCGCGCATCCAGCGCAGCGCGCAGTCCAGGATGTAGCGCCTGACCTCGTCGGCGTGCGCGTCGGACAGGTTGACCGAATCGCCCCACGGATTGCGGCCTGACGACAGATACGGCCCGAACAGCGGCAGATAGTTGCCCGACGGGCCGAGGTGGTTGAACACGGCATCGATGAGCAACCCCAGACCCCGTTCGTGGCAGGCGTTGACGAACCGGACCAGACCGTCGGGGCCGCCGTAGGGTTCGTGCACCGCGTACCACAGCACGCCGTCATAGCCCCAGCCGTGGGTGCCGCTGAAGGCGTTCACCGGCATCACCTCGACAAAATCCACGCCGAGGTCCACGAGGTAGTCCAGCCGCTCGATCGCGGAATCGAAAATCCCTGCGGGAGTGAAGGTTCCGATGTGGAGTTCGTAGACGACCGAACCGGCCAACTCGCGGCCCGCCCAGCCGTCGTCGGACCACGCGGCCGGGTCGGGCCGCCACAGCTGGGACCGGCCGTGGACGCCGTCCGGCTGCCGCGGCGAGCGCGGGTCGGGATAGACTTTCTCGTCGTCGCCGAGCAGAAACCCGTACCGGGCGTCCGGGCCACAGGCAACGTCGGCGCGCCACCACCCCTCACCGGCGTCGATCATCGGGAATACGACGCCGTCGACGTCGAGGCGCACCAGCTCGGGATTCGGTGCCCAGACGGCGAACTCAGCCATCGTCGCGCACCAACAGGGCCACCGGCAGATCAGCGGTCAGCGCCGCGGCAGGGACAGCTCCGGCGAACCGTGCGCCCGTCAGCCGGTCGGTCCACCCCCCACGAGGCAGCGTCAACACGGTGTCACCCCAACCTATTTCGGCCAACCGCACCGTCCAGCGGCTGGCCACCGCGACGACGTCGTCGCCTCGGGTGAAGGCCACCAGATGCGCCGCTGCGGGCCCGGCGGCCAGAAGCGGCCGGTAGATGCCCGACAGAAACGTCGCGGGCCTCTCCCGGCGCAGTCGCAGCGCCGTCGAGGTGACCCGGATCTTGGGATGCTGCAAGGTTTTCAGAGCGTCTCTACGCGCCGCGTAGTCGACGGGCCTGCGGTTGTCGGGGTCCACGAGACTGTCTTCCCAGAGCTCCGTGCCCTGGTAGACGTCGGGGACTCCCGGGGCGGTCAGCGCGATCAGCTTCTGGCCGAGTGCGTCATTGCGGCCGTGTGGATCCAGCCGTGCGACCAGCTCGGTCAGCTCCATGGCGACCGGTCCGTCGATCACGGCGTCGAGCCACTGATGCACCGCCGACTCGTACCCGTCGTCGGGGTCGGTCCAGGAGGTGTGCACAGCCGCCTCTCGGATCACCTTCTCGGCGTAGTCGTGTACGCGTATCCGCAGCGTGTCGTCGACCTCGCCGGATTCCGGCCACACGCCGAAGATGTTCTGCCACAGGAACAATGCGCCTGCCGGATCTGGCGGAGGCGTCAGGTCGAGCCACGACCTGACGAGTTCTGCCCACAGTTCTGGCACCTGCGACAGCACGCCGATGCGGGCGCGCACATCCTCGCCGCGCTTGGTGTCGTGGGTGGTCAGGGCGGTCATCGCGGTGGGCCAGTCGCGCTCCCGCACCGCCGCCCGGTGGTGGAACTCGGCCGCGGAGACCCCGAACCGGTCCGGTTCGCCGCCGACTTCGTTGAGCGACACCAGCCGCGCGTCGCGGTAGAACAGGCAATCCTCCACGGCCTTGGCGGTCGCCGCGCCGCACAACTGCTGAATGCGGGCCGCCGGCTCGCGATGCTGCAGCGCCGCGGTCACCACGGCCAGGGCTGCGGCCAGGTCGGGCCTGGCCGAAACGGTATCGGCAAGCGCTGTGGGCAGCACCGCCGACAGCGAGTGATAGTCGCTGCGATAGACGTGAATGTTACTCAGCAGCACCGCGATTGCCTCGGGCAGCGCCGGATCGCCAGTGCCCGCCGCGGTGGCGACGGCTCGGCTGAGCCGACGGAGCTCACTTGACAGGACCGAGGTCACGACTTCCTGCTTGAGTTCGGTCGTCAGTTCGGGCCTACCGGGGCCCGACAAGCTGTCGGAGAGCTCCACCAGCCCGTCGTGGCCCGCCGGATCGACGAACAGGCCGCCGATCTCGCGCAGCGCGTCGTAGCCGGTCGTCCCGTCGACAGGCAGCGATGGCTCGAGCGCCTCGTCGGGCGCCAGGATCTTCTCCACGACGATGTAGGCGCCGTCGCCGACCAGCGTTCGCAGCCAGGCGAGATACCCTGCGGGATCGGACAATCCGTCGGGGTGGTCGATACGCAGGCCATCGACCAGTCCCTCGTCGAACCAGCGCTTCACCTCGGTGTGACTGGCCGCGAACACCTCAGGATCCTCCTGGCGCAGCCCGGCCAACGAGGTGATCGAGAAGAACCGGCGATAGCCGCACACACCGCTGCGCCAGCCGACCAGCCGGTAGTGCTGGCGGTCGTGGACGTCGGGGCCGCTGCCCGAACCGGTGCCGTCGGCGATGGGGAATTCCAGGTCACCCAGCCGCAGCGTCGAACCGTCGACAGTCAGTGCGGCGGCGTCGTCGTCGGACCCCAATACCGGAAGCACGATGCGGCCCTGAGGATCCAGGTCCCAGTCGACGTCGAAATACGACGCGTACGGCGATTCCCGCCCGTGTTCGAGGACATCCCACCACCAGGAGTTCTGCCGGGGATGGGAGACGCCCACGTGGTTGGGCACGATGTCGACCACCAGTCCCAGCCCGCGCGCCCGTGCGGCGGCGGCCAGCGACGCCAGCCCCTGCGGGCCGCCCAGCTCGGCGGACACCGCCGTCGGGTCGGTGACGTCGTAGCCGTGGGTGGATCCGTCGACGGCGGTCAGGATCGGCGACAGATACAGATGCGACACCCCGAGTTCGTCGAGGTAGTCGACGAGCGCTTCGGCGTCGGCGAAGGTGAATCCGTCACTGCGCATCTGCAGCCGGTAGGTGGACACGACCGGAAAGGTCATGTGTCAGGCGGTCTTACGCAGGACCATCAGCGACCGGCCGCGCAGCGAGAACGCCTCGCCCGCCTGGACCACCAGGTCGGTCGCCCCTACCGGGTCGGCGGTATCCAGCATTGCGGTCCATTCCTTGGCGAAATCACCGTCGGGAGTGACGAAGTCGACCGCGGAGGCGTGGGCGTTGAAGCACATCAGGAACGTATCGTCGACCACCCGCTCGCCGCGGCTGTTGGGTTCGGGGATGGCGTCGCCGTTGAGGACCACGCCGACGGACTTGAAGCCGCTGCCCCAATCCTGCGGCGTCATCTCCACTCCGGCCTTGGTCAGCCAGGCGATCTCGCGCCCGGCCCCGACACCGTGGGTGGGGGTGGCCTCGAAGAACCGTCGACGGCGAAACACCGGATGCGCCTTACGGAGGGCGGCCACCTTGCGGGTGAACGTCAGCAGATCGGCGTTCTTGTCGACCAACGACCAGTCCATCCAGGACAATTCGGAGTCCTGACAATACACGTTGTTGTTGCCCGACTGGGTACGGCCGATCTCGTCGCCGTGCGCGATCATCGGGGTGCCCTGCGAGAGCATCAGCGTCGCCAGGATGTTGCGCATCTGGCGCCCGCGCAACGTCACGATCTCGGGGTCGTCGGTCGGGCCCTCGACACCGCAGTTCCACGACCGGTTGTGGCTCTCGCCGTCGCGGTTGTCCTCACCGTTGGCGGCGTTGTGCTTCTCGTTGTAGGACACCAGGTCGTTGAGGGTGAAACCGTCATGGGCGGTTACGAAGTTGATGCTGGCGCTGGGTCGCCGGCTGGTCGCTTCATACAGATCCGACGACCCGGTCAGCCGGGACGCGAATTCACCGAGGGTTGCGGGTTCGCCCCGCCAGTAGTCACGCACAGTGTCGCGGTATTTCCCGTTCCACTCGGTCCACAAACCCGGGAAGTTGCCGACCTGGTAGCCGCCCTCGCCGATGTCCCACGGCTCGGCGATGAGCTTGACCTGGCTGACCACCGGATCCTGCTGGACCAGGTCGAAGAACGCCGAGAGCCGGTCGACGTCGTAGAACTCCCGGGCCAGCGTCGAGGCCAGGTCGAACCGGAAACCGTCGACGTGCATGTCGAGGACCCAGTAGCGCAGCGAATCCATGATCAGCTGCAGGGTGTGGGGATGGCGGGCGTTGAGGCTGTTGCCGGTGCCGGTGAAGTCCTTGTAGAGGCGCAGGTCGCCGTCGAGCAACCGGTAGTAGGCGGCGTTGTCGATACCGCGGAAGTTGATCGTGGGCCCCAGATGGTTGCCTTCGGCCGTGTGGTTGTAGACCACATCGAGGATGACCTCGATGCCGGCCTCGTGGAACGACCGCACCATCGTCTTGAACTCGGCGACCGCTCCGCCGGCATGCCGGGTGGCCGCGTACTGGTAGTGCGGGGCGAAGAAGCCGAAGGTGTTGTAGCCCCAGTAATTCCGAAGACCGAGGTCGTGCAGGCGATGGTCGTGCATGAACTGGTGTACCGGCATCAGCTCGATCGCCGTGACGTTCAGCGATTTGAGGTGATCGATGATCGCCGGATGGCACAGGCCCAGGTAGGTGCCGCGCAGTTCCTCGGGGATGCTCGGATGGGACTGGGTCATGCCCTTGACGTGGGCCTCGTAGATCACGGTGTCGTGGTAAGGCGTGCGCGGTGCGCGGTCGGAGGCCCATTGGAAAAAGGGGTTGATCACGACGCTGGTCATGGTGTGGCCGAGTGAGTCCACCATCGGCGGCGTCCCGGTGTTCAACGGGTCGACTGCCGCGGCGTTGAGGTCGTAGGAATACAGCGCCTGGGTGAAATCGAACTCGCCGTGAAAGGACTTGCCGTACGGGTCGAGAAGCAGCTTGCTGGGATCGCAGCGGTGGCCCGCCTGCGGGTTCCACGGCCCGTACACCCGGAATCCGTAGCGCTGCCCCGGCGTCACCGTGGGCAGGTAGCAGTGCCAGACGTACCCGTCGACCTCGTCGAGGTTGATCCGTTCCTCTTTGCCGTCCTTGCCGATCAGGCACAGCTCGACACGTTCGGCGCACTCGGAGAACAACGAGAAGTTGGTGCCCGCACCGTCGTAGGTGGCGCCGAGCGGGTAGCTGCTGCCCGGCCACACCATGGGGATGGACGAGCCGAGGTTGATGGCCATCAGTCCACCCACCAGCCGGTGGCGTCGGCGATCTGGCGTCCGAGCTCAGTGGTCATAGTGCGCATATACGTCGAAGTGAAATGGTGAGAGTCGCGATAGATCAACACGTTTCCCTCCACCGCGCGGCATACGTCTTCTCGACACACCGCATCGCTCATGTCCAGCGGCTTCAACATCGGGAACTGCTTGACGAAATCCAATGTCGGGTTGTCGTCGGAGAGTACCTTGGCCCGATCGATGCCGCAGGATATGGCGTCGCCGCCCTTCGCGAGGCAGTCGACCGGGAAGAAAGGTTCGCCGTCGCGGACCAACCACGGGGTGTCGCGCATGGCGAGCACAGGAATGTCGTTCTCCGACAGCGTCTCCCAGATGCCGATATAGCTCGAGGGCATCACGTCGCCCGGCCTGACGTTCCACGGCCGCGTCGAGGTGGTGAACACGAAATCCGGATGATCGGCCACGATTTGGGGCAGCACCCGCTGATTCCACTCCCGGCAGTTCGGGTACGGGCGATTGTCGCCGGACACCACGGGCTTGCGTTCGGTGCTCAGCGGGCAGCCCATCTTCATGTAGGTGACCACCTTGAACTGGTGAAGTTTGCCCAGGATGTCCAGCGCGGTCAGCCAGTGCTCGGCGTGGGACCCGCCCGCCAGCGCGATCGTGCGTGTGGCGTCCTTGTCGCCGTATGTGCAATTGATCACGTTGGCGTTCTGGAAGTCGCTGATGCAGCCGTCGAGGGTGCTGACGGGCAGGTCCTTGCTGGCCTCAAGCACCGTCGGGCGCATCGGCAGCTTGGCGACCTTTGCCCGGTCGACGAGCGCACTGGCGCCCGGGTAGTCGCGGGCCGACAGGACCGCGAGTTCATTGCCGCTGGCCCGCTGCACGATGACATGTTCGCGCCAGGTGAACGAGGTCGCGGTCAGTGCGACGCCCAGCAGCGCCACCACCGAGCCCAGCACGATGGTCGGCCTGCGCAGCCGGGCGCGCAGCGGGATCGCGGGGGTCCGGACGCGGCTGACCGTGGCGGAGTAGCGCAGCGGCTCCTCGATGTACTTCGTCGTCAGCCAGGCCAGCACCCCTGACACCAGCAGAATCCCCGCGCCTTCGAGGAAGTTGGCGCGGGTGTGCTCCGTCAGCGCCAGCCAGAAGATGAGCAGCGGCCAGTGCCACAGGTACAGCGAGTACGCCATCGCGCCGAGCCCGATGAACGGCTTGGTCGCCAACAGGCGGTTGGGCAGGGGGAGCCTTCCGCCGGCCCGGTTGGCCGCCGACAGGATGAACAGCACGGTGGCGCCGACCGGGACCAGGGCCCACGGCCCCGGGAACTCCTTGACGCCGTCGATCAGGGCGCCGCACGACAGGATCGCGGCCAGCGCGACCAGCGCCACGACGGTGCGCAACCACATCGGCCAGCGGACATAGGGGACGAGCGCGCCCACCAGCGCCCCGAGCAGAAGCTCCCAGGCCCGCGCGAAGCTGTTGTAGTAGGCGGTGGCCTGGTCGCTGTTGTGCGCGATGATCGCGTACACGAACGAGGCGATGGTCAGCGCTGCGAGCAACACCACGAACGCGACGCGCAGATGCCTGCCGAGCACGCGGCGGCACAGATAGGCGAACCCGAAGATGAGGATGAGGGCGGCGATGTAGAACTGGCCCTGCACCGACATCGACCAGATGTGTTGGAGCGGGCTGACCGTCTCACCGGCGCGAAGGTAATCCGACGCCGTGCTGGACAGCTGCCAGTTCTGGTAGTAGCCCAGGCTGGCCAGGCTCTGGTCAGCAAACGTTTCCCAGCGCGTCTCCGGCTGGATGAGGATCGTCAGGACCGCCGATGCGGCAAGGACGATGATCAGTGCGGGCAGCAGCCGGCGCACCAGCCGGGTCACCTCGGACACCGGTCGCGGCGACGTCCCGGGGGTCAGCGCCGCGCGGATCAGCCGGCCGCCGAAGAAGAACCCCGACAGCGCCAGAAAGACATCGACACCACCGGAAACGCGGCCGAACCAGACATGGAACACCGCGACGAGTGCGATGGCGACCCCGCGGAGGCCATCGAGATCGTGCCGATAGAAACCCGACGTCCGGGTTCCCACCGTGACAGGTGGGGCGGATCCGGATTCGGTGAGCGGTGCCGGCCGCGGCGGGGCGAGGGTGAACATGGTCGAGGGCCAATTTACCCAAGATTGCCGCCCACCTCACGTTACGGATGCTGGGGCGGATCGCGTGCGGCAAACGCTAGGCTCGGAGCCCGTGTTGTCCGAGCGCGAGATCGGCGCGATCGACGCCGCCCACATCTGGCATCCCTACAGTGCGGTCGGCGCCACCGCGGTGCCGCCGGTGGTCGCGCTCGGGGCGCGCGGTGCCTGGCTGACGGTCGCCGACCCGGCAGGCGGTCGCCGTGAGGTGATCGACGCCATGAGTTCGTGGTGGACCGCCATCCACGGCCACGGACACCCCGTCCTCGACGACGCGCTCACCCGGCAGCTGGCCACCATGAACCACGTCATGTTCGGCGGGCTGACCCACGAACCGGCCGCCCGCCTGGCCCGGCTGCTCGTCGAGATCACCCCAGGCGGGCTGGAGACCGTGTTCTTCAGCGACTCCGGCTCGGTGTCGGTCGAGGTCGCCGTCAAGATGGCGCTGCAGTACTGGCGCAGCCTTGGCCGGCCGGGCAAGCACCGGCTGATGACCTGGCGGGGCGGCTATCACGGCGACACCTTCACCCCGATGAGCGTGTGCGACCCCGACGGCGGCATGCACGAACTGTGGACCGACATCCTCGTCCCGCAGGTGTTCGCGCCGGCGGTGCCCACCGGCTACGACCCGGCCTACAGCGCCGCGTTCGCCGAGCAGCTGGCCGCGCACGCCGACGAGCTGGCCTCGGTGATCGTGGAGCCGGTGGTGCAGGGCGCGGGCGGGATGCGGTTCCACGATCCGCGCTACCTGTGCGACCTGCGCGAGATCTGCGACCGTCACGACGTGCTGCTGATCTTCGACGAGATCGCCACCGGCTTCGGGCGCACCGGCGAGCTCTTCGCCGCCGACCACGTCGGCGTGCGCCCGGACATCATGTGTGTCGGCAAGGCGATGACCGGCGGCTACGTCACCCTCGCCGCGACCCTGTGCACCCGCCACGTCGCGGACGCGATCAGCTCGGCGGAGCCCGGTGCGCTGATGCACGGCCCCACGTTCATGGCCAACGCGCTTGCGTGTGCGGTGTCGGTGGCGTCGATCGAGCTGCTGCTGGCGGGGGACTGGCGCGCGCGTGTCAACCAGATCGAGGAGGGTCTGCGCGACGGCCTTGACCCGGCGCGCTCCCGGGCGGGCGTGCGCGACGTCCGGGTGCTCGGCGCCATCGGGGTGATCGAGATGGACCGGCCCGTCGACATGCGGGTGGCAACCGCCGCCGCGCTCGAGTCGGGGTTGTGGCTGCGCCCCTTCCGCAACCTGGTGTATGCGATGCCGCCCTATATCTGCTCGCCCGACGAGATCGCACGGATCACCTCGGGCATGGTCGCGGTCGCGCGTGCACTAACCTGAACGGTGTTCAAGGCGCGATGAGCGCTTGCGCGAAGAGCAGATTTGGGCGATGAGCGCTTGCGCGAAGAGCAGATTTGGGCGATGAGCGCTTGCGCGAAGAGCAGATTTGCAAGACAGGAGGTGCGTCCGGTGACCCGTGCAGGTATCTCTCCGCTGACCTGGCTCGACGAGGTGGAACGGCAGCGTCGGGCCGCGGGGCTGCGGCGCTCGTTGCGCACCCGCCCCCCGGTCGGGGCCGAACTCGACCTGGCCTCCAACGACTATCTGGGACTCTCCCAGCATCCGGATGTGATCGACGGCGGCGTCGAGGCGCTGCGTACCTGGGGTGCCGGTTCGACGGGTTCGCGCCTGGTCACGGGCAACACCGAACTGCACGAAGCCTTCGAGGCCGAGCTCGCCGAGTTCGTCGGCGCCGAGTCGGCCCTGGTCTTCTCGTCGGGTTACACCGCCAACCTCGGCGCGGTGGTCGCGCTGTCGGGTGCGGGTTCGCTGCTGGTGTCCGACGCGCTGACGCACGCCTCGCTGGTGGATGCCTGCCGGTTGTCGCGCGCGCGGGTGGTGGTGACCCCGCACCGCGACGTCGACGCGGTCGACGCGGCGCTGGCCGCGCGCAGCGAAGAGCGCGCCGTCGTCATCACCGACTCGGTGTTCAGCGCGGACGGAGTCCTCGCCCCGCTGCGCGATCTGCACGAGGTCTGCCGCCGTCGCGGCGCCCTGTTGATCGTCGATGAGGCCCATGGCCTCGGCGTTCGGGGCAGCGGCGGGCGCGGTCTGCTGCACGAGACCGGCCTGGCCGGAGCGCCCGACATCGTCATGACCACGACGCTGTCCAAGGCGTTGGGCAGCCAGGGCGGGGTGGTGCTCGGCCCCGCCGCGGTGCGGGCGCATCTCATCGACGCCGCCAGGGCGTTCATCTTCGACACCGGGCTCGCCCCGGCCGCGGTGGGTGCGGCGTTGGCGGCGCTGCGAGTGCTCAGGGCGGAGCCGTGGCGCGCCGCGGCGGTGCTCGGCCACGCCGCGACCCTGGCCGACGCCTGCGCCGCCGCGCGTCCCGATTCCGCGGTGGTGTCGGTGATCCTCGGGGCTCCCGAGGTGGCGCTGGCCGCTGCCGAATCGTGTCTGGCTTCTGGGGTGCGGGTGGGCTGCTTCCGGCCGCCGACGGTGCCGGAGGGCACCTCGAGGCTGCGGCTGACGGCGCGGGCGTCGCTGTCCGAGGATGAGCTGGCGCTGGCCCGTCGGGTGTTCGCGGAAGTGCTCGGCGCACTGCGGCCATGACCGTCCTGTTCGTCACCGGCACCGATACCGGGGTCGGCAAGACGGTCGCCACCGCCGCCCTGGCCTGCCGAGCCCGGACCCTGCAGATGGACGTCGCGGTGTGCAAACCGGTGCAGACCGGCACCGACGACGGCGACGACGATCTGGCCGAGGTCGGCAGGCTGGCAGGCGCCGATGCGCTGCACGGCGGGTGGCGCTACCCCGAACCGCTGGCACCCGTCGCGGCGGCGCAGCGGGCCGCGATGGCGTTGCCGACACGGGCGGATCTGCTCGAGTCGGTGCGCGACGCCGACGCACCCGGCCGGTTGACTCTGGTGGAGGGTGCAGGCGGGCTGCTGGTCGAACTTGGATGCGACAGGGTGACCGTGCGCGATCTGGCGGCCGCATTGTCGGCTCCGGTTCTGGTGGTGACCGCCCCCGGCCTCGGCACCCTCAACCACACCGCGCTGACGCTGGAATCGCTGGCGAGCCACGGCATTGCCTGCGCGGGGTTGGTGATCGGGGCCTGGCCTGCCGACCCGGGTGTCGCGGAGCTGTCCAACCGCACGGCGCTGGAGGCGCTGGCCCCGGTGCGCGCGGTGCTGCCTGCGGGCGCTGGATCGCTCAGCCCGGCGGAGTTCGAGGCGACGTCGGCCGCCGCGTTCGACGCCGCGTGGGTTGCGGGCCTGACCTGAGATGGTCCACTCCGTCGAGCTGGTCTTCGACCGGGGCACAGAGGACGTCATCCGAGGTATCTGGGATGGCCTCGCCGGGGCGGGCGTGCCCAGTCAGGCGCCGGCCAGCAGGCCGCACGCGACGATGACGGTGGCCCAGCACATCGCGCCCGACGTCGATGCGCTGCTGGCGCCCGTCGCCGCACGCCTGCCGATACCGTGCCGGATCGGTGCCGCCCTGGTGTTCGGGCGGTCGGCGGTGCTGGCCCGGCTCCTGGTGCCCAGCCCGGCGATGCTGGATGTGCACGCCGACGTGTACCGCCTGTGCCTGCCGCACCTCTCGCCGGGGCCGGTGCCACACACACAGCCGGGTCAATGGACGCCGCATGTCACCCTCGCCCGCCGGGTCGCGCCGGCGCAGCTCGCCACGGCGCTGCGGATCGCAGGTCGCCCGGCCGAACTGGACGGCGCCATCGTCGGCCTGCGGCGGTGGGACGGCAACACCAGGCGGGAGTACCCGATCGGCTGACCCGTGTCGGTGCCCGCCGACATCATCGGCGCATGGGGGAGGTGTTCAGGGGCAGCGCGGCCGTGGCGGCGGGCAGGTTGACAGAGCACGCCCTTCGCCGGTGGTATCGGCCCATCTTCCGGGACGTCTATCTGCCGCGCGATGCAGTGCCGACGCTGCGTGACCGGACCTATGGCGCGTGGCTGTGGTCGGGGAGGCGCGGGGTGGTGGCGGGCGCCGCCGCGTCCGCCTTGCACGGCGCCTCATGGGTCGACCCGGACAGTTCGATCGAGCTGATCGCGCCGAATGCGCGGGCGCAACCCGGGCTGGTGGTGCGCAACGAGTCGATCGCCGCCGATGAGATCACCAAGGTGGCCGGAATCCCGGTGACGACGCGTGTCAGAACGGCCTTTGACCTGGCCCGCCACCTCGATCGTGATGCGGCGGTGGCGCGGCTCGACGCGCTGCTGCGGGTACAGGTCTTCGCGATGGACGACGTGCTGGCGCTGGCCGGGCGGTACAAGGGTGCCCGCGGGGTCCGCTCGCTTGCCACAACGCTGCCGCTCGTCGACGCCGGAGCCGCATCGCCGAAGGAGACGTGGCTGCGGCTGCTCCTGGTCGACGCCGGATTACCGCGACCGACGACTCAGATACCCGTCCTCGACGACTGGCGGATCGTCGGCGTTCTCGACATGGGCTGGCGCGACTACATGGTCGCCGCCGAGTACGACGGTGACTACCACCGCACCGACCGCAGGCGGTATGCGTGGGATATCGAGCGGCAGCGCCGGATCGAGCGCGGCGGCTGGAAAATCGTGCGCGTGATCGCCGAGGACCGGCCCGCAGAGATCATCGCCAGACTGCAAGACGCACTGAGGCAGCGCGGCTATCGCCGAGATCGACGTTAGCGCGGCCTCCACTCGTACTTTTCCGCGCTGGCGTCGATCTCGATGGTGTGGCTGCGAAGCCCGGCGACCAGCAGGTGCAGCCCGAACGTGAACCTGCTGTCGGCGTCCTGGGTCCAGACCTGCTGGCCCTCCGGAATGTCCGCCCCGGCGGCGTCCCACTGCAGCCGCGACTGCTCGTCGGCGGTGAAACCCAGCACGTAATAGACGACCGTGCGGGCCGCGAGCTCGGCGTGGGTGGCATCGAAGCCCGCCTCCGCGGCCGCGGCGGTGAGGCGGGCGACGATCGCCGCCGCTGCGTCGGATTGACCGGCCGCGAAGCTGGCGGACACGAGCTCGGCACCGTCGGTATGCGACAGCAGGGCATCGCGCAGCCCCCGGCAGTCGCCGACGATACGGTCACGCCACGGGCCCGTGGGCGCGTCGGCCAGCAGCGGCTCGAGAATCCGGTCGGCGACCGCGCCCAGCAGCTCCTGCTTGTTGGCGACATGCCAGTACAGCGCGCCGGGGGACACGTCGAGCTCGCGTGCCAGGCGCCGCATCGTGAGATCGGCGATCCCGTAGCGGTCGAGGATCGCGGTCGCCGCGTCGACCACATCCCGTTTGTGGAGCTGCACACCGGTACCCTAACCTGAACGGTGTTCAATGGTCGGCTAGCCGACGTGCTGAACGGCGCTTCTGTGTTGACGTTTTAACTGCCCAGGGAGGCAACGGGGTGACGGACATTCTGGCCGAGGCACGCGAACAGGTGCTGGAGCGTGGCGAGGGCCTCGACCAGGACCAGACACTGCGGGTCCTTCGGCTGCCCGACGACCGTCTCGACGAGCTGCTCGCGCTGGCCCACGAGGTGCGGATGGCGTGGTGCGGTCCCGACGTCGAGGTCGAGGGCATCATTAGCCTCAAGACCGGTGGCTGCCCCGAGGATTGCCACTTCTGCTCGCAGTCGGGGCTGTTCGCCTCGCCGGTGCGCAGCGCGTGGCTGGACATCCCCAGCCTGGTGGAGGCGGCCAAGCAGACCGCCAAGACCGGCGCCACCGAGTTCTGCATCGTGGCCGCCGTGCGCGGGCCTGACGAGCGCCTGCTGGCCCAGGTGGCCGCCGGCATCGAGGCGATCCGCAACGAGGTCGACATCCAGATCGCCTGCTCGCTGGGCATGCTCACGCAGCAGCAGGTGGATCGCCTCAAAGAGATGGGCGTACACCGCTACAACCACAATCTGGAGACCGCGCAGTCGTACTTCCCGAACGTCGTGACCACTCACTCGTGGGAAGAGCGTTGGGGCACGCTGGAGATGGTCCGCGAGGCCGGCATGGAGGTCTGCTGCGGAGGAATCCTCGGCATGGGTGAGACGCTCGAGCAGCGCGCCGAGTTCGCAGCAAACCTCGCCGAACTCGATCCTCACGAGGTGCCGCTGAACTTCCTCAACCCGCGTCCCGGCACGCCGTTCGGCGATCTCGACGTGTTGCCAGCCGTGGAGGCGCTCAAGGCGGTCGCCGCGTTCCGGTTGGCCCTGCCGCGCACCATGCTGCGGTTCGCCGGTGGCCGCGAGATCACGCTCGGCGACCTTGGCGCCAAGAAGGGCATCCTCGGCGGCATCAACGCCGTGATCGTCGGCAACTACCTGACCACCCTCGGCCGCCCCGCCGAGGCCGATCTGGAACTGCTCGACGACCTGCAGATGCCCATCAAGGCGCTCAACGCCAGCCTCTAGTAATGGGCCAGAAGTTCAACGTCTACACCGGCGCACCCCTTGGCGGCGCCACCCCGGCCGCCGCCCAGCTCGGCCTGGAACCCCCGCGGTTCTGCGCGGAATGCGGGCGGCGGATGGTCGTACAGGTGCGCCCCGACGGGTGGTGGGCCAAATGCTCGCGGCACGGGCTGTTGGATTCGGGTGACCTCGAGGAGCGGCGATGAGCGCTTGCGCGAAGAGCAGAGAACACCGATGAGCGCTTGCGCCGCGACGAGCGCTCGCGCGAGGAGCCGGAGATGAAGAGCAGAGAACACCGATGAGCGCTCGCGCCGCGACGAGCGCTCGCGCCAGGAGCCGGAGATGAAGAGCAGAGAACACCCGTGACCTCCCCGGGGGAAGCGCCCCGCATCTCACGCGGTAAGGCCGCGATTGCCGTCGTCGGGGGGCTTGCCGCGGCGGGCGCGGCCATCGGCGCGCTCTGGTCGGTGCTCGCGCCGCCCGTGCGCGGGGTGATCGTGCTGACCCGCGGCGGCGACAAGGTCCGGGCCTATCTGGACGGTGAGGCCGACCACTTCTTCACCTCGGCGTTCATGATGCTCGGCATGCTCGTCACGGTGGCCGTCGTCGCTGCAGTGCTGGTCTGGCAGTGGCGGGCGCACCGCGGACCGGTCATGGTCGGTGCGCTGGCGCTGGGCTGCGGGATCGCCGCGGGCTTCGCAGGCGGCGTGGGGACGGCGCTGGTGCGCTGGCGCTACGGTGCCATCGACATCGAGGGTGCTCCCGTGTCGCCGGAGCACCGCGTGCACCACATCACCGAGGCTCCCGGCGTGTTCTTCGGCAGTACGCCGCTGCAGATCGCGACCATGGTGTTGTTCCCCGCGGCGATCGCGGCGCTGGTGTACGCCCTGGCGGCGGTGTCGACACCCCGCGACGACCTCGGCGGATGGCCCCCCGAGTATCCGGTGGCCATCGGTCAGCCCGGGCTCATCGATCAAACTGGGCCTATCGATCAAACTGGGAGAGGGGGCGGCGTTCTACCCGTCGTCCCGTCATGACCTTCGCAGTGATGACGCCGAGGCGCAGCATGCCGCGGTAGGTCGATGGGTTGAGCAGCGTCGGCCACTTGGTCCGGGTGAGGTGCTCGCGCAGCGGCTTACCCGCGAACCGGTCGCGCAGCCAGCGCAGCGTCATCGGCGCCGACATCGTATGCAGCAGCATGTGCTCGCTGAACAGGTCGCGGTGGTACGTGACGCTGGCGCCGCCGTCGCAGTAGATGTGGGTCAGCTCGTCGATGTCGTCGACCGAGACGACGCGATCGTGTACGGCCTGGACCATCAGGATCGGCGGGCTGGGCACCGCGGTGCCCAGCCGGATGCTGTCGAAGACGGACTGGACCTCGGGGGTCTGCAGGATCTGCTCGAGGGGCTGATCGACCAGCTTGCCCAGGTCCCTGCCCGCCATACGCAGCACCGCGTGGGCCGTCGTCATCTTCGAGAGCTGCTCCAGCAGCGCCTTACCCTTGTCGGTGGCGTGCTCCTGGATGATCTTGTGCAGGCCGGGATAGACGTTGGACAGCGAGGCGACGACCATCGCGGGCAGCCCGGCATAGACACTGCCGTTGAGCCGGCGGAACGCGTTGCCGAGGTCGGCCACCGGCGAGCCCAGCACGGCGCCGACGACGTTGAGTTCGGGCGCGTAGCTGCCGCACATCTCCGCCGCCCAGCCGGTGGCCAGGCCGCCACCGGAGTAGCCCCACAGTCCGACGGGCGCATCGGGCGACAGGTCGAGCTGCGCACAATTGAGTGCGGCGCGAACCCCGTCGAGGATGTGGTAGCCCGGTTCGTACGGCGCGCCCCAGGTGCCCGACGGCCCCTCGTGGTCGGGAACCGACACCGCCCAGCCCTCGGCCAGCGCCGCCACCACCAGGAGAAATTCGAGCTGGGCGAGCGATCCGACGGCCTTGGCGCCGCGGCGCAGGGCGTACGACGGGAAGCACCGGCCCGCCACCGCGTCGATCGCGCACTGGTAGGACACGATCGGACAGCGCCCCTCGGACGTCCTCTCGGTGGGTACGACCACGGTGGTGACCGCCGTCTGGGGACCGCCGTTCAGGTCGGTGGTGCGGTACAGCAGCTGCGTGGCGGTGAACCGCTGCGGGATCAGCCCGAGAAACGCCAGCTCGACGTCGCGTGAGCGCAGCACGGTGCCGGGCGCCGACAGCTCGAAGCCCTGGGGTGGTTCGTAGAACGGATCCTTCGACGGGACAACGGGGCGCGTCTTGCGCTGCAGATCCTCGTGTGGCGGCCGGCCGATCCACTCGGCTCCGCCCCGGCGCGCTGCACTGCCCAGGTCCATTTAGACATTCTTACTTAAGAAGTCATTAAGAATCCACTCGACTCACCCGGGCGGGCGAAATGCCGCGAACTCGTCGGTGACGCGGTAGTGGGCGTCGGTGAAGCGGTACAGTGCGGCGGGCCGGCCACCGCTGCGGCCAGAGCGCGCGGTTGTTCCGGTTCGGGTGATGACGTTGCGGCGCTCCAGTACGCGCTGCAGGTTGGTGGCGTCGACCTGATGGCCCAGCGCCGCGCCGTAGATGTCGCGCAGTGTGGACAGCGCGAATTGCTTTGGCGCCAAGGCGAATCCGATGTTCGTGTACGACAGCTTGGCGACCAGCCGGTTGTGGGCGTGCTGCACCATGGGGCCGTGGTCGAAGGCCATCGGTGGCAGTGCGCTGACGGGATGCCACCGCGTGTCGGCGGGTAGCTCCGGCGTCGCGGGGGAGGGCACCAGGCCGAGGAACGTCGATGCGATGGTGCGGGTGCCGGGCACCCGGTGCGGATCGGAGAACACCGCGAGCTGCTCCAGATGTGTCAGCTCCCGGAGGTCGACCTTCTCGGCGAGTTGCCGGCGGACGGAACTGGTGAGGTCCTCGTCGCCGCCCAACCGTCCCCCCGGGAGGGACCACTTGCCGCGCTCGGGTTCGAGGGCGCGTTGCCATAACAGCACGTGAAGTGCGGGTTTCCCGGAAGTGTCCCCGTGGTTGCCGCGAATTTGGAGCACCACGGCCAGCACCTCGTGGTCAGTGCTAGTATGAACCATGTTTTCGATTATAAGTCGAAAACCTGACCAGCATAGAGGAGGCCCCCGTGACGGTTCTCGACCACGCTCTCGCGGAGGATGTGGCAAGCCGGATCGTCGACGGTCCCGGCGGTTATTCGGGCGTTGACGGCGACGCCGCGTGGGCGGCCGAGGTGCGCCGCCTGGTGACACTGCGCGGTGCGACCCTGCTGGCGCACAACTATCAGCTGCCCGCGATTCAGGACGTGGCCGACCACGTCGGTGATTCGTTGGCCCTGTCGCGTATCGCGGCCGATGCGCCCGAGGACACCATCGTGTTCTGCGGCGTGCATTTCATGGCCGAGACCGCCAAGATCCTCAGCCCCGACAAGACGGTCCTCATCCCGGATCAGCGCGCCGGATGCTCACTGGCCGACTCGATCACCGCCGACGAGCTGCTGGCCTGGAAGAACGAGTATCCCGACGCGGTCGTGGTGTCGTACGTGAACACCACCGCGGCGGTCAAGGCCCTCACCGACATCTGCTGCACGTCGTCCAACGCCGTCGAGGTCGTCGCCTCCATCCCGGCCGACCGGGAGGTGCTGTTCTGCCCGGACCAGTTCCTCGGTGCCCACGTCCGGCGGATGACGGGACGCAAGAACCTGCATATCTGGGCGGGCGAGTGCCACGTGCACGCGGGCATCAACGGCGACGAGCTCGCCGCGCAGGCGCGTGCGCACCCCGATGCCGAACTCTATGTTCACCCCGAATGCGGTTGTGCCACTTCGGCTTTGTATCTCGCTGGCGAGGGCGCGTACCCGGCCGACCGGGTGAAGATCCTGTCCACCGGCGGCATGCTCGACGCGGCCCGCGAGACCGGCGCACGCCAGGTGCTGGTCGCCACCGAGGTCGGGATGTTGCACCAATTGCGCCGTGCCGCACCGGATGTCGACTTCCGTGCGGTCAACGACCGGGCGTCCTGCAAATACATGAAGATGATCACCCCGGCTGCGGTGTTGCGCTGCCTCGTCGAGGGCGCCGATGTCGTCGACGTGGACCCCGAGACGGCCCGGCTGGCGCGGCGCAGCGTGCAGCGGATGATCGAGATCGGCCAGCCCGGGGGTGGTGAATGACGCCGGCGCGGCAGCAGCACGCCGACGTCGTCGTCATCGGAACCGGTGTGGCCGGCCTGGCGGCCGCCCTGGCCGCACATCGTCGCGGCGCCCGGGTGTTGTTGCTGAGCAAGGCTTCTGACCTTTCGGGCAGTACCGCGACGTGCTACGCCCAGGGCGGTATCGCCGTGGTGCTGCCACACACCGACGACGCCGTCGAGGCGCACGTCGCCGACACCCTCGCGGCGGGAGGTGGATTGTGCGATCCGGATGCGGTGCGCTCCATCGTCGCCGACGGCTACCGCGCGGTCGCCGGTCTGGCCGGTGACGGGGCACGGTTCGACGAGGCCGAACCCGGGCGGTGGTCCCTCACCCGGGAGGGCGGGCACTCGCGGCGCCGCATCGTCCATGCCGGCGGTGACGCCACCGGGGCCGAGGTGCAGCGCGCGCTCGATCACGCGGCGCGCTTTCTCGACATTCGCCGCAACCATGTGGCGCTGCGAGTGCTCCACGATGGAGCGGCCGTCACCGGAGTGCTTGTGGTCAACGCCGACGGGCTCGGCGTCGTGCACGCCCCCTCGGTGATCCTGGCCACCGGCGGGCTCGGCCACCTGTACTCAGCCACCACCAACCCCGTCGGATCGACCGGGGACGGGGTCGCCCTGGCGCTGTGGGCCGGGGTGCCGGTCAGCGATCTGGAATTCGTTCAATTCCACCCAACCATGCTGTTCGACGGCCACACGGGCGGCAGGCGCCCGCTGATCACCGAGGCGCTGCGCGGCGAGGGCGCGAACCTGATCGACGCCCGGGGTGATTCGGTGATGGCCGGCATGCACCCGATGGGTGACCTCGCGCCGCGTGATGTGGTCGCCGCCGCGATCGACGACCGACTCAGGGCGACGGGGGACCCGTGCGTATATCTCGACGCGCGCGCTGTCGACGACGTGGCACGACGGTTCCCGACGGTGACGGCCGCCTGCCTGCGGGCCGGTGTCGATCCCACGCGTCAGCCCATCCCGGTGGTGCCAGGGGCGCACTACAGCTGCGGCGGTGTGGTGACCGATGTGCACGGCCGTACCGATCTGCCGGGCCTTTTCGCGGCCGGTGAGGTCGCGCGGACCGGCATGCACGGTGCGAACCGGCTGGCGTCCAACAGCCTGCTGGAGGGTTTGGTCGTCGGCGGGCGCTCCGGCCGGGCCGCCGCCGAGCATTCGGCCCGCCAGGCTCCGCCTGCTCAGGCCGGATTGCAGGCTCCGCCTGCTCGCGTTGGATTGCAGGCTCCGCACTCTCCTGCGGTCGACCGAGGGGATCTGCAGCGCGCCATGACCCGCTACGCATCGGTGGTCCGCGACGGGGACGGCCTGAACCGGCTGAGCGACATTCTGGACGCGGCCACCGGCCGCCCGCCCTGCAGCCGCGCCGACGTCGAGGATGCCGCGCTGACGCTGACCGCGCGGGTGGTCGCCGCCGCGGCACGGGAGCGCACCGAGTCGCGCGGCTGCCACCACCGCGGCGACCACCCCGCGACCGATCCGGCGCAGGCCGTCAGCACCGCGGTGCGTCTCGACGCGGACGGACACGTGGTCGTCGCGACGAAGGTCGCCGCGTGCTGCTGAGTCAACTGTCACAGACCGAACTCGGTGAAGCCCGCAGCCTCGTCGAGCGGGCCCTCGAGGAGGACCTGCGCTACGGGCCCGACGTGACCACGCTGGCCACCGTGTCAGCGGACGCAACCACGACCGCGTCGATGGTCACCCGCGAGCCAGGGGTGATCGCGGGTGTGGAGATCGCCCTGGTGACGCTCGATCTCGTGATCGGACCCGATGGCTACCGTGTGGTGCACCGCATCGATGACGGAGCGCGGGTCGATGCCGGGGCGGCGGTGCTCACCATCGACGCGCCGACGCAGGGCCTGCTCACCGCCGAGCGCACCATGCTCAACGTGATGACGCATCTGTCCGGGATCGCGACGGCCACTGCGCTGTGGGTGGACGCCGTCGCGGGCACGCGCGCCAAAATCCGCGACACCCGTAAGACCCTGCCCGGGATGCGTGGACTGCAGAAATACGCGGTGCGCGTCGGCGGCGGGGTCAACCACCGGATGGGTCTGGGCGACGCCGCGCTGATCAAGGACAACCACGTCGCCGCGGCGGGCTCGGTGATCGCGGCACTGCGTCAAGTTCGTTCTGCGGCACCGCAATTGCCGTGTGAGGTGGAGGTCGACTCACTCGAGCAGCTCGACGAGGTGCTCGCCGAGGACGTCGAGCTGGTGCTGCTGGACAATTTCCCGGTTTGGCAGACCCAGATCGCCGTGCAGCGCCGCAACGATCGCGCCCCCGGCACCCTGCTCGAATCCTCTGGCGGCCTCGCGCTGGCGACCGCGGCGGACTACGCCGGAACCGGGGTCGACTACCTGGCGGTCGGCGCTCTGACCCATTCGGTGCGCGCCCTCGACATCGGCTTGGATCTGTAGCGCCTGGCAAAGGCAACGCCACATTCACGGCACCCTCGGCGGGGATACTTGACACCGCGGGTTGCACGGGTATAGCCCGGATTGGTGATCTTGTGCGACGGAGGGGCGTGAGCGGCACAATATCGCCATGACAGTGGTTTCATCGGGGTCCGACCGCGGAACCGCGGGCCGGCCCTCGTTGATGGCGACACCCGATCATGTGATGCTGGTGGACGATCGGCTGCACGAAATTCTCATCACCGGTGGCACTTTCGACGCGATCTACCGCCACATACTCGCCGCCCCCGGCAAACGGGTCCGGGCGGCCTTGCTTCTGGCCTGCGCCCGCCTGGTGCCCTCGGACCACGTCGCACCTTTGCACGACGTGGTCGCCCTGGCGTGCGCGATGGAGATGTTCCATGAAGCGTCCCTGGTCCACGACGACATCTGCGACGGTTCGCACCTGCGGCGCGATGCCCCGTCGGTCCCCGCCGCGTTCGGCGTCCGCACCGCCGCACGCGCCGGATTCCACCTGGCGGGCCACGCTCTGCAGACGATCGCGCAGGTGGTGGCGGACAATCCGCCGGTATTCGCGCGGCTGGGAAAGGTCCCCGGCGTCACCTACCTCGACCGGATCTCGGAACTGTCGTTCGGCCAGCTGGTGGAGACGATGCCGCCCGCATTGGAGGATGCGGCCCTGCGCCGGCACTACGAACTCGTGGCAGGCGCGAAGACGGGAACTCTGTTCCGGCTGTGTTGCTCCTACGGAGGCACGGCGGGCGGCGTCGACGACGACCGGCTGCGCGTCCTGATGGTGTACGCCGACCAGCTGGCCCTCGCGTTCCAGATCATGGACGACGTGCGCGACGTCGAGGGCGGACCCGCCCTGGGCAAGGAGGCCGGTGGCGACCTCGACCGCCGGGTGCCGACTTGGCCGGTCATCGAATGGTTGGCCAGCAGCCACCGCGCTCGTGAGATGTGGTTCAGCGAGCAGACCACCAGTGCCGACCTGCAGGCGGACCTGGTGCGCAGCGGAGCCACCCGGGCCGCCCGTGCGGTCGCCGTCCGCGCCGCGGAGACCGCGTGCCGGGCCCTGGACGTGTTCCCGACGTCCCCCGCGCGTGATCACCTGCGCGAGCTCTCGCTACGGGTGGTGTCCCGATGAGCGGCGGCCGCGTCGGCGCCGTGGCCTACGGACTGCGGCACCTGCGCCGGGTACCCGACTTACCCGCGTTGCATGCGGCGCGGTCACCGCAAGAGCTGGCGCGGCTGGTGCTCATACCTGCGGCCCGCAATCTGGGCATCGCGGTCGCCTTCCTGCCCGCGGAGCTGCGTGCCGAAGCCACCGCCGCCATTCTGGCGTGCCGGGTGCTCGACGCCTATGAGGACCTCATGGACCGACCGATGGCGAGCGGCGCGGTCCTGGCCGCCGTCGGCTATCTCAACGGTGTGACCGACACGCCGCCCCCACTGCTGGACGGGGTCGGCGTCCGCGACAGCGAAGCCGTCGACCTGGTGCTCGCCGAGCGCATCCGGGACGTCCGGGCGCTGCTGTCGGCCCTGCCCGTGGAGGGGCGGGAACGTGCCGGGCGGATGCTGGTCGACGTCGGCCGGGTGATGGCACAGAATCTCGACTCAACCCTGCCGCGGTCCGCCTACAGCGAGGGTGTACTTGGGCGGGCCGTTCTCTACGCCTGCGCACTGGTCACCGGCGACGACTGCAGCGAAACCGAACTGGGTGAGCTGGCCGGATGCATCGGCACCGTCGCCCAACTCGCCAACGACCTCCGCGACGGCGAACTCGCATTGTACGGAGCCGGCGACCACGAAGAACTGACCACAGCGGTCATGCTGCGCTTGCTGATCCCGGCCCTGGGCGGCTTCGTGCTGCTGGCGATGATCGACGCGCGTACCGCCAGTCGTGGCGCCCGAGCCGCTGTCGCCTACATGGCCATCACGACGACAGCGTTCCTGTGTGCCAGCGTCGGGACACCTGCGCCCTATCGGCAGCGACTGCGGCTCGGCGCGGCCCTGCTGGCCGGCACTTCGTCGAGTTACTGGACGACGATGCTGGAACGGGTCCGCCGGTCCGTCGACGTGGCGATCGACCGAACCATCGATGGGTCGGGCGGCGCCGCGCCAGGCCCAGCCCTGCAGGTGTTCGGTCTCACTGACACACGATCGGTGCCGCCTTCGATCGAGTCGCTGATCGTCGGCAACGTCTTCGCCCTCGTGGGGGCCATGACCGACGAACCGCTGACGGGCGAGCTGCCCGACAGCGAGGTTCGCCGGATGATGATCGCCGACCATCTGGCCTTTGGCGCCGTCGAACGGTTGGATCCCGCCGACGTCGACGCGATGCGGACCCTCGCGGCCCATTTTCAGCTCTCCGCCCTTGAGAATCCAGGAGTCCGCCCATGACCACCGAATCGGTCCCCACCGGCACCGGCAAACCCGCCACACCCACCACATCCGAACGGCCCCCGTTCAGCCGCCGGGTGCTGAAGCTCGAGCACCCGGCGAATATCGGTCCGCTGGCGCACATCGTGGGCTGGATCGGGGTGCTTGCCCTCGCTCTGTTCGTGCCTGCCGCCACGAACTGGTACCTGGCGGTGCCGCTGATGTGCGTACTGGTGCTGGCGAACTTCTCGATCACGATCGGCGTGCTGCACATGCACACCCATCGGCCCCTGTTCGTGTCGCGGCGAGCGAACCGAATCGTCGACGTACTGTGCTGCCTGCCTGCCACCCTGACGGCGGCCGAAATGCGCGAGGTGCACATCCTCAGCCATCACCGTTTCAACGACGGTCCCGGCGACGTCACCTCCACCGAAGGACGCGAGAAGGGATTGCGTGCGATCTGGTATTGGACCAGGTACGGCCTCGTGGTGAAGAGCCACACCATACGAACGGTTTTCGCGGCCGATGCATCGCCGGGCCGGCGCAAGCGGCGCCGCCAGTTCATCGTCGACTTCACCCTGGTACTCGCGCTTGTCGCGGCCACCTGGTACGTCACCGACACCACCCGGTTCGCGCTCTTCTACTTCATCCCGTTCGTCGTGACCCAGGTGAGCGGCGGCTACTTCGCCTGGCTCACCCACGCCCCGGCACGGGTGTTCGAGGACGACCCGAGCAAATCGATGAACACCGTTGGCAACTGGCTGAACTTCTTCATCTTCAACCAGGGCTACCACAGTGTGCATCACCGCTATCCCGGCATCCACTGGAGCCAGATCCCCGACAAACTGGACTTCATGCGGCAGGTCGAGCCGGACGTCATCGTGCCCTACTGGATGACGCTCAACTCGGCCTGGCGTCTGGTGGCGCCCAACGGCTTCCTCGACGCGGGCTACGGCCAGCGGTGGAAGGCCAACCTGGACAAGCGGCTTGATGAGGGCACCGTCCGGTCGCGGTATCTGCCCTGGTTCGCATGGATCTGATCGGGGCATCCCTCGCGGCAGGCGAACGGCCGATGCCGCTGGAAGACTGGGAACCCGTATATCGCGAGGTGACCAGTGCGGACCTGCGGGTCACCGGCAACATTCCAGACTTCTTGGACGGCCGGTACCTGCGCAATGGTCCCAATCCGGTTGGTGCGGTCGACGCCGCCACCCATCACCTCTATAGCGGCGACGCGATGGTGCACGGGATATCGCTGCGCGACGGCAAGGCGCAGTGGTACCGCAACCGTTGGGTGCGCACCCCGTCGATGAGCAAGGCGCTGGGCGAAAGTCCCACGGCCGCAATCAAACCGAGCGCCGGTATGACCGTCGTCAGTCCCAACACGAATGTGATCAGCCACGCCAGGCGGACGCTGGCCCTGATCGAGGCCGGGATGGCCACCTATGAGCTCACCGACGAACTCGACACCATCGGGATCTGCGACTTTGACGGCACTCTGCCGGGCGGCTACACGGCTCACCCGCACATCGACCCCGACACCGGTGAGATGCATGCCGTTTCGTACTCCTTGTGCCGCGGCAACACCGTCCAGTACTCGGTCGTCGGCAGGGATGGCCGGGTCCGCCGCACCGTCGACATCGACGTGCACGGCCAAACGATGATGCACGACTTCACCCTCACCGAGAAGTACGTCGTGTTCTACGATCTGCCCGTCACCCTGAACGTGTCCATGGTCGCCCAATCGATGCAATTGCCCCGCCCGCTGCACAAGCCGGTGGAGTCGGTGTTGCGGTCGTTGGTCGGCAAGGTCAAGGTTCCCGGTTCGCTGGCGGCAATAGCAGGCCGCGTCACTCGCATGAAGCCGGGAATCCCGTATTCATGGGATCCGGTGTACCCGGCCAGGATCGGTGTGATGCCCCGCGACGGCGGCAACTCCGATGTGCGCTGGTTCGAGATCGAGCCCTGCTACGTGTTCCACGCGGTCAACGGATACTCCGAACACCGGGGCGGTGCCGAGGTTGTGGTTCTCGATGTGACGCGTTACGACAGGATGTTCGACGACGACGTGTTGGCGCCAAGTGACGGATCCCCCGCGCTCGACCGCTGGACCATCGACTTGACTCGTGGCACGGTGCACATGGAGCGCCTCGATGACCGCTGGCTGGAGTTTCCGAAGATCAACGAGACGTTCGCCGGCAGGAGGTACCGCTACGGCTATCTGCCCACCCTCGAGGGCTTCCGCCGCCGTGCCCTTGCCGACATTGCCGACAAGACGTGCCACCAGCTCGTCAAGGTCGACTTCGAAACGGGGTCGGCTCAAGAGACGACATTGGACCCGGCGGTGACATTCGGGGAGATGTCCTTCGTCCCCAACCCTTGGGCCGACTCAGAAGATGACGGTGTGCTGATCGGGTATGTGACCGATCAGCGCGTCGATGAGGGGCAGCTGCTCATACTCGACGCGCCGACACTGGAGGTGGTGGCGACCGTGCATCTGCCCCAGCGGGTGCCGCCCGGGTTTCACGGGAACTGGGCACCGCGGACCTGACGGGACGCTCATCGCGTCACACCACCGACGGGCCGCGCCGGACCAGCGACAGCACGACGGCCGCCGTGGCGAACAGGCCGGAGAAGAGCCTGTTCACGATGGTCTGCTGGCGTGGGGTGTGCAGCCAGCGCAGCAGACGCACCGACATACCCGTGTAGAGACCCATCACCACCATGTCGACGGCGATCAGCGTCGCGCCGATGGCCAGGTATTGCGGCACCAGCGGCGCGGTGGGTACGACGAACTGAGGCAGCACCGCAAGGAAGAACACCAGACCCTTCGGATTGGTGGTGTTGACGAGGAACCCGCGGGCCAACAGCGCCAGGCGTCCGCCGCTGACAGCGTGGGTCACCTGTTCGCGCAGATCGATTGTGGCCGTGCGCCATTGCCGGACGGCCAGGTAGACCAGGTACGCGACGCCGATCCACTTGATCACGTTGAACGCCAGGATCGAGTTCGCGACCGCTGCTCCCAGCCCGACCGCGACGAGGGTGAGTTGCAGCATCAACCCGAGCTGCAGGCCGAGGACGCTCCAATACCCGCGCCGCACGCCGTGCGTCACACCCGTAGCCATCGATTGGATCGCACCCGCGCCCGGCGACACGCTGATCAGGATCGCCGCGCCGAGGAACGTCAGCCACACTTCCCACGCCATGTGAGCAGTCTGTCAGGCGATGCGGGTGCCCGGCACCTCCTTATCGACGGCCAGGGGCGACAGGCGGGCCTCAGCTGTTCCGGTGCCACGGTCGCGGCAGATGCCGGTCTCGTTCGTCGTTGACCCACGCGTAGTAGAAGCCGATGAGGACGCCGCCGCCGATCAGGTTGCCCAGCAAGACTATTCCGAGGTTGCCCAACACCGAACCCACGTCGACGCCGTCCTGCAATCCGACGATCATGAACAGCACCGTGTTGGCCACCGAATGCTCGAAGTCGAGGTAGGCGAACACGAACACCGCCATGATCATCGTGAGGCACTTGGCGATGTCGTCGTGCAGGTAGCCGTTGTAAACCAACAGCATTGCCAGGTTGATCATGAAGTTGCACAGGATCGCCCGGACGAACAGGTCGAGCCAGCCGGTGAATCCGTGGTCGAGATAGCCGGTCTTGACCGCAACCCCGTGTTGCATCGCGCTGAGGACGCCCGCATTCAGCAGCGTGCTGCCCCGCAGCATGGCGGCCACGAGCAAGCCGCCCAGGATGTTGCCGAGATAGCAGAACCCGAGAATGCGCAGTATCAGGATCGGAGTCACCCGGCGGTAGTAGACCCCGATCGAGACGATCATCATGGTCGAGGTCAGCAGCTCGGACTTGGAGTAGTAGATGAACACCAGTGCCCAGCCGAACGCCAACGCGCCGAGCAGCTTGCCGACCGCGTGCAGTTGGCCGGGCGGATCGCTCATCGCGTCGAAGGCGGCGACGATCGAGTAGTTGATGACGTAGAAGATCGCGATGATGATGCCGGCCATGGCGGCGCGCTGGATGTAGCGGCGGCGGAGATGACCTGTCATCTTCTTCTTCGACTCGAGCACATCTAGCGCTGTGCTGATGAAGAACTTGCCGGGAAAAAGCTTGTTGACATCGAAGCCGGGCGTGGTCATGCGGTAACCGTCGCAGACTTGGGGGAAGCCCGCACCGGGGCGCCGGCAACTGATTTCATTCGGCTGGACCGATCAGGGACAATCGGATGGATGGCGAGCTTCGAGATGTCCCGAATCGATCTCCGCGGCGTGCACCTGTCCGCCGCCCGGTTGCGTGCCGCCCTGCCGCGCGGTGGCGTCGACGTCGACGCCGTCGTACCCAAGATCAGACCGATCATCGACGACGTCGCCGAGCGCGGAGCAGAGGCGGCCCTCGACTACGGCCAGTCCTTCGACGGCATCCGGCCCGCCACCGTCCGGGTTCCCGCAGAGGCGCTTCGACGTGCGCTCGCCGAGCTTGATACCGACGTCAAGGCCGCGCTCGGGGTCGCCATCGACCGGGCCCGCGCCGTGCACGCGGATCAGCGCCGCACCGACACCACAACCACCCTGGCCCCAGGGGCCACCGTCACCGAACGCTGGGTGCCGGTGGAGCGGGTCGGCCTCTACGTGCCGGGCGGCAACGCCGTCTACCCGTCCAGCGTGGTGATGAACGTGGTGCCGGCCCAGACCGCTGGCGTCGACTCGCTGGTGATCGCCAGCCCGCCCCAGGCCGGCGGGCAGGGGCTGTTTCGTGGGCTGCCGCACCCGACCATCCTGGCCGCCGCCGCACTCCTCGGGGTCGACGAGGTGTGGGCGGTCGGCGGTGCGCAGGCGGTGGCCCTGCTGGCCCATGGCGGCACCGACACCGACGGCGCTGACCTTGCGCCGGTGGACATGATCACCGGACCCGGCAACATCTACGTCACGGCCGCCAAACGCATCTGCCGCTCACAGGTCGGCATCGACGCCGAGGCCGGTCCGACCGAGATCGCCATCCTGGCCGACCACACCGCCGACCCGGCGCACGTGGCGGCGGACCTGATCAGTCAGGCCGAGCACGACGAGATGGCGGCCAGCGTCCTCGTGACACCCAGCGAAGAGCTGGCCGCGGCGACCGACCGCGAACTCGCGAAGCAGCTGACGACGACCGTGCACCGGGAGCGGGTGACCGCGGCCTTGACCGGGCGCCAGTCGGCCATCGTGCTTGTCGACGACCTCGACGCCGGGGTCCGCGCCGTCAACGCCTACGCCGCCGAACACCTGGAGATCCAGACTGTCGACGCGGCCGAGGTCGCGGGGCGCATCCGCGCGGCGGGCGCCGTCTTCGTCGGTCCGTGGGCCCCGGTCAGCCTGGGCGATTACTGCGCCGGGTCCAACCATGTGCTGCCCACCGCCGGTTGCGCGCGTCATTCCAGCGGGCTGTCCGTCCAGACCTTCCTGCGTGGCATCCACGTGGTGGATTACACCGAGGCGGCGTTGAAGGACGTGTCCGGTTACGTCATCACCCTGGCGCAGGCGGAGAACCTGCCCGCCCACGGGGAGGCGGTCCGCCGGAGGTTCGAATCGTGAGTGTGGCCGGTGTGGGCGGCGGTGTCACCCTGGCCGACCTGCCGCTGCGCGACGACCTGAGGGGCAAGTCGCCCTACGGCGCACCCCAGCTCGCGGTCCCGGTTCGGCTGAACACCAACGAGAATCCGCATCCGCCCACCCGGGCGCTGGTGGACGATGTCGCCGCGTCGGTCCGCGACGCCGCCCGCGACCTGCACCGCTATCCCGACCGCGACGCGGTGGCGCTGCGCGCTGATCTTGCCGCCTACCTGAGCGGTCAGACCGGTGTGTCGCTGAGCGTCGAAAACCTCTGGACGGCAAACGGATCCAACGAGATCCTGCAGCAGCTGCTGCAGGCCTTCGGCGGCCCCGGCCGCAGCGCGATCGGCTTCGTGCCGTCATACTCGATGCATCCGATCATCTCGGACGGCACCCAGACCAGGTGGCTGGTCGCCAACCGTGCCGAGGACTTCGGCATCGACATCGACGTGGCTACCGAGGCGATCGCCGAGCACCGGCCCGACATCGTGTTCGTCACCAGTCCCAACAACCCGTCGGGCCAAAGTGTTTCGCTCGACGACCTGTGCCGGCTTCTCGACGTGATGACCGGGGGAATCCTGATCCTCGACGAGGCCTACGGCGAGTTCTCGTCGCAGCCAAGCGCGGTGGCGCTCATCGACGAGTACCCGGCCAGGCTCGTCGTGAGCCGCACCATGAGCAAGGCCTTCGCCTTCGCCGGCGGCCGGCTGGGATACCTGATCGCCGCGCCCGCGGTGATCGACGCGATGTTGTTGGTGCGCCTGCCCTATCACCTGTCGTCGGTGACCCAGGCCGCCGCGCGTGCCGCGCTGCGCCACGCCGACGACACCCTCGGCAGCGTCGCGACCCTGATCGCAGAGCGCGAGCGGGTGAGCGAAGCGTTGACCGACATGGGTTTTCGCGTGATCCCCAGCGACGCCAACTTCGTGCTGTTCGGCGAATTCGCCGACGCGCCCGCGACGTGGCAGCGCTACCTCGACGCCGGTGTCCTCATCCGCGACGTCGGCATCCCCGGATATCTGCGGGCCACGACCGGCCTCGCCGAGGAGAACGACGCGTTCCTGGAGGCCAGCGCCGTACTCGCCGCCACCGAACTGGCATCAGTCCCCGACAGCACCGTAGGAGCACAGTGAGTCGCCGCGCGAAAGTCGAACGCACAACGAAGGAATCCGACATCTCCGTCGAGCTGGACCTCGACGGGACCGGAGTCGTCGACATCGACACCGGGGTGCCGTTCTTCGACCACATGCTGACCTCACTGGGCACGCATGCCAGCTTCGACCTGACCGTGGTGGCCAAGGGCGACATCGAAATCGAAGCGCACCACACCGTCGAGGACACCGCGATCGTGCTTGGGCAGGCGCTCGGCCAGGCTCTGGGTGACAAGGTGGGTATCCGCCGATTCGGCGACGCGTTCATCCCGATGGACGAGACGCTGGCGCACGCCGCCGTCGACGTGTCGGGCAGGCCGTACTTCGTGCACACCGGGGAACCCGACTACATGGTCGAGTTCACGATCGCGGGTTCCAGGGCGCCCTACCACACCGTCATCAACCGGCACGTGTTCGAATCGCTGGCGTTCAACGCGCGCATCGCGCTGCATGTGCGCACGCTGTACGGCCGCGATCCGCACCACATCACCGAGGCGGAGTACAAGGCGGTGGCGCGTGCGCTGCGTCAGGCGGTCGAGTACGACGCCCGGGTCACCGGCGTGCCGTCCACCAAAGGTGCCCTGTGACAACCAGATCCGTTGTGGTGCTGGACTACGGTTCGGGCAATCTGCGCTCCGCCCAGCGGGCACTGCAGCGCGTCGGCGCGGACGTCGAGGTGACCGCCGACGAACGCGCGGCGTCATCGGCCGACGGTCTCGTGGTGCCAGGGGTTGGCGCCTACGAGGCATGCATGAGCGGCCTGCGCAAGATCGAGGGTGACAGGATCATCGCGGAGCGGCTGGCAGCGGGCCGACCCGTCCTCGGGGTGTGCGTCGGGATGCAGATCCTCTTCGCGCGGGGGGTCGAGTTCGGAGTCGAGACCAGGGGTTGCGGCCAGTGGCCGGGTTCCGTACTGCGGCTGGATGCGCCCATCATTCCGCACATGGGCTGGAACGTCGTCGACGCACCTGCGGGCAGCACGCTGTTCAAGGGTTTGGACGCGGGCACCCGGTTCTACTTCGTGCACTCGTACGCCGCCCAGCAGTGGGAAGGCGATCCAGCGGCGCTGTTGACCTGGGCCACCCACCACGTGCCCTTCCTGGCCGCGGTCGAGGACGGACCGCTGTCGGCCACCCAGTTCCACCCGGAGAAGAGCGGGGATGCCGGAGCCACATTGCTGGCCAACTGGGTTCAGGCACTAGGTTGAGCTCCGTGCCGTCACAACCGTCGCTGATCCTGTTGCCCGCCGTGGATGTCGTCGAGGGCCGCGCCGTTCGCCTCGTTCAGGGTAAGGCGGGCAGTGAAACCGAGTACGGTTCGGCGCTGGACGCCGCGCTGACATGGCAGCGCGACGGCGCGGACTGGATCCACCTCGTCGACCTCGACGCCGCCTTCGGACGCGGCTCCAACCGCGAACTGCTTGCCGATGTCATCGGCAAGCTCGACGTCGCGGTGGAACTGTCCGGCGGCATCCGCGACGACGATTCGCTGCGCGCCGCGCTGGACACCGGATGTGCGCGCGTCAACATCGGCACCGCCGCACTGGAGAACCCGCAATGGTGCGCTCAGATGATCGCCGAGCACGGCGAGCGGGTGGCCGTCGGGCTGGATGTGCTCATCGATCAGTCGGGCGGCAGCTACCGGTTGCGCGGCCGCGGTTGGGAAACCGACGGGGGCGACCTGTGGGAGGTGCTCGAACGGCTTGAGCGCGAAGGCTGTTCGCGCTACGTCGTCACCGATGTCACCAAGGACGGCACGTTGACGGGTCCGAACCTCGAGTTGTTGGGTGGGGTCGCCGATCGCACCGATGCCCCGGTCATCGCGTCGGGCGGGGTGTCGAGCCTCGATGATCTGCGGGCGATCGCCACCCTCACCGACCGCGGTGTCGAAGGCGCCATCGTCGGAAAGGCGCTCTACGCCGGGCGGTTCACCTTGTCGGACGCGCTCGCGGCGGTAGGGCAGTAGGGCGTCCATGGCAATCGATGACGCCGATGTCGAGGGCTTGGTCGCGGAGGCGGCCGTCATTCTCGATGCCGCCGCCAAACCCTTTGTCGCCGGCCACCGGGCCGAGCAGGCGGTCCGCAAGAAGGGCAACGATTTCGCGACCGAGGTCGACCTCGCGATCGAGCGGCAGGTGGTCGAGGCGCTGAACTCGGCGACCGGAATCGGCGTCCACGGCGAGGAATTCGGCGGCGCTGACGTCCACGGCCCCCTGGTCTGGGTGCTCGACCCGATCGACGGGACGTTCAACTACGCGGCGGGATCCCCGGTGGCGGCCATCCTGCTCGGTCTGCTTCGCGACGGTGAACCCATCGCCGGGCTGACCTGGCTGCCGTTCACCGACCAGCGCTACAGCGCGGTGGTCGGCGGGCCGTTGTACGCCAACGGGATTGCCCAGCAGCCGCTGCGCCCGGCCGTGCTCGGCGACAGCATCGTCGGGATCGGCACGTTCAACGTCGATTCTCGTGGCCGGTTCCCGGGCCGCTACCGGCTGGCGACCCTGGAACAGCTCAGTCGCCGGTGTTCGCGGGTGCGTATGCACGGCGCCACCGGGGTCGATCTCGCCTACACCGCCGCGGGAGTTCTCGGCGGCGCCATCAGTTTCGGCCACCATGTCTGGGATCACGCCGCGGGGGTCGCGCTGGTCCGCGCCGCAGGGGGGATCGTCACCGACCTGGCAGGGGAGCCCTGGACCATCGACTCCCGCTCGGCCCTGGTCGGGCTGCCCGGGGTGCACGAGGCGATCCTGGACACCGTCCGGTCCGTCGGCGAGCCGGAGGATTACTGACATGACCGACGCGCATGGCCTTGCCGTTCGGGTCATCCCGTGCCTGGACGTCGACGACGGCAGGGTCGTCAAGGGTGTCAACTTCGTCAATCTGCGCGACGCGGGAGATCCCGTCGAGCTCGCCGCAGCCTACGACGCCGAAGGCGCCGACGAGCTGACATTTCTTGATGTCACGGCGTCCTCGTCGGGCCGGGCGACGATGCTCGAGGTGGTCAAGCGCACCGCCGAGCAGGTGTTCATCCCGCTGACCGTCGGCGGTGGAGTCCGATCGGTCGGCGACGTGGACATGCTGCTGCGCGCGGGGGCGGACAAGGTGTCCGTCAACACCGCCGCGATCGAACGGCCCGAGCTTCTGGCCGACCTGGCCCGCCAGTTCGGGTCGCAATGCATCGTGTTGTCCGTCGATGCCAGGACCGTTCCGCAGGACGCGCAGCCGACGCCATCGGGCTGGGAGGTGACCACACACGGCGGTCGCCGTGGCACCGGCATCGATGCCATCGAGTGGGCTGTTCGCGGTGCCGAACTGGGCGTGGGCGAGATCCTGCTCAACTCGATGGACTGCGACGGCACCAAGGCGGGATTCGATCTGCCGATGCTGCGCGCAGTCCGCGGGGCGACCACGGTGCCCGTCATCGCCAGTGGTGGCGCCGGTGCGGTGGAGCACTTCGCGCCCGCGGTGGAGGCGGGGGCCGACGCGGTGCTGGCCGCGAGTGTCTTCCATTTTGGGGAGCTGACGATCGGCGAGGTGAAGGCCGAGATGGCCGCGCACGGAATCGTGGTCCGATGACCCCACAGTCCGTGATTTCGGCGCGCTTTCGTGCGCTCAGCGACGGAAAGCGCGCCGAAATCCCATGAGCCTGGATCCCGCGATCGCCGCTCGGCTGAAACGCAACGCCGACGGCCTGTTCACCGCGGTCACCCAGGAGCGGGGCACCGGCGCGGTGCTGATGGTGGCATGGATGGACGACGATGCGCTGGCCCGCACGCTGGAAACCCGTGAGGCGACCTACTTCTCGCGCTCACGTGGACAGCAATGGGTCAAGGGGGCGACGTCAGGCCATACCCAGCGTGTGCACTCGGTGCGGCTGGACTGCGACGGCGACGCGGTACTGCTCGAGGTCGATCAGGTCGGCGGCGCGTGCCACACCGGCGACCACAGCTGCTTCGACGCGGATCTGCTGCTGGGCGAGTAGTGGCGAGTAGTTCGGTAAGCCGCTAGGGCGGACTGATCGCCATCAGCAGCCGAACGAGTTCGCCCTGCCGATGTGTGCCGGTCTTCTCGAACACGTGTTGCAGATGGGTCCGCACCGTCGCGAACGACACCGACAGCTCAGAGGCGATCTGCCTGGTGCTGTCGCCCTCCATGATGTGCAGGGCGACCTGGGATTCGGTCTCGGTCAAGCCGTAGAGCCGCCGCCAGAGTTCGTTCTGCGGACTCGGTCTGTCCTCGGGGTCGGTGATGCTGACCAGCGCAGTGGGTTCGGCGCCGCCCTCCCGCGTGATCGGGTGCAGCAGCGGGATCACCCGAATGACATAGGGACGCTTCCCAGAGGGCCGGTCGCAGAAGAACGATTGCCCCGATCGCGTTTCCCCGTCGCCCACGAGCGCGCGCTGCGTCGCACAGCGCCACGCGCGCTGCGCGTTCGGCGAGGCGGCGGCGATGCGGCCGAGACGGAAGCGCAAGCCGTCCTCGGCGCGGAGGATGTCCTCGGCGACGGCGTTGACGAAGACGACCGATCCGCCGGGCCCGATCACCACGAGGCCGTGCCCGACCGCGCTCAGCGCGCCCGCCAGATCGGAGTTGAGGTCGATGGCGATCCCGAGTCGGCGCTTCATCCGGCCGGCCCGCTGCAGGTGCGGGGCGAGCGCCGCCATGAGCTGCATTCGCCCGGGTGTGTCGAATCGCTCGGCCCGATTTTCGGTGTGCATGATGCAGCACATCGGCTCCCCGACGTCCAGCCGGACATACAGCGCGTCTTCTAATCCGTTCGGGTGCAGCCAGTCCCGATAGAACTCCGTGCCGCGATGGGGGTGGACGAGTTCGGCAGCGGTTCGGACCGCGCCGATCGGACCCGCTTGTATCACGGCACGGGTGAAGTCCAGGTGGCAGTAGCGCTCGGCGTAATCCTTGGCCGCTCCGCTGGGAAGCACCGCGTTGTCGATGGTCCAGACCGCGGCGCTCGCGGTCAGCATGGCGCCGCCGCTGCCGCCGAGGGCGCGATTCATGTGCACGATCGGTTCCGCCCACTGCGTCGAGGCGGTCACGCCCGCATAGACGACGTCGACGAGCCGGGAGAACTCATCGACGGAAACCATCGTTTCCTCCCCGTACGCTGGCCTTTCGCAGACGTATACCACACCTTCAGGCCTTGCGTCGGTCGTGAACTCAACCATCTGCATGAGGACTTTGACGCCACGATCTGGTTGCCTGTCAGTGGCGGGAGCCCTTGTCAGGGGGAGGGGGAGGCGGGCGCCTGGTGGCCGTTGCCGCCGGGCGCCCGCTCTCCCAAGACCGTCAGGGCCTTGTCCGCATGGCCTTCGAAGTTGAATTCGCCGGCGATCACCGCGAGCACGGTTCGGTCGGTGTCGATCACGAACGTGGTGCGTTTGACCGGCATGAGTTTTCCCAGCAGTCTGCGTTTGACGCCGAACTGGGTCGCGACACGGCCGTCGGCGTCGGAGAGCAGTGGATAGTCGAACCCCTGGGTCTGCGCAAACGTCGCCTGTTTGTCCACCGGATCGGTACTGATGCCCACTCGGGACGCACCCAGCGCGGCGAACTCCGCCGACAGGTCGCGGAAGTGGCAGGCCTCCTTCGTGCAGCCGGGTGTCATCGCGGCGGGATAGAAGAACAGCACCACCGGACCGTCGGCCAGCAAACCTGTCAGGCTGCGCGTGGCGCCGGTCTGATCGGGCAGGTCGAACTCGGGCACCCGGTCACCACGTTTCATGGATGTCACGCTACGCCGGCTCACAAACACGGTCTGGGAGGATTGATCCGTGCAAACCACTGCCAACCTCGCTGTCACGACCACACGCGAGGACTTCCGGGTGTTGGCCGCCGAGCACCGTGTCGTGCCGGTGACCCGCAAGGTTCTCGCCGACAGCGAGACGCCCCTGTCGGCTTATCGCAAGCTCGCCGCCAACCGGCCCGGGACGTTCCTGCTCGAATCGGCGGAGAACGGCAGGTCATGGTCCCGCTGGTCGTTCATCGGTGCGGGTGCGCCGTCGGCGCTGACCGTCAGGGACGGCGAGGCGGTATGGCTCGGCGTGACGCCACAGGACGCCCCGGTGGGCGGCGATCCGCTGCGGGCGCTGCGCACAACGCTCGAACTGCTGGAGACGGCCCCGCTACCGGGTCTGCCGCCGCTGTCGAGCGGGCTGATCGGGTTCTTCGCCTACGACATGGTGCGTCGGCTCGAACGGCTGCCCGCACTGGCGGTCGACGATCTGGGCCTGCCCGACATGCTGCTGCTGCTCGCCACCGACGTCGCCGCGGTGGACCATCACGAGGGCACGATCACGTTGATCGCCAACGCCGTGAACTGGAACGCAACCAATGAGCGGGTCGACTGGGCCTACGACGACGCCGTGACCCGGCTGGACGTGATGACCGCGGCGCTGGGGCAGCCGCTGCCCTCGACTGTCGCCACGTTCGGCCACCCGGCGCCGGTCTACCGCGCACAGCGCACGGTCGAGGAGTACACCGCGATCGTCGAGAAGCTCGTCTGCGACATCGAGGCTGGTGAGGCGTTCCAGGTGGTGCCGTCCCAGCGCTTCGAAATGGACACCGAGGCCGATCCGATCGACGTTTACCGGCTGCTGCGGGTGTCGAATCCCAGCCCGTACATGTACTTGCTCAACGTCCCCGACGAGAACGGCGAACTCGACTTCTCCATCGTCGGTTCGAGCCCGGAGGCGTTGGTCACGGTCCAGGACGGCCGCGCCACCACCCACCCGATCGCGGGAACGCGGTGGCGCGGGCAGACCGAGGAGGAGGACCTGCTGCTCGAGAAGGACCTGCTGGCCGACGACAAGGAACGCGCCGAACACCTGATGCTGGTCGACCTCGGCCGTAATGACCTGGGCCGGGTGTGCCGGCCGGGCACGGTGCGAGTGGAGGATTACAGCCACATCGAGCGGTACAGCCACGTCATGCACCTGGTGTCCACGGTGACCGGTCAGCTCGCCGAAGGCAGGACCGCGCTGGACGCCGTCATGGCGTGTTTTCCCGCTGGCACGTTGTCCGGGGCGCCGAAGGTGCGGGCGATGGAACTCATCGAAGAGGTCGAGAACACCCGTCGGGGCCTCTACGGCGGGATCCTCGGCTATCTCGACTTCGCCGGGAACGCCGACTTCGCGATTGCCATCCGCACCGCGCTCATGCGGCGGGGAACCGCATACGTCCAGGCCGGTGGGGGGGTCGTGGCCGACTCCAACGGCCCGTACGAGTACAACGAGGCCTCGAACAAGGCGCGCGCGGTGCTCAACGCCGTCGCCGCAGCGGAAACGTTGACCCAGCCCGCGCCGGGATCAGTCGACACCCGCCGGCCGGTGCCGTGATCCGTGTAGCCCAGTTGCTGCTCGTCCTCACCGCGGTCGCCTTGTGGTTCGCGTCCCGGCTGACGTGGGTCGAGGTCAGCTCGTTCGACGGGTTGGGCCAGCCCAAGACAGCCGCGCTGACCGGCGCGGCCTGGTCGACGGCGTTGCTGCCGCTGGCACTGGTGGCGCTCGCCGCCGCGGTGGCTGCGCTGGCGGTGCGTGGCTGGCCGCTTCGGCTGCTGGCGGTGCTGGTCGGCGCGGCCAGCGCGGGCATGGGATACCTCGCGATCAGCCTGTGGGTGATTCGCGACGTAGCGGTGCGCGCCGCGCACCTCGCCGAGGTTCCGGTGGCGGATCTGGTCGGCACCCAGCGCCACTACACCGGCGCGGTGATCACGCTGGTGGCGGCGCTCGGTGCGCTGATGGGTGCGGTCATGTTGATCAGGTCGGCCGCGGGGTCGCGGTCATCGGCCGGTAAGTACGCCGCACCCGCGGCGCGGCGCGCGGCGGTTGGTCGGGATACCTCGCGCGAGGGTTCAGGGGAAGGCCCGGGGGAAAGGATGTCGGAACGGATGATCTGGGATGCGCTCGATGATGGCTCCGATCCCACGTCTGATCCCACCTCTAGTCCCATCGAGGACCCGATCGATCCGGACAATAAGGGTCGGTGAGAGTTGGCCGTGTGGTGGCGGCTACCCTTCGATGGAGATCAATCGATCTCGTCCGTGGCGGGCCGGAAGGGGAGTGGCGGCTGATGAGTTCGGCGAGCGTGCTCGACTCCATCATCGAAGGAGTCGATGCCGACGTTGCCGCCCGTGAGGCCGTCATCGGTCTGCCGGAGATCAAGGAGCGGGCTCTGGCCGCGCCTCCGCCGCTGGACGTCCTCGCGGCGCTGCGGCAGCCCGGCATCGGGGTGATCGCGGAGGTGAAGCGCGCCAGTCCGTCGCGTGGGGCGCTGGCGACCATCGCCGATCCAGCCCAGCTCGCACGTTCCTACGAGGAGGGCGGCGCCCGCGTGGTCAGTGTCCTGACCGAGCAGCGCCGATTCAACGGCTCGCTGGATGATCTGGACGTGGTGCGTGCGGCGGTGTCGATTCCCGTGTTGCGCAAGGACTTTATTATTCGCCCCTACCAGATTCACGAGGCTCGGGCGCACGGCGCGGACATGCTGCTGTTGATCGTGGCGGCACTGGGGCAGCCGGTACTTGAATCGCTGCTGGAGCGCACCGAATCGCTGGGCATGACCGCGCTGGTCGAGGTCCACACCGAGGAGGAAGCTGACCGGGCCCTGCAGGCGGGTGCCAGGGTCATCGGGGTGAACGCGCGCGACCTGAAGACGTTGCAGGTGGACCGGGACTGTTTCGCACGGATCGCGCCGGGGCTGCCCTCCAACGTCATCCGGATCGCTGAATCCGGCGTCCGGGGGACCGCCGACCTGCTCGCGTACGCCGGGGCGGGCGCCGACGCCGTGCTCGTCGGCGAGGGCTTGGTCACCAGTGGCGATCCCCGCGGCGCCGTTGCCGATTTGGTCACCGCAGGCCGTCATCCGTCCTGCCCGAAACCATCGCGCTGACGGGTGACCAACCGCTAGCGCGAAGAGGATCATGATGTCCGATCTCGCCGGCCCGAAACTGCCGCGTTCCAGCGCAGCCGTGGCTGAACCCACATCCCACGACCCCGACGCCAGGGGCCATTTCGGCGTCTACGGCGGCCGATTCGTCCCAGAGGCCTTGATGGCGGTGATCGAGGAGGTCACTGCCGCGTATGAGAAGGCCCGCGGCGACCAGGCTTTCCTCGATGAGCTGGACCGGCTGCAGCAGCACTACAGCGGTCGGCCGTCCCCGCTCTACGAGGCCGAACGGCTCAATGAGCACGCGGGCGGCGCCCGCATCTTCTTGAAGCGAGAAGACCTCAACCACACCGGATCTCACAAGATCAACAACGTCCTCGGGCAGGCGTTGCTGGCGCGCCAGATGGGCAAGACCCGTGTCATCGCGGAGACGGGCGCCGGTCAGCACGGCGTGGCCACCGCGACCGCCTGCGCACTGCTCGGCCTGGACTGCATCGTCTACATGGGCGCGATCGACACCGCGCGGCAGGCGCTGAACGTCGCCCGGATGCGGTTGCTCGGCGCGGAGGTGGTCTCGGTCGAGGCCGGATCCAAGACTCTCAAAGACGCCATCAACGAGGCGTTCCGCGATTGGGTCACCAACGCCGACAACACCTACTACTGCTTCGGCACGGCCGCCGGACCGCATCCGTTTCCGACCATGGTGCGCGATTTCCAGCGGGTCATCGGCTTGGAGACCCGGGTGCAGATTCAGGCCCAGGCCGGCAGGCTGCCCGACGCGGTGACCGCGTGTGTCGGCGGGGGATCCAACGCGATCGGCATCTTCCACGCATTCATCGACGACCCCGGCGTTCGCCTGGTCGGTTTCGAGGCCGCGGGTGACGGCGTCGAAACCGGGCGGCACGCAGCCACTTTCACGGGCGGCTCGCCTGGCGCGTTTCAGGGCTCGTTCTCTTATCTGCTACAGGACGAGGAAGGCCAGACCATCGAATCGCATTCGATCTCGGCGGGCCTGGACTATCCGGGTGTCGGACCCGAGCACGCCTTCCTCAAGGACATGGGTCGTGCCGAGTATCGGCCGATCACCGACACCGAGGCGATGGACGCCTTCCGGCTGCTATGCCGCACCGAGGGCATCATCCCCGCGATCGAGTCGGCGCACGCGGTGGCCGGTGCGCTGGACCTCGGTCGGGAGCTGGGTGCGGGATCGGTGATCGTGGTCAATCTGTCCGGGCGGGGCGACAAGGACGTGGAGACTGCGGCCAAGTGGTTTGGCTTGCTCGACAAGGAAGACGTCGAGAAAGAAGACAAGGAACCGGAGAAGTCATGAGTCGGTTGGCCGGTGTTTTCGAGGCGTGCCGAGCGGAGAGCCGCGCCGCGCTGATCGGATATCTGCCCACCGGGTTCCCCGACGTATCCACCTCGATCTCGGCGATGACGGCGCTGGTCGAATCCGGTTGCGACATCATCGAAGTCGGCATCCCGTATTCGGATCCCGGGATGGATGGGCCGACGATCGCCGCGGCGACGGAGGCCGCGCTGCAGGGCGGTGTGCGCGTCCGCGATTCGCTTGCCGCGGTCGAAGCGATCAGCAAGGCGGGTGGGCGGGCGGTCGTGATGACCTACTGGAACCTGGTGCTGAAGTGGGGTGTCGACGCCTTCGCAAGGGATCTCGCGTCTGCGGGCGGGCTCGGCCTGATCACCCCCGACCTGATTCCCGACGAGGCCGAGGAGTGGCTGGAGGTTTCCGACGCCCGTGACCTCGACCGGGTTTTCCTGGTGGCGCCGTCGTCCACGCCGGAGCGGCTGGCGGCGACCGCCGCCGCGTCACGGGGATTCGTCTACGCCGCGTCGACGATGGGCGTCACCGGTGCACGCGATGCGGTGTCCACCGCCGCACCCGAACTCGTCGCGCGGGTGCGGGCGGTGTCGGACATCCCGGTGGGTGTCGGACTCGGGGTTCGATCGCGTGAACAGGCCGCTCAGATCGGGGCGTACGCGGACGGGGTGATCGTCGGATCGGCCCTCGTCAGCGCGCTTCGCGACGGCATTCCGGCGGTGCGGGAGCTTACTGCGGAACTTGCCGACGGTGTTCGGCAGAGGGTTCCCGCGTGACGTCGACACTGGCGTACATTCCCAGTCCGTCACAGGGTGTTTGGCACCTCGGCCCGTTTCCCCTTCGCGCCTATGCGCTGTTCATCATCGCGGGCATCATCGTCGCGTTGACCATCGGCGATCGCCGGTGGGAGCAGCGGGGCGGCGAGCGCGGCGTCATCTACGACATCGCCCTGTGGGCGGTGCCATTCGGTCTGCTCGGCGGGCGGCTCTACCACGTGCTCACCGACTGGCCGACGTACTTCGGCGACGGTGGTGCGGGCCTGTGGGCCGCCGTCAAGGTGTGGGACGGCGGACTGGGCATCTGGGGCGCTGTCGCGCTCGGCGGTGTCGGCGCGTGGATCGCCTGCAGGCGGCGAGGCATTCCGCTGCCGGCGTTCGGAGACGCGATCGCGCCGGGAATCGTTCTGGCCCAAGCGATCGGGCGGCTGGGTAACTACTTCAACCAGGAGCTCTACGGCAGGCCGACCACCATGCCGTGGGGTCTGGAGATCTACGAGCGCGTGAATGCCAATGGCATGCCCGATTCGCTCAACGGGGTTGCCACCGGACCGGCCATCAGCGTGGTCCATCCCACGTTCCTGTACGAATTGCTGTGGAATGTGCTGGCTTTCGCCGTGCTTATCTGGGCGGACCGGAGGTTCAAACTCGGGCACGGCAGGTTGTTCGCCCTATATGTGGCGGGTTACTGCGTCGGCCGGTTCTGGATCGAGCTCATGCGCAGCGACACGGCGACGCTCATCGCGGGGATCAGGGTCAACTCGTTCACCTCGACGTTCGTCTTCATCGGCGCGGTGGTCTACATCATGGTCGCGCCCAAGGGGCGTGAGGATCCGGCCACGTTGCGCGGGAATGCGGGCGAGACGAGGGACGAAGATTCGGCGGTCAAGGAGCTCGCCAAGGAGTTGACGGTCGTCGCATCGACGACCGGATCGGTCGCGGCGGTCACCGTGGCCGCTCAGGCGGAGCGGAAGGAGGCCGAAGGCGCCGGGCCCGAGGATCCCGGGGCCGAGGCACACGCTGGTGCGGAATCGCTCATGCCCGACGCCGCCGAAGGCGAGACCGAGTCCTTTGCGATCGAGGATTCGGAGTTCTTCGGGGAAGCCGAAGCGCCTGAGGCGGATGAGGCCGACGTGGAGCCGCAGGAGGGTCCGCACAGCGAGGCGGCTGTCGAGGCGGAGGAGCTTGCAGCCGAGGTCGCTGATGCTCCGGCCGAGGAAGTTATTGAGGCGCAGGAGGTTGCCGAGGCGGGGGAGCGGGCCACAGAGCTTGAGGTGGCCGCGGAGGCCGAGGCCCCCGTTGAGCCGGAGGGTGATGAACTCGACAGTGAGGCGGTTGTCGAGGCCGACGAGCTTGCAGCCGAGGTTGCTGATGCTCCGGTCGAGGAGATTGTTGAGTCGGATGAGGTTGCCGAGGTAGCGGAGCAGGCCGCGGGGCTAGAGCCTGAGCCGGTCGCCGAGGCGGCGGCGGAGGCCGATGCGGTCACTGAAGTGCCCGCCGATGTCGAGGCCGCAGCTGAGGCGATCGGCGATGAGTCTTCCGCTGGGACGGACGTGACGCCCGAGAGTGGGGCGGCGGACGACTCCAAGAACTCCGTTGACGAGGTCAAGCCGAAGACTGCTCCGGCGGTCGGGCATGCCGTGGCAGCCGCATCGTCGAAGGTGCGCGAGTACGTGAACAAACCTGCAGTGCAGAAGCGGTTGGCCCAGGCGGAAGAGGTCGCCGGACGGGTGCGTCGATGGGTGCGGCAGCGCCGCTCCTGACAAAACGGATGCGCGGTCATCTCCGAAGGTGACCGCCCGAAATTGTCAGCCCCACTCTCTAAAATCGAATATATGTTCGACGAATTCGATGATGTCGCTGTGCTCGATGCGGTGACGTCGTCGATGCGGGACGAGAATGCGGCGTGCGCGAGGCGGTTGGCCGGAATCGGCGAACTGTATGCGCGACGAGCCCCCGAGGACGACGTTGATCGTGAGTGCTGGGCGATCGACGGCTATGCCAATGTTGTCGCCGAGATTTCTGCCGCCATGAGGATCAGCCGGGGACGCGGTGCCGCACAGTTGCAATACGCGATCGCCCTGCGTGAAGAGCTGCCTGAGGTCGCCAAGGTGTTCGCCTCGGGCGCCATCGACTTTCGGATGATGGCGGCGATCGTCAATCGGACATCGCTGATCGACGACCCTGAACGTATGGCCAGCGTCGACGCGGCGCTGGCCCGGCATGTGGTGAAGTGGATGCGGTTCTCAGCGCCCAAGCTCATCGAGCGCATTGACATGTGGATTGCCCGGTTCGATCCCGCAGGCGTCAAGCAGCCCAAGAAACCGACTGAAGACCGCTTCGTCGACATCGGGCCGACGATGCCGGGGATGGCTGGTATCTCTGCAAACGTCGAAGCGCCGGACGCCGCGGTGCTGGAGCAGGTGCTCGACGGCCTGGCCGCAACGGTGTGCCCTGATGATCCACGCACTCAGGCGCAACGCCGCGCCGACGCTATCGGGGCCCTGGCCGACTACCGGACGAGCTTGACGTGCCGGTGCGGGTCGGCGGACTGCCCCGCGGCCGGAAACGCGCCGCCGCGGAAGAACATCGTCGTCCACGTGATGGCTGACCCTGCCACGGTGGCCGGCACATCGGAGATGCCGGGGTACCTCCCGGGATTCGGTGCTCTGGCCGCCGAGCAGGTCCGGGACTTGGCGGCAACAGCGAAGGTCAAGCCGTTGGTGATACCTCCGCCGATCGCAGAGCCTGGGTATCGGCCGTCAGCGGCGCTGGCAGAATTCATCCGGCTCCGTGATCTCACCTGCCGGTGGCCGGGCTGCGATCAGCCGGCGGAGGTATGCCAGGTCGACCACACGATCCCGTGGCCCTTTGGCCCCACTCATCCGTCCAACACCAAGCTTTACTGCCCTCACCACCACCTCATCAAGACCTTCTGGACAGGCAAAGGCGGCTGGAAAGATCAGCAGCTTCCCGACGGCACGGTGATTCTGACGTCGCCCAGCGGGCAGACGTACACCACCAAGCCGGCCGGCGCCCTGTTCTTCCCGTGCCTGGGCACCCCAACGGGCACCATCGAGGTGGCTGTGACGGACAGGACGGACACGACAACCACCGTGGAGGGCGTCGGGCGGGGTTTGATGATGCCCCGACGCAGGCGCACCCGGGCGCAGGATCGGGCCGAGCGGATCGCCGCAGAGCGCCGGGTGAACGAGGAACGGATCGCCGAAGAGCGGCGAGAACACGAAGAACGGATCGCCGACAACTACGAAGCGCCACCCTTCTGAGGCGGTTCTGATTTCTGGCATGCTGGACGAATGACGGATCCGTCGCAGTTCGGTACACATCCGGAGGGCTCGACGCCGCCTCCACCGCCTCCCGGTGCTGGTTATCTGCCGCCGTATCCGCCACCCCCCGGCCCGTACCCGCCCATGTACGCCGATCCCGCTGCGCCCTACGGCCGTCACCCCCTGACCGGGGAACCATTTTCGGATAAGTCCAAGGTCGTCGGCGGCCTCCTCCAGCTGCTGGGACTGATGGGTCTGGTCGGCATCGGTCGCATCTACCTGGGCTACACCGGGTTGGGTGTCGCACAACTCGTCGTCGGGTTGCTCACCTGCGGCATCGGCGCAGTGATCTGGGGCATCATCGACGCGATTCTCATCCTGACCGACAAGGTCCGCGATCCTCAGGGGCGCCCGCTCCGTGACGGAACCTAGTACCACCTCCAGTGGACGCGGGCGGCTGTATGCCGTCCTCGGGACCGGGGGGCTGGTGGTCGGCGGCCTCGCCTATGTCGGCATCGGCGATCCGCACAGCCCGGGATTCGTGTTTCCGCCCTGTCCCTTCAAGTTGCTCACCGGCTGGAACTGCCCCGCCTGCGGGGGTCTCCGGATGACCCACGACATCCTGCACGGGGATGTCGGGGCCGCCGTCGTCGACAACGCCTTCCTGCTGGTGGGACTACCCCTGCTCGCGGCGTGGCTGCTCGTCCGCTGGCGAACCGGCCGACCGCTGCTGCCGGTGCCTGCGATCGTGGTGCTCGTGGTAGCCACCGTCGGTTGGACGGTGGTGCGCAATCTCCCCGGATTCCCGCTAGTCCCGACTCTGCTCACCGGGTAGCGTCCGACCTGCGCTGATACACTCGATACTCGGGCCGATGCAGTCCCGGAAAGCGAAATTCCGAACTGCGGAGGTACTTTTCGATGCTGTTCTCGGCCTTGCCTGAAGCTCAGGGTCTGTACGACCCGGAGAACGAGTCGGATTCATGTGGCGTCGCCATGGTCGCCGACATTCAAGGCCGCCGAACCCACGCTCTTGTCGTCGACGGGCTCGTCGCCCTCGAGCACCTTGAACACCGGGGTGCGGCCGGGGCCGAACCGAACAGCGGTGACGGGGCGGGCATCCTGCTTCAGTTGCCGGTCGAGTTGCTCCGTGATGTCGTGGACTTCGAGCTACCGGCGTCAGCGGCGGATGGCAGCAACACCTTCGCCGCCGGAATCTGCTTCATGCCGCAAGACCCGGTCGTGCGTGAAGCCGCGCGGGCCCGTGTCGAGGAGATCGCTGCCGACGAGGGCGTCGAGGTCCTCGGCTGGCGTGCGGTGCCCGTCGACCCCGACCGCGCCGAGGTCGGCATGACCGCGCTCGGCTGTATGCCTCACATGGCGCAGTTGTTCGTCGCCGCACCGGAGCGCGCTGGCGTCCGTCCCTCGGGGCTGGAGCTGGATCGGCTGGTGTACCCCGTGCGCAAGCGTGCGGGACACGTCACACCCGAAATCGAATCCACCGGAACGGGAGTCTATTTCGCTTCCCTGTCCAGCCGGACCATCACCTACAAGGGCATGCTCACCGCGCCGCAGATGTCGCACTTCTTCCCCGACCTGCGCGACGAGCGCTGTAAGAGCGCGATTGCGATCGTGCACAGCCGCTTCTCGACCAACACCTTCCCGTCCTGGCCGCTGGCTCACCCGTTCCGGTTCATCGCGCACAACGGCGAGATCAACACCGTTCGCGGCAACCGCAACCGCATGCACGCACGCGAGGCCATGCTCGAGAGCGAATGCATCGGCGGCGATCTCTCACGCCTCTCGCCGATCTGCACACCCGACGCGTCCGACTCCGCCTCTTTCGACCAGACGCTGGAGCTTCTGCACCTCGGCGGCCGCAGCCTTCCGCACGCGGTGATGATGATGATCCCCGAGGCGTGGGAGAACAACGCCACCCTGACCCCGGAGCGTCGGGCGTTCTGTCAGTTCAACGCGTCGATCATGGAACCGTGGGACGGCCCTGCGTGCGTCACCTTCACCGACGGCACCGTCGTCGGAGCGGTGTTGGACCGCAACGGATTACGGCCCGGCAGATGGTGGCGCACCATCGACGACCGCATCATCCTGGCCAGCGAGGCCGGGGTGCTCGAAATGCCCGCCGAAGAGATCGTCGCGAAGGGCAGGCTCGAGCCGGGCAAGATGTTCCTCATCGACACCGCCGCCGGGCGCATCATCCCCGACGAGGAGATCAAGGGCGAACTCGCAGCCGCCGAACCCTACAGCGAATGGCTGCACGCCGGGCTGCTCGACCTCAAGTCGCTGCCCGACCGGGCGCGTGTCCAGCCCAACCACGAATCGGTTGTGCGCAGGCAGATCTCGTTCGGTTACACCGAGGAGGAGCTGCGCATCCTGCTGACCCCTATGGCAGCCTCTGGCGGTGAGCCGCTCGGCTCGATGGGCACCGACACCCCCATCGCGGTGCTTTCTCAGCGTTCGCGCCTCCTCTACGACTACTTCATCGAACTGTTCGCGCAGGTGACCAATCCGCCGCTGGACGCGATCCGCGAAGAGATCGTTACCTCGATGTCGCGCGTGATGGGACCCGAGCACAACCTGCTTCAGCCGTCCGCCGCGTCGTGCAGGCAGATCCTGCTGGGCTGGCCCGTGCTGGACAACGACGAACTCAACAAGATCGTCCACATCAACGCCGACGGTGAGCAGCCCGGGCTCAAGACCGCCGTGCTGCGCGCCCTCTACGAAGTGGAGCGCGGCGGCGACGGGCTGGCCGACGCCCTCGAGGATCTTCAGCATCGCGCTTCGGAGGCTATCGCCAAAGGCGCACGAACTCTGGTCATCTCGGACCGCGACTCCGACCACACCAGGGCGCCGATCCCGTCGCTGCTGGCCGTGTCCGCCGTCCATCATCACCTTGTTCGCACCAAGGAACGCACGACTGTCGCGCTGGTCGTCGAATCCGGCGATGCCCGCGAGGTACACCACATCGCGATACTCATCGGGTTCGGTGCCGCGGCGGTCAACCCCTACCTGGCCTTCGAATCCATCGAGGATCTGATCCGCGAAGGCGAGCTCACCGGAATCGAACCCGCCGCGGCGGTGCGCAATTACCTCAAAGCGCTCGGTAAGGGCGTCATGAAGGTGATGAGCAAGATGGGCATTTCCACCGTCGCGTCCTACACCGGCGCCCAGGCCTTCGAGGCTGTCGGCCTCAACCGCGACATGATCGACGAGTACTTCACCGGAACGCCCACTCAGCTGGGCGGTGTCGGGCTCGACGTCATCGCCGAGGAGGTCAAGCTCCGTCACCGTCGCGCCTATCCGGAGAACCCGACCGAGCGCGTCCATCGCCGCCTGGAGGTCGGTGGAGAGTACGCCTTCCGGCGCGAAGGCGAGTTGCACCTGTTCACCCCCGAAGTGGTGTTCCTGCTGCAGCATTCGACGAGGACGGGCCGCCACGACGTCTTCACGCAGTACTCCGAGGAGGTCAACAGGCTCTCCCGCGAAGGCGGTACGCTGCGCGGGCTGTTCGACATCAAGACGGGAGTTCGCCCGGCCGTCCCGCTCGAAGAGGTCGAATCGGTCGACTCGATCGTGACGCGATTCAACACCGGCGCCATGAGCTACGGGTCCATCTCTGCCGAGGCCCACGAGACCATGGCCATCGCGATGAACAAGCTCGGTGGCCGGTCCAACAGCGGCGAGGGCGGAGAGGACGTCGACCGGCTGTACGACCCGAGCCGGCGCAGCGCCGTCAAACAGGTCGCATCCGGCCGGTTCGGCGTCACCAGCGACTACCTGGTCAACGCCACCGACATCCAGATCAAGATGGCTCAGGGCGCCAAACCCGGTGAGGGAGGCCAGCTTCCGGGTTACAAGGTCTATCCGAACATCGCCAAGACCCGGCACTCCACGCCAGGCGTCGGATTGATCTCACCCCCGCCGCACCATGACATCTACTCGATCGAGGATCTGGCGCAGCTTATCCACGACCTGAAGAACGCCAACGCGGACGCCCGCATCCACGTCAAACTGGTGGCCAGCGTCGGGGTCGGCACCGTCGCGGCCGGCGTCTCCAAGGCGCACGCCGACGTCGTGCTCATCTCCGGATACGACGGCGGCACCGGCGCGGCGCCGCTGACCTCGCTCAAACACGCGGGCGCTCCGTGGGAGATCGGGCTGGCAGACGCCCAGCAGACGCTGGTGCTCAACGGACTTCGCGATCGCATCACCGTGCAGTGCGACGGTGGCATGCGCACGGCGCGCGACGTCGTGGTCGCCATGTTGCTGGGCGCGGAGGAGTACGGCTTCGCCACCGCACCTCTGGTGGTGTCCGGCTGCATCATGATGCGCGTCTGCCACCTGGACACCTGCCCGGTCGGTGTGGCCACCCAGAACCCCGAACTGCGGGCCAGGTTCAACGGCAAGCCCGAGTTCGTGGAGAACTACTTCCGGTTCATCGCCGAGGACATCCGCGAGTACCTCGCCGAGCTGGGCTTCCGCAGCATCGACGAGGCCGTCGGCCACGCCGAATTGCTCGACACGGCCGAAGGTGTGGCGCATTGGAAGAGCCGCGGACTGGACCTGACCCCGATCTTCAACGTCCCCACCGACTCACATGGCGGCGAGCTCACCCAGCGCAGGCGGGTGCGTGGCCAGGACCACGGTCTGGACCAGGCGTTGGACCGCACCCTCATTCAGCTGGCCGAGGGCGCGCTGGAGGACGCCCACCCGGTGCGTCTGGAACTCCCCGTCCGCAACGTCAACCGCACGGTGGGGACGCTGCTGGGTTCGGAGGTCACCAGGCGCTACGGGGCGCAGGGGCTGCCCGATGACACCATTCACGTCACGCTGACCGGGTCGGCCGGCCAGTCGATCGGCGCGTTCCTGCCGCCCGGTGTCACCCTCGAACTCGTCGGTGATGCCAATGACTATGTGGGCAAGGGACTCTCCGGAGGACGGGTGGTCGTCCGACCGCCGGACGACGTGCTGTTCCTGCCCGAGGACAACGTCATCGCGGGTAACACCCTGCTGTACGGCGCGACCTCGGGAGAGGTCTTCCTGCGGGGCAAGGTCGGTGAGCGCTTCTGCGCCCGCAACTCCGGCGCGCTGGCCGTGGTCGAGGGCGTCGGCGACCATGCGTGCGAGTACATGACGGGTGGCCGGGTCGTCGTGCTCGGCAAGACGGGCCGCAACATCGCCGCGGGAATGTCCGGCGGCATCGCGTTCGTCCACGGCCTGAACCCTGCGAAGGTCAACACCGAGATGGTCGAACTGCAGCGGCTCGACCCCGAGGACCTGACCTGGCTGCACGAGGTGGTGGGCAAACACGCCAGGTACACCGGCAGCACGGTGGCCACCTCGCTGCTCTCCGATTGGCCAAGGCGCAGTGCGCAATTCACGAAGATCATGCCCACCGACTACCAGCGTGTCCTGCAAGCCACCCGGATGGCCAAGGCTGAGGGCCGCGACGTCGACACTGCGATCATGGAGGCCAGCCGTGGCTGATCCCACCGGATTTCTCAAAGTTGTCAAGGTCGAAGCCGCCAAGCGCCCGGTCGACGAGCGCGTCGGGGACTGGCGTGAGGTGTACGAGAGCCAGGATCCGCACGAACGCTCCGGCGAGGTGTCCCAGCAGGCCCGCCGCTGCATGGACTGTGGAATCCCGTTCTGCCACTCCGGAACTGCCGGTTGCCCGCTCGGCAACCTGATCCCGGAGTGGAATGACCTTGTGCGACGCGGACGATGGGACGCCGCGAGCGATCGGCTGCACGCCACCAACAACTTTCCGGAGTTCACCGGCAGGCTCTGTCCCGCACCGTGTGAGGCCGCCTGTGTGCTGTCGATCGCAGAGGAGCAGACGGGCGGCAGCGTCACCATCAAACGCATCGAGCAGACCATCGTCGACCAGGCCTGGATGGACGGCACCGTCGAACCGCAGCCTGCGGCGATCTCGACCGGCAAGCGGGTCGCGGTGGTCGGCTCCGGGCCGGCGGGATTGGCCGCGGCGCAACAGCTCACGCGCGCAGGCCATGACGTCACCGTGTACGAACGCGACGACCGGCTGGGCGGCCTGATGCGTTACGGCATCCCGGAATACAAGCTGGAGAAGAGCACCCTCGACCAACGGCTGAGCCAGATGCGCGCCGAGGGTACACGTTTCGTCACGGACTGCGAGGTCGGCGTCGATCTCACGGTCGAACAGCTCAACGCTCAGCACGACGCCGTCGTGCTGGCAGTGGGCGCGCTGCGGGCACGGGACAACGACGTCGAGGGACGCGATCTCGATGGCGTCCACCTGGCCATGGAACACCTGGTGCCCGCCAACAAGGAGTGCGAGGGCGACGGCCCGTCGGAGGTGTCCGCCAAGGACCGCCATGTGGTGATCATCGGCGGCGGTGATACCGGTGCGGACTGCCTGGGCACCGCGCACCGGCAGGGCGCAAAGTCGGTGACGCAGTTGGACTACAACCCCGAACCGCCGGAGTATCGCGACGATTCCCGCTCGCCGTGGCCGACCTGGCCGCTGGTGTTGCGCACCTCGCCCGCGCACGCCGAGGGTGGCGACCGCCGGTATCAGGTGGCGGTGCAGCGTTTCCTCGGCGACGACAAGGGCAACGTGCGCGCCATGGAGATCGCCGAGGTCAAGGTCGAGCGCGACGCCTCGGGACGCCGCACGATCCTGCCGGTCGGGGACTCGCTGGAAATTCCTTGTGACATGGCCCTGCTCGCGATCGGCTTCGAGGGTGTGGAGCATATGGCGCTGCTCGACGGCCTCGGCCTGAAACTCAATCGGCGCGGCGCGCTGCCGTGCGGATCGGACTGGCAGACCGACGCCCCAGGCGTGTTCGTTTGCGGCGACGCCCATCGTGGCGCGTCGTTGGTGGTGTGGGCGATCGCGGAGGGTCGCAGCGCCGCGCATGCCGTCGACACGTACCTGATGGGTGAATCCGACCTGCCCGAGCCGGTGAAACCGAGTGCGCTGCCGCTTGCCGTCCTATAAGTCCGTCGTACTCGCCCGAAGGGGACTAGGCTGAGCCAACGTGAATAGACGCGGAAAGATCGTCTGTACCCTCGGCCCCGCCACCTCGACAGACGAGTCTGTACGGGCACTCGTCGAAGCGGGTATGGACGTAGCCCGAATGAACTTCAGCCACGGCGACTACGCCGACCACGAAGCCTCCTACAAGCGGGTGCGGGCGGCCTCCGACGTCACCGGGCGGGCTGTCGGCATCATGGCCGACCTGCAGGGCCCGAAGATCCGGTTGGGGCGCTTCGCGGACGGACCGACGGTCTGGGCCACCGGGGAGACGGTGCGGATCACCGTCGAGGACTGCCAGGGCACCCACGACCGGGTGTCGACGACGTACAAGAACCTCGCTGCCGACGCGTCTCCCGGGGACCGGCTGCTGGTCGACGACGGCAAGGTCGCACTTGTGGTCGAGCACGTCGACGGCAGCGACGTCGTCTGCCAGGTCACCGAGGGCGGACCCGTCAGCAACAACAAGGGGATCTCGCTGCCGGGGATGAACGTCTCGGTGCCCGCCATGTCGGAGAAGGACATCGCGGACCTGGAGTTCGCGATGAATCTCGGCGTCGACCTGGTCGCCCTGTCGTTCGTGCGGTCGCCGGCCGACATCGAGCTCGTCCACGAGGTGATGGACCGCGTCGGCAGGCGCGTGCCGGTGATCGCGAAGCTGGAAAAGCCGGAGGCGATCGACAATCTCGAGGCGATCGTGCTGGCGTTCGACGCGATCATGGTGGCCCGCGGCGACCTCGGCGTCGAGCTGCCGTTGGAGGAAGTCCCGCTGGTTCAGAAGCGCGCCATCCAAATGGCAAGGGAGAACGCCAAACCCGTCATCGTGGCCACCCAGATGTTGGACTCGATGATCGAGAACTCCCGGCCCACCCGGGCCGAGGCTTCCGACGTCGCCAACGCGGTGCTCGACGGCGCGGACGCGGTGATGCTCTCCGGTGAGACCTCGGTGGGTAAGTACCCGCTCGATTCGGTGCGGACGATGGGACGCATCATCCGGGCCGTCGAGGACAACTCGGTGTCCGTGCCGCCGCTGACCCACGTGCCACGCACGAAGCGCGGCGTGATCTCCTACGCCGCCCGTGATATCGGCGAACGACTCGACGCCAAGGCGCTGGTCGCGTTCACCCAGTCCGGTGACACCGTGCGGCGGCTGGCACGGCTGCACACCCCGCTGCCGGTGCTGGCGTTCACCGCGCTGCCCGAGGTGCGCAGCCAGCTGGCGCTGACGTGGGGAACCGAGACGTTCATCGTCGATCACATGAAGAGCACCGACGGGATGATCCGCGAGGTGGACCGGTCCCTGCTCGAGCTGGCCCGCTACAAGCGCGGGGATCTGGTCGTCATCGTCGCAGGCGCGCCGCCCGGGACCGTCGGCTCGACCAATTTGATCCACGTGCACCGTATCGGGGAGGACGACGTTTAGGAGGACGACGAACAAGCGGCGGGCCGACATGGCCGGCGGCTCGGACTTCGACGAACTGTTGGCGATTCTCGACCTCGCCCACCGCGGCACGCACACCGACGGCAGCGACGTATTCACCGGCCGTCATCCGCACAAGAACCCGCCGCGCACGTTCGGCGGCCAGATGATGGCGCAGGCGTTCGTCGCGGCCAGTCGCACCGTGCGGGCGAGCCTGCCGCCGAGCACGCTGTCGGTGCACTTCATCGCCGGCGGCGATCCGGCGGCCGACCTCGACTTCCACGTCGTGCGGCTGCGCGACGAGCGGCGGTTCGCCAACCGGCGCGTGGACGTCGTGCAGGACGGCACGCTGATCGCCACCGCGCTGGTCGCTTACCTGTCCGGGGGGCGGGGGCTCGAGCACGGGATTGAGCCGCCCGACGTCCCCGACCCGGTCACGCTGCCGAGGATCGACGAGCTGCTCCGCGGCTATGAGGAGACCGTCCCGCAGTTCGTCAACGCGTTGCGTCCCATCGAGTGGCGCTACACCAACGATCCGGCCTGGGTGATGCGTGACAAGGGGGAGCGGCTCAGCCACAACCGTGTCTGGCTGAAGACCGAGAAGGACATGCCCGACGATCCGGTCCTGCACACGGCGGCGCTGGTCTATTCCTCGGACACCACGACGAGTGGGTCCTGTACTCCACGTCGTCGCCGGTCGCGGCCGAGTCGCGGGGGCTGGGCACGGGTCACTTCTTCGACAGCTCTGGACGACTGCTCGCCACCGTCGTTCAGGAGGGCATCGTCAAGTATTTCCCCGGTTAGGTCGTCGGCGCGATGGTCACGCTGAACCGGTCCTCGATACGGTCGCGGAACTGGTCGGCGCACCGCTGCACCGCCGGCTCGTCGGTGCCCGCACGGGACAGGCAGTCGACGTAGTCGCTGCCGCCCACCTCGCGGAACACGGCCACCCATATCGCGATGAAGACCAGCGACACGGCGATCGCCAGGAATCCCAGCACGATTCCCGCGATGGCGACACCACCGTTGGTGGCCTCACGCCGTTTGACGCGGCCACGCGCCACGAAGCCGAGGATGACCGCGACCAGACCCAGGACAATGCCGCCGGCCACCGACCACACCGACATCAGCGCCAGGATCGCCAGCACCAGCGCCGCGACGCCCAGCCCGTTCTTCGGCGCGGGCGGAGGAGGCGGCGGCTGCCCATAGCCGGAATACGGCTGCGGCGGAGGGGGCGGATAGCTGCCCGGATAGGCGCCGTAAGGATACGGCGGAGGTGGCGGTGGGTTCCAAGGCGGTGGCTGCCCCGGCTTATCCGACTCGGTCACGATTTCCCAGGTTACTCGCTTAAGGGCCCAGGCAGAGGCGGCGGCAGCCGAGATCGCCAGGCAGGTGGTGTGTTGCGACGACGACCGTGCGATCGGGCGGGAAAAGGCCGCCGGGCGTGAGGAGTTCGGTCAGGATGCGCCCGCTGTCCGCGGCGTCGAGGTGTTCGGTGGGCTCATCGAGCAGGACCAGTGGAAACGGCGAAATCAGGGCTCTGGCAAGCAGTAACCGTCGGCGCTGACCCGCCGAAACCGCCGCCGCACCACCGACGAGCACGGTGGACAGGCCGTCGGGCAGGCCGTCGAGCCACTCGCCGAGACCGACCCGCCGCACAGCCGCGAGCAGGTCGTCGTCGGCGGCGGAGCCGTTGGCGACCAAGAGGTTGTCCCGCACCGTGGTGGCGAACAGGTGGGCGTCCTCGGCGAAAAACGCTGCCTGACCGGGTGTTTCGGCCAGCTCGTCAGCGATCGCCATCAGCAGGGTGGTCTTCCCCGATCCGCTCGGGCCGGTGACGGCTAGCCGGTCACCGGGCTCGAGCGGCACGGTGCGCGCGGTCGGACGCGGCCGCAGGCGCGCGTCGCGTGCGGTGAGGTCAAGCAGGCGTCGGGCGGCGATGCGCGAGCGGCTGAGCTGGACGGCGGCGCCGGGAAGGGCCGTGGTGGCCTCAAACGCCGACAGCGGCAACAGCATCAGGATAGCCAGCGTGGTCGGGGCGACGGTGCCCGCCAGCGACATCGCGGCGATGACGGCACCGATCACGCTGGCGCCGATTGCCACGCTGGGCACGGCGGCGGCGAGTGCGGCCGGCGCTGCCGCGCGGTCGATGGCGTGTCCCCAATCCCGATGCCGGCGTTCGGATTCGGTGATGATCGCATCGAGACGCCCACCGACCCGCAGCTCCGGCGCGTGCTCGAGGGCGAGCATGGTCGCCCCGTCCCGATCCGAATGATTCTCGGCGGCAACGGCTTCGGCGGCAGCGACGGCCCTGGCCGACATCGCGGGTGCGACCACGCCCGCGATCAACAGACACAGTGCCAGCACCAGGGCCGCGGCCGGTGAGATCACCGCGATCACCCCGACGGCGGCCGCCGACAGCACCACCGCGACGGCGATCGGCAGCACGGCGCGCACCAGCACATCGGACAGGTCGTCCACCGATGCGCCGACGCGGGCCACCAACTCGCCGCTGGGCAGTCGCATCACGACTTCGGTCGGCGCCTCGGCCAGGCGCAGATACAGCCCGGTGCGGGCATTCCCAGCGGCGCGCAACGCCACGTCGTGCGAAACCAGGCGCTGGCAGTAGCCGAACACGCCGCGGGAGATGCCGAACGCGCGCACCGCGACGGCGGCAACGGTGAGATCGAGCACCGGCGGCATCTGCCATGCCTTGGTGATCAGCCACGCGGCCACGCCGGCGAGCGCCAGCGCGCTGCCCAGCGACAGCACCCCCAGCGCGACCGCGGCCAACAGCTTCGGCAACCGCGGCCGCAGCAGCCCGATGGTCAGCGGCAGAGGGTCATCGCGGAACAAGCGCGCCACTCCCGACGTGCACGACGACGTCCCCGATCGCCACGACCGGCCTGCGGTGTCCGACGACGACCACGGTCGCACCCGTCCTGGCCCGCGCCGCGATCGCCTCGAGCACCCGGTCTTCCAGCGCCTCGTCCAGGTGCGCCGTGGGCTCGTCGAGCAGCAGCACCGGCGCGGGGGAGCCCAGTGCCCTGGTCAGACCCAGTCGCTGCCGCTGACCCAGCGACAACCCCACCCCGCCCCGGCCGATGAGAGTGTCCAGGCCGTCGGGCAGTGCATCCAGTACCGCATCGAAACCCGCGGTCCGGCAGCAGTTGTCGATGTCGGCGAGGGGCCCGAAGAGTTCGAGGTTCTCACGCAGCGTGCCCGGGATCAACACCGGACGGTGGGGCAGCCAGGCGATCTGATGCCACCACGCCGTCGGGTCCAGCTCGGCCACGTCCACACCGTCCACCAGAACGCGGCCCGACGACGGCGCGGTCAGGCCGAGGATCGCCTGCAGCGCTGTGCTTTTCCCGGCCCCGTTCGGACCCGTCAGTACGGTCACGCGGCCCGGGACGATGTCGGCTTCGAATGCCTCCACGCGGATGACGGCGCGCGCCGCATCCACCGTCGTCGTGCCCGCGGGCGCGGGGGTAAGGGTATCGAGGAGGTCGGCGGCCTTCTCGGCGGCGGTCTTCCCGTCCTGCGCCGCGTGGTACTCCATGCCCACACGGCGCAACGGCCAGAACACTTCTGGAGCCAGCAGCAGGGCCGTCAGCCCGGCCTGCAGCGTCACATCGCCGAACACCAGCCGAAGCCCGACGCTGACGGCAACCAGTGCGACACCGAGGGTGGCCAGCAGTTCGAGCACGAACGCCGAGAGGAACGCGATGCGCAGCGTCGACATCGCTGAACGCCGATGGGCCGCACTCAATTCGGCGATCCGCTGGGCGGAGCCGGTGGCCCGGCCCAACGCCCGCAGGGTGGGCAGGCCCGCGACCAGGTCGAGCAGCCGGGACTGCAGCGTGGTCATGGCGGCCAGCGACGCCGCCGAGCGGTCCCGGGTGACCAGCCCGATCAGGATCATGAAAATGGGGATCAGGGGCAGTGCGATCAGCACGATGACCGCCGACTCGATGTCGTACAGGGCGATCACCAGCACAGCGGCGGGGGTGAGGATCCCCGCGAGAAGCACGGCGGGCAGGTAGTTCGCGAAGTACGGCCGAAGTCCGTCGAGCCCGCGGGTGACCACCACCGCGGCGGCGTCGCGGCGTTCGGCAAGCCGGTGCGGCGGCAGCGCCGTCACGGTCCGCAGCACCTGGCTGGACAACTCGCCGATGACTGCCGTGGCCCCGCTCTGCGACAGGCGGCCCTGAAGCCACTGGGCGACGGCACGAACGAGCCACAGTCCGCAGAGGGCCAGCAGCGGCCCGGTCCAGTGGGCGACCGTACGCGTGCCGGGTTCGGTGATGATGCCCGCCACGACCCCGGCCGTCACCACGGCCGCGGCGATCGTCGCCGCCGCGATGGCCACACCGCAGACCACCGATGCGACCAGATAACGCCGCATCGCCCGCGATGCCGCCGGCGCGCGAAGGAGGTTCAGTTCGTGCGCCTCGACAATCCGATGGAATGCGGGATGTGGTCGGCGGAGATGCGCTTGCGGAACACCCAATAGGACCAGGCCTGGTAGCCCATGATCAGCGGAAGCAGGGTCAGCGACGCCCAGGACATGATCCGCAACGTGTATGCCGACGACGAGGCGTTGAAGATGGTCAGGCCCCATTCCGGATCGAGGGTGGACGGCAGCACATAGGGATACATCGAGCCGAACAACAGCACTACGACCGCGGCGAGCACCGTCATCATGGCCACGAACGCCCAGCCCTCACGGGTACGCGACCACATCAGGGCGACGGCGGCCAGCAGAGCCACCACGGCCACACCCAGCGCCAGCCATGTCCAGCCCTTCCCGTAGGCCAGCTGGGTCCACAACCCGAAACCTCCTGCCAGGACCACGGCCGCGATGGCCAGCGGTCTGCTGAACCGGAATGCGTCCTCGCGCACCGACCCGGCGGCCTTCAGCGCGATGAACACCGACCCGTAGAACAGGAACAGCGCGGTGGTGGCCAGCCCGCCCAGCAGCGTGTAGGCGTTGAGGACGTCCCCGATGGACAGGTCGACCCGTCCGTCGGCGTCGATCGGCAGCCCGCGTACCAGGATCGCGAATGCGACGCCCCACAGCAGAGCGGGCAGCCATGAGCCGATCGCGATGCCGATGTCGGCCCACCGGCGCCAGTGCGGGTCGTCGATCTTGCCGCGCCACTCGATCCCGACGATGCGGACGATCATCGCGAACAGGATGGCCAGCAGCGGCAGGTACAGCGCGGAGAACAGCGTCGCATACAGTTCCGGGAACGCGGCGAACATCGCCGCACCCGCGGTGATCAGCCACACCTCGTTGCCGTCCCACACCGGGCCGATGGTGTTGAGCACGGTGCGCCTGCGGGTGTCGGCGTCGCCGTCGCCGACGGCTCCCAGCGGGGCCATCAGCATTCCGACGCCGAAGTCGAATCCTTCCAGCACGATGAAGCCGAGGAAGAGTGCGGCGATCAGGACAAACCACAGTTCCTGCAGTCCCACGGTCGGTCCTACCCTCCTGTTGGGCTGGGTCGGCGGTCAGTACGCGAATGACATCAGTAGGCGAACGACAAGGGTGCCACGTCGTCTTTGTCTGGCGGGGTGGGCGGCGCCGGTTCGGAATCGTGCTCCAGTGGGCCCTCGATGACGTAGCGGCGCATCAGCCAGAACCACACCACCGCAAGGGCTCCGTACAACAGCGTGAACACCGCCAGTGAGAACAGCACCGTTCCCGGAGCGTGATTGGACACGCCGTCCTGCACCATCAGCCGCACCAGCTGGTCGCCGTCCGGGGCGGGTACCACCACCCACGGTTGGCGGCCCATCTCGGTGAATACCCAGCCGGCCGAGCTGGCCAGGAACGGCGTCGGGATGGTCAGCACCGCGAACCTGCCGAACCACCGGTTGTCGGGTATGCGGCCGCCGCGCGTCAGCCACAGCGCCAGGAGCGCGAACGCGCCCGGGACGGCCATGAACCCGATCATCGCGCGGAACGACCAGTACGTGACGAACAGATTGGGCCGGTAGTTGCCCGGCCCGAACTTCTCTTCGGCCTGCACCTGAAGGTCTTCGACGCCGTGCAGCGTGACACCGGTGAACTTGCCCTCGGCCAGGAACGGCAAGACGTAGGGCACCTCGATGACGCGGATCACGCTGTCGCAGTTGTTGTGGGTGCCGACGGTGAGCACGGAGAACAGCGGGTCCGTCTCGGTGTGGCACAGCGATTCTGCCGACGCCATCTTCATCGGCTGCTGCACGAACATCAGCTTGCCCTGGACGTCGCCGGTGATGAGCAGACCGACAGCGGCGACCATCGCCACCCAACTGCCAAGTATCGTCGCCGGACGGTACATCGTGCGGGCTTCGGTTTCCTCGCCGCCGCGGGAGTGCGAGCGGACCATCAGCCACGCGCACACCGCCGCCACGAACGTTCCCGCGGTCAGGAACGCGGCCGTGACGGCATGCAGAAACGCCCATATGGCCGTGTTGTTGGTCAGCAGCGCACCAAAATCGACCAGTTCGGCGCGGCCGGTTTCGGGGTTGAACGTCGCACCGACGGGATGCTGCATGAAGGAGTTCGCGGCGATGATGAAGTAGGCGGAGGCGTTGACGCCGAAGGCCACCAGCCAGATACACGCCAGATGCACCAGACGCGGCAGGCGACTCCATCCGAAGATCCACAGCCCGATGAACGTGGATTCGAAGAAGAACGCCACCAGGCCCTCGAACGCCAAAGGCGCGCCGAAGATGTCGCCGACGAACCGCGAGTACTCACTCCAGTTCATGCCGAACTGGAACTCCTGGACGATGCCGGTGGCCACGCCCATCGCGAAGTTGATAAGGAAGAGCTTGCCGAAAAAGCGGGTCAACCGGTACCAGGCCGGATTGTTGGTGGCGACCCAGACGGTCTGCATGATCGCGATCAGCGGTGCGAGACCGATCGTGAGTGGGACGAAGATGAAGTGGTAGACGGTGGTGATGCCGAACTGCCACCGAGACACATCAACAACGTCCATGGGGCCTCTTCCGGGCTACTCAGCGAAATTACGACGAAGTGTAGTAGCTACTTTCACGATCGGCCACATCCGCAGTTTACGACGGGTTCGTCAGCGACAGTTGCTTGCTGGCTTTGCGGATTCCGAACGACGAAACGATCTCGAACACACCGATCACGATCAGCCAGGCGCCGACGACGATGGTCAGGGTGGCCAGTGAGTCGAACGGTGCGCCGAGCATGACGACACCCGCCAGTAGGCTGATCACGCCGATGAAGATCTCCCAGCCCCGGCCGGGCATGGTGGGATCGCTGATCGCCGCGACGGCCGTCGCGACGCCGCGGAAGATGAACCCGACGCCGATCCAGATGGCCAGCAGCAGAATGGCGTAGCCCTCGCCGAAGTTCCTGAAGCTCAGCACCGCCAGAATCAGCGAAGCCGCTCCGCTGATGAACAGCAACACCCGCCCGCCCGCCGACACATGCAGGCTGAACGCAAAGACCACCTGGGTGATGCCGGTCACCAGGAGGTAGGCGCCGAAGAACACGGCGGCGACCAGAATCGTCTTCGCGGGCCAGGCCAGGATCATGACACCGAGGAGCACCGCAAGGATCCCCGACAGCAGCGTCGTCTTCCAGAAATGCTGCAAGAGGCTTGGGGGAGCAGTGGTTTGCATGCGCGCAGTGTGGCACAAACCTGGCCAACCAGCGCGGATTTAACAGTACGGCTGTGGCATCGGTGCGGGGTCGTTAATGTTCCGTTACCGGCAGTGCGCGCTGGGCCAACGGCCGTTAACGTCGTCGCGGTTAAGGCGACGCGCGGCCCGATGCAGAAAGTTGAGGCAACCGTGTCAGGTGGATGTCAACCCCGACGAGGAAAGTTCTGGCGCTTTGCGGTGGCGTTCGCCGCCGGTGGTGCGATGGTCCTCGCGGGATGCTCGAGCAGCCCCGAATCCAGCGAGCCGACAACCGAGACGACCGCGGCGCAGGCGGACAAGGTCGATGCGATCGCCGAAACCGTTCCGGAGGACATCAAGTCGACGGGCAAGCTGATCGTCGGCGTCAACATCCCTTATGCCCCGAACGAGTTCAAGGATCCCAGCGGCAAGATCGTCGGCTTCGACGTCGACCTGATGAACGCCGTCGCGTCGACCCTCGGCCTGACGGCAGAGTACCGCGAGGCCGACTTCGCCAGGATCATCCCGTCCATCCAGGGTGGCACCTTCAATGCCGGCATGTCCTCGTTCACCGACACCAAGGAACGTGAGCAGACGGTCGACTTCGTCACCTACTTCTCGGCGGGCTCCCTGTGGGCGCAGCGCGCAGGCAGCGGGATCGACCCCGAGAACGCCTGTGGCAAGAAGGTCGCCGTCCAGGCGACCACCACGCAGGAAACCGACGAGCTTCCGGCCAGGAGCAAGAAGTGCACCGACGCCGGCCAGCCGGCGATCGAGGTCATCCCGTTCGACAGCCAGGACGCCGCGACCAACGCCGTCGTGCTGGGACAGGCCGATGCGATGTCGGCGGATTCGCCCGTGACGCTCTACGCGATCAAGCAGAGCAACGGCAAGCTCGAGAAGGCCGGCGATGTCTTCGACTCCGCGCCGTACGGCTGGCCGGTCGCCAAGGGTTCGCCGCTGGCCCAGTCGATGCTGCAGGCCCTCGAGCACCTCATCGAAACCGGTGCCTACAAGCAGATCGCAGCCAACTGGGGTCTGGAGGACGGAATGATCGATAAGCCGGTGATCAACGGCGCGATCTCGTAAGGACGCGCACATGACTGATGTCGACACGCCGCCACAAGCCATTGACGCCGTTCCACTACGTCATCCCTGGCGATGGGTGGCGGCGGTCGTCATCGTCGTCCTGGTCGGGCTGTTCCTCTACGGGGCGGCCACCAATCCGGCGTACGGCTGGGCCACATACTTCGAGTACCTGTTCAACGAGCGGATCCTGCTCGGGGTGTTCAACACCCTGCAGCTGACCGTGTACTCGATGGTGCTGGCGATAGTGCTGGGAGTGATCCTCTCGGTGATGCGCCTGTCACCCAACCCGGTGTTCCGGTCCGTGTCATGGGTGTACCTGTGGATCTTCCGCGGCACGCCCATTTACGTCCAGCTGGTGTTCTGGGGCCTGATCCCGGTGATCTACCAGAACATTCAGCTCGGCATCCCGTTCGGGCCGTCGTTCTTCCACCTCAATCTGCAGGCGCTGTCCATCCCCTTCCTCCTCGCCGTGCTCGGTCTGGCGCTCAATGAGGCCGCGTACATGGCGGAGATCATCCGGGCGGGTATCAGCTCGGTTCCCGAGGGTCAGCTGGAAGCCTCGACGGCGCTGGGCATGTCGTGGGGGCTGGCGATGCGGCGCACGGTGCTCCCGCAGGCGATGCGCGTGATCATCCCGCCGACCGGCAACGAGATCATCAGCATGCTCAAGACCACGTCGCTGGTGACCGCCGTGCCGTATGCGTACGACGTCTACAGCATCGCCATGCGCGAGATCGCCGCCCGGATCTTCGAGCCGGTTCCGTTGCTGCTCGTGGCGGCCACCTGGTATCTCGTGGTGACGAGCATCCTGATGGTGGGGCAGTTCTACCTGGAGCGCTACTTCTCCCGCGGGGCGACCAGGAAGCTGACGACCAAGCAGCTCGAGGCGCTGGCCAAGGCGCAGACCGAGTCCAATACGGGAGGCGTATGACCATGACCAAGACCACGGCCAGGACCGACGCGATCGCCACACCCATGGTCAAGGCAGAACTCGTCTGCAAGGATTTCGGCGCGCTCAAGGTGCTCAAGGGCATCACGCTGGAGGTCGGCAAGGGGCAGGTGCTGGTCCTGGTCGGCCCATCGGGTTCGGGCAAGTCGACGTTCCTGCGTTGCATCAACCACCTGGAGTCCGTCAGCGCGGGCCGGCTCTATGTCGACGGCGACCTCGTCGGCTATCGCGAGCGGGGCGGCAAACTGCACGAAATGAAGCCGAGCGAGGTCGCCAAGCAGCGCCGCGAGGTCGGGATGGTGTTCCAGCACTTCAACCTGTTCCCGCACCGCACCGCGCTTGGCAACATCGTCGAGGCACCGATTCAGGTCAAGGGCGTCAAAAAGAAGGAAGCGGCCGAACGCGCCAGGGATCTGCTCAACCAGGTCGGCCTGGCTGACAAGGCCGGCGCCTACCCGGCGCAACTGTCCGGTGGCCAGCAGCAGCGAGTGGCGATCGCCCGTGCGCTGGCGATGAATCCGAAGCTGATGCTGTTCGACGAGCCCACCTCGGCGCTGGACCCCGAACTCGTCGGCGAGGTGCTCGGTGTGATGAAGAAACTCGCCAGCGAGGGCATGACGATGGTGGTCGTCACTCACGAGATGGGCTTCGCCCGCGAGGTCGCCGACGAGGTGGTCTTCATGGACGGCGGCGTCGTCGTCGAGCGGGGCAATCCGCGCGAGGTCATGCTCAACCCGCAACACGAACGCACGAAGGCGTTTCTGTCCAAAGTCATGTAGATGCCTGACCCGGCCACCCCGCTATGGCGCGCCGCGCAGGTGTTCCGGCTGCTTAGTTGTGTTTACGCCCTTGGCTTTCACATCGCGGTCAATCGTGACCTGCAGCGGCCATTCGTCGGCTGGATGTTGCTCGCGGTCCTGACCGCGACAAGCATCGCCTGCGCGGCGGCCTACTTGCAGGGGTTCGGCCGACGGCGGGTGTGGGTGCTCGGCGAGCTGGTGGCCGTTGTGCTGCTGATGCTGTCCACCAAGGTCGTCGCCACCGACGAGTGGGTGCAGGACAATCAATCCTGGCCGACCACTCTATGGGCGACGAACGCGACCATCTCCGCCGCGATCCTGCTCGGGCCGATCGCGGGCATGCTCGCGGGAACGGTGGTGATGGCGGCGGCTGCCACGCTCAAGGCGATGGCGGGTGGGGCCGTCAATGTGGATCTCGGGCGCAACGCGACGATCGTCATCGAGCTGGCCGTCGGGCTGGCCGTCGGTATGGCCGCGCAGACGGCCAGACGTGCGCACGCCGAACTGGATCGCGTCGCTCGGCTGTCGGCGGCGCTGGAGGAACGTGAGCGGCTATCGCGCCACGTGCACGACGGCGCCATTCAAGTGCTTGCGCTGGTATCTCGGCGTGGGCGTGAAATCGGTGGTGAGACAGCACAATTAGCGGAGCTGGCGGGTGAGCAGGAACGTGCGCTGCGGCGGCTGGTCAGTTCCGGGGACACCGATGTCACCCGCCCGGACGATCGGATGAGCGACATCGGAGCGATGCTGCACAAGCGCGCGTCCGATCGAGTGTCGGTGAGTCTGCCCGCCGATCCGGTGCTGCTGGACTCCGGTGTGGCCCGCGAGCTGGATGCGGCCGTGGTCAACGCGCTGGACAATGTCGCCGCGCACGCCGGATCCGGTGCGCGCGCGTACGTGTTGCTCGAGGATCTCGGCGATGCGGTGACCGTCAGCATTCGTGACGACGGGGCGGGCATCGCGCCGGGCAGGCTCGAGGAAGCCGCCCGCGACGGCCACCTCGGTGTGGCCAAATCGATTGTCGGACGGTTGGATTGGCTTGGCGGCAGCGCGCGGCTGAGCACCGGGCCCGGCTGCGGCACGGAATGGGAGCTGACGGTGCCCCGGCCGCCAGAGAGGGACGGTCGGCATGGCTGAGCGGGCAACGCCGACGGTGATGGTGGTCGACGACCATCCCATTTGGCGCGACGCGGTGGCGCGCGACCTCGCCGACGACGGTTTCGACGTGGTCGCCACCGCCGACGGCGTGGCCTCGGCGCGTCGCCGCGCAGCCGCCGTGCAACCCGACGTCGTTGTCATGGACATGCGGCTGCGGGACGGCGACGGCGCCCTGGCGACCGCGGAGGTGCTCACCGTCTCACCGGGCTCCCGGATCCTGGTGCTGTCGGCCTCCGATGAGCGTGATGACGTGCTGGAGGCGGTCAAGGCCGGCGCCACCGGTTATCTGGTCAAGAGTGCGTCGAAGGCCGAACTGGGTGACGCCGTGCGCGCCACTGCCGAGGGCAGGGCGGTGTTCACCCCGGGCCTGGCCGGCCTGGTGCTTGGCGAGTACAGGCGCATGGCACGTGCCCCCGGGGCGGGGCCGGACACCGCCAGGCTCACCGAACGCGAGACGGAGGTGCTGCGCCATGTGGCAAAAGGGTTGTCCGCCAAGCAGATCGCAGCGCGGCTGTCGCTGAGTCACCGAACCGTCGAGAACCACGTGCAGGCGACCTTCCGTAAGCTGCAGCTCGCCAATCGGGTCGAGCTCACCCGCTACGCAATCGAACACGGGCTCGACGAGTGACCCGATTCGGGTAGTCCTACTCATCCGCGGTGCGCTCCCGGACGCCACGATGGGCACATGACCGATGTGCATCGTGCCGTCATCGCCCGGCTCTCGGCGGATTTCGCCGCGATCTCCCAGCAGCTGGCCCGGGTTTCCGCGGATCTGACCGAACTCGACCGGCTGCTCACCGAGCGGCCACCGGCGGTCCCGGCGCAGCCGTATGTTCCGCCGCCGCACATTCAGCAGCAGTACGCGCAGCAGCACTATGCACCCGCGCCTGGGCTCCCCTACGTGCCGCGGCCGTATGTCCCCGCGCCCGCGCCCCAGCAGCCGACGCCGCGGTCGGAGGGCTGGATCGGCAAGGTGCTCGCCGTCGCCGGCGTCACCGTCACCCTCATCGGTGTCGCGCTGCTTCTCGTGCTGGCGGCCCAGGCCGGGATGCTGCGTCCCGAGATCCGGGTCGCCGCAGGCATGGTGCTCGCCGCGGCACTGGTCGGTGCGGGCACCTGGCTGCACGCCCGGCCCGGCGGCAGGGTGGGCGCCATCGCGCTGGCCGCCACCGGGGTGGCCGCCGCGTACATCGACGTCGTCGCCGTGACGACCGTGTACGGCTGGGTTCCCGCTCCCGCGGGCCTGGCGATCGCGGCCCTGATCGGCGGCGGCGGGCTCGCGCTGGCCCGGCGGTGGGGCTCCGAACATCTCGGGCTGCTGGTGCTGGTGCCGCTGATCGGTTTGGCGCCTGTGGTCACCGACGGCATCACGATGATGCTGATCGCCTTCATGCTGGCGCTGGCGGCGGCCTCGCTTCCGGTGCAGCTGGGCAAGGACTGGATCTGGCTGCACGCCGCGCGCACCGCGGCATCCGCGCTTCCCCTTCTCGTCGCCCTGCTCGGGGCGGCCTTCGGCGCCGGGCAGGATCTGTGGCTGGCCGGAGCGTGCGCGATCGCCGCCCTGCTGGCCCTCGTCGGCGCGTTGCTGCTGCTTCCCGGCACCGCCAACCGGGCGGCGATGGCCCTGCTGACGGGTGCGGGTGTGCTGCCCCTACTGTGCGTATCTCTCGCCGTCGACCGGATCCCCGCCGCCCTGATGGTCGGCGCGCTGTCGGCGGCCATGCTCGCCGTCGTCCAGCTCGGTGGCAGGCTGCCCGGGGTGGCGGGGATCGTCGCGCAGATCTGGTCGGCGATCGCGGCGATCGCCGCGCTGATCGCGGTCACCGTCGCGTTCGACGGCGAGATCGCGGGGCCCGTGCTGCTCGCGATGGCGGTGGTGGTCGCCATCGCCGGCCGCCGCGACGACATCGCGCGATGGTCGGCCCTCGGATTCGCGGCCGTGGGCGGCGCGGTCTACCTCAGCTACGCCCCGCCGCGCGTGCTCGTCGAGGCCGGCGCGATGAGCACACCGGACGCGGTGTCGACGTTGATCGCCAGCGTGTTGGTGGCGTGCTGCGCGGCGGCGATCGTGTGGGCATGGGAACACGGTGGTCACGAATCGGATGACCAGCCGGTCGATGCGGACGTGGCGCGGGTGTTGTGGGCCACCGCGGCCACCGTGATGCTCTACGCGGTGACCACCTTCACCGTCACCGCGGGGGTGCTGACAGGCGGGCCGGACGGGGGCTTCCTGGCCGGTCACATGGCCGCGACGATCTGCTGGATCGCCACGGCCGCGGGGTTGTTCGGCTACGCCGCACGCCGGCCCAAGGAGCAGCGGTCACTGCCGATCGCCGGTGGCCTTGCGCTGGTCGCCGCCGCGACGGCCAAACTGTTCCTCTTCGACCTCGGCACCCTCGACGGCATCTTCCGCGTGGTGGTGTTCATCGTCGTCGGCCTCGTGCTCCTTGGGATGGGAGCCGGCTATGCACGACTGCTCGCCCAGCAGGACCAGCAGCCTCGCTGATCAAATCCGAGAACCGTAGGGTTTGAGCAGGCTGTCGCCGGGGCGTCGCCCGACCAGGTACCAGGTGTGGATGACGCCCTTGCCCTTGATGTCGACGTCGCCACGCTCCTCGAGCACGAACGCGTGCTTGATCCGTTCGTAGACGTCCTCAGGCACCTGGATCCGGCCCGCGACATCCGTGGTCTCCATGCGCGACGCCACGTTGACGGCGTCTCCCCACACGTCGTAGAAGAACTTCCTGGCGCCGACGACGCCGGCGACGACGGGCCCGGTCCCCAACCCGATGCGGAGCGGGACAGCCCTGCCCTGGGGGTCCTTGAGGTCGGCGACGGCGGCGGCCATGTCCAGCGCCAGGCCGGCCAGGGCTTCCAGGTGGTCGGGCCTGGGCTGGGGTACGCCGCCCACCACCATGTAGGAGTCGCCGCTGGTTTTGATCTTCTCCAGGCCGTGCCGGTCGACGAGCGCGTCGAGGTCGGTGTACAGCGTGTCGAGGAATCGGACCAGATCGGCAGGCGCGGTGTCGCTGGCCCGCTGGGTGAAGCCGGCGATGTCGGCGAACAGGATCGAGGCGTCGTCGTACTTGTCGGCGATGATCGTGCGCTGCGGGTCCTTGAGCCGCTGAGCGATCGTGGTGGGCAGGATGTTGGCCAGCAGCGTCTCGGAGCGTCGGTACTCCTCTTCGCGCGCCCGCTCGGCACGGGCGATCTCTCGCAGCGCGAACCACACGGTCGCGAAGATCATCACCGACGCCGACACCGCCGACGTGATGAACCCGGCGGTCAGCACCCACGGCGGCCCGAGGCCCCGATCGTGCGGCACGAGCAGTTCGAGTGCGACGGTCGCGGCGATGCCCGCCGCGGCGAGAGCCGCGGCCAGCAGGATCCGCTCGATGCCAAGCACCAGAACCACCAGCGACGCGTTGACCAGGAAGTAGAACTGCAGCCCGGCGCCCGTGCCCACCGAATAGCAGCTGAACGACACGGACAGATAGGCGACGACGAAGAACGTCAGCGGGGCCGCCAGCTCCCCGAACCGGCACAGCCGGGGAATCGAGAGGAAGATCCCGGCGCACGCGATGTTGGCCAGGCCCAGCGTGCGGAGGTCGCCGCCGAGCACCAACTGCAACAACCCGAACGCCGTCAGGACGGCCGTCGCGATCCACGCAGCGATCCTCAGCACCCTCAGTCGGCTGACGGCGCCTCCGGCTTCGTACGCCGACTGGGCCGCCCGGCTGTCGAGCGCCACCTGGGGGATACACACAGACCGCCGGAGTTGGCTGACCGCCACGGCAGAAGCGTATCGCCGCGCCCGGCGGGCCGGGCAATTAAGCAGAGCCCGGCGGGCCGGGCAATTAAGCAGAGCCCGGCGGGCCGGGCAATTAAGCAGAGCCCGGCGGCAGTCGGCTCAGTCGGCCGACATTCGTGCGGCGTCGCGGGCGCGCAGAGCCAGCCACATCTCGTGGCGGTCCTGTGCGGACTCCATGCGTCTGCCCGTGAGCCGTTCGATCGCCTCGATCCGATTCCGCATGGTGTGCCGGTGTACGTCGAGGGCAGCCGCGGCGGCCGCCCACTGCCCGTTGTGTTCGAGGAAGGCGGCCAGCCCGCGCAGCAGCTCGGCGGCGCGCTCGGAGGCGTCGAGCGGTCCGAGCACGGCGTCGGCGAAAGTCTGCAGGGCGGGCGCTCCGACGGCGGTGAGCAGCAGTCGGCTGCTCGCGACCTCCGCTGCATGCACGTGTCGGCCCCGTACCCGGCTGGCGGGCAATGCCGATCGGGCCTGCCGTAGCGACACCACAAGTGCTCCCGGCCGCACCGCGATGCCGATGCCCGCGGGCCGGCCCGCCGCCAGGGTGTCGAGCACGCCGGGCAGGTCCGTGTCCGGTGACACCGCGAACTCGACGACTGCCTCCTTGGTCCGCGCGTCCGGAAGTGAGATCCGCACCAGGGCGTCGGGCAGCGTGGTGATCAGGTCGGCCGCCAGGTCGTCGGCATCACCGGGCGCGGCGATCGCGGCGGCCCGCAGGTCCGCGTCGGGAAGGCCCACCGCCGCCAGCCATCGCGCAGCGACCACGTCGTCGACGGTGCCCCGGGCCAGCCGCTCCATTGTCTGGGCCCGGCCGCGGAGCTGCGAGGTGGTCAGGCCGTAGCGGCGCTCCAGTTCCAGCGACAGCAGCGACACCAGATCGCCGGAGATCTGGTTGGCGGCCGGTAGCTCTGCGGGTCCGTCGATCATCAGCCAGGCTCGCAGCCTGCGGGCCCCCAGCGGATGCAGCTCGCGGCGGCGGCCATCGCCGATGTCGACTCCCGCCGCCGTAAGACCTTGGTGGCGAACCGAATTCAGCAACCCGTCCAGTTGTGCCACCAACCGTTCGCCGCCGGAGTCCGTCTCGGCCAGCACCCGGCCCAGCAGGTCGATCACCACGCCGGTGCGCCCGGTCGCCGCGCGGTGTGCGACGAGTATGCCGTGCAGCCCGCCCGGTGTGACCGCCGCTGCGGTCAGCGCCCGCTGTGTTTGCAGCGCCCATTCCAGCTCGCGGCGCTCGGCACGCGCCCGGTGTGCGAACACCGCCTTCGTCACGGCGATGAACGGCACCGGATCGGGCACCGTGAGCAGGGGCATCGCGATCTCCTCGGCCGCGGTGATCAACCGTTCGGGGGCGCGCTGGTGGGGCAGATCCGCGCCGAGGCCGAGGCCCACCGCTCGCACCCCGGCCGCGTCGAGGTCGGCGAGGTAGGCGCGGCAGCCGGCCACGGTGTCCGGCAGCACCAGCCCGATGGTCAGCAGCAACTCGCCACCCTGCAGCCAGCTCCCCGGCCTGGGCAGTTCCGAGACGGCCGCGGCCTCGATCTCTCGGTTGGCGTTGGACTCGCCCGCGACCAATTGCAGCCCGAGTTCCGGGTCTGTCACCAACTCGGCCACGGTCAACACCGATGACTGCATCGACCCTCGCATGGACACCAGTGTCGAACACTGTATGGACAAAGTGTCGAACTTAGATCAACCCAATTCGACTTTTCGTCACTATCGGTGCATGTCCGGTCGGGGGATCGTAGGTGAATGACGAACACCACGCCGATAGGACCCGTCGACGCCACCCGGGTGCCCCGTTACGCCGGGCCCGCTACGTTCGCCCGCCTGCCCCGCACCGATGAGGTGCCCCATGCCGACGTCGCGATGGTCGGCATCCCGTTCGACTCGGGTGTCTCCTACCGGCCCGGAGCCCGCTTCGGGCCCGGGCACATCCGGGCGTCTTCGAAACTCCTGCGGCCGTATCACCCGCGGCTGGACGTCGAACCGTTCGCGGTTCAGCAGGTGGCCGACGCCGGCGATATCGCCGTCAACCCGTTCGATATCGCCGAGGCGATCACCACCATCGAGCACGCGGCCAACGACCTGCGCGAGGGCGGCACCAAGCTGATCACCCTCGGCGGCGACCACACCGTCGCGCTGCCGCTGCTGCGGTCGGTGCACCGCGACCACGGCCCGATCGCCGTGCTGCACTTCGACGCCCACCTCGACACCTGGGACACCTACTTCGGCGCCCCGTTCACCCACGGCACACCGTTCCGCCGGGCCAGCGAGGAGGGCCTACTCGATCCGGAGCACTGCCTGCACGTGGGCATCCGCGGGCCGTTGTATTCGACGCGGGACCTGTCGGACGACAAGGTGCTGGGCTTCCAGGTGATCGGATCCGACGACTTCCAGCTCGACGGCCTGGCCGCCGTCATCGAGCGGATGCGAGCCCGCCTCGGTGACGCGCCCGTCTACGTCTCGGTCGACATCGACGTGCTCGATCCCGCGCACGCACCCGGCACCGGCACCCCGGAGGCCGGAGGTATGACCAGCCGCGAACTGTTGCACTGCCTGCGCGGCCTGGTCGGGCTCAACGTGGTCGGCGCCGACATCGTCGAGGTCGCGCCTGCCTACGACCACGCCGAGATCACCGGCATCGCGGCCGCGCACGTGGCCTACGAGCTGGTGTCGGTGCTGGGGCTGGGGGTCTCGCGATGAGCCAGATACCCGTGAGCTCGCCCCGCAACGCGGGCGCCGCCGTCGTCGAGACCCTGGCCGCACACGGCGTCGACGCCGTCTTCGGCATCCCGGGCACCCACAACCTGGAGATCTTCCGGCACCTGCCCGGCGCGGGGATCAAACCCGTCACTACCCGCCACGAACAGGGCGCAGGCTACGCTGCCGAGGCCTTCGCCCGGGTGACCGGCAGGCCGGGTGTCGTCGTGACCACCAGCGGGCCCGCCATCACCAACGCCCTCACCGCCGCGGCCACGGCCTACGCGGAATCCCAGCCGGTGCTGTTCCTCTCGTCGGGTATGCCCCTGGAGGCGGAGGGGCGCGACCTCGGGCAGTTGCACGAAATCCGTGACGCCACGGGGGCGATGGGCGCGTTGATCGAACGCAGTCGCCGGGTCCGCAGCGCCGACGAGGCCGCCGACGCCGTCACGGACGCGTTCGCCGCGTTCACCGGGGGGCGTCCCCGGCCGGTTCACATCGAGATTCCCATCGACGTCCTCGAACAGCCGTGGACCGGACAGCCGCGGGTGGCCCCCGCCGCCGTTGCCGTGGCACCCGACCCGGGCGCCGTGGACCGGGCCGCCCGGCTGCTGGCCGAGGCCGAGCGGCCGCTCATCATCGCGGGCGGGGGAGCGGTCGACGCTCAGCCCGAGGTGACCGCGCTGGCCGAGGCGCTCGGCGCCCCGGTCGCCACCACCGTCAACGGCAAGGGTGTGGTCGACGAGTCGCACCCGCTGTCGGTCGGTGCCGCCATCCGGTTGCGCGCACTGCAGAAGGAGGCAGCGGCCAGCGACGCCCTGCTGGTGGTCGGCAGCGAGCTGGGCGACTCCGATCTGTGGGGTGGAACGATTCACGCGCACAACGTAATTCGCTGCGACGTCGATCCTGCTCAACTCGCCAAGAACTGCCCGGCGGATGTGGCTCTGCTTGGCGACGCCGCGGTCACCATCGCCGCGCTGCTCGCCGTGCTGCCGGACGCCCAGCCGCCCGGCGCCGGTCAAGGCCGGGCCGCCGAGCTGCGCGCGGCCTGCCGAGCCGAGGCGGCGTCCGACGCCGGGCCGTACGCCGAGATCAACGCGGCGATGCGGGCGGCGCTGCCCGCCGAGGCCGTTCTGGCAGGGGATAGCTCGCAGGTGACCTACTTCGGTTCCGTGCATTGTTTCGACGTCCCCGGCCCGCGGCAGTTCTGCTACACACCCGGCTACGCCACGCTCGGCTACGGCCTGCCCGCCGGTCTCGGCGCGGCGATCGCCAGGCCGGGAACACCGGTGGCGGTGCTGATCGGCGACGGTGCGCTGATGTTCGCGGTGCAGGAACTGGTCACCCTCGTCGAGCAGGGCCTGCCCGTCCCCGTGGTCGTCGTCGACAACGGCGGTTACCGCGAGATCCGGGATCAGGAAGCCGCCCGCGGCATCCCGCCGATCGGCGTCGATCTGCACGTCCCCGATCTGGCCGCCCTCGCGGTGGCCATGGGCGCACGCGGTGTGCGCACCACCTCGTCCGCTGATCTGCCCGATCTGGTCGGGGATGCGCTCAGCGCCGAGTGCCCGACCCTTGTCCACTACGAGATCCGCTGAATCACGATAATTCACAACACTTTTGAAGGGAGTAGCGATGGACGTCGCTATCGTAGCCCTCTACCTGGTGGGCATGATCGCCTTCGGGTTCTGGGGTAAACGCAAGGCCACCACCCAATCGGACTTTCTGGTCGCGGGACGGCGGCTAGGGCCGATGCTGTACTCGGGGACCATGGCCGCCATCGTGCTCGGCGGCGCCTCGACCATCGGCGGAGTGGGACTGGGCTACCAGTACGGCATCTCGGGAATGTGGCTGGTCATCGCCATCGGCCTGGGCATCCTGGCGCTGAGCCTGCTGTTCGCCGGCCGGATCCAGCGGCTGCGGGTCTACACCGTCAGCCAGATGCTGGAGCTGCGCTACGGACCCGGCTCCAGCGTGCTGTCGGGGTTCGTGATGTGGGCCTACACCCTGATGCTCTCGGTCACCTCCACCATCGCCTACGCCACCATCTTCGGTGCCCTGCTCGATATCTCGAAGGTGCCCGCGATCATCCTGGGCGGCAGCGTGGTAATCGTCTACTCCACCCTGGGCGGCATGTGGGCGATCACCCTGACCGACTTCGTGCAGTTCATCATCAAAACCATCGGCATCTTCTTCATCCTGCTGCCCATCGCGGTGATCCACGCCGGGGGCTGGAGCGGGATGACCGAGAAGCTGCCTGCCGACGCCACCTCGCTGACCGCGATCGGCGGGGGCACCATCGTCACCTACTTCGTGGTCTACACCTTCGGGCTGCTCATCGGCCAGGACATCTGGCAGCGGGTGTTCACCGCCCGCAGCCCCCAGGTCGCCAAATGGGCCGGCGCCGGCGCCGGGGTGTACTGCCTGCTCTACGCGGTGGCCGGCGCGGTGATCGGGATGGCGGCCAAAGTGCTGCTGCCCGAACTGGACGCCCGCGACGACGCGTTCGCCCAGCTGGTGGAACACCAGCTGCACCCGATCCTGGCCGGGCTGGTGCTAGCCGCCGCCCTGGCCGCCGTGATGTCCACCTCCAGCGGCGCGCTGATCGCCACCGCCACCGTGTTCAGCCAGGACATCGTCGGGCGGGTGTTCAAAAAGCAAACCGTGTCCGACGAACTCGCCGCGGGCAGCGCCGACGCCGAACACGACCACGTCAAGGGCAACCGGCTCTACGTCGCCGGATTCGGCATCGTCATGGTGATCATCGCCTGCGTGCTCCAAGACGTGGTCGCCGCGCTCACCGTGGCCTACGACATCCTCGTCGGCGGCCTGCTGGTGCCCATCATCGGCGGCCTGATCTGGCGGCGCGGCACCAACATCGGCGCCATCGCCGCGATGGCGGTAGGCACCGTGGTCACCCTGGTCACCATGATCGTCCTCGGCGACATCTTCGCCAACGAACCCATCTACTACGGCCTGGCCAGCGGCCTGATCATCTACCTGCTCGCCAGCCTCGCCAGCACACCCACCCCACCAGAAATCCTCGCCGAATGGGACCGCCGCAGCCGCGGCGAAGACATCGAAACGGTACCCGCCAGTTAGCCGCCGCCAATCACTTGAACCATAACCATTCGTGCACACAGTATTTCGCGCGAGTAAAGCACCTCACGGAGTCTCTCGAACCGTGGCGATCGAGCGACGGCTAGGGTGGAGACAGCGATCCGATCACAAAGGAGTGAGAAGTGACCCGTTACCAGCTGCCCAGTGTCGACGACCTGATCCGGCTCGGCGAATTTCACGAGCACGCGATCACCGTGTACGCCGAGACCGCGCCCGGCCCTGATGGTTTCGAGAACAGCGTGCTGACCGCCAAGAGTGCGGTAGACCGCGCGCTGCGCGCGATCCGCGAGTCCGGCGCCCGCCACGGCACCGAAGCGCAGCTGCGCGCCCGCTGGGCCGAGATCGCGGCCGACGACTTCTGGCAGCGGCTGTCGCGATCGGTCGCGATCTTCATAGCCGACGACTTCCACGAGGTGTTCGTCCTGCCCAATGCACTGGAATCTCAGTTGCAGGTTGGCAACTACTTCGACATCGGTCAGCTGGTGCGTCCGGTGACCACCCCACAGGAGGCCTTCGCCCTGACCTTGTCGGCCGGCGGATGGAACCTCTGGCATGCGACGGCCACCACCCGAGCACAGGAAATGGCGCTCGTCGGCGAACACGCGGCCGACGCCGCCGAGGCCACCAATCGGGCCACCATCCGAGGGCGGGGCCAGAGCGGACGTCTCGTGGGCGACGAAGGTAAGAAGCTGCTGCTGGAGGCCTACGCCAAACGTGTTGCCGAAGCAGTGGAATCCGAACTGGGCCATGTCGATCCGTCCGCCAGGCGGCCGCTGTATCTGTTCGCCACCGACCCGCTGCTCGATCTGTACCGCGCGATCGACCACAAACGGCGGGTGATCGCCGTGCCGGGCGCGCCGGACCAGCTGCGCGCCGATCAGATCGACGACGCGATCCGGGAATCCCTCGCACGTCTCAACGCGGAGGTCAACAACGCCCGCGTCGACGAGATCGGCAATGACGTCAGCCGCGGCCTGGTCACCACCGAACTCGGCGATATCGCCCGCGCGGCCGTGGCCGGTGCCGTTTCGACGCTGGTGTACGACTTCACGATCGACATCCTCGGCCGCATCGACGACAACACCGGCGCCATCACCTATAGCGACGCGGGGTATGACCTGCTGTCCCGGATCGCCGTGACGGTACTCGACCGCGGCGGCGAAGCAGTCGCGGTGCGTCCCGGCGAGATCAAGGCCACCATCTGGAATGGAACGGCGATCGCCGGGTTGCGCTACCCGCTGACCTGATCGGTCACCAGGTCACCAGATGCCGATCAGCTTCATCCAGGCGCCGCCCACCGTTGTCCAGATCGCGATGTTCACCACGCTCATCGCGAATCCGATCTTGAACAGTTCGGTCGTCTTGACGTAGCCGGATCCGTAGATCACACCGGCGGGGCCGGATGAGTAGTGGGCCAGCCCGCCGAACAGGTTGCCGATGAAGCCGAACACCAGGGCGGCGAACAACGGAGGTGCGCCGGTCGCGATCGCCGCGCCGACGAACACCGCGTACATCGCGACGATGTGCGCGGTGTTCGAGGCGAACAGGTAATGCGAATAGAAGTAGACCAACGTCAGGATCGCGAACGCCACCAGCCAGGGCAGCCCTCCGACCGCCCCGGCGACCGAATCCCCGATCCAGCCGATCACCCCGAGTTCGTTCAGCTCGGCCGCCATCCCGACCAGGACGCCGAAGAACACCAAAGTGCTCCACGCCGAGGTGTTCTCGGCCAGGTTCTTCCACGTGAGCACACCCGTGGCGAGCAGGATCGCGATGCCGGTGAACGCGGCCGTCGTCGCATCGATGTTCAGGGTGTCACCCAGGCACCACAGCACGAGCAACAGCACGAACGTCGCGGCCATGATCTTCTCGCCGCGTGACATCGGGCCCGCCTTACGCAGCTCATCACGGGCTTGCTGGGGGGCCTGCGGCGTCTTCGTCACGGTCGGCGGATAGATCTTCGACATCACCCACGGCACCGCGATGAGGCTCACCACGCCGGGCACCAGGGCGGCCAATGCCCATTTGCCCCAGGAGATCTCGATGCCGAGATCCGCTGCGGCCGACTGCGCCACCGGATTGCCCGCCATCGCCGTCAGGAACATCGCCGACGTGACGACATTGACCTGTAATGCCGTCAACGTCAGGTACGCACCCAGCCGCTTACGGGACTCCTCCGGCTCGGGATTCGAATCCTCCAGTCGGCTCAGCGACGCCACCACCGGAAACACCACACCGCCGCATCGGGCCGTATTGGACGGCGTCGCGGGCGCCAGAATGAGATCCGTCAACGCCATGCCGTACGACAGACCGAGCGTCGACCGCCCCAGCCGCGTCACGAACAGCAGCGCAATCCGTCTGCCCAGCCCGGTGATCAGGAACCCCTCGGCGATGAAGAACGCCGCGACGATGAGCCAGACCGTGGTATTGGCGAACCCGGCCAGTGCCTTGGCAGCAGTCTCGGTCTTGGTCACCATCGCGGCGGTCATCCCGATGATCGCCACCGCGCCCGTCGGCAGGGGCTGCAAGATCAGCGCGAGGATGGTGCCGAGGAAAATGCCCAGCATGCGCATCCCGGTCGGCTCCACCCCGTCGGGCACCGGCAGCAGGTACACGACGACCGCCACCACGACCGGGACGCCCGCCTTGTACAGATAGGGCGCCCAGGCCGAACGCTGCCGGGTTGCGGTATCGGCGGTTTCGGTCATCCTGTCTCCCCCACGCGGTCAATTCGGTTTGCCCCGCAACCGGGCACGCACCACCTCACGATTGACGGCAGCGACCGCGGTCAGCGGAATGCTCTCGGGGCACACCTTTGCGCATTCGCCGTAGCTCGAACAGGGTCCGAAGTCCCGTTCCATCTCACCGATCAGCGACCGGGCGCGCCGGCCCCGCTCCAGACGACCCCGGGTTACGGTGGCCAGATGCAGCAGCTTGGCTCCGGCGAATAGATGCGCGGCGCCGTTCGGGCAGGCGGCGACGCAGGCCCCGCACCCGATACACGCCGCGAAATCCAGTGCGTACTCGGCGTCGTCGTGCGGCAACGGCTCGGCATCCGCGTCGGCGGCGGTGCCCGCGTCGACCGCGATGTGTCCCCCCGCGGCGATGACCCGGTCCAGCGCGGACCGGTCGACCACCAGATCACGCACCACCGGGAAGGCGGCCGAGCGCAGCGGCTCGATGCGGATACGGGCGCCGTCGGCGTAGGAACGGACGTGCTGGCGGCACGACGGAGTATTCGGCACCGGACCGTGCGGCAGGCCGTCGACGGTGATGCCGCAGGAGCCGCAGACACCCTCGCGGCAGTCTGAGTCGAACGCCACCGGGTCGCGGCCGTCGGCCACCAGCGCATCGTTGAGCCGGTCCAGCAGCTCCAGCAGCGACATCTCGGGCGTGGCGTCGTCGACGCCGTACTGTTCGTAACGGCCCGCGGTCTGCGTGTCCGGTTGACGCCAGATCTCGAGCGTGAGCTTCATCGCGGCCCCGTCATGCGTAGTTCCTCGTCTGCAGCGGCACCGCCGTGAACGTGAGCCGCTCGTCGTGGCGCACCTGCGGCCCCTCGGCGCGGTACTCCCAGGCCGACACGAAACACCAACGGTCGTCGTCGCGTTGCGCCTCACCACCGGATGTCTGGTGCTCGACCCGGAAATGGGCGCCGCACGATTCGTCGCGATCCAGTGCGTCGATGCACATCAGCCGCGCCAGCCCGAGGAAATCGGCTACCCTGCCTGCCTTTTCGAGTTCCTGGTTGAACTGCGCACCGCTGCCCGCGACCCGCAGATCGGTGTTGAACGCAGCGGTGAGTTCGTCGATGGACGAGATCGCGTCGGCCAGCCCCTGGGCCGACCGTGACACACCGCAGCCCGCGTACAGGATCTCGCCCAGCCTGCGGTGGAAACGGTCCGGGCCCTGCGTGCCGCCGATCGACAACAGCGCATCCACCCGGTCGGCGGTCTCCGTGAGCGTCGCCGTCACGGCCGGGTCGTCGGCGGCTGGCGGTGTGGTGCCGAGCATGCCCGCCAGGTAGTCGGGAATCGAGAACGGCAGCGTGAACCAGCCGTCCACACACGCCGACAGCAGCGAGTTGGCGCCGAGCCGGTTCGCCCCGTGGTAACCCCAGCCGGCCTCGCCGCCGACGAAAAGTCCCGGGATCGAGGTCATTTGGTTGAAGTCACTCCACAGGCCGCCCATCGCGAAGTGGGCGCCCGGCGCGATGCGCATCGGCGCTTGGTAGGGATCCTCGCCGGTGGCGTCGTGATACATCGAGAACAGGTTGCCGTAGCGTTCGGCGATCTTGGCCTTGCCCAGCCGCGCCATCGCATCCCGGAAATCCAGGTACACGCTGTTCTTCAACGGCCCCACCCCGCGGCCGGCCTCGATTTGAGTCGTGGCCGCCCGCGACGACACGTCGCGCGGCGACAGATTCCCGTACGCGGGATACATGCGCTCGAGGTAGTAGTCGCGCTCGGCATCGGGAATGTCGTTGGGGCTGCGGTCATCTCCCGGCCGCGCCGGTACCCAGATGCGCCCGTCGTTGCGCAGCGACTCGCTCATCAGGATCGTCTTGGACTGCCATTCGGAGTTCACCGGCAGCGCGGTCGGGTGGAACTGGATGAACGCGGGCGAGGCGAACAGCGCGCCGCGCATGTGGGCCCGCCAGGTGGCCGACGCGTTGGAGTTGCGGGCCAGTGTGGAGCGGTAGAAGACGTTGCCGTAGCCGCCGGTGGCCAGCACGACGGCATGTCCGGTGGTGGCCTTGACCTCCCCGGTGACCAGATTGCGGGTGACGATTCCGCAGGCGCGGCCATCGGCGACGACGAGGTCGAGCATTTCGGTACGGGTGTGCAGGTTGACGGTGCCTGCGTGGACCTGTCGCCATAGCGCCTGGCTGGCCGCGATCTGCAGCTGCTGGCCGGTCTGCCCGCGCGTGTAGTAGGTGCGGGACACCTGGACGCCGCCGAACGACCGGGTGGCCAGACTGCCGCCGTACTCGCGGGCGAACGGCGCCCCGATGGCGTTCATGTGGTCGATGACGCGCGACGATTCGTAGCCGAGCCGGAAGCAGTCGGCCTCGCGGCCCCGGAAGTCACCGCCCTTCACGGTGTCCTTGACGAACCGCGCGACGCTGTCGTTGTCGACCCTGCGCCCGCGGGCGGCGTTGATGCCGCCCTGGGCCGCGACGCTGTGCGCCCGCCTCGGGGCGTCGTGGAAGGTGAAACACTCCACGTGATAACCGAGTTCGCCGAGCGCGGCCGCGCATCCGGCGCCCGCCAAGCCCGTTCCCACCACGATGACCGTGAACTTGCGCCGGTTCAGCGGGCTGACCAGACGGTAGTCGAGCATGCGCCGCTCCCAGGCGGCGGCCGGGTCACCCGCGGGCAGGTCGCCGTCCACCGGTGCGCCGACGGTGCGCAGGCGATCCAGCAGCGCCGCAACGCCATCCTGTGTCACGACACCACCCCGGTCCACACACCGATCGGGATCGTCATGTTGCCGAGCATCACGGCAAGCGCAAGCAACCCGCCCAACGCCACACAAACCTGCCTGACACGGTGTCCCGTCACACCGAGATCGTTGACCGCCGTCCACAATCCGTGCGCCAGATGCGCCCCGAGCAGCGCCATCGCCAGGAGATAGAACACCGCGACCGCGGGCCGCTCGAAGCTGGCCACCAGATTGTCGTAGGCATGACTGGTGGTCTCGGTGGTGCCGGTGAACGCGGCGCTGGCGAACGGGCGAGCCCCGACGGTGAGGTCGAGGATGTGGAAGACGATGAACAGCAGCAGCACCAGGCCGCTGACGAGCATGGTGCGCGCGGTGAACGAGCGCAGGCCGCGCATTCCCTTTCGCCGGAACCGTCCGCGCGCCTTGTGCCCGCGGCCGGTCAGCATCACGGCCGCGCCGACGTGGGCGACCAGGCAGGTCAGCAGCACCGCGCGGAAGATCCACAGTGCACCCTCATAGGGCAGCAGCGGCTCCAGCAGCGTACGCAACCAGTGGGCATAGGCGTCGAAATGCTCTGCCCCCGTGTAGACCTTGAGATTGCCGATCATGTGCACGAGCACGAACAGCGCGAAGACGACGCCCGTCAGCGCCATGATCAACTTGAGCGTGACCGACGACGGCTGCGTGCGCCAACCGAAACGCAAGCGCTGGCTCGCCGGTCCGCGCGGTACCTCGTGGCCCGCGTCGGCGGTGTCGACCGCTGATGTCATCGTTTGCACCCCCAAACCCTGACGGACTTGAAGCTACCTGGGGCCGCTGCGCTATGCAGCAGATCCGGCGAGGACTACTCGGCGGGCTGATCCTCGGTCTGCGAAACCTGCTTGGGCAGCAGCGGTTCCAGCGCCTGCCTGGTGATCCGGCGGAATGCCCGGCGGCGACGATTGGCGTCGAGGACGGCCACCTCCAGGGTCGACGGCCCCAGCGTCCGCGGCTCAGCGGTATTCCCGCCCGCCGAGAGTGCATCGACTGCGACCTTCACCGCGTCGGTCAGATTCAGGTTCTCGGAATACGTCTCGTTGAGATTGGCGATGATCGGCTCGGTCGTGCCGCCCATCACCACGAAGTGTGGCTCGTCGGCGATGGACCCGTCGTACGTAATGCGGTAGAGCTCAGGCGGCTTGGATTCGCCGTAGTGCGCGACCTCCGCGACACACAGTTCGACCTCGTAGGGCTTGGCCTGCTCGGTGAAGATGGTGCCGAGCGTCTGGGCGTAGACGTTGGCCAGCTGCCTGCCCGTCACGTCACGGCGGGCGTACGCGTAGCCCTGGGTGTCGGCGAACTGGATACCCCCGCGGCGCAGGTTGTTGAACTCGTTGAACCGACCGACCGCGGCGAACCCGACCCGGTCGTAGAGCTCGCTGACCTTCTGCAGCGAACGCGAGGGGTTCTCAGCGACGAACAGCACGCCGTCGGCGTAGGCCAGTGTGATCACACTGCGGCCCCGCGCGATGCCCTTACGCGCGAGCTCCGAACGCTCGCGCATCGCCTGCTCGGGCGAAATGAAGTACGGGAAGCTCACGACTCTGCCCGCACATCCGTCGGCTGCACCGGCCGCGTCCGGAAACTATCCGCACGCGAACGGGTTTCGATGACCTCACGCGCAAGCACGGCGATCCGCTCCTCGGGAACCTCCTCGGCGCCTTCGGCGCCGATTACCACCGCGGTCGGATAGATGCCGCGCACCAGATCCGGCCCACCCGTCGCGGAATCGTCGTCGGCGGCGTCGTAGAGCGCCTCGATCGCCGCCTTCAACCCCGAATCCGCGTCCACCACTTGGGAATAGAGCTTCTTGATGGACGACTTCGCAAAGATCGAACCCGAGCCCACCGACTGATAGCCCTCTTCCTCGATGTTCCAGCCGCCCGCGGCGTCGAACGAGACGATCCGTCCGGCCAGGCGCGGATCGGGATCGTCGATGTCGTATCCCGCCAGCAGCGGCAGCGCCACGAAACCCTGCAGCGCGGCACCCAGATTGCCCCGGACCATGATGGCCAGCCGGTTCACCTTGCCCGCGAATGTCAGCGGCACGCCCTCGAGCTTCTCGTAGTGCTCCAGTTCGACCGCGTAGAGGCGCGCGAACTCGACCGCGATGGCCGCCGTGCCCGCGATGCCGGTCGCGGTGTAGTCATCGGTGATGTACACCTTCTGCACATCGCGGCCCGCGATCATGTTGCCCTGTGTCGAACGGCGATCACCCGCGATCACCACCCCGCCCGGAAACTTCAGCGCGACGATAGTGGTGCCGTGCGGCACCGCATTGGTCGGCTCGACACCCTGTTGTGCGTTGAGCCGGGTTGCGGGCAGCAGGTGGGGCGCCTGGCGGCGCAGCATGTCAGAGAACGACGACAGCTCTACGCGCACGCGAGGAGCATAGTGTGTTCCTGAGATCGGGTTGGGGAAGGCCGGCTGCTGGTTGTGCGGCCAGCTCACTGTCCGCCCTTTTGGACGTACGCGCGCACGAAGTCCTCGGCGTTCTCTTCAAGGACGTCGTCGATCTCGTCGAGCAGGTCGTCGGTCTCCTCGGCGAGCTTTTCGCGACGCTCCTGGCCAGCGGCCGCGTTGCCGGTGAGGTCGTCGTCCTCACCGCCACCACCGCCACGCTTGGTCTGCTCCTGAGCCATCGCTGCCCTCCTGCATATGTCTGTGACCGTTGCGGATGGGCTCACAACCGCCCGCCGGTTACTCCACACTACCGGTCAACGTCTGAATTGCCCGGGGTAACACCAGCCACGGCCGCCGGCCCGCGCTCACGTCGTGAGCTGCTCCACCAGCTCGACGGCACTGTCCACGGAGTCCAGCAGCGCACCGACGTGGGCTTTACTTCCGCGCAGCGGCTCCAGCGTCGGAATGCGCACCAAAGAGTCGCCGCCCAGGTCGAAGATGACCGAGTCCCAGCTCGCCGCCGCGATGTCCGCTCCGAAACGGCGCAGGCATTCGCCCCGGAAGTAGGCCCTGGTGTCGGTCGGGGGGTTCTCGACCGCATCGAGCACCTGCTGCTCGCTGACCAGCCGTTTCATCGAGCCGCGCGCCACCAGCCGGTTGTAGAGGCCCTTGTCCAGCCGGACGTCGGAGTACTGCAGGTCGACCAGATGCAGTCGGGGTGCCGACCAGTTCAGGTTCTCGCGGTGGCGGAACCCTTCGAAAATCCGCAGTTTGGCCGGCCAGTCCAGCAGGTCGGCGCATTCCATCGGGTCGCGCTCGAGCAGGTCCAGCACGTTCGCCCAGGTCTCGACGACGTGGGAGGCCCGCGGATCGGGGTCGCGGGAGTCCACCAGTTTCGCGACACGGTCGAGGTAGATGCGCTGCATGGCGAGCGCGGTCAGTTCGCGACCGTCGGCCATGGCCACGGTGGCCCGGAGCGTGGGGTCGCGGCTGATCACGTGGACCGCGTGGACCGGCCTGGCCAGGGCCAGATCGCTCAGGTCCATGCCCTCTTCGATCAGGTCGAGCACCAGCGAGGTGGTGCCCAGCTTGAGGTAGGTGGACGTCTCGGCGAGGTTCGCGTCTCCGATGATGACGTGCAGTCTGCGGTACTTGTCGGCGTCGGCGTGGGGCTCGTCGCGGGTGTTGATGATGCCGCGCTTGAGCGTGGTCTCCAGGCCGACCTCGACCTCGATGTAGTCGGCGCGCTGACTCAGCTGGAACCCCGGCTCGTCGCCCGAGGGGCCGATACCCACCCGGCCGGACCCGGTGACCACCTGACGGGACACCATGAACGGGGTGAGCCCGGAGATCACCGCGGAGAACGGCGTCTGGCGGCTCATCAGGTAGTTCTCGTGCGACCCGTAGGACGCGCCCTTGCCGTCGACGTTGTTCTTGTAGAGCTGCAGCCTGGCCGCGCCGGGAACGCTGGCGACGTGCCGGGCGGCGGCTTCCATCACCCGCTCGCCCGCCTTGTCCCAGATCACCGCGTCGAGCGGGTCGGTGCATTCGGGCGCCGAATATTCGGGGTGGGCGTGGTCGACGTAGAGCCGAGCGCCGTTGGTCAGGATCATGTTGGCCGCGCCGACCTCGTCGGCGTCCACCACCGGCGGTGGGCCCGCCGAGCGACTCAGGTCGAAGCCGCGGGCGTCACGCAGGGGCGATTCGACCTCGTAATCCCACCGGGTGCGCTTGGCCCGCTGAATGCCTGCGGCGGCCGCGTAGGCCAGCACCGCCTGCGTCGACGTCAGAATCGGATTCGCGGTCGGGTCGGACGGCGAGGAGATGCCGTACTCGACCTCGGTTCCGATGATCCGTTGCATACACGCAAGCGTAGCGGGACTGCATACACACCGGTCTGGCGGGAGGAGTCCCCAGGCGGCGAAACGCGGGCGTCAGAGCTTGCAGCGTCGCACCCGGCTTGGTGAAGTTGCCCGGATGGCCCGATACCTGCTGCGCAACGCGACACTCATCGACGGCACCGGCGCCGACCCGGTTGCCGACGCCGCCGTCGCCGTGAAGGACGGCGTGATCGACTGGGTCGGTCAGGCGCGCGATGCGCCAGCCGAGATGACCCTCTCCGACATGACCTCCGTCGACCTGGGCGGTGCAACCATCTGCCCTGGGTTTTTCGACTGCCACGTGCACTTCGGGGTCAGCATCGCCGTCGGCACCGACGCGGGGCTGTCCCCGAATCACGGCACCAACCTCAGGGAACTCGGGCTGCTTGCCAAGTTCGGCGGGCTGAGCCCGATGCAGGCGATCGTCGCGGGCACCAAGACGTCAGCCGAAATGTGCGGCGTTGCGGACACCCTCGGTACGGTGCACGAGGGTAAGACGGCGGATCTTGTGGTGGTCAAGGGCAATCCGCTCTCGAACATCGACATCGTCGGCGACCCCGCCAATATCGCCATGGTGGTCAAGAAAGGCAGGCCGGTGTCCAACCGCGGCGGGTACGCCATGCCGTCGCCGGACTCGGCTCCGCGATGACGTCCACGCCTGACCGCACGGCCGCCGAGCGGTGGTTTCTGGTGCGCGGGCTGCCCGCGGTGTTGCGCCCCGGTCGCCTGGTCCGCGGACTGTGGCCGCGTTCGGCGCCCGCACTCGCGGCGTTCGCCGTACTGATGGCCAGTTCGGTGGTGCTGGTGACGACGACGGGGAAGTACACCATCAACATCGACGGTCCACCCAACCGCACGGAGTGGTTCGTGCTCGCGGGGGTGGTGTTGGTACTGCCCGCGGCCACGCTGGCGGGCTGGCTGGCGGCGAGGGTCGACTCCGTTCGCAAGCGCACCGTGGTGTCGACCGCCGCGGCGGTGGTGATCGCCCTCGGCGGCGTTCTGGGCGGCCCGAGTCCCCGCCCCGTCCTCAACCTGACCATCGAAGCGGTGGCGGTGGCGGTCATATTGCTCTGCACCGCAACGGGAATCGGGTCGATCGTGGGTTGGGCGATCCGCGAGACCACGTCGAACCTTGCGTTGATGGGCCATCTGTTCGTCCGCGCGCTGCCCGTGGTGCTGCTGACGGTGCTGGTGTTCTTCAATTCCTACGTCTGGCTCATGGCGGCCACGGTGAGCCGCGGCCGGCTGTGGCTGGCGCTGCTGTTCCTGTTCGGCATCGCCGCCGTCTTCCTGGTGTCGGGCACCTTCGAGCGGGTGCGCCCGATCCTGCAGCCGGACGCCAAGAAGCCCGACGACGCGCAGCGACTGATCGACACCCCGTTCGAGACGATGCCCGACCGGCCCCGGCGGATTCCGCTATCGGCGAGCGAACGGGTCAACGTGGCGATCGTGCTGGCCTTGTCGCAGATCGTCCAGGTGATGACAGTCGCGACCGTCACCGCGTTCATCTTCTTCGTGCTCGGTCTGATCCTGCTGAGCCCGGAGTTGCTCGCCGAATGGACCCGCAACGGGTCTTCCGACGGACAGATCCTCGGCATGACATTCCCTGTGCCGCAGGCGTTGATCCAGATCACCATGTTCCTGGCGGCACTGACCTTCATGTACCTCAGCGCCCGCACCTTCACCGACACCGAGCAGCGCACCCGCTTCCTCGATCCCCTGGTCGACGATCTGCGGCTGACGCTGGTCGCGCGCGACCGGTACCGCACCTACACCGTGGGCGGTTGACGTGTCGGAGATGCGGAGGGTGCACGAATGGTTTCTGCACCGCGGACTGCCGTTGGTACTCACCCGGCGCGTGCGCTCCAGGGCGCTGCTCGAACGCTCCGCCCCGATGGTCAGCGGCGTCGGCGCACTGACCGCGGTGACCATGCTGCTTGCCGACCTCACCGGGGACCGACCCGATGCCGGCTACATCGCACGGCTGGCCCTCATCGCCGCCGCGCTGATCGCCGCACCGTTCGTCCTCTACCTGTTGCACCGCGCCGGCACCGCCGCCTCGGAGGCGGGCAGGCGTTCGGCGGCACTGTTGGTGATGGCGATCTTCGTCGTGGCGATGCCGGTGACGGCCAGCGGGTGGACGGCCACGGCGCTGGCCGAGGTCCCCGTCTTCCTCTCGGTGTCGCTGCTGGCGATCTGGCTGACCTACGTGGGTTTCGGATCGATCGCGTTGTGGGCGTTCCGGTTCGCGTGGCTACAGCTCGGCGCGCTGGGCACTCTGATGAGCCGGGCGCTGCCGTTGCTGATGCTGACCGTCGTGGTGTACTTCACCGGCGAACTGTGGCAGCTGTCTGCCCGGATGACGCGCGAAAGACTCTGGCAGACAATCGGATTCCTGTCGGTGGTGGCGATCGCCTTCATGGTCACCACGATCCGCGACGAGGTGCGCGCGCTGCGTGAGGACCGCGCGGGGCAGACCGACCCGGCGCGATTGCTCGCCGACACACCCCTCGCCATCGACCGCGACCTGCAGCCGGCCCGCTCCCCGCTGTCGATGGCCGAGCAGATCAACGTCGTCGCGGTGATGGTGGTGTCGCAGGCGATTCAGGTGGTGCTGTTCACCGCCGGACTCTTCGCGTTCTTCCTCGCGCTGGGCATCATCGCGATCCCCGACGACGTCACGGTGCTGTGGTCATCGGAGGAGACCTGCGCGGTGGGTGTACCCCCTTGCGCGGGAACATGGTTCGGCATCCACATCCCGATTCCGCAGACGGTGGTGCACACGTCGTTGTTCGTGGCGGTGCTGTCAGGGTTGTACTTCACCGTCAGCACGAGCGTCGACCCGATGTACCGGGAGCGGTTCTTCGAACCGCTGATCGCCGACGTCGCCGTCAGCCTGGCCGGCCGCGATGCCTACCTTGAAATGGAGAGGTAGGCGCCGCGGCGGGACAATGGCTACAGGTATTGGCCGAGGTTGGACTCGGTGTCGATGGCACGGCTGGCCGACGAACTCTTGCCGGTGACCAGCGTGCGGATGTAGACGATCCGCTCGCCCTTCTTACCCGAGATCCGCGCCCAGTCATCCGGATTGGTGGTGTTGGGCAGGTCCTCGTTCTCGGCGAACTCGTCGACGATCGAGTCGAGCAGGTGCTGGATGCGCAGACCCGGCTGACCGGTCTCCAGCACGCTCTTGATCGCGTTCTTCTTCGCCCGGTCGACGACGTTCTGGATCATGGCGCCGGAGTTGAAGTCCTTGAAGTACATGACTTCCTTGTCACCGTTGGCGTAGGTGACCTCCAGGAACCGGTTGTCGTCGATCTCGGCGTACATCCGGTCGACGACCTTCTCGATCATCGCCTTGATGGTCTGCCCGCGATCGCCGGAGAATTCGGCGAGATCGTCGGTGTGGATCGGCAGTTCCTCGGTGAGGTACTTGCTGAAGATGTCCTGCGCCGACTCGGCGTCGGGCCGCTCGATCTTGATCTTGACGTCCAGGCGGCCGGGCCGCAGGATCGCCGGGTCGATCATGTCCTCGCGGTTGGAGGCGCCGATGACGATGACGTTCTCCAGGCCTTCCACACCGTCGATCTCGCTGAGCAGCTGCGGGACGACCGTGGTCTCCACATCCGAACTCACGCCAGTGCCGCGGGTGCGGAAAATCGAATCCATCTCATCGAAGAACACGATCACCGGGGTGCCCTCGGAGGCCTTCTCGCGGGCCCGCTGGAAGATCAGCCGGATGTGCCGCTCGGTCTCACCGACGAACTTGTTCAGCAGCTCGGGGCCTTTGATGTTCAGGAAGTACGACTTGGCCTCGCGGGAGTCCTCGCCCCGCAGCTCGGCCATCTTCTTGGCCAGCGAGTTGGCGACCGCCTTGGCGATGAGCGTCTTTCCGCAACCGGGCGGCCCGTAGAGCAGGACGCCCTTCGGCGGACGCAGCGAGTACTCGCGGTAGAGCTCCTTGTGCAGGAACGGCAGCTCGACCGCGTCTCGGATCTGCTCGATCTGGCGGGTGAGGCCACCGATGTCGTGGTAGCTGACGTCGGGCACCTCTTCGAGCACCAGGTCCTCGACCTCGGCCTTGGGGATGCGCTCGAAGGCGTACCCGGCCTTGGTGTCGACCAGCAGCGAATCGCCGGGACGCAGCTTGCGGGGCCGCTCGTCCTCTGGCAAGGCCTCGAGGACCTCCGCGGGCAGATCCTCCCCGGCGATCAGCGGTTCGGCCAGCCAGACGATGCGCTCCTCGTCCGCGTGACCGACCACCAGTGCGCGGTGACCGTCGGCGAGAATCTCACGCAGGGTGGAGATCTCACCCACCGACTCGAAGTTGCCCGCCTCGACGACGGTCAGCGCCTCGTTCAGCCGGACCGTCTGGCCCTTCTTCAGCGTCTTGCCGTCGATGTTGGGCGAGCAGGTGAGCCGCATCTTGCGGCCCGAGGTGAACACGTCGACGGTGTCGTCGTCGTGGGTGCCGAGCAGCACGCCATATCCACTCGGGGGCTGCCCGAGCCTGTCAACCTCTTCGCGCAGCGCCAGCAGTTGCTGGCGAGCCTCTTTGAGGGTTTCCATCAGCTTGGCGTTCCTTGCGGCAAGCGAATCGATGCGCGCCTCGAGCTGGTGCACATCGCGCGCGCTGCGCAAACCGCTGTGCGGACCTACCGCGTTTTCCAGTTGCTCTCGGAGAATGGCCGCCTCGCGACGCAGTTCTTCCAACTCGGCAGCATCGTCGCTGGACAAGCCCGACTCGTAGGGGGTTCCGAACGCTTCAGAACGCTCTGACTCACTCATGGTGCGCTCCTCTCCCACACCGCAAGTTGGTGCGGTAACAACTTCAACGCTACCGGCGATTCAGCCATTGCGTGCGGTGTAGGAATTCGACACACCAGCAACACTGTTAGCCTCACGTAAGACTCAGGCCGATCGAAAGGACAGCCGTGGCTGTGAAAACCCTCGTTACCGGTGTGACGGCCGCGGGTGTGATCTGCGCCGCTGCAGCGGGTGTGACTTCCGCTGCATCGGGCGACTTGTCGGCCGCCCCCGCGGTGCAGCCGGTCGTGTTCGGCGTACCGATGCCGCAGCAGCCGGCGCCCGCGGCCGCGCCGACCCTCGACCAGGTGATGGCGGTGCTCAACGGCCTGGGTAACCCGAGCATTCCGTTCCGCAGCAAGGCCGGTCTCATCGAGGGTGGCGTGGGGATCGTCGAGGGACGCACCGCCGACCGGCTGGTCGCCAATGCCGTGCAGGAGGGTTACTTCCCGCTGAGCTTCAGCGTGGCAAACATCACGCCGGTAGCCCCCGGAGCGGCGACGGCGGTGGTGACCGCCACCGGTCCGGCGCTCGCGCCGGTCACCCAGACCGTCACCTTCGTCAATGCGGGCGGCTGGAAGCTCTCGCGCGCATCGGGACTGGCGCTGCTCCAGTCAGCGCTCGCCTAGCGGGGTCAGCCCGCGGGTGCGAGGCTTCGTCGCCGCCATCATGAGCGCCGCCACGGTCGTGGCGGCGTTCGGGCTTGGTGGCTGTCGTGGCGAGGCGCCGCCCGCGGCAACCAGCTCGCCGACCGTGACAACTATCACATCCGTGCCGACGGTTCCGCCCCCGGCGGCACTGCCCCCGCCGGAGGCGCTCACCGATGTGCTGTACCGGTTGACCGACACCGCGGTACCCGGCGCCGACAAGGTGGGCCTGGTCGAACAGGCGGGCCCCGCCGACGCCCAGGCGATCGACCAGTTCGGCCGCGCGCTGGCCGACAACGGGTTCGCGCCACCGAACTTCGAAGCCCGTGATCTGGCGTGGTCGGACGCACACCCGGACAATGTCGTCGCGACGGTCGTCGTCAAGCGCGCCGACAGCACTCCCGACGCCCCTGCGCGAGGCGGCTTCACCTTCCCGATGGAGTTCACCCCACACGACGGTGGCTGGCAGCTGAGCCGGGATACCGCCGACCAGCTGCTGGAACTGGGCGCCCCCACACCGTCAGCGTCGTCAGCGTCGTCAGCGTCGTCAGCGCCGGCACCCGCCCCCGCACCCGCGTCGCCGCCTGCTCCCGCCCAACCCACACCCTGAGCCCGGATGTGGATCGGCTGGCTTGAGTTCGACCTGCTGCTCGGTGACGTGCACTCGCTCAAGCAGAAGCGGTCGGCTATCCGGCCGGTGATCGCCGAATTGCAACGCCGGTTCACCGTGTCGGCGGCCGAGACCGGTGCCCAGGACCTGCATCGCCGCGCCCAGATCGGCATCGCCGCGGTGTCGGCCGACAGCCGCCACGTCGTCGACGTCCTCGACGCCGCCGAGCGGCTGGTGGCCGCCCGCCCGGACATGGAGCTCTTGTCGACGAGGCGGGGACTACGCCGCAGCACCGACGACGACTGAACCGCTCACTCCCCCGTGAGCCCCAGCTGACGTTTGCGCCGCAGCGGCATCGGCGCGACGGCGCCAGGGGCCAGTCTGCGGGCGCTGACGAGGAATGCCGTATGCCCACGCATGGTGTGCTGGGGACGCACCGCCAGGCCGACGACGTACCAGCCGCGCTGCATGCTCTCCCAGGCGCGCGGCTCGGTCCAGCACTGCTGTTCGCGCAGCGCCTCGACCACCCGGGACAACTGGGTGACCGTGGCGACGTAGATCATCAACACGCCGCCTGGCACCAGTGCGCCCGCCACGGCGCCGAGCACCTCCCACGGCGCCAGCATGTCCAGCACGACGCGATCGACCTCGGGTCCCGGGTAGTCGGCGAGGTCGCCGATCACCAGGTCCCAGTTGGCAGGCCGCTCCCCGAAGAACGTCGTCACGTTGCGCTCGGCGTGGACGGCGTGGTCCTCACGGACGTCATAGGACGTCACCACGCCACCGGGGCCGACGGCGCGCAGCAGCGAGCACGTCAGCGCCCCGGATCCGGCGCCGGCCTCCAGCACCCGGGCACCCGGGAAGATGTCACCCTCGTGCACGATCTGCGCCGCGTCCTTGGGGTAGATCACCTGCGCGCCGCGCGGCATCGACATCACGTAGTCGACCAGCAGCGGCCGCAGCACCAGGAACTGGTCACCGCTGGTCGACTTGACCACGCTGCCCTCCGGCAGCCCGACCACGGTGTCCAGCGAGATGATCCCGCGGTGCGTGTGGAACTCGCCGCCCGGTGACAGCAGCATCGTGTAGTGCCGCCCCTTGGCGTCGGTGAGCTGCACACGATCGCCGATGACGAACGGCCCGGTCGGGCGTCCAGTTGGTTGGTCCACGCCGTCGCGCACGTGTTCTGCGGGTCCTGACACAGCTGTTCAGCCTGCCAGTCGACGCGCCGCCGCCGGTGCGGGGGGTTGTCGGGCCCCGCCCTTAGGCTGCGAAGTATGAACGGCACAGCGCAGGAGTCGGCCGCCCCGGCCCGGCGCCCCGCACTGTCGCCGTCGCGGGCCAGCGACTTCAAACAGTGCCCGCTGCTGTACCGCTTCCGCGCCATCGACCGGCTGCCGGAGCCGCCGTCGACGGCCCAGCTGCGGGGTTCGGTGGTGCACGCCGCGCTCGAGCAGCTTTACGCGCTGCCCGCGGCCCAACGCCGCCACGACACCGCGCTGACGCTGCTGGCACCGGCCTGGGAGCGGGTGGTGGCCGCCAGGCCGGATCTGGCCGATGACGTCGACCCCGCCGTACGCGACGAACTGCTCGCGGAGGCCGCCAAGCTGCTGTCGGGTTACTACCGGCTGGAGGACCCGACCCGGTTCGATCCGCAGAGCTGCGAACAGCGCGTCGAAGTCGAATTGGCCGACGGGACGTTGCTCCGCGGCTTCGTCGACCGCATCGATGTCGCCCCGACCGGTGAGGTGCGGGTGGTGGACTACAAGACCGGAAAGGCCCCGCCCGAGGCCAGGGCGTTGGCCGAGTTCAAGGCGATGTTCCAGATGAAGTTCTACGCGGTAGCGCTGCTGCGCTCGCGCGGTGTGCTGCCCACGCGGCTACGGCTGCTGTATCTGGCCGACGGACAGGTGCTGGACTACTCGCCCGAACTCGACGAGATGCTGCGATTCGAGCGCACCCTGACGGCCATCTGGCGGGCCATCCAGACCGCGGGGGCCACCGGCGACTTCCGGCCCAACCCGTCGCGGCTGTGCGACTGGTGCACACACCACGCGCACTGCCCGGTGTTCGGCGGCACCCCGCCGCCCTATCCGGGCTGGCCGCAGATCCCGACGGACGATGCCGCCGACGAAGCCCGTGACGAGGCGGTGCTGCGCGCCAGCTAACGTCACGGGCCGGCCGCCAGATCGGTGCCGCTATGTCAGCGGCTTCATCTCCTGAAGCATCGTCGGCACCAGCTCGCTGACCGTGGGGTGGATGTGCATCGTGCGCGAGATCGCGGTGTAGGGATCACCGGCGCTCATGATGTCGAGGATGGCGTGGACCACCTCGTCGCCGCCGACGCCGAGGATCGCCGCGCCGAGGATCTCCTTGGTGTCGGCGTCCACCACCACCTTCATGAACCCCTGCGTCTCACCCTTCTCCACCGCGCGCCCCACCCGCGTCATCGGGCGCTTCCCCACCAACGCCCTGCGGCCCGACGCGCGGACCTGATCGGCGGTCATGCCCGCCCGCCCCAGCGGCGGGTCGATGTACAGCGCGTAGGTCGGCACCCGGTCGCTGACCCGGCGGGGGTCGTCGTCCAGCAGATTGGCCGCCACGATCTCGAAATCGTTGTACGAGGTGTGGGTGAACGCACCACGACCGTTGCAGTCACCCATCGCCCAGATGTGTTGGGCGGTGGTGCGCAGCTGATCGTCGACCACCACGTAGCCGCGCCCGTCGGTCTGCACCCCGGCGTGCTCGAGGCCGAGGTCATCGGTGTTGGGCCTGCGCCCGACCGCCACCAGCAGGTGCGTGCCGCCCACCGGCGCCGCACCCTCACCCGGCGTGACGTCAAAACCGTTGTCTCTCTTGGTAAAACGGATATCGTTCGCGCCGACGATGACCTCGACGCCCTCGGCCTCCAGGATCTTCCTGACGGCCGCGGACACGTCCTCGTCCTCACGGGACGTCAGCCGGGGTCCCTTCTCGATCACGGTGACCCGGGCGCCGAAGCGGCGGTACATCTGGGCGAATTCCAGCGCGATGTAGCTGCCGCCGATGATCACGAGATGCTCTGGCACGGTGTCGATTTCGAGGATCCCGACGTTGGTCAGGTAGTCGATGTCGGACAGCCCGGGCAGGTCGGGGACGACCGCGCGACCACCGACGTTGAGGAATATCTTGTCCGCCTCCAGCAGCCGGTCGCCGACTCGCACGGAGTGTGGGTCCTCGAAGCGGGCATGCCCGCGGATCACCGTGCAGCCGGCCATCCCGTCCAGCCAGGACTCCACCCCGTGCCGGTCGCCGAGCATGATCGCGTCCTTGCGCGCCTTGACCTTACCCATGTCGACGGTGACATCGCCTGTGCCGATGCCGTATTCGGCGCCGCGGCGGGCGACGTGGGCGGCGTGCGCACTGGCCACCAGAGTCTTGGTCGGGATGCAGCCGGAGTTGACGCAGGTGCCGCCGATCAGCTTGCGTTCGATCACGGCGACGGTCTGCCCCGCGGCGGTCAGCCGACCCGCCAGCGGCGGCCCGGCCTGCCCGGCGCCAATGACGATGGCGTCGAATCTTTCTGCCACACTCACCCGATTCAGACCAGACCAACCAGGTAGGCGACGAGGAATCCGCCACCCACGGCGACCGCGTCCTCGGCCAGGGCGACGGGCAGATCACGGCCACCGTTGGCGGCGACCAGCCGCCTGCGTGCCTCGTAGCCGCCCAAAGTGCCCAGCACCGCACCGATCACGCCGGCGCCGATCGCACTGAACGTGTGAAATGACGCACTGCCGATGACCGCACCCGCGAAGGCGCCAGTCAGCAGACGCGCCCCGAACTGAGCCGGTGTCTTGCGGCTCGGCGTCTTGGGCAGCTGGTCGGTGACCAGCTCAACGAGCAGCAGGATGCTAAGCACCGCAACGGTAATCGGATGACCAATCCATTCCGACCACTTTCCTTCGACGTCGATCCAGCCCAGCGCGGCACCCCAGGCCACGACCGCGGGAGCGGTGAGCGCCCGGAGACCAGCCACCACACCGACCAAGAGGGCGAGTATCAGAACGAGGACAAGCGACATACAGACCTCCGGCCCGTTGGAATCGACAACGGGACGCTAACACGCATGTTGCCGCGCGGCAGTTGTCAGAAGCGGCAGAACCGGATGTCGGAGGCCAGGATCGCCTTGGCGCCGATCACGGCGAGCTGGTCCATGATCGGGTTCACGTCGCGCCGCGGCACCAGGGCGCGCACCGCCACCCACGCCGGATCGGCCAGCGGGGCGATCGTCGGCGATTCCAGCCCGGGGGTGACGGCGGTGGCCTCCTCGAGCACGGTGCGCGGGCAGTCGTAGTCGAGCATCAGGTACTGCTGCCCGAACACCACACCCTGCACCCGCCCGGCCAGCTGATCGCGCGCCGCGGCATCGTTGTTGTCGGCGGGGCCGTCACGTTCGAGCAGGACCGCTTCCGAGTCGCACAGCGGCTCGCCGAACGCCACCAGATCGTGCAGGCCCAGCGTGCGACCCGATCCGACGACGTCGGCGATCGCGTCGGCCACCCCTAGGGCGACCGATATCTCCACCGCGCCGTCGAGCCGGATCACGGTGGCCTCGATGCCCCTGGCGGCGAGGTCCTTGCGCACCAGGTTGGGAAACGCGGTCGCGATGCGCTTGCCCGCCAGATCGGCGGGTGTCCACGGCCGGCCCGCAGGCGCGGCGTAGCGGAACGTGGACGAGCCGAAGCCCAGCGCCAGGCGTTCCCGTACCGGGGCGTCGGATTCGGCGGCCAGGTCACGCCCGGTGATGCCGAAGTCCAGCTGCCCGGAGCCGACATAGATCGCAATGTCCTTGGGGCGCAGGAAGAAGAATTCGACGCCGTTGACAGGGTCGACGACGGTGAGATCCTTCGCGTCGGTGCGCCGGCGGTAGCCGGCCTCGGAGAGGATCTCGGCGGCGGGCTCGCTGAGCGTGCCCTTGTTGGGCACGGCCACCCGCAGCAGTCGCGGCGCCATCACAGCTTCTCGTAGACGCTGTCGAGGGTGATACCGCGCGAGATCATCAGCACCTGGGTCCAGTACAGGAGCTGGCTGATCTCGTCTGCCAGTGCATCGTCGCTCTCGTGCTCAGCGGCCAGCCACACCTCGCCGGCCTCTTCGATGATCTTCTTCCCCAGCCCGTGGATTCCGGCGTCGAGCGCGGCGACGGTGCCGCTACCGGACGGCCGGGTACGGGCCTTTTCGCTGAGTTCGGCGAATAGGGCGTCGAAGGTCTTCACGGCAGGCGATTGTGTCACGCGCCCGCGGCGAGCCGCGAAGAGGGCACCGCGGCGAGCCGCGACCGGCCGCTGGTGTGCGGACCCGACCGCTCAGTGCGCGGCGGGATGCGATTCGTGGTGCCAGGCCTCGCGGTGCATGTCCTCGAGATGCTTGCCCTTGGTCTCCTCAACCCACCGCCACACGAACAGCAGGGACAGCACCGCGCAGACGGCGTAGAACCCGTACGCCGCACCGAGCAAGTTGCGCAGCTCCGGGAACGTGACGGTGATCAGCCAGTTCGCGACCCACTGGCCGGCCGCGGCCAGTCCGAGTGCCGCGGCCCGGATTCGGTTGGGGAACATCTCGCCGAGCAGCACCCACACCACCGGGCCCCATGACATTCCGAACGCCACCACGAACAGGTTGGCCGCGACGAGCGCGACCGGCCCGGCCACGTCGCCCAGTTGTGGCGTGCCGTCGACCTGCGGCGCGCTGCCGAAGATGATCGCCATCGTGCCAAGGGTCACGGCCATCCCGGCCGATCCGATGAGCAGCAGCGGCTTGCGTCCGACCTTGTCGATCAGCGCGATCGCGATCAGCGTGGTCAGGATGTTGATGATCGACGTGATGACGGTGATCAGGAACGCCTGGCTCTCGTCGAATCCCACTGCCTCCCACAGCACGTTGCTGTAATAGAAGATGACGTTGATGCCGACGAACTGCTGGAAGATGGACAGGCCCAGGCCGACCCATACGATCCCGTAGATACCTCCGGTGGGCTTGCGCAGATCGGCCCAGGACGGCGGCTTGTCCGCCTTCAGCGAATCCTGGATCCGGGAGATCGTGATGTCCAGGCTCTTCTCACCGAGCAACAGGGTCAGGACCTTGCGCGCCTCCGGAATGCGGTAGTTCGCAACGAGATAGCGCGGCGACTCCGGGATCGTGTAGGCGAGGGTGCCATAGACGACGGCGGGCACCGCCATCACGATGAACATCCATCGCCATGCGGCCATGCCGAACCACAGGTCCTCGCGCGATCCGCCGGCCAAGTGCGCCAACAGGTAATCGATCGCCAAGGACAGGAAGATGCCGGTGACGATGGCCAGTTGCTGCAGGGAGCCCAGCCGGCCCCGGATACGGGGCGGGGAGGTCTCGGCGATGTACATCGGCGCGATCACCGAAGCCACGCCGACGCCGACGCCGCCAACGATCCGGAAGATCACCACCAGCCAGATGTTGGTGGCCAGGCCGGTGCCGATGGCGCTGATGAAGAACAGCACCGCGGCGATCTTCATCACCGAAAGGCGGCCGATCTTGTCGGCCAGCCGTCCGCCGGTCATCGCGCCGAGAGCGGCGCCGAGCAGTGCCGAGGCGACGGCGAAGCCCAACGTGTAGTTGTCGATCTGGAACTCGTCCTGCAGCGCGGCAACCGCGCCGTTGATCACAGCGCTGTCATAACCGAACAGCAGGCCGCCCAGCGCCGCGACCGACGCGATCCGAACGACCTTGCCGCTGTGCTCAGATTCCTCGTAGTCGATGCCAGAGCTTCCGCCGACGGGTCCGTGTCCGGCCATGTGACGACCTTTCCGCAACGTTGCGAGGGTGAGATAACCCGAAAGATCCCGAATACTGCCCGGAAACCCCCGGCGGATCTATTGAAGCACCCTGCCGGGCGCCGCACGCTGGGTTCCCCGAACTGTGGCGCGGCGGCTGCTACATCGTTATCGGCGGGCGGTCAGTCGCCGATCTCGCGGTTCAGTTCCGCATGGATGCTGCGCAATCCACTGAGGTCGAGTTCGGTGAGCGAGGCGATGTGCCTGCGACCCGGACCGGTCGGGACGGCAATATCGTTGGGCACCACCACCACCGGGCATCCCGCCCCCTCGGCGGCAGCGGTGCCGGTCGCGGAGTCCTCGATGGCCAGGCACGCACCCGGCGCAAGTTCGAGTAGTTTTGCGGCGCGCAGGTAGGGGTCGGGGGCTGGTTTGCCGTAAGGCACCTCGTCGCCGCACACGGTCACCGAAAAGTAGTGTCGCCCAATGCTGTTCAGCGCCTTCTCAGCCAGGCTGCGGCGGGTGTTGGTGACCAGCGCCATCGGGACGCCCGCGGCGAGCAGCGCGTCGAGCAATTCTCGTGCACCTGCGAGCCAGGGCAGCCCCCGCTGTTCGAACAGTTCCCCCGTGTGGTCGTGGAGCCAGTCGGTGCATTCGGCAACCGCGGCGGGATCGGGATCCAAGCCGAGGTCGTCGAACACGATGCGCATCACGTCCTCCGCGGAACCGCCGACTGTCGCGATGCGGACCTCCGGTGTCAGCGTTCCGCCGAACCGCGCGTACAGCGCGTGCATCGACACGTCCCACAGTTTTTCGGAGTCCACGAGGGTGCCGTCCATATCCCAGAGCACCGCATGCATGGTTGCCATTGTCTCATCAGGGCGCGCGCCGACGCAGACCCCCAGCGGCCCGCCGCCGCGGCCCCGCACCGGCGAAATCGGCTCGACCTGCACAAACGCGTTCGCCTGCGCGCCCTGCGATGTGAGCATCCCCACGTCACAGCGCCGCCCGAGCCGAGCCGACGGACGCCGTCGGCACCGCACCGAGGGATATCTGCACTGCGGCCCGAATGGTGCCGGACACTTCGTGAAGATGGTCCACAACGCTGTCGAGTACGGGATGATGGCGGCCATCTCCGATGGACTCAGCATCGTCAAGCAGGCCGACGCCGGACAACCGGACCGCGCCGACCAGGAAGTCGACGCCGCCTCCCCCGGACTCGACCAGCACTCCGGGCGGGTGTCGGACTCCGGCGAGGGCCGGTGTACCTGCCCGGCTCGTGGGGGGAGCGGCCGTTGAGCACCGCCGAGCAGGACCGTCTCGACGAAGTGAAAGGCGGACGTGCCCAGTGGCGCCGCTGGGGCACCTACCTCGCTGAGCGCGCCTGGGGCACGGTCCGGGAGGACTACAGCGCCGACGGCGACGCCTGGGCGTATTTCCCGTTCGACCAGGCCCGCAGCCGGGCCTACCGGTGGAACGAGGACGGCCTGGCGGGCTGGTGCGATCTGGACCAGACCATCTGCCTGGGCGTCGCGTTGTGGAACGGCCACGATCCGATCCTCAAGGAACGTCCCTACGGGGTGGCCAACGAGGAGGGCAACCACGGCGAGGACGTCAAGGATTACTGGTTCTACACGGACAACCTGCCCACCCACGCCTACGCGTCGATGGTCTACAAGTATCCGCAGGCCGAGTTCCCCTATGCCGATCTGCTGCACACCAACCAGCAGCGCGGCCCCGCCGACGACGAGTACGAACTGTTCGATGCATTGCGTGCACAGTGGTTGCAGCAGCGCTATTTCGATGTCAACGTCGAGTACGCCAAGGATGGCCCGGAGGACGTCTACTGCCGGATCACCGTGACCAACCGCGGCGCGCAGGCAGCACCCATCCACGTGCTGCCCCAGCTGTGGTACCGCAACACCTGGTCTTGGAACGGAGGCCAGCACCCCGGCCAGCAGCGGCCGCGGATCACGGCCTGCGGCGAGGGCGCCGCAACCACCTGGCATCCGAAGCTGGGACACCGGTGGTTCACGGTCACCAGTTCCACCTGCGCTGCGCCGCGAATGTTGTTCTGCGAGAACGAGACCAACGAGCGCCTGCTGTTCGGGGCGGCGAACGCGTCGGCCACCACCAAGGACGGCGTCAACGATCACGTCGTGCACTCAGTGTCCGGCGCCGTCGCCGCGGACGAGGGCAGCAAGGTGGCCGCACATGTGTCCACCGTGCTGGAGCCCGGTAAAACCTGCACCGTGACAGTGCATTTCGCCGACTCCGACCACGGTGGAGAACCGGATGCGATACTGGCCGCCCGCCAGGGCGAGGCCGACGAGTTCTACGCGAGTGTGGCGGCACCGGATCTGACCGACGACGAACGGCTGGTGCAGCGGCAGGCGCTGGCCGGACTGTTGTGGTGCAAGCAGTTCTACAGCTACTCGGTGCGGCGCTGGCTCAAGGGCGACCCGGGCCAACCGGCACCGCCGGAGCAGCGCTGGTCCGGGCGCAATGTCGACTGGCAGCACTTCTCGGTCAGCCAGGTCATCCTGATGCCGGACGCCTGGGAGTATCCCTGGTTCGCGGCCTGGGATCTGGCCTTTCACTGCGTCACGATGGCGCTGATCGACCCGGAGTTCGCCAAGGCACAGGCGCTGGTCCTGCAGCAGGCGACGTCCCAGCATCCGCACGGCCAGATCCCGGCGTACGAATGGAAATTCGGCGACACCAACCCGCCGGTGCACGCCTGGGCGGCCTGGCAGGTCTATCAACTCGACCGGCTGCGCACCGGTGTCGGCGACTGGGACTTCCTGGCCAGCGCTTATCGGGCGTCCACGCTGAACGCCATGTGGTGGCTCAACCAGAAGGACGACGCCAACCGCGGGGTGTTCGGCGGCGGCTTCCTCGGCATGGACAACATCGGGGTTTTCGACCGCGACAAGCCGTTGCCGACCGGCGGCGAACTCGCCCAGATCGACGGCACCGCATGGATGGCGGCGCTGATCTTCCACCTGCTGGAGATGGCCATCGAGTTGTCGCACAACGATCCGAGCTACACCTACATGTTCAGCCGCTGGGTGTGGGACGCCTGGCTGGTGGCCAACGCGTTGGAGAAAGGCACCTACCGGGTCAGCTTCTGGTGCGAGGACACCGAGTTCTACCACGACGTCATCGAAATGCCGGACGGCTCAAGTAAATCGCTGCAGGTGTTCTCCATGCAGGCGATCGTCCCGCTGTTCGCGGCGATCGCGATCCCGGCCCGCGCCACCGACGTGCGGGCCACCGTCGACCACCAACTCGACGAACTGGCCCGCATCTACGAACACACCGATGACGATGTGCGCCTTGGGATGTCCGGCGGCGACGGCTCGCATTTCATGGTGGGCGTCGTGCATTCCGACCGGCTGTCAGCGATCCTGCGCCGGCTGCTGGACCCCGAACAGTTCATGTCCCCCAACGGAATCCGTTCACTATCCCGCTATCACCGCGACCATCCGTACCGGTTCCACATCGACGACACCGATTACGTCGTCGACTATCAACCGGCCGAGTCCCGCAGCAGGATGTTCGGCGGAAATTCGAACTGGCGCGGCCCGGTGTGGCTGCCGACGAACTTCATGCTGGTGCAGGCGCTCAACTCCTACGCCCGATTCCTCGGCGACACCTACCGCGTCCCCGATCCAGCGGGATCCGAGGAGGACGTCACGCTCGGCGTCGTCGCCGACCGGCTGGCCCGGCAACTGACCGGTCTGCTGGTTCGCGACGAGGCCGGCCGGCGCGCGGTGTTCGGCGACAACGAGTACTTCCAGACCGACCCGCACTGGCGCGACCTGGTGCCGTTCTACGAGTACTTCGACGGCGACACCGGCCGCGGTCTGGGCGCCAGCCACCAGACCGGCTGGACCGCGACGATCGCCCTGCTACTGCAGTTCCGCGGCGACCTGTACTTCAGACGGTGACGGGCGGCGCTCAGTCCTCCGGGTTGTAGCCGAGGTTGGGCGCCAGCCAGCGCTCGGCCTCCTGTAGGGTCCAGCCCTTGCGCTTCGCGTAGTCGGCGACCTGGTCCTGGGCCAGCCGGCCGACCACGAAGTACTGCGACTGCGGGTGCGAGAAGTACCAGCCGCTGACAGCGGCACCGGGCCACATCGCCATCGACTCGGTCAATTCGATGCCGGTGCGCGCCGTGACGTCCATCAACTCGAACAGCGTCGCCTTCTCGGTGTGCTCCGGGCAGGCCGGGTAGCCCGGCGCAGGGCGGATGCCCACATACTTCTCCCCGATGAGTGCCTCGTTATCCAGGTCCTCGTCGGGCCGATATCCCCAGAACTCCTCGCGGACCCGTTGGTGCATCCGTTCGGCGAACGCCTCCGCCAGGCGATCGGCGAGCGACTCCAGCAGGATCGCGCTGTAGTCGTCGAGCGCCGTCTTGAACTCCGCGATCTTGTCCTGGCTGCCCAGCCCGGCGGTGACAGCGAAGGCGCCGACGTAATCGGTGACCCCGGTTTCTTTGGGGGCGATGAAGTCGCCCAGCGACCGGTTCGGGATGCCGTCGCGATGCTGGCCCTGCTGACGCAGGTTGTGCAGCGTAGTGAGTACCTCGGTGCGGGTGTCGTCGGTGTAGACCTCGATGTCGTCACCGACGGAGTTCGCCGGGAAGAAGCCGATCACCTGGGCATCGTCGTACAACTTGCGGGCGGCCTCGCCGGACGCCGGGTTGTTGAGGATGTCGGGGAAGCGGCCCTTCATCTCCCAGGCGTTGAAGAACGGCTGCCAGTCGATGTACTCGCGCAGCTCGGCCAGGTCGTAGTCGAGAAACTCCCGGGCGCCGACGCCTTGCGCAGGCACCGGCGGGGTGTAGCCGTCCCATTCGATCGGCGTCCGGTTGGCGCGGGCCATCTGGAGCGTCAGCATCGGCCGCTCTTGCTTCTGGGCGTGCCGTTCACGAAGTGCTGCGTAGTCCTTTTCGGTGGCCTCCAGCAGGCCCGGGCGCTGCTTGTCGTCGAGCAGCGCCGCAGCGACCGGAACCGAGCGTGACGCATCCTTGACCCACACCACCGGACCGCTGCGACGCGGCGCCACCTTCACGGCGGTGTGCGCGCGCGAGGTGGTCGCGCCGCCGATCAGCAGCGGGATCTGCAGGCCCTCGCGTTCCATCTCGACCGCGAAGTTGACCATCTCGTCCAGGGACGGGGTGATCAGGCCGGACAGCCCGATGATGTCGGCGTTGTGCTCCTTGGCCGCGTCAAGGATCTTCTGGGCGGGCACCATCACACCGAGGTCGATCACGGTGTAGTTGTTGCATTGCAGGACGACGCCGACGATGTTCTTGCCGATGTCGTGGACGTCGCCCTTGACCGTCGCCATGATGATGGTGCCGTTGGTGGTCTCGGCGGCTCGACCATTCCCCGTCGCGTCGCTCGCCCCGGCTGGCTGTTTCTCCGCCTCGATGAACGGAAGCAGATAGGCAACGGCCTTCTTCATGACCCGGGCCGACTTCACCACCTGGGGCAGGAACATCTTGCCCGCGCCGAAGAGGTCACCGACGACGTTCATCCCGTCCATCAGCGGGCCCTCGATCACCTCGATCGGGCGACCTCCGGCGGCGGCAATCTCGGCCCGCAATTCCTCGGTGTCGTCGTCGACGTGGGCGTCGATGCCCTTGACCAGGGCGTGCGTAATACGTTCGCGGACCGGCAGGTTGCGCCATTCGGCGGCCGCGCGATCGTCGCCGTCGCCCGCGTTCTTGGTGTTGAAGCGTTCCGCGATCTCCAGGAGGCGCTCGGCCGCATCCTCGCGGCGGTTCAGGACGACGTCTTCGATCCGGTCCCGCAACTCGGGGTCGATCGAGTCGTAGGGCACCAGCGCGCCGGCGTTGACGATGCCCATGTCCAGGCCGGCCTTGATGGCGTGGAACAGGAACACCGCGTGGATCGCCTCGCGGACCGGGTTGTTGCCGCGGAACGAGAACGACACGTTGGAGATACCGCCGGAGATGTGCACCCCTGGCAGGTTCTCCTTGATCCAGGCGCAGGCCTCGATGAAGTCGATCCCGTAGGTCGCGTGCTCCTCGATACCGGTCGCCAGCGCGAAGCAGTTCGGGTCGAAGATGATGTCCTCGGGCGGGAAGCCGACCTCGTCGGTGAGGATCCGGTAGGCGCGTCCGCAGATCTGGATGCGGCGCTCCAGATTGTCGGCCTGGCCCGACTCGTCGAAGGCCATCACGACGACGGCGGCGCCGTACTTGCGGCACAGCCGCGCCTCGCGGATGAACTTCTCCTCGCCCTCCTTCATGGAGATCGAGTTGACGATCGGCTTGCCCTGCACGTTCTTCAGGCCCGCCTCGATGACCTCCCACTTGGAGGAGTCGATCATCACAGGGATGCGGCTGATGTCCGGTTCGGCCGCGATCAACTTGGTGAACCGATCCATCGCGGCGACGCCGTCGATCATGCCCTCGTCCATGTTGATGTCGATGATCTGCGCACCGACCTCGACCTGCTGCAGGGCGACCGACAGGGCGGTGTCGTAGTCCTCGGCCTTGATCAGGTTGCGGAACCGGGCGGAGCCCGTGATGTTGGTGCGCTCCCCGATGTTGACGAACAGCGAGTCCTCGGTGATGTTGAGCGGCTCCAGGCCGGCCAGGCGAGTGGCCGTTTGACTCTCTGCGATCTGCGGCAGCTCGCGCGGCGGCTTGCCCTCGACGACCTTGGCAATTTCGGCAATGTGTGGCGGCGCCGTTCCGCAGCACCCACCGACCAGGTTGACCAGGCCGGCCTCGGCGAACTCGGCGATGTAGCCGGCCTGACGCTCCGGCGACTCGTCGTACTCGCCGAATGCGTTGGGCAGGCCGGCGTTCGGGTAGCAGGAGACGAAGGTCTCGGCGATCCGGGCCATCTCGGCGATGTAGGGCCTCATCTCCGGCGCGCCCAGGGCGCAGTTGAGGCCCACCGCGAGCGGCTTGGCATGCCTGATCGAGTTCCAGAAAGCTTCGGTGACCTGACCGGACAACGTCCGCCCGGAGGCATCGGTGATGGTGCCCGAGATGATCACCGGCCAGCGGCGCCCGCGCTGCTCGAACAGCGTCTCGATGGCGAACACCGCCGCCTTGGCGTTCAGCGAGTCGAAGATCGTCTCGACGATGAGGATGTCGGCACCGCCGTCGACGAGGCCGTTGGCAGCTTCCAGATAGGCGGCGACCAACTGGTCGTAGGAGACGTTGCGGGCTCCGGGATCGTTGACGTCCGGCGAGATCGACGCGGTCCGCGTCGTCGGCCCGAGCGCCCCGGCGACATAGCGGGGTTTGTCGGGGGTGCTGAACTCGTCGCAGGCTGTGCGGGCCAGCGCGGCGCCTGCGTAGTTCAGCTCGTAGCTCAGCTCCTCCATCCCGTAGTCGGACAGCGAGACCGCGTTCGCGTTGAACGTGTTGGTCTCCAGGATGTCGGCGCCCGCTTCGAGGTACTCGCGGTGGATGTCCTCGATGATGTGCGGCTGCGTGAGGGTGAGCAGGTCATTGTTGCCCACGAGATCGGTCGGCCAATCCTTGAACCGCTCACCGCGGTAACCGGCCTCGTCCGGCCGGTCCCGCTGGATCGCCGTGCCCATCGCGCCGTCGATCACCATGATCCGCTGGCGCAGCGCTGCGATCAGCTCGTCGGTGCAGTCGGGGCGAATGTTCGGCACAAAAGACGTATTCAACTCAGAAGTATCCAACCCGGGGGCGTGCACGTACGTTCCTTCCGCAATCGGAAGGCGTCCTTGAATCTGCCGAGCGTGGCGGCTACCCGGCGGGACCCGAGCCCCCCAAAATAACCGTTGCAACGCCTCTCGACCAGAAAAGTCTACGTCGTCACCCGATGGACGTCTGGACGACCACATCATCGCCGTCATCGCGCGAACCCGGGTGCGGGCCGATGCCCGTCATCTCGCCCTGACAGGGCTTACGCTGGCCTCGTGACCCCCTCGGATTTCAGCGGTCCGAAGCGATCCGACCTGCCCGACCTGCGCGACACCATCGTCGTCGCAGCGTTCGAGGGCTGGAATGACGCCGGTGACGCGGCCAGCGATGCGCTCGAGCACCTGGATGCCATCTGGGAGGCGGAGTCGATCGTCGAGATCGACGACGAGTCCTACTACGACTACCAGGTCAACCGGCCGGTGATACGCCAGGTCGACGGGGTGACACGCGAACTGGTGTGGCCGTCGATGCGGATCTCGCACTGCAGACCCCCCGGCAGCGATCGCGACATCGTGCTGATGCATGGCGTTGAGCCGAATATGCGGTGGCGGACGTTCTGCGCGGAACTGCTCGCGATCGCCGACAAACTCAACGTGCACACCGTGGTCATCCTGGGTGCGCTGTTGGCCGACACGCCGCACACCCGTCCGGTGCCCGTCTCCGGCGCCGCCTACTCACCGGAGTCGGCGAAGTTCTTCGGGCTCGAACAAACCCGCTACGAGGGGCCAACGGGGATCGCGGGGGTGTTCCAGGACGCCTGCGTGCAAGCCGGGATCCCCGCCGTCACGTTCTGGGCGGCCGTCCCCCACTACGTGTCTCAACCCCCCAACCCGAAGGCCACCGTGGCGCTGCTGCGCCGGGTCGAGGATGTCCTCGACATCGAGGTCCCGCTCGCCGACCTGCCGGCCCAGGCCGAGGAGTGGGAGGACGCGGTCACCGAGATGACCGCCGAGGACGACGAGATCGCCGAGTATGTGAGCTCTCTGGAGCAGCGCGGCGACGCAGAGGTCGACATGAACGAGGTGATCGGCAAGATTGACGGCGACGCGCTGGCGGCCGAGTTCGAACGGTATCTGCGCAGACGCGGGCCGGGTTTCGGGCGCTAGCGGGGCTAATCCCGGAACCGTGCCACATAGCCCGCGAAGTCCCACGTCTCGAGGAACTCCGTGGCCGCAACGAAGCCCTTGTCGTAGAGCGCGAGCTTCTGTTGCTCGGACAGGTCGAAGTCCAGAACCCCGACGTCGGTGGTGTCCACCCGGATGGTGCGCGCGCTGACCCACGGCTGGCTCAGGTACGCCTGGTCGTGTCCGACGAGGATCGTGGTCACCACCTGTTCGAGCAGGGTTGGCGGGCCGAGCAGGCGCAACGGGCGAAGCGCCGGGATCAGCTGCTGGCTTTCGGCGGGCAGTTCGGGCAACAGCGTGACCCCGAAGGTGGGCCAGCGCGGCGGCCTGCCATCGGTACGGTCCAGCGAGTCGATGGGGAAGTTCGACAGCAACCCGCCGTCGACCAGCGTGGACCTGCGACCTTCGGCGCTGGTCAGGGTCGCGGGGTGGTAGAAGAACGGGATCGCGGTCGACGCCCGCACCGCTGCGGCCACCGACTGGACGTCGGGATTCAGCCCGTACACCCGCCGGTAGTCCCAGGGCAGCCGGATCAACTGCCCCAGTGAGACGTCCGCGACCGTCACCACCAGGCGATAGCGCTGTTCGGGCGGCAGCGACGGATTGGAGATCTTGAGGTCGGCGAAGGTCGACACCCCGTACTCGGCCAGGCGGTCGGCCACCCACGTGCGCAGGGCGTCCCCGCGGTACACGCCGTCGCCGGTGACGATGCCCCAGGCCGGTCCGAGGATTGGTATGCGTTCGATCAGGCCGGGGTCGAGGAAGCGGCGGTAGTCGATCTCGATGGCGAGCTTGCGGAGGTCCGCGGCATTGACGCGCCCGCTCTGCACCGCCGCGGCCAGCACCGCACCCACCAGGGCGCCCGCCGAGGTGCCGGAGATGCGCTGCGGCTTGTAACCGGCGGCCACCAGGGCGGCGACGGCACCGACCAGGCCGATGCCCTTCACACCGCCGCCGGACAGCACCAGGTCGGCCCGCTTGGCGGGGGGCACCGCTAGTCCCGCGACGGCTTGGGTGCCTGCCAGGTGCCGTTGAGCGCGTCGGGTTTCGGCCAGTACAGCCGCAGCACCAGCACGAACGGACCCTTCGGCGCGGGCAGCCAGTTGGACTCCGCGTCGCGTCCCGGCGAGGCGTTTCGGATGTCGAAGGTGTAGCCGCCGTCCGGGTCGGCCACCAGGCTGGTCAGCATCTCGGAGTTGATGAGGTACCGGTTGATCGGGTTGGCCACCAGCAGGCTGGACGGCAGCTCATACATGGTCAGCGACCAGAACGCGTTCACCGGGGGCAGCTGACCCGGTGCGAACCGGTACGTGTAGTCGTTGGCGCCGGTCAGGGGTGCGCCGTCGGCATCGGCGGTGAAGCTTGGGTACAGCGCCTCGGCGGCGGTGTTCCCGTAGATTCCCAGCACCGCGCCTGCCATCCGATACAGGTAATTGCCCTTCAGGTCCTCGGCGGTGCCGAAGAACTGCGCCGAACCGACCTGCCCGGTGTCCACCTTGTCCTTCTTGAAGGTGTCGAACTCCGCCCACGCGTCGGCCATCCCGCCCTCGATCGCCGAGCGCATCTCCTGGGACAGTGCGTCGGCGTCGAAGTCACCGTCGGGGCCGATACCGATGGTGGCGAACCGGTTCCGAAGGCCCTGCTCGGATGGCGGGGCCGGGGCGAACCGCAGCGCGAAGTTGAGGATCTCGAAGAACTGCGGGGAAGTCTTCTGCTGGTCGGGAGTCAGCGGCGGGACGAAGTCGATCGGCGGCGCGGGCGGCGGAGCCGGCCGTTTGAGGAAGACCGACAGCGGCGCCACCTGGTAGCCGGCCTGGATCTTCTCGACGGTTTCCAGATCCGACGGCCCGAACAGCTGGGTGCGGTACAGCACGAAGGCCAGGTCGGTGTCGGACCGGATGACCTCGTCGATCCCCTCCGGCTTCTCCCCCTTCCAACCCGGGCCCGCCAGCAGATAGTTGCCACCGCCGTTGCCGGTCGTCCTGCTGCCTGCATAGGCGATGTTGTAGGTGTAGCCGTCGACGAACTGCAGCGAGTAGTAGCGGTCCTGTTCGATCGGCGGGACGGTGAGCACCAGCGGTTCGGCGCGCAGGTCGGCGCCGACCGCGGAGTAGGGCGTGTCGGAGTTGGGTGTCTGGATCGTCTTGTCCTCGGGCGTATAGACCCGAGCGGTGTTGTGGATCTCGTTCCAGCCGCCCTTGTACTCCGGATCCTGCTTGTCGACGAAGTAGGAGTACAGCACCCGGTAGTTGTCGACGATCGGGAAGCCGTAGATGTAGGCATCCTTGGCGATCGCCCTGGCCTGCTCGGGCGTGACCGCCGTCTCGCCCGGGGGCGGTGACGACGTGGTCGTCTGCTCGGTCTGGGATTCGGTGGTCTGGCCGGCGCACCCGGCCAGCAGCAGCAGCGCGGCGAGCAGCGTCAGCAGGCGCCGCGTGACGTTCGCCCCGATACCGTTGGCTGCGCCGGTGATGAGAACGACCTTCCCGGAAACAGCACCCATAGCCCGAAACGTACTCCACCGCCACCGGAATCCGGTGGACGGCACGCCTATAGACCGCTATGTCCCGCCTAGCACAAGGGCACACCCAACAACGCATCGACGGCAACGGCGACCGCAGCGGGCGCGGCACTGTCGCGACCCCCGTACTCGAGCGCATCGGTGGACCAACCATCAAGTGCAGCAAGGGCTTTCGGCGTATCGAGGTCATCGGCGAGATACGCGCGCAGCCGCGCGATGACATCGGTGGGATCGGGTCCCGCTGGCAGCGTGGCGGCAGAACGCCAGCGCTGCAGGCGGTCCTGCGCCTCGGCGAGCACCTGGGAGCTCCAGGACCGGTCGGCACGGTAGTGCCCGGCGAGCAGGCCGAGGCGGATGGCCGCGGGTTCGACGCCGTCGGCGCGCAGCCCGGACACCAGCACGAGGTTGCCCCGGCTCTTGGACATCTTGTGCCCATCCCAGCCGATCATCCCCGCGTGTACGTAGTGCCTGGCGAATCGCCGATCCCCCGTTACGGATTCGGCATGGGCGGCGGAGAACTCGTGATGCGGGAAGATCAGGTCGCTGCCGCCGCCCTGGATGTCGACGCCCATGCCGATCCGGCTGAGGGCGATCGCCGTGCACTCCACGTGCCAGCCCGGTCTGCCGGGCCCGAAGGGCGACGGCCAGCTGGGCTCCCCCGGCCGCGCGGCCCGCCACATCAGCGCATCGAGTTCGTCGGCCTTGCCGACACGGGTGGGATCGCCGCCGCGTTCGGAGAACAACCGCAGCATGGTGTCCCTGTCATAACCCGACTCGTAGCCGAACTGTGCCGTTGCGTCGGCGCGGAAGTACACGTCGGGATAGACGGGGTCGTCGACGGTGTAGGCGGCCCCGGAGGCCAGCATCTTCTCCACCAGCTCCACCACTTCCGCGATGGCCTCGGTGGCGCCGACATAGTCGCGCGGCGGCAACACCCGCAGTGCGGCCATGTCCTCGCGGAACAGCTCGGTCTCGCGGTCGCCCAGCGCGCGCCAATCCACGCCGTCGCGGGCGGCCCGCTCGAACAGCGGATCGTCGACGTCGGTGACGTTCTGGACGTAACGCACCCCCAGCCCGGCGTCCAGCCACAGCCGGTGCACGAGGTCGAAGGTCAGGTAGGTGGCGGCGTGACCCAGATGGGTGGCGTCGTAGGGGGTGATGCCGCACACGTACATGGTGGCGTCCGCGCCGGGGGCGACCGGGCGGACCTGCCGGTCGGCGGTGTCATAGAGCCGTAACTGAGGTCCCCGCCCCGGCACTACCGGGACGCTGGGCGCCGGCCACGATCGCATGATGTCGACTCTAGGGCGTCGGCTCGGATGCGCCGGTATCGGCTCAGCTCGCCGCCGCGATCTCGGTGAGCAGCGGACCCGCCAGCTCGGCGCGGCACATCAGCAGATCCGGCAGGTAGGGGTCGCGCCGGTTGTAGATGAGCGGCGAACCGTCCAGCCGCGAGGCGTGCAGTCCCGCAGCCAGCACCACCCCGGCGGGCGCGGCCGAATCCCACTCCCACTGCCCACCGGCGTGAATGTAGGCGTCGACGTCACCGCGGACCACCGCCATGGCCTTGGCACCCGCCGATCCGATGCGCACGGTCTGGATGTCGAGCCGGTCACGCAGCCGCCACAGCACGGCAGGCGGGCGGTGCGAACTGGCGGTGACGCGGATCGGTCCGGCGGCGCGCGGTGGCGGCCCGACCACGGTGTCCGAGCGGTATACCTCGCCGCGGGCGGGCAGCGCGACCACGGCGTCGGTCAGGCCTCCAGTTGGGCCCGTCCGCTGCCACAGGGCGATGTGCACCGCCCAGTCCTGCCTGCCCGGCCGGGAGAACTCCCAAGTGCCGTCGACCGGGTCGACGATCCACACCCGGTCGGCATCCACCCTGGACGGGTCGTCCGCGGCCTCTTCCGACAGCACCGAATCGCCCGGGCGTTCGCGGTAGAGCCGCTCGAGGATGAGGTCATTGGCCCGCTTGTCGCCTGCGTCGCCGAGTTCGTAGGGATCGCGGAAGCCGGCCTCCGAGCGCATCGCAAGGAGCATCTCCCCGGCCTCCCGAGCCACCTCGGCCGCCAGCGCCGCATCGGTCAGGGTCACCGATTCAGTATCGGGGTCGGGCAATCCCGCCGCTCGGCCTGGTTCGCCGCGGGTACATTCGCCGGCGTGCGCATCCGTCGACTGATGGCAGGTCTGCCTGCGGTCTGGGTCGTGCTGACGGCGTCCGCCTGCGCCGCGTCGCAGGAGGCGCCCACCCTGGCCGGGACGACGTGGGAGCTGGTGCAGATCCAGTCGATGGACGACAGCCAGGGCGCCACACCGATTCCCGAACCGGGCCGGTACACCGTCAGTTTCGGCGACGACGGGCAGGCGGCATTCCGCATCGACTGCAACCGCGGCAGCGCGTCGTGGCAGGCCGAGTCCTCCGATGCCGGGGAGTCCGGCAGCCTGATCTTCGGCCCCATCGCCACCACGTTGCTGATGTGCCCGCCGCCGACCGTCGACCAGCAGGTGGGCACGGCGCTGTCCAATGTGCGCGGATATCTGTTCAAGGACGGTCAGCTGCACCTGTCGCTGTACGCCGACGGCGGCATCCTGTCCTGGCGATCCGCCTGAGTCAGAACGCCGGCCACGGGATCGGCCTGCGCCGATCCGGCGACGGCATCACCGGATTGTTGAGCAGGGCAACGATTCTGGCGTCCAGCGCATCGAGTTCGCGATTGGTGATGTGGGCGCAGAGCCGGTCGGCGAGCTCGTCGTGCAGCTGCTCGCGCAGCGACGCGACCCTCTGCAGCGTCTCGTCGTCGATCGGTTTGCCCGCCCATCCCCAAAGCACGGTGCGCAGCTTGTCCTCGACGTGCATGCTGACGCCGTGATCCACGCCGTACACCCCGCCGTCGACGCCGGAAAGGATGTGGCCGCCCTTGCGGTCGGCGTTGTTGATGAGCACGTCGAACACCGCCATCCGGCGCAGGCGGGCGTCGTCGGCGTGCACCAACGTCACCTCCTGGCCCGAATAGTCGTAGGCCTGCAGGACGGGTAGGTACCCCGGCGGGATGTGGCCCGCGGGCATCAGGTCGACCAGGTCGGGACCGGGCTGCGGTTCGTCGTCAGCGGATCCACTTTCGCTCCTCGCGTCCGCGGGTTGGTGGACCCACCGCTGCAGCATGCCCAGCCCTGCCGGTCCGTCACGAATGATGGTGTAGGGCACGATGTCCCAGCCCAGCGCCGCCGAAACGAGATATGCCGCCATCTCCCGGCCTGCCAGGGTGCCGTCCGGGAAATCCCACAGCGGTGCCTCCCCGGCGATGGGCTTGTACACGCAGTGCACCACCGTGTGGTCCAGATGGGCCTGGCACAGGAAGGTGCCGTTGCTGGCGGAGCGGATTCGTCCGATGACGGTCAGCTCGCCGCGTCGCAAGGCCTCACAGTCGCCGGATGCGCGCTCAGCCGTCGGCGTCATCGTCGGATCCGGCGAGGGCTCCGCGGCGGTAACCGTTGGTGCGCACGCAGATGTGACCTTCCGGATCCAGGGGTTCGTCGCACAGCGGGCAGGGCGGACGGCCCGCCGAGATCACCCGGTTGGACCGGGTGGCGAACTGGCGCGCCGATTCCGGCGTCAAGAACACCCGGACCGCGTCCGGCCCCTCCTCGGCGTCGTCGAGCACCACAGAAGCGTCGAACTCGGTGTCCGACACCGCGAGCAGCTCGACGACGATGGTCTGCGCCTCCGAATCCCAGCCCAGCCCCATCGTGCCCACCCGGAACTCCGCGTCCACCGGCGTGACGAGCGGACTGAGATCCTCGACCTCCCCGGTATCGGGCGGGATCGGTGTGCCGAACCGGCGGTTGACCTCAAGCAGCAGCGCCGCGATCCGCTCCGCGAGAACCGCGACCTGCTGCTTCTCCAGGATCACCGACACCACCCGCTTGTCGTGAACCGCCTGCAGGTAGAAGGTGCGGTTTCCGGGTTGCCCGACGGTCCCGGCCACAAAACGGTCGGGCATACGGAACACATGAATTGCGCGGGCCATGGCACCCTCCAAAATACCGGTACGAGCACCGCTGGAGTAATCACCGGGTGAGCGCGCCGCGAACGGTCATCAGTCGGTGGAGCCGCCGACGGTCGCGTCTTCCCGCGGCACCTGACCCTCCACGGCGGGCGGCTTGGCGAGCAGAGCCGACGTCAGCTGGGAACCCGTGTGGTTGACGTGCATGACGAACGGACGAAGCGGGGTGTAGCGGATGACGCTCATCGAGGCGGTGTCGGCGGTGATGCGCTGGAAGCTGTCCAGGTGGGTGCCCAGTGCGTCGGCAACCACCGCCTTGATGACGTCACCGTGGGTGCACGCCAGCCACAGCACGTCCCCTTCGTGCCGCTCGGCCAGGACGCGGTCGTGTTCACGCACCGCCGCGACCGCGCGGGCCTGCACCTGCGCCAGCCCCTCCCCGCCGGGAAACACCGCCGCACTGGGCTGCTGTTGCACCACGGCCCACAGCGGTTCCTTCACCAGCTCGACGATCTTGCGACCCGTCCAGCTGCCGTAGTCCACCTCGGCGAGCCGCTCGTCGACGACGGGTTCCAGCCCGAGGGCGGCGGCCAGCGGCTCCACCGTCTGGGCGCACCGCAGCAGCGGTGAGCGCACAATCGCGCGCAGCGGCAGCGCGCCGATCCGGTCCACCACGGCCGCAGCCTGTTCCAGACCCTTGTCGTCGAGGCCGACGCCTTCACTGCGGCCGGCCAGCGTCTGAGCGGTGTTCGAGGTCGACCGCCCGTGCCGCAACAGGATGACGGTCAAGCAGGCCTCTCCGGTCGTTATCGGTCGGTATTCGGGTGGCTATCGGGTGGCTATGTCGCGGCCAGCACCCCGGTGCCGAGCAGCACCAGGACCACTGCCCCGGCAATGACGCGGTAGCCGACGAACCAGTACATGCTATGGCGGACCAGGAATCGCAGGAACCAGGCCACCGCGGCGAACCCGACGACGAACGCGACCAGCGTGGCCACCAGCAACTGCGGGCCGGTGGCGCTCATCCCCTCCCCGACCGGGTGGAACGCGTCGGGAAGCGAGAACAGGCCGGAGGCGAACACGGCGGGGATGGCCAGCAGGAAGCCGAAGCGGGCGGCCAGCTCGCGCTCGAGCCCCAGGAACAACCCCGCGCTGATGGTGGCGCCGGACCGGGAGACACCGGGAACCAGCGCCAGGCATTGGGCCAGGCCAACGATCACGCCGTCGCGCCAGGTCAGCTTGGCGGCATCGCGGGTCTGCCTGCCGAAATACTCGGCGGCGGCGATGACCGCCGAGAACACCACAAGCGCGGTCGCGACCAGCCAAAGATTGCGTGCCACAGTGCGGATCTCGTCCTTGAACAACAGCCCGAACACCGCGATCGGAATCGTGCCGATGATCACATACCAACCGAGCCGGTAGTCGACTCCCCGCTGCGCGGAGTTGAACAGCCCGGCGAACCACGCCTTGACGATTCGTCCGATGTCGCGGGCGAAGTAGACCAGGACGGCGACCTCGGTGCCCAGCTGGGTGACCGCGGTGAACGACGCCCCGGCATCCTCGGCAAAGAACAGCCGGGACACGATCGCCAGGTGCCCCGAGGACGAAATCGGCAGGAATTCGGTAAGTCCCTGCACCACGGCAAGCACGACGACCTGCAGCCACGACATTTCCGGCACAACAGTCACGACGACTGACCGTACCGTGGGCCGCGGTGGACGGCAGGTCAGCGAGGGGTCAGCGTGTGCTACGCGACACCGGCTGCGCGGCGGCGACCGCGTCACGCACCGCTGCGGCGACGCTGCGCTCGTCGGACAGGTCGATGTCGGTGAGCTTGCGGGTGGCGACCGCGACCACGTCCTCGGCCTGCGGCACCGGACCGATCACCCGCGGGCGGTACACCTCGACGACCAGCAACTGGCGCTCGATGTGGAAGGAGAAGCTGCGTCCGTCGCCTACTCGGCCAAAACCACTGGCGTGGACACCAGTGGAAATGTCCTCGATAGCAAACTCCCCCGTGTCCGTTTCCCGATCGGCGGCGAGCGTCATACCGGCACTATACGGCCGCCGCGGGCATAGCGTGGTCCAGACATGGCGAAATTGCGCAGACAGTCCTGCCTAGACTTGCGTGGCGACCTGGCGGGGATCTGCCGTGCCGGTTCACGCCACCGTTCGTTGCTCCCCGACCCGAAAGTCCCCGTGCCCCATCGTCCCTACCTCGCAGGTCGGCTCCGCCGCGGCGGCGCGGCCTTCGCGGTGATCGCGGCGCTGGCGGCCTGTTCGGCTAACCCGGTCGACGCCCCGCCGCCCACCATCGTGCCCGCCGAGGCCGCGGCGTCGCCTCCGGTGACCGGCAACCCGGCGGGGTCCGTCGTTGCGCTGGACGTTTCGGCCCGGGGCGCGGTGTTCGACTCGGCGACACGGACGCTGGCGGTGCTCGGATCCGGGACCGACGGGCGGTCGACGCTGGCGGTCCTGGCGGGAACGGATCCGCCGCGGACCGTGCCGCTACCCGCGCCGGCCACCGCGATCACCGGCGACGGCCACGGCACGCTGTATCTGTCCATCCGCGGCGGCTACCTACGCTTCGACGTCGCCCACGCCGAGACGACCCGGTTCGACATCGAAGGCGGGCAGGATGCCGACTTCACGGCGATCGCCCGGCGCGCCGACGGCCGACTCGTCCTCGGCAGCGCCGACGGCGCGGTCTACACGCTGAGCTCCGACACCGCGGTCGGCGCCGAACTCGCCGTCTTCGCGCACGTGGATTCCGTTGTCACCCAGGGCGACATCGCCGTCGTGCTGGACCGCGCGCAGACGTCGGTGACGACCATCGACCCCAGCGGAACCAAGGTCGGTCAGGCGCTGCGGGCCGGGGAGGGCGCCACCACCATCGCCGTCGACCCGCAGGGCAGGGTGCTGGTCGCCGACACCAGGGGCGATTCGCTGCTGGTCTTCGGCACCGATCCGCTGATCCTTCGCCAGCGCTACCCCGTAGGTGACGCCCCGTACGGGCTGGCCGGATCCTCAGAGCTGGCCTGGGTGTCGCAGACAGCCGCCAACACGGTGATTGGTTACGATCTGGCCACCGGCATCCCCGTGGAGAAGGTGCGATATCGAACCGTGCGGCAACCCGACCTCCTGGCCTTCGACGACAGTTCTGGCACGCTGTATGTGGTGTCCGGATCGGGAGCGGGTGTGCAGGTGATCTCCAACGCGGCGGCGAGCCGCCCATGATGTGTGCGGCAAGCCACCCATGACGGCACACCGCGGCCGCATTCCAGCCGGATGGGAGAGCGACCTGTCTGACGAGTACGAGTGGGTGCCCCTGCGGCTGCCGCCCGACGTGACCCGGCTGAGCGCGTCGACCCGGCTGTCAATCGAAGCCGAGTACCGGGGGTGGGAACTGACCCGGGTGCGCGCCTACACCGACGGCAGCAGGCGAGTCCTGCTACGGCGCAGGAAGACGGCCGATTCCACGGGCGGCTCAGGCGTCTCAGGCGTCTCAGGCGTCTCAGGCGTCTCAGGCGTCTTAGGCGTCGCCGATCAGCCGGAGCTCTAGACGCATGTACGCGCTGCTACGTCGGGCGTTCTTCGTCGTGCCCCCCGAACGCATCCACACCTGGGTGTTCGCGGTGCTGCGCGGTGTGACGCTGCCTGCACCGCTGCGCCGGGCGCTGGCCCGCTGGCTGGCACCGCACGACCCGGTGCTGGCCAGCACGGTTTTCGGGGTGCGGTTTCCCGGGCCACTCGGCTTGGCCGCCGGCTTCGACAAGGACGGTCGCGGGCTGGCGGCGTGGGGCGCGCTGGGCTTCGGTTTCGCCGAGGTGGGGACCGTGACCGCGCAGGCGCAACCAGGCAATCCGGAGCCGCGGCTGTTCCGGCTGCCCGACGATCGCGCGTTGCTCAACCGGATGGGCTTCAACAACCACGGCGCGGGCGAGTTGGCGCTGCGGCTGACCGAACACACGCCCGACGTCCCGATCGGGGTGAACATCGGCAAGACCAAGGTGACCCCGCCGCACGGGGCGGTCGACGACTACCAGCGCAGCGCCAGGCTGGTCGGCTCGCTGGCGGCGTTCGTGGTGGTCAACGTCAGCTCGCCGAACACCCCCGGGCTGCGTGACCTGCAGGCGGTGGAGTCGCTGCGGCCGATCCTTGCCGCCGTCGCGGCGGAGACCACCACCCCCGTGCTGGTCAAGATCGCCCCCGATCTGTCCGATTCCGACGTCGACGACATTGCCGACCTGGCCGTCGAACTGGGCCTCGCAGGCATCGTGGCGACCAACACCACGGTGTCCAGGGACGGCATTGCCACGCCGGAGGTGGCCGACCTCGGCTCGGGCGGGATCTCCGGCCCGCCGGTGGCCCACCGGTCGCTGGAGGTGCTGCGCCGGCTCTACGGCCGCGTCGGTGACCGGCTGGTGCTGATCAGCGTCGGCGGCATCGAAACCGCCGACGACGCCTGGGAACGCATCGTGTCGGGTGCCTCGCTGCTCGAGGGCTACACCGGCTTCGTCTATGGCGGCGGTCTGTGGGCCAAGCACATCCACGACGGCATCGCCCGCCGCCTGCACGACGGCGGTTTCAGCTCGCTGGCCGATGCCGTCGGCTCCGCGGCACGGTAGTTCTTTCCCGGTGCCGTTCAGTCCTGTTCAGTTCTGCTCGTAGGTGCCGTGGATGAGCGCCCTGGCGATCGCATGGGCGAACAGGTTGAAGCCCAGGTAGGCCGGCGTCGCCGTCTCGGGCAGCTCGAGCTTTTCCACCGGCAGCGCGTGCACGGCGATGAAGTACCGGTGGGCTCCGTGTCCGGCGGGCGGCGCGGCACCGACAAACCGCCGCAGGCCCGCATCGTTGCTCAATGTCAGTGCGTCACCGGGCAGTTCGCTGCCGTCACCGACGCCGGCGGGCAGGTCCGTCACGGTGGCGGGCAGGTTGGCCACCGCCCAGTGCCAGAATCCCGATGCCGTCGGCGCGTCGGGGTCATACATGGTGACGGCGAAGCTGCGGGTCTCCTCGGGGAATCCCGACCAGCTCAGCTGCGGCGACACATCCTCGCCCCCGGCCCCCATCAGGCCGCTGACCTGAGCGTTGGCCAGCGGTGCGCCATCGGTGACCGACTCCGAGGTGAGCGTGAAACCCGGCAGCTGGGGCAGGAAGTCGTAGGGGTTGTACGGAAAAGCCATGGCGGATAATCCCTTTCTCGGTGGTGGGTCAGCAGTCGGTCAGGAAGCGTTCGAGGACGTCGGTGCCGAACAGCAGTGAATCGACCGGCACCCGTTCGTCGACGCCGTGGAACAGCGCCGTGAAATCGAGTTCCGGCGGCAGCCGCAGCGGGATGAACCCGAAGCATCGGATACCCAGGCGCGCAAGGTGTTTCGCGTCGGTGCCCGCAGAAAGCAGATATGGCACGGTACGCGCCTCGGGGTCGACGGCCAGCAGCGCCGCGTTCATCGCGTCGACCAGATCCCCGTCGAACGACGTCTCGTAGGACGGCAGCTCGGTCACCCACTCGCGGCTGACGTCGGGGCCGATCAGCTCGTCGACCTCGGCTTCGAACGCGGCCTGCCGCCCGGGCAGCACCCGGCAATCCAGTACCGCCTCCGCCGTCGCCGGAATCACGTTGGCCTTGTAGCCGGCCTGCAACATCGTCGGGTTGGCGATGTCGCGCAGGGTGGCGTTGATGATGCGGGAGATGGAACCCAGCTTGGCGACGGCGCCCTCGATGTCGGGCGAATCCGGGTCGAAGCTGTATCCGGTCTCCTCGGCGACGGCGGCCAGGAACTCGGCGACCGCCGGGTGCAGGACCAGCGGGAACCGATGTCGCCCCAGTCTGGCCACCGCCTCGGCGACGGCGGTGACGGCGTTGTCGTCGTGCACCATCGATCCATGCCCGGCGCGCCCGCGCGCGGTCAGGCGCATCCACAACATCCCCTTCTCCGCCGTCTCGATGAGATAGAGCCGGCGCTCCCCGCCGTCGCGGCGCGGGACGGTCAGCGAGTAGCCACCCACCTCACCGACCGCCTCCGTGACGCCGTCGAACAGATCCGGGCGGTTCTCCACCAGCCATTTCGCGCCGTATCTACCGCCGGCCTCCTCGTCCGCGAAGAAGGCGAAGACCAGATCGCGCGGCGGCACGATCCCCGCGCGTTTGAAGTGCCGCGCGACGGCGATCATCATCCCGATCATGTTCTTCATGTCGATCGCACCGCGACCCCAGACGTAACCGTCCTCGACCGCGCCGGAGAACGGATGCACGCTCCAGTCGGCGGCCTCGGCGGGCACCACGTCGAGGTGCCCGTGCACCAGCAGCGCACCGCGTGACCGATCCGCGCCCGGGAGCCGCGCGAAGACGTTGCCGCGCCCCGGCGCCCCGGATTCGACGTATTCGGTCTGGTAGCCGACCTCTTCGAGTTGAGCGGCCACCCACCGCGCACACTCCGCCTCACCCCTGGTGGTGGACAGGTCGCCAGTGTTGGAGGTGTCGAATTGGATCAGCGCGCTGACGAGATCGACGACTTCATCCGCGGAACCAGTCACAGTCACCTTTCCTACCATCGACCTCCGCGTTCGACGCGGGCCATCGACCTCCGCGTTCGACGCGGGTGCCGGGTTTGGGTGAGGGCGGGTCCATCCGATAGCCTTAGCTGCCCACAACGAGTCCGAGTGGCGGAATGGCAGACGCGCTAGCTTGAGGTGCTAGTGCCCTATTAACGGGCGTGGGGGTTCAAGTCCCCCCTCGGACACATTTCCTGGCTACACAGATAGAAAACCCGCTCCTAACTCGGTCAGGGCGGGTTCTCTGTATTTGCTGATGTCGATTGGGCATCGCGTTGATGTCCTCATTCTGTCCGACTGCTAGCGGCATCCCCGACCCGCCACCAGGACCCCGTCAGGAAACGACAGCGCCGGATGGCGTCGCTTGGAACGAAGCGCAATGAGCCGCCCCCAACCCCAGACGACCCAGTTGCCCACCGGGAACCCCGACGCCAATCATGGGCTTGCACCCGGCTCAGCCGCCAGTCCGCGCCGTCCTGCTCGTTCGGCGAAAGCGTCGCGTGCTGCCAGCACCTCGAGCACGCGCCAGATGCGGTTGCGGGAGTAGCTGGTGGTCTCTGTGATGATCCCGGCTTCGATGAGCGGGTCCAGATTGCGGTAGACGTGCACGATGCGGATGCCGAGCTCGGTTTCGAGCAGCGCGGCATTCACCACAGGGCGTTTGAGCAGCAGGTCGGCCAAGCGCTGCACCACCGTCCCGGATCGCGCGTTGATCCGGTCCGCCCACCCGCTGCGGATGCTGCGCAGATCGCTCACCAGGCGCCGGCCATTGATCACGACGCGAAACGACGCTTCGCTGAACCGTTGCACGATCGGCGCGGCATCCCCGTCGCGGTAAGCGGCCTGTTACCCGAGTCGCAGGGTCCCACGCTGCGACCGCGGGCTTATGTCGCCCTTCTGCCTCAGCAGTGACATGTACAAATGATGGTTGGGTAAGTGTACATTTCACGGTGTGGAGGTATCCGTGACCGAGTTGCGCGCGCACCTCAGCGATTGGCTCGATCGAGCTCGGGCTGGTGGTGATGTCGTCATCACCGACCGCGGGATTCCGGTCGCGCGACTCACTTCGCTGGACAGCGCAGGCACCTTGGAGCGTCTCACGGCCGAAGGCGTGATTGGCAAGGCCACCGCGCAGCGGCCCGTCGCTGCGGGTCGGTCCCGACCCCAACCGCGGCGGCCGGTGTCTGAGCGGGTCAGCGACCAGCGGCGCTGACCGGTGCCGCTCGTCTACTTCGACGCCAGCGCCTTCGTCAAACTTCTCACCGCCGAGACAGGGAGCTCGCTGGCGTCCGCGCTATGGGATGGCTGCGACGCCGCATTGTCCAGCCGTCTGGCCTACCCCGAAGTCCGCGCCGCACTCGCTGCAGCAGCCCGCAATCACGACCTAACCGAATCCGAGCTCGCCGGTGCCGAGCGTGACTGGGAGGACTTCTGGGCCGCCACCCGCCCAGTCGAACTCACCGCGTCGATTGAACGGCACGCCGGCCGCCTCGCCCGAGCCCATGCCTTACGCGGAGCCGACGCGGTCCATCTGGCCAGCGCGTTGGCAGTCAGCGACCCCGGCCTGATCGTCGCCGTTTGGGACCGACGCCTGCACGCGGGAGCCCACGCCGCCGGGTGCCGCGTCGCCCCCGCCCAACTCGACCACTAATCCGACCGATCAACATCAGAGTGGGTCAATCCAGCACGGACGACGATCAGGTACCGAATTCGCCAGGCCAGGACCCGTGTCGCAGGTGGACAAGTCCCCCGTCGGACACCTTCTCAGCGATACGACGACGGTAGGCACTGGGCGAACTCCCGAACCACCGCCGGCACGACCGGGTGAGGACGCTTTGTTCGGCATACCCGAGCAGCCGAGTGAGATGGTCCAGGCTGATGTCGGTGTCGCGCAGGTACCGTTCGGCGGTTTGGCGGCGGACCTTGTCGACGAGCGCACCGTAGCTGGTGCCTTCCGTGGCCAGCCTGCGCTGTAATGCGCGGGGATGCAGCCGCACGCGCGTTGCGACGAGTTCGATCCGCAGCGCCCCGGTCGGCAGCAGCAGGTTGGCCAGGTCAGTCACGGTCTGTGTAAGCGTGGGCGCCGACTGGACGACCATCTCCGACAGCACCGATACCGCGGTGTCGTGTGCTGGTGCGTGCCCGCGGAGCCGACGGCGCAGATCCGCCCCGCGTAGTACGAACCCGGCCCTTGGTTGCGCAAAGTGTGGCGTGCAGCCGAAATCACGGATGTAGTCAGCCGACGACGTCAATGCCGAGTGCGGCACGTGGACGGCGATGGGCGTGTAGTCGGCGCCGAGGATTTCACGCAGGATCTGCAAAGAGGCACCGAGCGACTGCTCGATCGCCTGGCGCTGGCGCGGCGGCGGGTCGAGGAGAATCTTGAACTCGAAGAATTCGGTGGCGCCGTCGGCGGATGGGTTCAGGCGCACCTGCAGTCCTGGGCTGTGGGCGCTGATGTACGTGGCGAAGATCGTGAACGCGTCGGCGAGGGACGGCGCAGTCTGCGCGGCCACACCCACCGGACCGATCGTCTCGATCCCACGCCGGGCGGCCAGGCGCCGACCGAAGTCGCGCGCCGCGGTGAGGTCGGCGGCGAGTTCGACGGCTCGCACGGCACCGCGCAGCGGAATGAAACGGTCGTATCGCCCGGCATCCTCGGGCCGCAGTCCCGCAGCCGTCAGGACATAGTCGGGATCCGCGCCGAGTTCGGTGACCAGGTCGCGGAACTGCAGCAGGCAGGTCGCCCGGATGGCGTGCACGGCGGGAAATCTCGATCATGCGTCGCGAAATGTCAAGCGGTCGACGGTGCCGGGCCGCAGAATCGCCAACCGTGGCTTCACTCGATGCTGGATCGCCTCATCGGCCGGGGTTGTGGGTCCGGCCCTGCCGGTTCTCGAGCAATGGGATCCGTCCTGGGCCCGAGCGTGCCATCCGATGAGTGTGCGGTCCTGGCGCGACGGTGTGGTCCAGGCCTGCTGCAACCTGGCAATCCCGATCATCGCCGACGAACTCGCCCAGATCCGATAACCCCGTCCACGCCCCCACCACCGAGGAGACCCGATGTACTTCACCGACCGATCGCTGCTGCCCGAGAACCAGCCGCCGCTGATCATCACCGCCGCGCCGTACGGACCGGCGTGGATTCCCTCGGATTTCCCCGGCGAGATACCCGTCACCTGGGACGAGCAGGTGCAGAAGGCCGTCGACTGTTACGAGGCCGGGGCCCGGATGCTGCACGTGCATGTCCGCGATCCCAAGACGGGCAAGATCTCGAAGAACATCGAGGAGTATGGCGCCCAGATCGGCCGGCTGCGGGAAGCGGTGCCCGACATGGTGTTACAGGTCGGCGGTTCGATCTCCTTTTCCCCCGAAGGGGATTCGGTGGCGAAATGGCAGAGTTACGACACCCGCCACATGCTGGCCGAGATCGACCCCAAACCCGACCAGATCACCGTCGCGATCGGCTCGTCGCTCTTCGACATCACCGCACTGGCGACGCTCGACGATGTCGCGGGCACGCACATGGCCGACCCCCACGTCATGTGGCAGTACTCCCAGATGGTCGCCGATGCAACTCCCGAGTTCTACATCGAGCATCTGAAGCGCCTGCGCGAGAGGAAGATTCAGGCCTATTTCGCGATGGCCCATGTGCACTCCCTCGAGATCGTCGAGCGCCTGATCCGCAAAGGTCTGTACATGGGTCCGGTCAACGGGTTCTACAGCATGGTCGGCGGCGGGACGGCCGGGTCCAACCCGTTCGACCTGATGGAGCTGATCCGTCGCGCACCCCAGGGGTCGTCGTTCACCTATCAGTCGGTCTTCCGTCTGGTCTGGCCCATTTCGACGATGTGTATCGCGCTGGGCCAGCACGTGCGGGCGGGCATCGAGGACAACCTCTGGGGACCGGTCAAGGGACAGCGGTTCACCACCGTTGAGATGGTCCGCAAGATGGTCAGCATCGCAGACGAACTCGGCCGACCGATCGCCACCGCCGAAGAGACCAAGCGGATTCTGAAGCTCGGCGAGTGGTACGACTCCCCGAAGGAAACCCTGTTCAACCTCGGTCTCCCCCCGAATCGCGAGGACGGTGAACGCGGTTTCCTGACGTACAACACCGACGGACGGGTGCACCGCCCTACGGATACACCGTCGGATCCGCGCTACGTCCTGTGAGACCGGCTACGCCGTCAGCTCGCTCGGGAAGTCGTTGAGCGCCTCGAGATAGCGCTCGACCTCCGCGGTGGAGGTCTGGATCCCCACCGCGGGCCCCGCCGAGTCGATCGCGTCCCAGATCCCCCGGTTGTCGAGGCCGTCTGCCATGCGTTTGGCCACATTGTCGGTCAGGACGGTGACGCCGTACCCGGTGAACATGCTGGTATCGGCGAGGTTGAAGTCGATGTAGGTGTTCGTGTCGACGTCGGTAAAGCGCGACCCGCGACCCGGATGTCACGAAAACCGGTGGATGCGTGTACAACTGGGACATCCACGCCATCGGGACTCCGTTGGGCATCCGGGTGCGGGCGCGGGCGAGCGCCGCGGCGCCGCGCGGCCGCTGCTGGACAAAGCGGTCCAACTCACGGTGGCGCAGTGTGGAGTCTGCGATGCCGGGGGTTCCTGTCACCGTCCCGATTCTCGGCAAGCGGGGGACACTCGCGGGTGAAACGGGGTGCTAGTAGACGTCGCGGACGTAGCGCTTGTCGGCGATGAGCGCGCGCTTGTAGTCGTTGGCGGCGTCATCGGACATCCCGCCGTGGGTCTTGATGATCGTCCCGAGTGCGGCGTCGACGTCCTTGGCCATCCGCGACGCGTCGCCGCACACGTAGAAGTGCGCCCCGTCCTCCAGCCAGCGCCACACGTCGGCCCCATAGTCGAGCATCTTGTGCTGGACGTACACCCGCTGCGGTTGATCGCGGGAGAAGGCCAGATCGAGGCGGTTGAGGAAGCCGTCGTCGACCATGTCCGTCAGATCGTCGCGGTAGTAGAAATTCTCGGCACGGTGCTGGTCGCCGAAGAACAGCCAGTTGCGTCCGGTGTGGCCCAGCGCGCGACGCTCCTGCAGGAACCCGCGGAACGGGGCCACCCCGGTGCCGGGCCCCACCATGATCATCGGCGTGGACGAGTCCTGCGGCGGGCGGAAATGCGGTGAGCGCTGCAGGAACACCCGCACCGGTGCGGCGGCGCGGTCGGCCAGGAACGTCGAGCACACCCCTCCGCGGGCACCACCGTCGGACCCGCGGTAACGCACCACCGACACCGTCAGCTGCACCTCGTGCGGGCTGACCAGCGGGCTCGACGAGATCGAGTAGTTGCGCGGGGTCAGCCGGACCAGAGCCTCCTGCCACTGCTCGGGGTTCGCGCGCACCCCGAACTCCCGAACCAGATCCAGCCCGTTGCGATTGACCAGCCACTTCTGCAGCCGGTCCTTGGGGCCCTTGAGGATCGATGCGGCCGCGGGAGAACGCTCCGCAATGAAGTTCAGCAGGGTCGGTGTGACGCGGCAGAAGTCGTAGTGGCTGCGCAACGCCTCCCCCAGCGTGCCCTCGGCCCCGTCGAGGCCCACGACGCGTTCCGCGCTCAGGCCGGTCGCGGCCAGCCACGCCTCGACCGCCGCCGGATCGTTGGCGGCATACACCCCCAACGAGTCACCCGCGGAGTACGTGACGTCGTACTGCGAGATGTCGAAACCGAACTGGCGCACCTCTTTTGCCGATCCCGCCGGGGTCAGCGCCGTGTTGCGGCTCAGCGGCGCGGCGACGGGCGCGGCGCGGGTGAACAGTTCGGGCGCGGCCGACGGCTTCGGTTCTGCGGTGACGATGCCACCGTTCGGCGACGCCTCCGCCGGACTGCTCAGCAGCCCGGCGACTTTCTGCGCCCACTGCGACATCGGCTCGTCGTCGTACGCCTCGCATTCGGTGCGGTCGAGCAGCTTGGTGGCGCCGAGGGCCGCCAGCCGGCCGTCGAGCGATTTGGCGTGGCCGCAGAAGTTGTCGTAGGACCGGTCGCCGATACCGAGCACCGCATACCGCACCCCGTCCAGCGCGGGTGCGTCGGAGGATTCCAGGCGGCTCCAGAAGTCCGCGCCGTTGTCCGGTGGCCCGCCGTCGCCGAACGTGCTCGTCACCACCAGCACTTCCTGAGACGCCGCCAGGTCCGTCAGCTCGACATCGTCCATGTTCATCAGCCGGGCACCGCCGAGCTGACCCGCGAGCCTGCCCGCGAAATCCTCGGCGTTGCCGGTCTGGGAGGCCCACATCACCAGCGGCTGCGGCCCGTCCGGGTCCGGTGTCTCCGCGGGCGCCCGCGAATAGCGTCCCGCCAGTGAACCGTTCACCCACAGCCGCACCGCCGCCGTCACCGGCGCGGAATCCGGCAGCACAGGAACACCGGCGGGAGTGTCGGTCAGTGAACTGAGAAACGCCGCGATATAGAGCTTTTCGTCACCGGTCAGCTCGGGCCGGCGAGTCTGGGCCAGCCCGAGTTCCGCGGCGAGCGGATGCGCCGACGTCGGAGCCGGGCCGATCGGGCGAAGGTGCACCGCGCACACCTTGAACTCCGGTTGCAGCGATGCGGCGTCGACCGCGTCGCTGGTCAGCGCGTTGATCGTGACGTATTCGCCATGTTCGTCATTCCAGTGGAACGGTACCCACACACTGCCTGGCCGAATCCGGTCGGTCACCACTGCCGGTAGCACGGCCCGCCCCCGCCGGGAGGTCAGCTCGATCGGCTGGCCGTCGCCGATCTCTAGCCCGGCGGCGTCGACGGGGTGGACCTCGACGAACGGGCCACTGTTGAGCTTGTTGAGCTTGTCCACCTTGCCCGTCTTGGTCATGGTGTGCCACTGGTGCTGCAGGCGGCCGGTGTTGAGGACCATCGGGAAGTCGTCGTCGGGCAGCTCGGCGGGCTCCATGTGCGGACGCGGGTGAAACACCGCCCGCCTCGACGGGGTGGCAAAGGCCAGCCGCGGACGGTGACCGTCGTCGTCGACGAACAGCGTCTGGCTGACGCCGTCGTTGAGGTAGCGGATCGGGTGGCGATCGGCGGCTCCGCCGGGTGCGTCCTCGGGCGGGCATGGCCACTGCAGCGGCGTCTGCCGCAGCCGGTCGTAGCTGGCCCCGCGCAGGTCATAGCCCGTCTGGGGGTTCCAGAACATGCGGATCTCGTCGAAGATCTCCTCGCTGGACTTGTAGCTGAAGGCTGCACCGAATCCGAGGTGTTCGGCGACCTGGCAGATCAGCTCCCAGTCCGGACGCGCGTCGCCCACGGGCGGGGTCGTCGCGTTCAGCAGCGTGAGGTTCCGCTCCGAATTCACCATCACCGCATCGGATTCCGACCACAGGGTGGCCGGAAGCACGATGTCGGCGTAGCGGTTGGTGGCGGTGTCGCGGTAGGCGTCCTGGGTGATGACGAGTTCGGCGGCCTCCAGCCCGGTGATGACGGTCTTGCGGTTGGCCACGGTGGCAACGGGATTGGTGCAGATGATCCAGCATGCCTTGACCGCCCCGTCGGCCATCTGCCGGAACATCTCGATGGTGCCAGGGCCGACGTCGGAGCGGATGGTGCCCGGCTCCAGCCCCCATTGCGTCTCGACGAAGTCACGGTCGGACGCCGAAAGCACCGCACGCTGGCCGGGCAGTCCCGGCCCCATGTAACCCATTTCGCGCCCACCCATGGCGTTGGGCTGGCCGGTCAGCGACATCGGGCCGCTGCCAGGCCGGCAGATCGCGCCGGTGGCCAGGTGCAGATTGCAGAGGGCGTTGGTGTTCCAGGTGCCGTGGGTGCTCTGGTTGAGTCCCATGGTCCAGCAGCTCATCCACTCCCCCGCCTCGGCGATCATCCGTGCGGCGGTGCGGATGTCGGCCTCGGGCAGGCCCGTGATCTCGGCGACTCGCTCGGGTGGGTATTCGGCGAGGAACGCGGGCATCGCGTCCCAGCCATCGGTGTGTTCGGCGATGAACTCGGCGTCGATGTCGCCGCTTTGGACCAGCAGGTGCAGGATCCCGTTGAGCAGCGCGAGATCGGTCCCCGGCCTGATCGGCAGGTACAGGTCGGCCCGGTCGGCGGTGGTGGTGCGGCGCGGGTCGACGACGATCAGTTTGGCGCCGGCCTTGAGCCGGTCCACCATCCGCAGATACAGGATGGGGTGGCAGTCGGCCATATTCGAGCCGATGACGAAGAACAGGTCGGTGCAGTCGAAGTCGGTGTAGGAGCCGGGCGGGCCGTCGGCGCCGAGCGACTGCTTGAAGCCGGTGCCCGCACTGGCCATGCACAGCCGCGAGTTCGACTCGATGTGCACGGTGCGCAGGTAGCCCTTGGCCAGTTTGGTGGCCAGATACTGGGCCTCGATGGACATCTGGCCCGACACGTAGAGCGCGACCGCATCCGGCCCGTGCTCGTCGATGATGGCCCGCAACCGGCCGACCGCCTCGGCGATCGCGTCGTCGACGGGGACGGGCGTGAGTTCGTCGTCGCGACCCGGACGCACCAGAGCCGTCGCGAGCCGGCCGTCGACGGCACGCATCATCTCAGCGTGCGTCGCGCCTTTGGTACACAGCCTGCCAAAGTTGGTGGGGTGCAGCTTATCTCCGCTGACTCGCGCGATGACCGGACGTCCGGACGGGCCGTCCGTCGTCTGCACCGTGATGCCACAGCCCACACCGCAGTAGGAGCATGCGGTGCGGGCTGTGGCGGGCCGACTCGTCAACTCGCCGCTGCCCCCACGGGCGCAGACATCCGGCCGATGTGCTCACCGGTGTGTGCGCGGTGCTCGTGCAGCCGCAGGAACACGAACCAGGTGACGAACGCGCACACCACGTAGAAGCCGAGGAACACCCAGAACGCCATGGTGGCCGACTTCGCGTCGCTGACGTAGGAGGCCCGCAGCACGATGTTGATGAACACTCCGCCCAGGGCCCCGACCGCACCGGCGAAGCCGATCAGCGCACCCGACATGCTGCGCGACCACTGCGACTTCTCCTGGGCGGACAGCTCGTCGCGACTCTGGGCCTTGGCCTCGAAGATCGACGGGATCATCTTGTAGGTGGAGCCGTTGCCGATGCCGGACAGGATGAACAGCAGGATGAAGCCGGCCACAAAGGCCACCATCTGGCTGCCGGTGGCCGCACCCGCCGTGCCGTCGTCGATCGTGCCGGCAGTGACCAGGATTCCGGCAGCGAAGATCATCGCCACAAAGGTGTACAGCGTGAGCTTGCCGCCGCCGATCCGGTCGGCCAGCTTGCCGCCCACCGGGCGCGCCAGCGATCCGAGCAGCGGGCCGATGAACGCGATCTGCGCGGCGTGCAGCGAGGCCTGCGCCGGGGTGTCGCCGCCCGCGAGGAAGTTGATCTGCAGCACCTGGCCGAAGGCGAACGAGAAGCCGATGAACGAACCGAAGGTGCCGATGTAGAGGAAGCTCATCACCCAGGAGTGCCGGAAGCGCAGTGCCTCACCGAGCGCGCCGAGGTTGGACTTCTGGTTACGCAGGTTGTCCATGTACAGCGCGGCGCCCAGCGCGGCCAGGGCGACGGCGACCAGGTAGATGGCGCAGACGATCTCGGGCCGGGTGTTGCCGACGGTGGCGATCACCAGCAGGCCGATCAGCTGGATCACCGGCACGCCGATGTTGCCGCCGCCGGCGTTGAGGCCAAGCGCCCAGCCCTTGAGACGCTGGGGGTAGAAGGCATTGATGTTGGTCATCGACGAGGCGAAGTTGCCGCCGCCGAGGCCGGCGAACGCCGCGATCACCATGAACGTGGTGTACGACGTACTCGGCCGGTTCATGAAGATCAGCGTCAGCACCAGCGGGATCAGCAGCAGCAGTGCGCTGACGATGGTCCAGTTGCGGCCACCGAACCGGGCGGGGGCGATGGTGTAAGGGATGCGCATGAACGCACCGACCAGCGTCGGCACCGCGACCAGGAAGAACTTGCCCGCGGCGTCGATGTGGTAGACGTCCTGCGGCATGAACAGCACCATCACCGACCAGATCGACCACACCGAGAACCCGACGTGCTCGGCGACGATGGACCAGATCAGGTTGCGCTTGGCGATCTGCTTGCCACCTGCCTCCCAGGCCGCGACGTCCTCGGCGTCCCAGTGCTCGATATCCCGCCTGCGGGAGTGTTCGATATCCCGGCTGCGGGATCGTTCGGTGTCCCGGTTACGGGACAAGGACAAGGTGGGCATGGGCGGCCTCCGGTATCGATCGGCGAAGTACGTGACAACAGGTTTACGACCAGGGGATTCCGCTTCGATTGCCCCTTCGTGACCGCATTGTCAAAAGCGCCTCACATCGCAGGTCACGCCACCGTGAGAAGAATTCCAGGTGAGAACTGGGACCCATTGCCGAAGCACGCCCGAAATGCGCTGGAAACAGAAGGCTTCTAGCTTCGTGCAAACCAGCCCCGCTCATCGAGCGCTTCAGAAGGCGAGCAATTGCATGACGGACGGAAGTAGCCCCACATTTCTCCAAGGTGCCTTCGATTTCGAAGGCAGCGGTTATGACAAACCCGTCCTGCTCGACGATTCGCTGCGCTATGTGGTGCCCGCCGGGTCGATCGCCCAGCCGGTGTACTTCCGCGGTGGCAACTCGGCCAAGCAGATGGTCACGGTGGTGCTCTATCGTGACGGAAAACCCATGCGCTACTTCCCTATTGCCGCCAGGGGTGCCACCCACGTTTCGCTGCGGGTGGTCGAGGACCTGCTTGCCGACACCGTGCTCGAAATGTTCATCGCCGCACCGGACGGCAGCAAGGGCACCGTGATCGTCGACCTGGGCCTGGTGGAGGTCGAATGAGCCGACCGCAACTGGTCGTCATCGGCAACGGCATGGCAGGTATGCGCGCCGTGGAGGAGATCCTGGCGCGACAAGACCGCCGAAGTAATGCTGAGCTTTTCCAAATCACCGTGTTCGGGGACGAGCCGTACGGCAACTACAACCGCATCATGTTGTCGAATGTGCTTGCCGGGATCGATGATACGACCGACATCTACCTCAACGAACTCGACTGGTACGCCGACAACGGGGTGGATCTGCGCGCCGGTGTGCGCGTGGTGCGGCTGGACCGCTACGCGCGGCTTGTACACGCCGACGACGGCACGACGATGCGCTACGACTACCTGATCATCGCCACCGGAAGCCGCGCGTTCTTCCCGCCGATGGCCGGGCTGTGGGCCGACAACAAGACGCTGGCCGACGGGGTGTTCGGATTCCGCACGCTTGACGACACCGCCGCGATGATCGCCGAAGCCGACAACCGGAGCAAGGCCGTCGTCATCGGCGGCGGTCTGCTCGGCCTGGAAGCCGCACGGGGCCTACAGAATCGCGGCCTGGCCGCGGCCGTGGTGCATTCCGGTCCGACGCTGATGAACGCCCAGCTCGACGACACCGCGGGAGCCATCCTGCGCCGTTCCGTCGAGGATCTCGGCATCGAGGTGCTCACGTCCAAGCGGACCACGGAGGTGTTCACCGAGGACGACGGGCGGTTGCGCGGCATCGGGTTCGCCGACGGGTCCACCGTCGACTGCGACATGCTGGTGATCGCCACCGGTATCCGGCCCAATGTCGGTCTGGCGCAACGCGCCGGACTCACCGTCGAACGCGCGATCGTCACCGACGACCACATGCGCTCCGTCGACGACGACCGCGTCTATGTCGTCGGCGAGTGCGCCCAGCACCGCGGCCAGGTGTACGGGCTGGTGGCCCCGCTGTGGGAGCAGGCGGCCGTGCTGGCCGACCACATCACCGGCGCCGACCGCTCGGCGGCCTACCACGGCTCGCGCACCGCCACCAAACTCAAGGTGGCCGGTGTCGACGTCGCGGCGATGGGCGTCAAGGCGCCCGAACACGAGGACGACGAGTTCGTCCAGTACAGCGAGCCCAAACACGGTGTGTACAAGACGATCGTGATCCGCGACGGCAAGCTGGTCGGCGCCACGCTGGTGGGTGACGTGTCGAAGGTGTCGTTCCTGACCCAGGCATTCGACAGCGGCCTGCCGCTGCCCGACGAGCGGGTGTCACTGATGTTCGACATCGGCACCCCCGACATCGGTGTCGGAGTCTCCGAACTCGCCGACGACGCGCAGGTGTGCAACTGCAACGGGGTGTCCAAGGGCGCGCTGGTCGCCTGTGTTCAGGGCGGCGAGACATCGCTGAGCGGTGTGATGGCGAAGACCAAGGCCGGTAAGGGCTGCGGGTCGTGCAAGGAGTTGGTGGCCCAGGTGGTGGAGTGGGCCGCGGGCGGCGCGATGACCGAGGACCCGTCGGCATCCTGGTACGTTCCGGGCATCCCGTACGACAAGCCCACGCTCATGGCGACAATCCGTGAGCTGCAGCTGCATTCGGTGTCGTCGGTGTTCGCGGCGCTGGCGCCGGACGGCAAGCCGGACGCGAGTTCGAAGATGGGGCTGGCATCGCTGCTGGAGATGATGTGGGCCGACGAGTTCGTCGACGAACGTGACGCCCGATTCATCAACGACCGGGTGCACGCCAACATTCAGCGCGACGGCACGTTCTCGGTGGTGCCGCAGATGAAGGGCGGAGTGACCAGCGTCGCGCAGCTGCGCAGGATCGCCGACGTCGCCGAGAAGTATGAGATCCCGATGATCAAATGCACCGGGGGCCAACGCATCGACCTGCTCGGGGTGCGCAAGGAGGACCTGCCCGGGGTGTGGGCGGATCTGGACATGCCGTCGGGCTATGCCTACGGCAAGAGCTTCCGAACGGTGAAAACCTGTGTGGGAAGCGACTTCTGCCGCTTCGGTGTCGGCGACTCGACGGGACTGGGCATCGCGCTGGAGGAGCGCTACCAGGGCCTGGCCAGCCCGGCGAAGATGAAGCTCGCGGTCACGGGCTGTCCGCGCAACTGCGCCGAGTCGCTGTGCAAGGACCTCGGGGTGGTCGCGGTCGACGGCGGCCGCTGGGAGATCTACGTGGGCGGGGCCGCCGGTGCGCACATCCGCAAGGGTGACCTGCTGGCCACCGTCGACGATCCGCAGACCGTGATCACGTTGACCGGGCGATTCCTGCAGTACTACCGCGAGAACGCGAACTGGCTTGAGCGAACCTACAAGTGGGTGCCGCGGGTGGGGATCGACAAGATCCGCGCGGTGGTGGTGGACGACGTCGAGGGCCTGGCCGCGGGATTGGACGAACGGATGCAGAAATCCGTTGACGCCTACCGGGATCCGTGGCTGGACGGACGTGAACCGGTGAGCGAGGGACAGTTCCGGACGTCGCTGCCGCTGACGGTGCTCCCCCAGGTGCCTGTGCGATGACCGCGATTTGGGCGCGGATTCGTGCGCGCAGCGTCGGAAAGCGCGCCGAAATCGCTGGCCGCCGATGAGCGTCGAACTCGGCCCCGCCGGCGACATCCCCGTCGGTGAGGGGCGCACGTACGCCGTCGACGGTACCCAGATCGCCGTGTACCGGCTGCGGGACGGATCGCTGCGGGCACTGGACGCGATCTGCCCGCACAAGGGCGGCCCGCTCGCCGACGGGCTGACCGACGACGCGCAGGTGGTGTGCCCGCTGCACAACTACGCCTTCGACCTCACCACGGGCACCGAGATGTCCGGGACGGGGATGTCGGTGCGCAGCTACCCCGTCTGCGAGGTCGACGGCACCGTCTGCCTGCCGGACTGATCCGTCAGGTGTAGGCCATGTGGACGCGGCGGATGTGACCCTCGAACGGGAACGGGGCGCGGTGGTAGTAGTCCCGCGATACCGGCGAGCCCAGGCAGGTGCCGATGTCGAGGCAGTCGTTGGCGGTGAACAGCAGCGGCGCGCTGATCGGCACCTGACCGGATGCGATCGGCTCGCCGTCGCGCGTCACCGTGATGTCCAGCGGCCCCGCCGGGCGCGGCTCGGCGTACTGCGTGGTCACCGTGATCGTCGCCGCCCCCGGCGCGACCTTGTCCGCTGATCGGATCACCGTGCGCGACAGGATGAACAGGTTGTACTCGTAGACCAGGTGCCCGTCGTCGAAGTAGCACGTCAGCCCGCCCGCCGCGCCGCCGAGCGCGTACAGCACCCCATTGGCGTCGGCGGGGATGTCGGCCTCGATGGTGACGGTGTTGTTCTTGTTGCCCAGCGCCGGCGCGCAGAATTCGGGCATCCGCACCATGTCGCCGGAGAACTCCCACTCGCGGTACGGCGGCGCGATGCGCAGTTCGGGGTGAAGGGCCGGCACCCACAGGCCGCCGCCGATCGGCAGCACCGAATTGCGGGCGGCCTCGATGGCGAACAACTCGCGCAGCTGGGCGAGCTTCTCGGGCAGCTGCGCCGCCAGATCGTTGGCCTGCGACCAGTCCTCGTCCAGGTTGTACAGCTCCCAGACGTCGGCGTCGGGCGTCCAGGTGGCGATACCCCCGGGCAGGCCGGGCACCCACGGCAGACGCGGCCCGCGGGCGCAGGCCAGCCAGCCGTCGTCATAGATCGACCGGCTGCCCATGATCTCGAAGTACTGCGTCTTCTTCCCGCCCGGCGCGTTCGCGTCGACCAGGGTGCGCGCGAAGCTCGCCCCGGCGATCGGGATCTGCTGCTCGCCGTAGACCGTGCGCGGCGGCTCGATTCCGACGATCTCGTAGATCGTCGGTACGACGTCGGTGCAGTGCAGAAACACCGACCGCGGTGTCGGATCCGGGGCGACCTTCGCCGGCCACCGCACCACCATGGGGTTTCGGGTGCCGCCCAGGTGCGAGGCCAGCAGCTTCATGCCCTTGTACGGGGTGGAGCCGGCCCACGCCCAGGCCGCGTGGTACTGGTTGTCCACCATCGGGGACCCCAGCACGTCCAGGCCGCCGAGTTCGTCGAGCGCATCGATGTGCTGGCGGACGGTGGTGGGGATCCCGTTCTGCGCCAACAGTTCGGCGATCGTACCGTTCTGGCCCTCACCCGACGACCCGTTGTCGCCCCAGATGTAGAGGAACAGGGTGTTGTCGGCGTAGCCGAGGCGGTCCAGTTCGTCGGCGATGCGACCCACCTGCACGTCGACGTGTTCGGCGTAGCCGGCGGCGACCTCCATCAGGCGGCGCTGGAACGGCTTCTCGTCCTCGGGGATGTCGTCCCACGCGGCCAGCAACTCGTCACGCTCGGTGAGTTCGCAGTCGGCGGGAATCCAGCCCTTCTCCTTGGCACGGTCGAACACCCGCTCCCGGTAGGCGTCCCAGCCGTCGTCGAACTTACCGGCGTACTTGTCGGCCCATTCCTTCATGATGTGGTGCGGTCCGTGCAGACAGCCGCTGGCCCAGTACATGAAGAAGGGCTTGTCGGCGTTGAACGCCTTGTGCTGGCGCAGCCACGAGATCGCGTCGTCCGCCAGGTCCTCGGAGAGGTGATAGCCCTGCTCCGGCGTCTTGGGTGGGCGGACCACGGTGGTGTTGCGCACCAGATGCGGCTCGTACTGTGATGCCTCACCGGCCAGGAACCCGTAGAAGTATTCGAAACCCAAACCGGTGGGCCAGTTCTCGAACGGCCCGGCGGCGGTGGTCTCCTCGGCCGGAGTGTTGTGCCACTTGCCGAACGCCGAGGTGGCGTATCCGTACTGCTTGAGCACCTCGGCCACCGTCGCGCTCGAGCGCGGGATCTTGCCCGCGTAACCGTCCCAGTCGTTGGCGAGTTCGGCGATCTGACCGTTGCCGATCTCATGGTGGTTGCGCCCCGTCAGCAGCGACGCCCGCGTCGGCGAACACATGGCGGTGGTGTGAAAGCGGTTGTAGGACACACCTTCTGCAAGGATCCGGTCCATCGTCGCGGTGGTCACCTCGCCGCCCAGCGTCGACGGCAGACCCGGCCCGGCATCGTCGATCAGCACGATGACGATGTTCGGGGTGTCGTCGTGAAGCCTGCGCGGGATGGCGCGCGGCGTGTACGTCGATTCCTGCATCGTGCGGCCCGCGATGCTGGCCGAGGGAACCGGCGGGAACGGCAACACGCCCCCACCGGGCAGCACCGCTGCGACTACCTGATCACCCAGCCCGTCAGACAACACCGCCCCTTTCTCGGCAGACAACCGACCCGGCCATTCACTGTGCAGCAACCGACCACCGTTCGTCTTGACATTCGGGGAGAGATAATTGACAGTCGGGGACATGTCGGTCATCCGGGGAACGGCGTTGACCGGCTTTCACCAACTCGTCGCCGAACTCGGCGGCGACAGCGACGCGCTGGTATCGGAAGCCCGCATCCCGCACGACGACGTCGGCAGGCACGATCGGTTCATCTCGCTGCCCAGCGGGGCCCGCATGCTCGAAACCGCCGCCGCCACACTGAAAGCGCCCGACTTCGGCAGGCGGCTGGCGCGCCGGCAGGACATCGAGATCCTCGGAGCGGTCGGGCTGGCCGCACGCAACGCCGACACCGTTGCCGATGCGTTCGTCATCTTCGACAAGTTCATGGCCGCGTACTGCCCGGCGATCAGCGCACGGATGACCCCGCACCTCGACCCCGACCTGCGCCGCTTCGAATTCGAGTACCTGCTCGACCCGGCTCCGCCGCAAACCCAGGCGATCGAACTCTCGCTGGGGGTGACCCTTCGGGTGCTGCACCTGTTCCTCGGCACCACGTACCGACCCGTCTCCGTGAATCTGCCGCACCGGGCGTCGACCCCGGCCGACGACTACCTGCAGTATTTCGGTTGTGCGCCCACCTTCTGCGAACCCGTCGCGGGATTCGTCCTGCGCGCAGCGGATCTCCAACGGCCCCTGCCCGCCGACCGCCTCGCCCACCGGACCGCCGTCGACTACCTCACCGACACCGTCGGCGAACACACGCCGTCCACCACCAATCTGGCGCGCAGCCTGGTACGCCAGCTGTTGCCCGCCGGGGTGGTGACCCGCGACGACATCGCCCTCCACCTCGGCATTCATCCCAAGACGCTGCAGCGCCGGCTGGCCGCCGAGCACACGACCTTCGCCGAGCTGGTCGACCAGGCGCGACGCGACACCGCCCACCGCCTACTGCTCGACACCGACCTCAGCCTGGACCAGGTCAGCCGCCAGCTCGGGTACGCCGAACAGAGTGTGTTCACCCGATCCTGCAAACGCTGGTTCGGCACGACGCCGACCGCCGTGCGCGGTGCCCGCCGGACGCGGCAGTGAACCGCGCGGTCGACTCCGGCGGACGAGGTCGTGCGCCCCGATTGACTGACCAGTCGGGTCGGGATCGGTGTGAAGCGCTGACGCCCGCCGCCGCGCAGCGCTCGCTTCGGCGGCAATGTGCGCGCGGGTAGCGTGTTGGCCGATGAGTACGTCCAGGCTCGCTTCGGAGCCGCGCCGAGACTGACTCGGCGCTGGCCCTGCAGTGGCTGCGGATCGACGAATACCGATCGGCCCTGGAGACGACGCTGGGTGCGGACGCCGTCGATGCGCTCGTCGAGGAGATCAACGCCGTCGAACAGCAGACCCGGAACCTCGCGGATCTGGTGATGCGTCGCTGGCTGCAACTGATCTCACGCTGAGCCGCCCAGCAATCGAGTGTGCGTCCAGATCGTGAATTCGTTCGAGAACCCGATCTGGACGCACTTTCGCGGTGTGTGGCGTGGGATCAGTCGGGGGGTTTGACCGCCAGCACCGGCTTCGGGCACTCCAGGAGCACGTGCTGAGCGACGCTGCCCATCAGCAGCTTGCCCACCGGGTTGCGGTGCCGGATGCCGATGACCAGCAGATCGGCATCCGGGCGGTCCATTGCCGCCAGCAGCTGGTCGGCGGCGCCGACACCCACGGGCTGTGCGAGTTCGAACTCCACCCCGCACGCCGCCAGCCTGGTCTCCACGTCGTAGACCTCGCCTGCACCGGCGAACCGGTTGTCGACGTAGGAATTGCCCTCGGTGGAGTTGATCACCAGCAGGCTGGTCTCCCGCAGCTTGGCCTCGTCGATCGCGTGATCGAGCGCGGCGTGCCCAAAGCGGTCGGCGGTGTATCCGACGACGATCATGGCTTTCTCGTTTCTTCCGGCGCATTGTCTCCAACGCTGACATCCGCCGGCGCGGCACCGTTGCCGCCGATGACATGTCCCTCGTGGTCGAGCGGTGGGAAGTCCTCCGGAGCCGCGTGGATGATGTCGGGCTCCGGCCGGTGGAAGAGCTTCAGGATCAACGGCAACGCTATCAGCAGCGCCATGGCGATGTAGGTGACGATCGCCACCGGCTCGGTGAAAAGGCTGCCCCAGTCACCGCCGCCGAGCTGCAGGCTCTGCCGCAGCTGACGCTCGATACGCGGGCCGAGGATCACACCGATGATCAGCGGCAGGATCGGCAGCCCGAACCGGCGCATCATCAGGCCGAGCAGACCGAACACCAACAGCAGTGCCAGATCCAGCGGGGCGATGTTGACGGCGAGCGCACCCAGTGTCGCGAAGAACAGGATGCCTGCGTAGAGATACGGCCGCGGGGTGCGCAGCAGCTTGGCCCACAGCGGCGCCAGCGGCAGGTTGAGCACCAGCAGCAGGAAGTTGCCGATGAACAGGCTCGCGATCAGCGTCCAGATCAGCAGCGGTTCCTTGTCGAACAGCGTCGGGCCGGGCTGGATGCCATAGGACACGAACGCGGTCAGCATCACCGCCGCGGTGGCGTTGGTGGGCAGACCCAGCGACAGCATCGGCACCAGGGTGCCCGCCGCCGAGGCGTTGTTGGCGGCCTCTGGCCCCGCCACACCCTCGATGGCGCCCTTGCCGAACTCCTCGGGATGCTTGGACAGCTTGCGCTCGGTCACATAGGACAGGAACGTCGGCAGCTCGGCGCCACCGGCGGGCAGCGCCCCGAACGGAAAGCCGTAAGCGGTGCCGCGCAGCCACGGCTTCCACGACCGGCTCCAGTCCGACTTGCTCATCCACGGCCGCCCGACCGGAATGACGTCGGTCGGACGCCTGCGCAGATGGGCCGCGACCCACAGCGCCTCACCGAGCGCGAAGATCGCGACCGCGATCACCACGATGTCGATGCCGTCGGACAGCTGCGGCAACCCGAAGGTGGCGCGCGGCTGACCGGTCAACGAGTCGATGCCGACCAGGCCGATCGCCAGGCCGAGCAGCAGTGAGGTCAGCCCGCGCATCTTGGAAGCACCGAGCACCGCGGTGACGGCCACCAGCGCGAACAGCATGATCGCCAGGTAGGACGGCGCGCCCAGGGTGACCGCGAACCGCGACACCGCGGGGGCGAACGCCGCCAGCAGCATGGTGCCGATGGCACCTGCCACGAACGACCCAATTGCCGCCGTGGCCAACGCCTGTGCGGCTCGGCCCGCCTTGGCCATCCTGTTGCCCTCGATGGCCGTGATCACCGAGGACGATTCCCCCGGCGTGTTGAGCAGGATCGACGTCGTCGACCCACCGTACATACCGCCGTAGAAGATGCCCGCGAACATAATGAACGCCGCGCTGGGGCTGACGTTGTAGGTGATCGGCAGCAGCAGCGCCACCGTCATCGCCGGCCCGATGCCGGGCAGCACACCCACCGCGGTGCCGAGCAGCACACCGATCACCGCGTAGAGCAGGTTCATCGGGGTGGCAGCTTCGGCGAACCCCTGAAGTAGCCATTCGAAGTTACCCATTACAGAATCCCGTCCAGAATGCCTGCGGGCAACGGGATTCCGAGCCCGGAGTAGAACGCGTAGAAGCTGCCCACGGCCAGCAACGCGCCGATCGCGACGTTGCGGACGTAGTGCTTGCTACCCAGAATCGTCGCGGCACCGGCGAACAGCACCGCCCCCATGATGGCCCAGCCGAGCGGCTGGACACCGATGATGACGGCGACGAACAACGCGACGAGCAGCATGACGGTTCGCCAGTCGCTCGGTTCGTCCAGGTCGATGTCCTCGCCGCCCTCGGGTTCGCCCCGCGACCCGCGCAGGATCGCCACCGCCATCACGACCGACATGAGCAGCAGTCCGACCCCGATGACGATCGGGAACATCCGTGGCCCAACGGGATCCACCTTCGCATAGCCGCCGGGCATGGTCACCGCGTCGAAGATCACGAAAGCGCCGACGAGCACCATCACGACGCAGACGACGAATTGCGCGTAGTCGGGCCGAGCCTTCACCTCGGCCGTTGGGGCCGGGGCGCTCACACCAGGCCCAAATCGGTCAGCGTCGTCTCGACGCGGTTGTCCTGCTCTTTCAGGAACTGCTCGAATTCCGGTCCGGTCATGAACGCGTCGGTCCAGCCGTTCTTCACCAGCGCCTCCTTCCAGGCGTCCGTGGCGTGGAGCTTCTCGAGGATCTGCACCATCGCTGCGCGGTCTTCCTCCGCAATGCCGGGCGGGGCGATGATGCCCCGCCAGTTGGTGAACGTCAGGTCGATGCCGGCCTCGGTCAGGGTGGGCGCGTCGACGCCCTCCACCCGCTCGTCTCCGGACACGGCCAGCACGCGGACCTGGCCCGCCTCGATCTGGTCGACGTACTCGCCGAGCCCCGAGGTGCCCGCCGCGATCTTCTTACCGAGCAGCGCGGTCAGCAGATCACCGCCGCCGTCGTAGGAGACGTAGTTGACCTCGGACGGGTTGACCCCGGCCGCTCGTGCGGTCTCCATCGGGAACAGGTGGTCCGGGCCGCCCGGTGACGATCCGCCGCCGATGGTCACCTTCGAGGGATCGGCCTTCCATGCCGCCACGAAGTCGTCGACCGTCTTGAACGGGGAATCCCCGGGAACCAGGATGCCTTCCTGCTCCTGCACCATGCGGGCCAGTGCGGTGGCGTCGGACGCCCTCGCCTTGGACCCGTTGGTGAAGGTGGCCCCGACCACGCCGAGGCCCATCATCATCATCAGGTCGCCGTTGCCCCGCTCGTTCATCAGCCGGGCCATGGCGACCGTGCCGCCGGCACCGATGACGTTGAAGACCTCGACGCGGCCGGTGATGCCCTCGTCTTCCATGATCTTGATCGCGGTACGCGCGGTGAGGTCGTATCCGCCGCCGGGGCTGTTGGGCACCATCATTCGCAGCCGGTGTAGCCCCGTGTTGTCATTGCGAGTCACCCCGCACGAGGTCAGCAGCAGCGCCGCGATGACGGCCATCACCAAGCCGCTGACCAGTTTGTATCGTCGGTGTCGAATTAGAGGTTTTGTCACTGTCGTTGTCACGTCACACTCCCACTCACAGATTTGTGATGCTCAGCAATACTGAACCCAGAGCGTGAGCTAGGTCACTGATTAGTACGCAAAGGAAGTATTGGTCGTTTTGAACACGATGCGGACATGACTCGAAAATGACCTCGTGGTGGTCACCGGCGGTACGGCTGCTACGGCTGCGTAGCCTGGCCGGCCAGTTCCTGCTGTTCCAGCTGCTGGTGGTGGGTGTGGTGCTGATCGCCGTTGCGGCGGTCTCAGTGGCGCAGTCCACCCGCGAGTTCCGCGAGGTCCGCGGGCAGCGGCTGATCGCGGTGGCGGAGAACATGGCGTCCACCCCGATCATCCGCGACCGTTACGCCGACCCCTACGCCTGGCGGGTGCTCGCGCCCGACGTGGACCGGGCGGTCGCGCTCTCGGGCGCCGACTTCGCGGAGATCCTCGACCCGCAAGGTGTGGTGCGCGCATCATCGGACCCCTCCCGGATCGGCCAGCGCGTCGATCTGCGCGCCAGCACCGCCGACGAGGGCCGCGCATGGTTCGGTGACGGCGACGTCGACGGGGAGCACAGCCTGATCGGGCAGGTACCGATCCTGGGCACCGATGGCGCCACGCTGGCCATCGTGTCGGTCGGCGAGGGTTATCCGTCGGTGTGGGAGTTGCTCGCCGGTGCGGGGGAACGCCTGCTGTTCTATCTCGGGCTTGGCGCCGCACTGGGTCTGCTCACGTCCTGGCTGCTGTCGCGCCGGATCAAACGCCACACCCGCGGCCTGGAGATCGCCGAGATCGCCAGCCTCGCCGACCACCGGGAAGCGTTGCTGCACAGCATCCGTGAAGGCGTCGTCGCGGTCAACAACGAAGGGGACATCACGTTGCTCAACGACAGCGCCCACGAACTGCTCGAAGTCTCCCCCGCCGCGGTGGGCAGGCGGGCCGACCGCGTCGGCCTCGACCCGGCGGTCGTGGAGTTCCTGCTGTCGGGCGAGGACGGCCGCGACGTGGTCATCGCGACCCGCACCCGGGTGCTGGCGCTGAGCCGTCGCCCGGCGACGAGTCAGGGCCAGCGCATCGGTACGGTCACCACGATGCGCGACAGCACCGAACTGGCGGCGCTGCAGGGCCAATTGTCGTCGCACAAGAGTGTCACCGACACCCTGCGCGCCCAGACCCACGAGTTCGCCAACCAGCTGCACACCATCTCCGGGTTGGTGCAGCTGGGCGAGTTCGACGCCGTGCGCGATCTGATCGGCGCCCTGACCCGCCGCCGCGCCGAGATCAGTGACGCTGTGACACAACGCATCTCCGATCCCGCGGTATCGGCGCTGCTGATCGCCAAGACGACACTGGCGGCCGAGAGCGGGGTGACCCTCGCGATCGCGCCCGAGTCGCGGCTGAGCGCACTCGGCCCGGCCGTCGCGACCGACGTGATCACCGTGCTCGGCAACCTGATCGACAACGCCGTGGACGTATCGGTGGGCGCGGGCCAGGCCCGGGTGACCGTGCGCATCAACGACGACGCGGGACTGGTCCTTTCCGTCGCCGACTCCGGTCCCGGTGTGCCGCACCACCTTCGGGAGGCGATCTTCGCGCGGGGGGTGACCTCCAAACCCGACGTGTCCGGCGGCCGCGGCATCGGCCTTGCGCTGGTTCGGCTGGTCACCGCACAACACGGCGGCACCGTCGACATCACCGACGGTCCGACCGGCGGCGCCCTGTTCGTGGTGCGGCTGCCACACACCGGGCCGGGCGCGGTCCCGGCCGGGACGGCGGCCGCCCATGCGTGACGTGCTCGTCGTCGACGACGATTTCATGGTCGCCGAGATCCACCGCCGATTCGTCGACGCCGTCGAGGGCTTCCGCGCCGTCGGCGTCGCGCGCACCGGCGCCGATGCGCTGACCGCGGCCCAGGACCTGCGGCCCGACCTGATCCTGCTCGACGTCTACCTGCCCGACATGACGGGTCTGGAGGTGCTGCGCCGGCTGCGATCGGCGGGTGAGGCCGTCGGGGTCATCATGATCACCGCGGCCCGCGAACTGGACACCGTCAGCGGCGCGCTGCACGGCGGCGCCGCCGACTATCTCATCAAACCGTTCGAGTTCCCCCAGCTGCGGGCCAAACTCGAGGCCTTCGCCGCCAGGGCCGAGGCGCTGCTGTCCGATCGGGGCGCCGACCAGTCGCTGATCGACTCACTGTTCGGCGCGCCGGGGGCGGGCGCGCCACGCAGGCAGGTGCTGCCGAAGGGGCTCGGCGCCGAGACGGGCCAGCTGGTGCTCGACGCGGTCCGCGGCGCCGGGGAGGTGTCGGCCGCCGAATGTGCCGACCTGGTCGGCATTTCCCGGGTGAGCGCGCGCCGCTACCTCGAGCACTACCTGCAGACGGGCGCGCTGGAACTGCGGCTGCAGTACGGGGTGGGCAGACCCGAACGCCGCTACCGCTCGGCGCGCTGAGCCCTGACGGCACCGCCGTGTCGGTCCGCGGCTCGCCGCGCGGCCACGGCCCACGACACCAGCACGAGCGCGAACACGACGACCTGAACGGCCACGGCGAGATGAGCCGGGTAGAACACGCCGGTGAGGTAGTGCGCGATGAATCCGTCGGCGGGCAGCGGAGGCATTCCCGCGCCCGCGCGGGCCCACCGCTCCAGCGACGTGAGCGGGCAGGGCAGAGTCATGGCGATACCGGCGATTCCCCACGACACCGCGATCAGGTGCATCCAGAAGGTGCGCGGCCAGCGCCACGCGAGAAACCCGCCCGCCACCAGATAGCCGAGGAATGCGAAATGCGCCGCCACGGCGATGCCGACGGTGAACACGTAGGCGATGAGGACCGGATCGTGCATGCTCGGTTGCCATCCTAGTCAAGCCGCTCACCCCCGGCGCGCAGCTCTGCCAAGATCAACCATGACCACGGCCAGGCACATTGCGGCACTCGTCGTCGCCGTCGCGTGCGTGGTGACGGGCTGTGTTCCGGCCGCCGTGGCACCGGAATCACCCACCCAGCAAGCGCCCGATCCGCGCGCGGAGAAGGTGATGACCATCGTGCACGACGCGATGGCCGGGGATCACCTGCGATCGGTGATCGTGCGGGTCACCGAGGACGGCACCGAGGTGGTCACCGAGGCCGTCGGTGACTCCATGACCGGCGTGCCCGCCACCACCGGCATGCACTTCCGCAACGGCGCCGTCGCGATCTCCTACGTGGCGACGCTGCTACTGATCCTGGCCCAGGAGAACAAGCTACGGCTGGACGACACACTGTCGACGTGGTTGCCCGACTTCCCCAACGCCGACCGGGTCACGCTCGGCCAGCTGGCCCAGATGACCTCGGGATACCGCGACTACGTGATCGGCAATGACGCGTTCGCCGACGCCGTCAACGCGGATCCGTTCCGCGCGTGGACAACCGACGAGCTGCTGCGCTACGCGACGCCCGAACAACTGCTCTACGAGCCCGGCACCAACTGGAACTACGCCCACACCAACTACCTGCTCCTCGGGCTGGCGATCGAGCAGGCGACCGGCCAGGACATATCGAAGTTGTTGTCCGACAAGGTGTTGCGGCCCCTCGGGCTGACGAATACGGCCGCGTCGCTGACCGCGGCGATTCCCGGGCCGGCGCTGCACGCGTTCACCTCCGAACGCCGCGCGTTCCTCGGGATTCCCAGGGACACCCCGTTCTACGAGGAATCCAGCTTCTGGAACCCGTCGTGGACCATCACGCACGGCGCCATCCAGACGTCGAACATCTACGATTTGGAGGCCACCGCGGTGGGGATCGGTTCGGGCAAGCTGCTCTCGCCGGACTCCTACCGGAAGATGGTGTCCACCGACCTGCGCGGTAAGACGCACGCCCAGCCCGGCTGCCCCACCTGCGCACCCCAGGGGCTGGGCTATACCTACGGGCTGGGGATCGTGATCTCCGGGAACTGGTTGTTGCAGAACCCGATGTTCGCCGGCTACGCGGCGACCGAAGCGTACCTGCCCGCCAAGAAGCTCGCGATCGCCGTCGCGGTCACCTTCGCACCGGAGGCCTTCGACACCGAGGGCGGTTACACCAACCGGTCCGAGGCGCTGTTCCGCGCGATCGGGCGCGAACTCGTCCCCGACGATGCCCCGCCGGAGCCGCCGGCGAAGTAACTGCCGCTGACGTAACGTCGGGTGCGGCCGGCCAGGCCCTCGAAGAGAAGCGGTGCGAAGGAGTCCGGTGGCGCCCAGGGTGTTGTTCGTCTACAACGAGCATCTCGCGACGGAGGTGCTGCTCGACGTGACGTTTCCCGGCCCGGCCCGCGATGACGTGATCGTTCCGCTCGGGGCGCGCTGGGCGGTGTACGACGACGCGCTGCGCCGCAGCTGGTTGGCACGCCGAGATGCAGATGATGCGCGACGCGGCCCAGGCCGGTGTCGGGCTGCTCGGTGTGTGCTTCGAACTCGCCAGGACCAGCAACGCGTCACAGGCGTTCGTCCTCGGCCGCACCATGGGACTGCAGTTCCACCCCGAGGTCGACCGCGAGCTGCTGGAGCTGTGGCTGGCCGAGGACCGCGACGGCGAGGCGGCGGGCGCGGTCCTGCACCACGATGAATGACGTTCCCGGACAGACGAACTCCGCGACAGCGCGGCGCGCTCTGGTGCGTGGGTTCCTCGACCACGTTGCCCGTCAGCCGCGGCCGAGCTGATGGGCCAGCGCATCGTCGATGCGGGGATGGCGGAATCGGTGTCCTACCGTGGCCAGCCGGGCCGGGATCACCCGCTGGTCGGCCTCGGCCAGCTCACGCGCACCCTGATCTCCGAGTAGCAGCCGGGGACCCAGCGACGGCACCGGAAGCAGCGCGGGCCGATGCAGCACCCGCGCCAGCACCGCCGTGTAGTCGGCGTTGCGCACCGGTTCGGGTGCGACCGCGTTCACCGGGCCCGTCAGCCGGCTGTCCCACAGCGCGCGATGGTAGATGTCGACCAGGTCGTCGACTCCGATCCAGGACAGCCACTGCCGCCCGCTGCCGAGCCGGCCGCCCAGCCCGACACTGAACAGAGGTCGAAACAACCGCAAGGTGCCGCCCGCCGCGGCCTGCACGATCCCGGTACGGACGTTGACCACCCGCAGCCCGGCATCGGCGGCCGGAGCGGTCGCCGCTTCCCAGTCGGCCACCACGTCGGCCAGGAATCCGTCGCCGCGGCCGGCGTCCTCGTCCAGCGGCGGGTCGGGGCGGTCGAATCCGTAAAAGCCGATCGCCGACGCGCAGACGAACGTGCGGGGCCCATCCCCCGCCGCGGCGAGGACCTCGGCCATCCGCCGCGTCGGACCGATCCGGCTGTCACGGATCGCGGCCTTGTGCCCGTCGGTGAACCGGCCCGCGATCGACGCACCGGCAAGATGCACCACCGCGTCGACACCGTCGAACAGGTCCGGCGCCGGGTCGTCGGGATCCCACTGCCGCTCGTCGGGAGTTTGCCCGGGCCGGCGTACCAGCCTGATCACCCGGTGTCCACCGGTGGTCAGGAACGCGCTCAGCGCGGTGCCGACCAACCCGGAGGCTCCGGTGAGGGCAACCGTCATGGGCATCGCGCCTGCGGCGGCGGCGTCGCGATGGGCCGCCAGGTCGTCGGCAAGCTGGCGGTGACGGTAGTTGAACGTCGAGGTCAGCGCCGCGGCGGGCACCGCGGTGTCGACGTGATCGCCCACCCGGGTGCGCGGCCCCTCGTCGGTGAAGTCGTGGGTGTGCCGCCATCCTCCGACCGACGTCAGGACCCGGCCCAGCGGCCCCGCGGGCGCGAGCGCGTCGACGAATCGGTGTGGCGGACGGTAGCCGGCGGGGTCGTGGCGCGCGACCCAGCGCAGCCCGCCCGGAAGCCCAAGCACCGCGCGTCCATCGGCCAGCGACGTCGATTCCGACACCACCGTCATCGGCTGCCACGGCGGCAGCAACCGGGTCAGCGCCCCCGGCCTGGCGTGCCACGCCCACACCTCCGACAGGGGGTGATCAACCACGCTCTCATACTCGATACCCACTGGTTCCCTCCTGTGATGACCTGCTGGATTGCCTCCGGGTTATGGGGGTACCCACTGTGTGGGCTCAACCGCCCGAGATGACCGGATCGGCCGCTGCGGGATAACCCTGGGTCGTACGCTGGGAATCCCCGATGCTGGGAATCGATTGCGATGAGCGGATGGAGCGGATTGGCGCGGCGAAGCGTCCGGCGCACGTTCGCCGACCGGCGGGAGGCCGGTCGGGTACTTGCTGAGCACCTCGCGAGCTACCGGGGTACCGACGGTCTGTTGGTGCTCGGGCTGGCCAGGGGCGGTGTTCCGGTCGGTTGGGAGGTCGCGGCCGCGCTCGGCGCACCACTCGAGGTGTTTCTGGTCCGCAAGTTGGGCGTGCCGCAGTGGGAGGAGTTGGCGATGGGCGCGCTGGCGACCGGCGGCGGCGTGGTCGTCAACGATCGCCTTGTCTCCAACCTCGGCCTGTCCGCAGAGGATCTGCGCGCCGCGATCGAACGTGAAACCGCCGAACTGGACAGGCGCGAGCGCGCCTACCGAGGCGACCGCGCGCCCGTCGCCGTCGCGGGTAGAACGGTGATCCTCGTCGACGACGGTGTGGCCACCGGCGCCAGCATGCTGGCGGCCATCCGCGCGATCCGGGCCGGCGGTCCGGCGAGGATTGTCGTCGCGGTGCCGGTGGGACCGCCGACGGCGTGTCGCCAGCTTGCCGCCGAGGCCGACGACGTGGTGTGTGTCTCGATGCCCGCCGGCTTCGACGCCGTCGGTCAGGTGTTCGCCGACTTCCATCAGGTCAGCGACGACGAGGTGCGTGCACTCCTGGAGGCACCCACGGTGGAATGACCCCCCGATACTGTTGGTGCGGAACGGATTTCAGCGGTTGCTGGTCTCGCCGGCCGGTTCGTCGCCGGTTTCGGCCTCAGGCTCTTCGCCGGCGTCAGCCTGGCCCTCGGTCTCGGCCTCGGTCTTAGCCTCGGCCTCGGTCTTAGTCTCGGCCTGAATCTGGGCCTCGGCCTCAGGCGCGATGTCCTCGGGGGACTGCTCGGTGGCGGGTTCCTCGTCGGGATAGTTCTCGTCGAACTGCTCGTCGGACTCAAACTCATCCGCCGGCTCGTCGGTCGTGGCGTCTGTCGTGGCGTGTATCTCACCGGGGTCGGCCGCGGCTATTACCCCGGTTGCCCCGGCAGCGTCCCGCCTGGCTCGCTCACGCAATGCGTCGACGATCAGCAGCAGAACCCCGATCACGCTGGCGGCGATGCACACCCACGCGACCACCTCGTTGCTGGTGACGACGGCGGTCACCAGAGCCGCCAAACCGATCACGGCCAGGACGAGCGCGACGATCAGCATGGGTCAGAACCTGGCTCGGGTCAGTTGTTCCCGCGGTTGAACTGGTTGAACCCGCCACTGTCGCTGTTGGCGCTGGAATCGACCGGGGCGGCCGAGCCGCGCTGACCGAGTTCCTCGAGCTGCGATTCCAGGTAGGTCTTGAGCCGGGTGCGGTATTCCCGCTCGAAGGTGCGCAGCTGCTCCAACCGGCCCTCGAGCACCGTGCGCTGCTGGTTGATGGTTCCCATGATCTCGGAGTGCTTGCGTTCGGCATCCGCCTGGAGGGCGTCGGCCTTCTCCTGCGCCTGACGCAACTGCGCCTCGGAGCGCGACTGCGCATCCGACAGCATCGCGTCCGCGCGCTCGCGGGCGTCGGCGACCGTGGTCTCCGCGGTCTTGCGGGCCTCGGTCACCAAGGCGTCGGCCTGGGCGCGGGCGTCGGCCAGCAATTTCTCCGAGTCGGCCTTGGCGGTATTGGTCAACCTGTCGGCGGTGTCCTGGGCCAGGCTGAGCACCTTGGCCGCCCGCATCGCCTGGTCCTGGCTGGACACTGCGGGTGCGGCGGGCGCCTCATATACGGGTTGCGCCGGCTCGGCTTCCTCGTGCTCTTCTTCTACTTCGTCCTCTGCCTCATAGCGAGGAAGGGTCTGCGTCGGCTGGGCGACTCCAGTCCCGCCGAGCTCTTGATCCAACTCGGCAACGCGCTGGCGCAGATCGGTGTTCTCTTCGATGAGCCGGGTCAGCTCGTTCTCAACCAAATCGAGGAAGGCGTCGACCTCGTCCTCGTTGTAGCCCCGCTTGCCGATGGGCGGCTTGCTGAACGCGACATTGTGGACGTCGGCTGGTGTGAGCGGCATCGTCTGCCCCCTTGGAGTCTGGACCGTCAACCGATCTCAAAGTGTAGAGCCTTGCAGGAACGCAACTGGCGCCCATCCTGTCACACCAGACCCGGCGGTTGCAGTCGAGGGCGAAATATAGGCCCAATTTCGAGCTGTTGCCTCGGTTCTCCGGTGTTCAGCAGCGTTCCCGGGCGTTCGCCGGCCAAGTGCCCGCCATCCCCCGCCCCGGCAACCCGGGTGTCGAAATCAGGATCTCCGCGCCTGCTCAGCGACCGGATGCCGGCGATCAGACGGCGGCGCTGAATGCCAGCTGCATCCCGATGAACGCGAGCAGAAGGAGCACCATGATGGACAGATCCAGCCGCACCGCGCCTATCGTGAGCTGCGGAATGATCCGCCGCAGCAGCTTCACGGGCGGATCGGTCACCGTCATGATGATCTCCAGGATCACCACCGTCACACCCTTGGGGCGCCACTCACGGCTGAAGGATCGAATGAACTCGACCACGACTCGTGCGATCAACAGCAGCCAGAACACGAACAGCGCGAAACCCAGGATCTCGAAGAACAGGGCCAACTGAGCCGACCTCACTACGGGCAGATGTGTGACATTCCATACAGACAGACGCCGGGCGTCGCCGGAGCCGAGCCGGCCCGCGCCGCGACGCCGTCAGCCTACCTGGCCCGGCGTGGGAGTGGCTGCGCCGCCGATCCGGCCCTATTGATAGGCGTGGAAGCCGGCCTCGGCGATGCGCCTGCGCTCCTCGGCGGTGACGTCGACGTCGGCCGGCGACAGCAGGAACACCTTCGTCGCCACCTTGTCGAACGAGCCGCGCAGCGCGAACGCAAGCCCCGCGGCGAAGTCCACCAGCCGCTTGGCGTCCGCGTTGTCCATCGACACCAGGTCCATGATGACCGGGGTGCCGTCGCGGAACCGCTCGCCGATGGTGCGCGCCTCGCTGTAATCCTTGGGACGCAGCGTAGTGATCTTCGACAGTGGACTGCCCTCCTCGAACAACATCGCCATCCGCCGCGGATCCATCGCCAGGGCCCCGCGCGTCGAGCCGCGCAGCGCACCCAGCCGCGGAGCGGCGCGGTCGAAGTCGCGGCTCGGCCGCATCCGGTCGTATCGCGGCTCATCGTGGTAGCCGGCGCGGTAGGTGGACTGGTCTTCGTACTCACGCGCCTCGTAGCCGCGGGTGCCCCGATCGGGGTAGCCGTCCTCCTCGAAGCGCTCCTCGCGCTGACGACGCGGATAGCCGCTGCGGGCGGTGCCGCGGTCCTCGTCCTCGTAATACTCGTCGTCGTAGTCCTCCATCGGCGCCATACCGAAGTAGGCCTTGACCTTGTGCAATGTGCTCATCGCTGGACCCTCTCAAGCTTGGTGTCTGTGATGAAGATGTGACTGGAGTGACTACTCAGGGTGACGTTAGCGGGCGCTGTCCCAATAGAGCGGTACCGACACGCACACATGTGGAACCGTGTTTCACCGCCGCCTCGAGGTCACCGGACATTCCGGCCGACAACCCGAGCCGCTGCTGATAGTCCCGCTGTACCCGGTGCTGCTCGTCCTGCAAACGCGCGAAGGCCTCGTCGGGATCGGCGCCCCGCGGCGGAATCCCCATCAACCCGGCCAACTGCAGCCCCTCGGCGCCGTCGACGGCCGCGCACAGCTTGTCGACCAGGTCCGGCCTGGCCACATCGACGCCGCCGCGTTCCACGTCGCCGTCTAGGCTGACCTGGATGTAAACGAGCAGTGGTTGGGCACGCGAACCGTCTGCGATGGCGTGAACGGCGGCACGGTCGAGGGCGGTCACCACCTTGGCGCTGTCCACCGAGTGCGCGGCATACGCCCAGCGCGCGATCGCGCGGGCCTTGTTGCGCTGGATCCGACCGACCATATGCCAGCGAATGGCCGCCTCACGCGCCGCGGATCCCAGCGCCGCACCGACGTCGGCCACCTTCTTCGACGCTTCCTGCTCCCGGGATTCGCCGAAATCCCGACATCCGAGGCGGTGCAGCACGACGACGTCGGTGGCGGGAAAGAACTTCGTGATCGGCAGCAGCTGGACGTCGTCCACGTCACGGCCTGCCGCATCGGCGGCCGCGACAAGCCTGCCCCGCACCGCGGAGAGGGCCTCCGCGAGTTCCGCCTCCCTGACCGTCGACATAGGCGGGTCACTCCATCCACACCAGCGACGCCAGGCGCCCGGTCGGGGCATCGCGGCGGTGGCTGAACAGGTTGCGGTCGGCGACCGTGCACCGCGGGTCGACGTCGATGGCCGTGATCCCCAATCCCGTGAGCTGCCTGGCGATCCCGGCCCGCAGATCAAGGCCGGCGCTGCCCCGCGACGTCGTGGTGCGGCTGCCGGGCAGGGCAGCCTCCACCTCGGCGGCCATCGCCTCGGGCACCTCGTAGTTGCGTCCGCTGACGGCCGGGCCGAGCAGCACCGAGATGTCGGCGGCATGGGCGCCGACGCCGAGCATCGTCTCGACCGCGCGCAGCACCACCCCGTTCTGCGCACCAACCCGCCCGGCGTGCACCGCCGCGACCACCCCGGCACGGGCATCGGCCAGCAGCACAGGCACGCAGTCGGCGGTCACCACCGCGAGCGCGAGGCGGCGCGAGGTGGTGACCAGACCGTCGGCGCCGTCCACGGGTTCCCGGGCGGCCCCGTCGGTTTCGTCGACCACCGCCACCCGGTTGCCGTGGACCTGATTCATCCAGACGACGCCGTCATCGGGCAGGCCGAGCGCCGCGGCGAGCCGCTTACGGTTCGCCGCGACGGCAGCGGGATCGTCGCCGACGTGGTCGCCGAGATTGAAGGTGTCGAACGGCGGCGCGGACACACCGCCGGCGCGCGTGGTGCTCACGCGCCGCACACGAATGCTCACGGTCCCAGTATCCGGGCCGGTATCGCCGCGGCGACGTGGGCTCAGTGCCTCATGAACGGCGGCACATCCACATCATCGTCGGAGATACCGCCGTCATCGCCGCCGATGCTGACCGTCGCCCCGTTGGTGTGCACGGGCACGCTGGCGGCGTCGGCCGGATCGAACAGCGACGTCGTCACCCGTCCTGCGCGAGCGGGCGCGATCGGCTGGGTGTGGCTGCTGCTCGGGGAGTTGGTCACCGGTTTGCGGTTCGGCCCAGCCGAGTCGAAGCCCGCGGCGATCACCGTCACCCGCACCTCGTCGCCCAGCGAGTCGTCGATGACCGTACCGAAGATGATGTTGGCCTCGGGGTGCGCGGAGTCCTGCACGAGCGACGCGGCCTCGTTGATCTCGAACAGGCCGAGGTCGCTGCCGCCGGCGATCGACATCAGCACGCCCTGCGCACCTTCCATCGACGCCTCCAGCAGCGGCGAGTTGATCGCGATCTCGGCGGCCTTGAGCGCCCGGCCGTCACCGCGCGCGGCGCCGATACCCATCAGCGCCGTACCCGCTCCGCTCATGATGCCCTTGACATCGGCGAAGTCGACGTTGATCAGGCCGGGCGTGGTGATCAGGTCGGTGATGCCCTGCACACCGTTGAGCAGCACCTCGTCGGCGCTGCGGAACGCGTCCATCAGCGACACCGCGGCGTCGCCCATCTGCAGCAGCCGGTCGTTGGGGATGACGATCAGCGTGTCGCAGCTCTCGCGCAGCGCCTGGATGCCCGCCTCCGCCTGATTGCCGCGCCGTTTGCCCTCGAAGGAGAACGGGCGCGTCACCACGCCGACGGTCAGCGCGCCGAGCTTGCGGGCGATCGACGCCACCACCGGCGCGCCGCCGGTGCCGGTGCCGCCGCCCTCACCGGCGGTGACGAACACCATGTCGGCGCCGCGGAGCAGCTCCTCGATGTCGTCCTTGGCGTCCTCGGCGGCCTTGCGGCCGACCTCGGGGTCGGCACCTGCGCCGAGGCCGCGGGTGGAGTCGCGCCCGACGTCGAGCTTGACATCGGCATCGCTCATCAACAGCGCCTGCGCGTCGGTGTTGATGGCGATGAACTCCACGCCCTTGAGGCCCTGCTCGATCATCCGGTTGACGGCATTGACGCCGCCGCCGCCGATGCCGACCACCTTGATCACGGCGAGGTAGTTATGCGGGGGGGTCATGATCGTCCCTTCTTCGCGCTGGGTGCTCATTCAGCGGTCGCCTTCTGCACGGGTTGCCAGTCGTGACGCGAAACCCCTGACCCTGATGGCCCTAGAACCCCTGCAAACTCTCAACCTCAACCACAGGCTTAGAGTTATGTCAAGTAGTTCCGCGCAACCAGAACGGTAGGGCGATCCCACGGCGTATCCAGGCAGGCGCGCCGACGTCGGCGCGAAGAAATTTTGAGAGTTTCGCCGGGTTTCCGGCATCCGCCTGCGCCGCGCTACTTGACGGTCGGCAAATCCGGGCTCGACACGTCGTAGGTGCGCCCCGGCTGGGTCAGCAGCGCCGCCAGTTTCAGCGCCTTCTCCGGGGTGCGATCGGTGGTCCCCCACACCACGACCCTGCCGTCGGTCATGGTCAGCGTGATCGAGGCCACCGAGGGGGCGGCGATCCTGCCGATCTGCGCGGCCACGTCCGGCGGCAGCGCCGTCATCACCTGCAGCGCGGCCTTGGTCGGCGGGTCGCTCGGACCCGGGTTGTCGGCATCCAGGTACGGCAGCGTGGGCGGCGGCGGCTCGGTCGCGAAGTCCACCCCGTCGCGGTCGAACAGGTGCGGGCCGTCGGGATAGTCCTTGACCACCACCGGGACGCGCTCAACAACGGTGATCCGCACCGCCGACGGATAATCGCGTTGCACTCGGGCACTGGCGACGCGCCGGATCGTGGCCACCCGTTCGGCGACCGCGTCGGTGTCGATCTGCAGCAGCGGCGTACCAGGCGTGACCGCGGCGGCCGCGACGACCTCATCCTGGGGTATCGCCGCGAGACCGGTGACCACGACGCCGCGCGCGGACATGATCGGCGTGAAATAGAGGACGAGGCCCAACGCGACGGCCACCACACTGGCCAGCGCCGACCACATCAGCACCTTCAGGCCCCGGACCACCCGGCGGGTCGAGGCGGCGGATTCGCGGCCCTGGATCAGTGCGGCGCGCCGCTTGGCCTCCCTGCGCGCCTCCTCGATGGCCATCGCCCTGGCCTTGGCGGCCCGCCGCTCCTCGCGTTCGCGGCGGGCGCGGCGCCGCGGACCCTCGACGTCGCCCGGCGCGGCGGTCTCGGCGGCGGGGTCGGAGCCCTCGGCTGCCGCCGGCGTCGGGGTGTCGGTTCCGGCGGCCGGCTGCGCATCCGTGCCCAACTCGTCACCCGGCACCGGCGCCGGCCCGTTCACTGCGACCCCGCCCCGGAGCGGCCCGGTGCGCTGCGATTCGCCTTGACCTGCAGCTCGGACAGGATCTCCTTGCCGAGCATGGTGACGTCGCCCGCACCCATCGTGACGACGACATCGCCGGGTTCGGCGACCACGGCCACCCGCCCGGCCACCGCCGAGAAGTCCGGGACGTAGGTGACCGGCGCCGAGACCGCTTCCGCGATCGTCGCACCGCTCACCCCGGCGATCGGCTGCTCACGAGCTGCGTACACATCCAGCACGAAGACGAGGTCGGCGATGTCCAGCGCCGCTCCGAATTGTGCGGCGAAAGTCTGTGTCCGCGAATACAGATGGGGCTGGAAGACCACGATGGCGCGGCCGCCCGATTCCTTCGCAATCGCACTCACGGCCGTGAGCGCGGCCGCGACCTTCGTCGGGTGATGGGCGTAGTCATCGAAAACACGGACACCCGCCGCGCTGCCGACCAACTCGAACCGGCGCCGCACACCGTCGAACGCGGCCAAGGCCTCGAGCACGACATCCGGTTCTGCGCCGACCTGGACCGCCGCCAGCAGCGCCGCCAGTGCGTTGAGGGCCATGTGTCGGCCGGGCACCGCAAGTCGCATGGTCCGGGGAACGAACTCCCCCGCCAACTGCACCGTGGCTACGGCGCTGGTGCCGTGCTGCCGCCAGTCCAGCAGCGCGCCTGCCAGATCGGGAGGCTCGCCGGTTCCCTCGACGCTGCCATAGCGAAGCACCCGGATCCCGAGTGCGGCAGTGCGTTCGGCGAAGGCAGCGGCCCCCGGATCATCGACGCAAACCACTGCCACGCCACCGGGTTCCAGACGCTCGATGAACGCGTCGAACACGTCGACGTATGCCTGTTCACTGCCGAAGAAGTCGAGGTGGTCGGCGTCGATATTGGTCACCACGGCGATATCGGGCCGGTACTGCACCAACGAGCCGTCACTCTCGTCGGCCTCAGCGACGAAACAGGTGCCGCTCCCGTGGTGCGCGTTGGTGCCGGCCTCGCCGAGGTCGCCTCCTACCGCGAACGACGGGTCGAAACCGCTGTGCTGCAACGCCACGATCACCATCGACGTCGTGGTGGTCTTACCGGCCGTCCCGGTCACCATCACCGTGGTGTATCCGGACATCAACTTCGCCAGCACGGCGGGGCGCAGGATCACCGGGATACCCCGTTTACGCGCCTCGACGAGTTCGGGATTGGTCTTGGGGATGGCCGCGTGCGTGGTGACGACCGCCGTCGGGCCCCCGGGCAGCAGGTCGAGCGACGATGCGTCGTGGCCGATGCGGATCAACGCGCCCCGGGCCCGCAGCGCGACCACTCCGCGGGACTCCTTGGCGTCCGAACCCGACACCAGCGCGCCGCGGTCCAGCAGGATGCGCGCCACCCCCGACATGCCGGCGCCACCGATGCCGACCATGTGCACCCGCTCCAGTTCGGCGGGCAGCCCACGATGTCTCCCCACGCTCACCGCGCCTCCCCCGCTCTGGCGCGGCGCGCCACATCCAGTGCTATCTCGGCCACCCGGCGCGCCGCATCGCGATGGCCGGACAGCGCCGCGGCGCTCGTCATCGACGCCAGCCGTGCCGGGTCGGTCAGCAGACCGGTCACCGTCTCGGCGACGAAGTCGCCCGTGAGGTCGGCGTCGTCGACGACGATCCCGCCACCCGCCTGCACGACCGGCAGCGCGTTGAGCCGCTGCTCACCGTTGCCGATGGGCAGCGGCACGTACACCGCGGGCAGGCCGACGGCCGTCACCTCCGCGACGGTCATCGCGCCCGAGCGGCAGACGACCAGGTCGGCGGCGGCGTACGCGAGATCCATTCGGTCCAGGTACGGCAGCGCGACGTAGGGCGGATCACCCGCCGCCGGTTCGGGAAGATCGAGGGTGTTCTTGGCGCCGTAGCCGTGCAGCACCGAAATCCCCGCGGCGGCAAGCTGTTTGGCGGATGCGGAGACGGCCCGGTTGAGCGATTGGGCACCCTGCGAGCCGCCGAAGACCAGCAGCACCCGTGCGGTGTCGGAGAACCCGAAGCGCGCCCGCGCCTCGGCGCGCAGGGCCGCCCGATCCAGCGAGGTGATCGCCGCGCGAACCGGCACGCCGACCACCTCGGCGTGCCGCAACCCCGGGTCCTCCACCGCGGCGAGCACCCGCTGCGCCGAGCGGGCCCCCACCCGGTTGGCCCAGCCCGCGCTGGCGTTGGCTTCGTGGACAACGACGGGCACCCGCCGCTTGCGCCTGCCCAACAGGGCCCGCCCACCCCTGGCCGCCAGGTAGGCGGGCAGCGCTACGTAACCACCGAAGCCGATGACGACGTCGGCGTCGACGCCGTCGAGCACCGACCGGGTCTGGCGCACCGCCTCGCGAACCCGCAGCGGCAGGCGGAGCAGATCGCCCGAGGGTTTACGCGGCAACGGGACGGGGGTGATCAGTTCGAGGCGATACCCGCGCTCGGGTACCAGGCGGGTCTCCAGCCCGCGTCGGGTGCCCAGCGCCGTGATCCGCACCGCGGGGTCGAGTGCGGCCAGGGCGTCGGCGACGGCCATCGCCGGTTCGACGTGCCCCGCGGTGCCTCCACCGGCGAGAACCACGGAGATGCCCCCTGGGCGCCTCGTGTCGTTCACCCGTAACGCTGACCTTCCAGTGTGCGGGCCCGCTGGCCCTGGCGGCTCAGGCCCGCCCGGTCGTCGCCGGACCGGCCCGCAGAGTCGCCGCGCTGTCCCCCGCGGACGGGAACTGCTCCCGGCTCGCCGGCGCGCCGACCGCCTACATGATGCCCTGCGCGGCGCGCCACCCGATCATCCGCGTGGGTTTTGCGGCGAGTCTCACCGGCGGAAGCACGCGCGGCCTTGCGCGCGGGCGGCGGCGGTGTCTTCCGCTGCCGCTTGGCATTGGTACCCGGGCCGGCACCCTGACCCGAACCCTTGCGGCCCGTGCGGGAGCGCAGCCGGTCCCGCGCCGCGTCCAGCCGGGTCGGCACGTACGGTTCGGGCAGCGGCAGCCGCAACAGCCGGTTGACCCGGTCGTCGCGCCCGGCGCGCAGCGCTGCCACCGCCTCGGGTTCGTGGCGGGCCGCGTTGGTGATCAGGCCGAGCATGAACAGCGTCGTCGCCGTCGAGGTTCCGCCCGCGGAGATCAGCGGCAGCTGCAGACCGGTCACCGGCAGCAGGCCGACCACGTAGCCCACGTTGATGAACACCTGGCCCAGCACCCACGTGGTGGCGGTCGCGGTGAGCAGCCGCAGGAACGGATCGGCCGACCGGCGCGCGATCCGCATCCCGGTGTAGGCGAACAGCCCGAACAGGCACAGCAGGCCGGCGGCGCCGACGAAGCCGAGCTCCTCGCCGATGATCGCGAAGATGAAGTCGTTGTGGGCGTTGGGCAGGTAGTTCCATTTGGCGGTGCCCTGGCCGAGCCCGTCGCCGAAGACACCGCCGTTGGCCAGGGCGAACCTGGCCTGGCGGGCCTGATAGCCGGAGCCCTGGGCATCGGCGGACGGATCCAGCCAGGACTGGACCCGGGCGGAACGGTAGCCCTCGGCCATGGCCAGCACCGCGGCCGACACCATAACCGCGAGCAGCGAGCTGAGGAATACGCGCAGCGGCAGACCCGCGTACCACAGCAGCGCGAGCAGGATGATGCCGAGCGACACCGTCTGGCCCAGGTCGGGCTGCGCAACGATGAGCGCCAGCGCGATGACCGCGGCGGGCACCAGCGGGATGAGCATCTCGCGCAGGGTTGCCTGTTCCATGCGCCGCGCGGCCAGCAGATGCGCACCCCAGATCGCGAATGCGATCTTGGCGAGTTCCGAGGGTTGCATCGAGAACCCCGCGACCACGAACCATCCGCGCGAGCCGTTGGCCACCTTGCCGATGCCCGGTATGAGCACCAGGACCAGCATGATGATGGTCAGCGCGAAGCCGGAGAATGCCAGCCTGCGCATCATGTTCACCGGCGTGCGCAGCGCCACGTAGAAGGCGACCAGACCGACCAGCGTCCACAGCACCTGCTTGGCGAAGACGATCCAGGGTGACCCGTCCTGGTCGTAGGAGTACACCCCGGAGGCCGAGAGCACCATGGTCAGGCCCAGCGTCATCAGCAGCGCCGCGACGGCGATGATCAGGTGAAACGAGGTCATCGGCCGGCCGAGCCAGGCCCCGAAGCGGGTGCGCGACGACCCGGCGGCGGTTTGACCTGTCTGACCTGTCTCTGTGGCGCCGGCGACCGCGGGGCCGCTTCGCCGCAGCCGCAGCCGCGCCAGGACGTTGCTCACGGCGTCAGGCGGTTGCGGCTCGCACGGCGGCGGCAAACGCGTCTCCGCGCTGGCCGTAGCCGCTGAACTGGTCGAACGAAGCGCCTGCGGGGGCCAGCAGCACGGTGTCGCCCGGCCGCGCCAGCCCCCTGGCCGCCTCGACGACCGCGGCCATCACGGCGTCCGGGACGGGCCGTCCGGCCGTCTCGACCACACGAGTCACATGACTCACAGTTGACCCAATTGCCCCTTGCACCCCAGAATCCTCCCCCGTCACAAGGTCGACCACGGGGACATCGGGGGCGTGTCGCGCCAACGCGTCGGCAATCAACAGGCGATCCCGGCCGATGAGCACGGCGCCGGCCAGCCGGTTCGCCACGCCGAGCACCAGGTCATCGACCGATGCGCCCTTCAGCAAGCCGCCCGCGACCCACACGACGCGCGGGTATGCGGTGATGGACGCCTGAGCGGCGTGCGGATTGGTGGCCTTCGAGTCGTCGATGTAGGTGATGCCGCCGGCCGACGCGACCACCTCGGCCCGGTGGCGCCCTACCCGGAAGCCCGTCAGCGCGCGGTCGACCGCCTCGGGCACGACACCGGCGGCACGGGCCAGAGCCGCCGCGGCGAGGGCGTCGAGCACGCCGACCGGCCCGGCCACCGGGATGTGGCTGACGGCGGCGAGCCCGACGCCGTCCCCGCCGGACGGGCCGAACGCCCGGTCCACCAGCACGCCGTCGCGTACGCCCAGCTCACCCGCGGCGGGCTCGCCGAGCCGGAAGCCCACCCGCACCGGTGCGGCGGCTCCGGTGAGCAGCCCGGCCGCGACCGGGTCGTCCAGCCCGGCGATGGCCACCCGGCCGTCGAGCACCCTGGCCTTGTCAGCCGCGTACGCCGCCATCGAGCCGTGCCAGTCCAGGTGGTCCTCGGCGACGTTGAGCACCACCCCGGCCTCCGGCCGCAGCGACGGCGCCCAATGCAGCTGGAAGCTGGACAGCTCGACTGCAAGGAACTCGGAAGGTGCGGCGAGCACGTCGAGCACCGGGCTGCCGATGTTGCCGCACAGCAGGCTGCGCAGCCCGGCCGCGGTGAGCATCTCGTGCAGCATCGAGGTGGTGGTGGTCTTGCCGTTGGTGCCCGTCACCACCAGCCAGCGCCGGGGCGGACCGTACCGGCCCGCCGCGTCGAGGCGCCACGCCAGCTCGACGTCACCCCAGACGGGCACCCCGGCGGCGGCCGCTGCGGCGAGCACCGGCGCGGTGGGCGGGTAGCCGGGACTGGTGACGACCAGCTCGAAGCCCGCGATGTCCGCGATCGCCCCCGCAGGTTCGAGCACCGTAACTCCGTCGTCGGCATAGGACCGCATGGCGGCCGCGTTGTCGTCGCACAAGGTCGTGGCCACCTCCAGCGGCGCCAGGGCGGACAGCACCGCCCTGCCGGTGACCCCAGCCCCGGTGACCAGCACCCTGGCTCCGGGATGAAGGGGCGCCACGTCGTCCGCGCCGGTGCCGGGTCGGTTCACCTCAGGCCCCGACGGCGGTCAGCCACTCGCTGTAGAACAGCGCCACCCCCAGCCCGCAGGCGATGGCGGTGAGCAGCCAGAACCGGATGATGACCTGGGTCTCGGCCCAACCGACGAGTTCGAAGTGGTGATGGAACGGCGCCATCCGGAACACCCGGCGCCCGGTGGTGCGAAACGCCAGGATCTGCACCACCACCGAGGTCACCTCGGCGACGAACAGCGCACCGAGGACGACCGCGAGCATCTCGGTGCGGCTGGTGACCGAGATCCCGGCGATGATGCCGCCCAGCGCCAGCGAGCCGGTGTCACCCATGAAGATCTTGGCGGGTGCGGCGTTCCACCACAGGAATCCGACGCACGCCCCGGCCGTCGCCGCGGCGATCAGCGCCAGATCCAGCGGGTCGCGCACGTTGTAACAGCCGAGCCCCGGGCTGGTCGCGCAGGCATTGCGGAACTGCCAGAAGGTGATCAGCACGTAGGCGGCGCACACCATCGCCATCGCCCCCGCCGCCAGCCCGTCGAGGCCGTCGGTGAAGTTGACCGCGTTGGACCACGCGGCCACGATCACCACACAGAACAATACGAAGACCGCGGGCGCCAGCGTCACCGTTGCGATCTCCCGCACGTACGACAGCTCGGGGATGCCAGGGGTGAGTCCGTCGGCGTTGCGGAACTGCAGGACGAGCACACCGAACAGGACCGCGGCGACGAGCTGGCCCACCGTCTTGGCCGTCTTGTTCAGGCCGAGGTTGCGCGAGCGCCTGATCTTGATCAGATCGTCGATGAAACCGACGGCCCCCAGCGCCGTGGCCAGGCCCAGGACCAGCAGCCCCGACGCCGACGGACCTCTTCCGTCCAGCGCCACCCCGACCATGTGCGTCCCGAGGTAACCGGCCCAGATGCCGGCGAGGATGGCGACGCCGCCCATCGACGGGGTGCCGCGCTTCTTGTGGTGGCTGGGCGGACCGTCCTCGCGGATCTCGTGGCCCAGCCCCTGCCGGGTGAACAGCCGGATCAGCAGCGGTGTCAGCAGGATCGACACCGCCAGCGCGATGCCGACGGCGATGAGGATCTGCCTCATCGGGCGGCGTCCCCGTCCGCGGCGGGGTCGCCCGCCGCCAGCGCGTCGGCCATGGCGCCCAACCCTGCGGAGTTGGATGCCTTCACCAACACCACGTCGCCGGGGCGCAATTCGGATCGCAGCAATGCGAGCGCGGCGTCACTGTCGGCGACGATGGTGGCCTCCGCACCCCACGACCCCTCCATGACGGCCCCGTAGTGCATGGCGCTCAACGACCTCCCTGATCCCACGACGACGAGTCGAGAGACATCTAATCGCACCACGAGCCGTCCGATGCGGTCATGCTCGGTTATCGCGTCGTCGCCGAGTTCGGCCATCTCGCCCAAGACAGCCCAGCTACGGCGCCGTTCGTTTCGGTCCTGCCCGGATCGCGCCATCCACACCAGCGCCTGCAGACCGGCCCGCATCGAGTCAGGGTTGGCGTTGTAGGCGTCGTTGACGACCGTCACGCCGTCGGCACGGGTGCTGACCTGCATGCGGCGCGCGGAGACCGGCGCCGCGGCCGACAGCGCCGCCGCCACCTGATCCAGCGTCGCCCCGCACTCCAGCGCCACCGCGGCCGCGCACAACGCATTGGACACCTGATGGTCGCCATGCACGGCCAGTGCGACCTCGACCTGCCCGCCTGCAGTGTGCAGCGTGAACCGCGGGCGGGCCAGTTCGTCCAGCGCTACCGGACCGGCCCAGACGTCGGCGCCGTCCGAGCGGCCCACCCGCACCACGCGGGCGGCGGTGAGATCCGCCATCGCCGCCACCGCACTGTCGTCGACGTTGAGGATCACCACCCCTGAGGACGGAACCGCCTGCGGCAGTTCGGCTTTCGTCGCGGCGATGGCATCGCGGGAGCCGAACTCGCCGAGGTGGGCGGTCCCGACGTTGAGCACCACCGCGATCGAGGGCGGGGCGATCGCGGCGAGCGCGGCGATGTTGCCGGGATGGCGCGCCGACATCTCCAGGATCAGGTAATCGGTCGACTCGTCGGCGCGCAGCACCGTCCACGGATGACCGAGTTCGTTGTTGAACGAACCAGGTGGCGCCACCACCGACCCGAGCGGCGAAAGCACCGCAGCCATAAGGTCTTTCGTCGATGTCTTACCGGATGAACCTGTCACCCCGACAATGGTCAGGCCGCCGGCGACCAGCGTGTCGGCGACGGCTCGCGCCAGCCGCGCCAGCGCGGCCAGCACCGCGGCGCCAGAACCGTCGGTGTCGTACTCGAGCACGCCGGCATCGGCAGCGCCGTCGGCCGGCGCGGCCTGCGGGGTCACGACGATCGCCGGCACCCCGACCGGCCGCGCCGCCAGCACGGCGACGGCGCCCGCGCCGAAGGCCGCCGCGGCGAAGTCGTGCCCGTCGGAGCGGGCCCCGGGCAGCGCCAGGAACAGCCCGCCCGGAGTGACCGCCCGGGAGTCGAATTCGACGGTCCCCGTCACCCGGGTGGCCGCCGCTTCCTCGAGTGTGATGCCGGCCAGTTCACCCCCGACGATGGCGGCGATCTGGGCAATCGTGAGGTCGATCACAGTCCCGCTCCCCGTGCCTCGAGCGAGCGGGCCAGCTCGCGGCGGTCATCGAACGGGCGGGTGCGCCCGTGGCTTGTCTGGCCCGCCTCGTGGCCCTTACCCGCGATCAGCACGACGTCACCCGCCCTCGCCCACGCAACGGCGTGATCGATCGCCTCGCCCCGGTCGCCGATCTCCACCACCCGTGCGGGGCAGCCGGCGGTTCCGGCCAGGATCGCGGCGCGGATGTCGGCCGGGTCCTCGTCGCGCGGGTTGTCGTCGGTGACCACCACCAGGTCGGCCAGTTCGGCGGCCACCCGGCCCATCGGCTCCCGTTTGCCCGGATCGCGGTCTCCGCCCGCCCCGAACACCACCGCCAGGCGCGCCACGCCGGGCTGGGAGCGCAGCGTCTCGAGCACCGCGCGCAGCGCCCCCGGCTTGTGCGCGTAGTCGACAAGGGCGAGAAAGCCCTGGCCGCGGTCGACGATCTCCAGCCGGCCGGGCACCGCCGCGGTCCGCAACCCGGGCGCCGCCTGCTCTGGCGACACCCCGATCGCGTCGAGCAGCGCCACCGCCAGTAGGCAGTTCGCCACGTTGTAGCGCCCGGGCAGGCCGATTCGCAGGCCGTGGTGCACGCCCGCGCCGTCGACGGCGACGAACTCCTGGGCACCCTGGTCTGCGGGGTGGATGGCCTCGGCCCGCCAATGCGCATCGGTTCCCGTCGCACTCACGGTCACCGGATCCGCCGCGACAGCCGCCATGGCGCGGCCCGCCTCGTCATCCACGCAGATGACCGAGATGTCGGCATGCGTCGGCGATGCCGGGTCGAACAGCCGCGCCTTGGCGTCGAAGTACTCCGCCATGGTGGCGTGGAAGTCGAGGTGATCCCGCGAGAGGTTGGTGAATCCGCCGACGGCGAACCGGATGCCGTCGACCCGACCGAGGGTCAGCGCGTGACTGGAGACCTCCATGACCACGGTGTCCACCCCCTGCTCCACCATGACCGCCAGCAGGGCCTGCAGCTCGGGTGCCTCGGGCGTCGTCAGCGAGCTCGACTGTTCGCGGCCGTCGATGCGGATGCCGACGGTCCCGATCAGCCCGGCGACCCGACCCGCGGCCCGCAGACCCGCCTCGACCAGGTATGTCGTCGTGGTCTTTCCCGACGTCCCGGTGACCCCGATGACCCGCAGCCGGCGCGACGGGTGGCCGTACACCGTCGCCGCGACGTCTCCGAGCACCGAGCGCGGCGCCGGATGAATCAGCACAGGAACGGCGGCGTCGGGGCCGAGTGCGGTCGCCCCGTCGGCGTCGGTGAGCACCGCCACCGCGCCGCGGCTCACCGCGTCGCCGGCGTAGCGCCACCCGTGCGACGCGGCGCCGGGCAGCGCGGCGAACAGATCGCCGGCGACCGCGTCCTGGCCCCGCAGGGTCACCCCGGTGACCAGGACGTCGGGCACCGCGACACCCGCGGGCGGCACGGCCCCCACCTGCTCGGCGAGCCGGGTGAGGCCGACGCCTGCGGGATGGCTGGGACGCTGATTCATGGCCATGACACAGTACCGACCCGAGTGCCCGGTGCCGCGCCGAGCGACTCGTGTGGTCAGCCGGCCTGCAAGGTCAGCGGCGGTCCCGGGTCCGGCGATAGCGGCACGTTCTCCCGCTGCAGCAGCCACGATGCGATGTTGTGGAACAGCGGAGCCGCCGACGTTCCTGGGGTGCCGTCGGCCGCCCGGTGCGGCGCGTCGATCATGATTCCGATGACGTACCTGGGGTCGTCGACGGTGGCCATGCCGGCGAACGTGATCCAGTAGACGTCGTCGTAATAGCAGCCGCACGCGGGGTTGATCTGCTGAGCGGTGCCGGTCTTACCCGCGATCTGATACCCCTCGACGGCGGCCGCCGGGCCGGTGCCCTGCTGTACACCGGTGGGATCGCGCTGCACCACCGCACGCATCATGTTGCGGACCGCCTTGGCCGTCTCCGGGGAGACCACCTGCACGCCCTCGGGCCTCGGCTCGTCGGTGCGGGTGCCATCCGGAGCGATGGTGGCCTTCAGGATCCTCGGCGGGATGCGCACACCGTCGTTGGCGATGGCCTGGTACATACCTGCCATCTGCAGCAGTGTCATCGAAAGGCCTTGGCCGATAGGAAGATTCGAGAACGTGCTGCCCGACCACTGGGGCATCGGCGGGACCAGGCCCGCGCTTTCACCGGGCAGTCCGACGTCGGTGCGTTGGCCGAGGCCGAACTTGCGCAGCATGTCCGCGAAGCGTTCCGGACCGATCCGCTGGGCCAGCATGAGCGTCCCGACGTTGGAGGACTTCCCGAACACACCCGTGGTGGTGTACGGCATCACGCCATGGTTCCAGGCGTCCTTGACGTTGACGCCGCCCATGTTGATCGAGCCCGGCACCTGTAGCACCTCGTCGGGGTTGGTCAGGCCCAACTCGATCGCGGTGGCCGCGGTGACGATCTTGTTGACCGATCCCGGCTCGAACGGAGACGACACGGCCAGGTTGCCCATCTGCCGGTCGCCCTGCCTGCCGATGTTCTGGGAGGGGTCGAACGTATTGTCGTTCGACATCGCCAGCACCTCCCCGGTCTTGGCGTCGAGCACCACGGCGGAGACGTTCTTGGCGCCCGACAGGTTCTTGGCCTGCTGGACCTGCTGCTGGACGTAGAACTGGATGTCGTCGTCGATGGTCAGCATGACCGTCGAACCGTCCACCGCGTCGTGGCGGTTGCGATAGCTGCCCGGGATGACCACGCCATCGGAGCCGCGGTCGTAGGTGATCGACCCGTCGGTACCCGCAAGCACGGAGTCCAGCGAATCCTCGAGGCCCAGGAGGCCGTGGCCGTCCCAGTCGATGCCGCCGACGATGTTGGCCGCCAGCGATCCGCCCGGGTACTGGCGGATGTCCTGCCGCTCGGCGCCGACCTCGGGAAATTCGGTGGTGATCGCGTCGGCGATCGCCGGATCGACCGATCGTGCCAGGTAGACGAACGTGTCGCTGCTCTTGAGCTTCTTGAGCACCGTCTTGGCGTCGGGTTTGTTGTCGAGCCGCGACGCCACCCCGGCGGCGATGTCGCGCAGCCGCAGTTCCGGATCGGGCGCCTCCGGCGACTTCTCCCTGGCCTCTGCCAGTTGCTTGCGCACCCGCACCGGCTGGAAGGTCAGGGCGCGCGCCTCGATGGTGAATGCCAGCTTGTCGTCGTTGCGGTCGACGATGCTGCCACGCACTGCCTTCTGGGCGTCGGTGACCTTGAGCTGGCTGGCGGCTTCCGCCCGCAGCCCGGCGGCCCGGGGTACCTGCAGGTTGAACAGCTGGGCCCCCGCGACCAGCAGCAACACGAAGATGACCGCGTTTCCGGCCCGGTGCCGGAACACGAAGGACGTACTGCGCAACCCGGTGTCGGCCATCGGTGCGCGGGTGCGCCGCAGCCGCGCTGAGCGGCCCTGGCCGCCCTGCTCCTTACGCTTGCGCGGCTCAGGTCCGGCGGGACGGCGGGGACTCATGCCCCCGCACCCGGCGCTGCCGCGGGGCCGAACTGTTCGGTTCCGGCAACCGGGCCGGGCAGTGCGGGTGCCTGCGTCGAGGGCAGGTGCTGGGGTCCGGTGTCCAGCGGCGCAGACGCGGGGGGAACGACCGGGGGCACGTCGGCGGGCGCAGGCGCTACCGCGGCGACAGCGGGCGGCACGGCGGCGGGGTCGGCGGGCACGGGAGCGGGCACCGGAATGGCAGCCGGGGCTGCGGGGTCGGTGGGGTCGGTGGGGCCCGGTGCGGGCGCCTGGCCGACGGCGGCGTGCGGAACCTCCGGTGCACCGGGCGCGGCCAGCGGTTGGGCCGGCTGCCCGGGCAGACCGGGCGGGAGCAGTTGGCCGGGCGGCAGCGGCTGGCCAGGCTGGGTGGGCGGCATCCGGACCGCGAGTTCGCGCGGATCGACGACACGCGGCGCGGGCGGGGGCGGTGGAGTGGGCCGCTCATCGGGCAGCGGCGTGTTCAGCGGTGGCGGGGGGACACCCTCGGCCGGCTTGGGGGAGCCTACGACAATCCAGTTGCCCGACGGGTCCTGGACCAGGTGCGCGGTGTCCCGCGACGGGATCATGCCGAGGTTGCGTGCGGCCTCGGCGAGCGCGGGGGCGGCCTGCGCCTCGAGCACGTCACGCTCGAGTGCCTCCTTCTGCTGCAGCAGGCCCTGATTGGTCTGCCTGGCATGACCGAGCTGATACGACCGCTCGGCGGCGCCCGTCGACAGCCACAGCGTCATCGCCAGGCCGAAGCCGAGCGCCCCGATCACCAGCACGACGAACGGCACCCTGGCGATCAGCGTGCGCGGGTTCAGCTCGATCGATGCAAGCTTGAGCAGGATTCTCTGGCGAAGCGGCGGCCGGATGACCTTGGGCGCCTTTGCCTTCCGCGCCTTCGCACGTGCCTTGGCCTGGCTCGCGGTCTTGGGCCGGGCGGGCCCCGTGATCGGACGCTGGATCGGCCCCGTCTGCGGCGGAGTGCGCAGCGCACGCTGCTCCGTGCTCGGCCCGGGCCGACGGGGCGGAGCCTCTCCCGAGCCGCGCTGCGAGGTGCGGCCCGGTGGCTGCGACCGTCGCCTGCGCTCGTCGTTCCCACGGACCGGCGCGGATCGCTTTGTCTTCATGACGCATCCCTTCTGGCAACCTTCTCCAGGGCTCGCAACCGCACCGGAGCGCTACGTGGATTGCGATCGATCTCCTCAGGGCCGGCGCGCTCGGCGCCGCGGGTCAGTGCCACGAACTCGGGTCCGTGGCCCGGTAGCTCGACGGGCAAGCCCGGTGGGGTACGCGAAGCGGTAACGGCCGCGAACTGGCTCTTGACGATCCGGTCCTCCAACGACTGGTAGGCCATCACGACGATTCGCCCCTTGGCCGCCAATGCCGAAAGCGCCGCGGGCAGCGCGTCACGCAGTGAATCGAGTTCGGCGTTGACGACGATGCGCAACGCCTGGAACGTGCGCTTGGCCGGATGTCCTCCGGTGCGCCTGGCCGGCGCCGGTATGGCCTCGTAGAGCAGCTCCACCAGCTCGCCCGTGGTGCTGAACGGACTGCGGGCGCGGCGGCGCACGATCTGCGCGGCGATGCGGCCGGCGAACCTCTCCTCGCCGTACTCGCGCAGCGCCCGCGCCAGCGCCTTCTCGTCGAACGTATTGAGCACTTCGGCCGCGGTCAGCGCCGCGTCGGGATCCATCCGCATATCCAGCGGGGCGTCGGCGGAGTAGGAGAATCCGCGTTCGGCCCGATCGAGCTGCATCGACGACACGCCCAGGTCGAACAGGACGCCGTCGACCTCGTCGACTCCCGCATCCGAAAGCGCGCCTGTCAGCCCGTCATAGCGGGTGCGCACCAGCGTGAGACGGTCCGAGAACGGGGCGAGCCGGTCGCCCGCGATGGCCAGTGCGTCGGGGTCCCGATCGAGTCCGATGAGCCGCAGCCCGGGCAGGCCGGCCAGAAAGCGCTCCGCGTGTCCACCGGCGCCGAGCGTGGCATCCACCAGGACGGCGCCCGTCCCGTCGAGGTTGCTGCGGGTCAGCGCGGGGGTGAGCAGTTCGACGCAGCGATTGAGCAGCACCGGGACGTGCCCGTGAGTCCCCGCCGGGCCGTTTGTGGCCATCGCAACCCCTCCGAACCGATTCCGGTGGTCGGGCGCCCCTGCATCGAGGTCCCTGTCCGAGAGCACGGACCTGGCGTCGGGGAAGTACGCCAGGGCCGGTTCGGGCAGAGGCCACGATGCACGGGCAACGTCTGGTCCAGGTGCCGGATCAACCGCCGAGTCAGATGATGTCGCGCAGAGTTTCATCAGTCGCCGCGGAGAAATTCTCTTCGTGGGTCTGCTGGTACTCCTGCCAGGCTTGGGCGTCCCAGATCTCCAGGTAGTCGACCGAGCCGATCACCACGCAGTCCTTGGACAGGTTCGCGTAGCGGCGGTGGTCGGCCGACAGGGTGATCCGGCCTTGTGCGTCGGGATGTTGTTCGTCGGTGGCTGCGGCCAGGTTGCGCAGGAACGCGCGTGCCTCCGGATTGCTCCGCGACGCCTGCGAGGCGCGCCTGGCCAGTTTCTCGAACTCCGCTCGCGGATAGACGGCGAGGCTGTGGTCTTGGCTCTTGGTGACCATCAAACCTCCTGCCAGTGCGTCGCGGAACTTCGCGGGAAGCGTGAGCCGCCCCTTGTCGTCGAGCTTCGGCGTGTAGGTGCCGAGAAACATCGGCCACCTCCCACCACCCGGGTGTCCTCCCGAGTCGCTTTGCTACTGCCCTCCGAACGGAGCTCCGGTCTCTCCGTCGAACGCCACATTACCCCACAATCCCCCACTTTGCTCCATTTGATGGCGTCAGTTGGGCCAACATCCCCACTCATCGCCCCGGTCGTGCGGCATTCGGGCAGAGAGCATGCGGCGCCACGCCCCGATCGAACGCAAAACGGCACGTCACCAGCAATTCACTGGCCGGTGGGGCGTTGTGGGGGATGGCGTGTGACTCCACGCAAAAAAAGGGGCAGCCCCGTTACGGGGCCACCCCTGCGATCCGACCCGGATCTACTCGTCGAAGCGGCGGCGGAAGCGATCCTCCATCCGGCTGGTGAACGATCCGCCGGAGCCCTTGGCGCGCTTCTGCCGCGGTGCTCCCGGCTCGCCGGCCTGCCGATCACGGGCCGCACCGCGGGCGCCCTTGGATCCGGTGATGGCGTACACCACGCCGCCGAACATCACCACGAAGCCGATGACCGACAAAATCGGAAAACTTCCGATCATCGTGGCCTTGAAGGCGACTCCGGCAACCAGCATCGCCAGGCCCAGTAGGAAGAGTGCGGCGCCTTGAATCCTGCGGCGTGCCGACGGAGCGCGCAGAGTCCCGCCACGAACGCTCGATGCGAACTTGGGATCCTCGGCATAAAGCGCGCTCTCGATCTGATCGAGCATGCGCTGCTCATGATCGGAGAGTGGCATTCGTCCCTCCTTGCCGACACAGCCGACACGGCCGTCTGAGTGATGAAAGTCTTGTCCGCACGGGTTTACGAGCGGCTAATAGCCATGATACGAGGTCAATCTGAGCCGTACCACCTACTTCGACCGCCGATTGTATGACGTTCGCCGCGGTGCGCCCCCGCCACCTGGGCCATCCCATAATGACGTTGGCGGATCCGACCATATCGAGCACTGAGAAGGGCAGCCATTTGGCGACATTCCTGATCGACTTGTCGCCCAGCGATATGCGGCGCCGCCTCCCCGAGGCGTTGCGCATCTACGTCGACGCGATGCGCTATCCGAGGGGTACCGAGGAGCAACGCGCGTCGATGTGGCTGGAGCACACCGGGCGCAAGGGCTGGCGCGCGGTCGCCGCGGTGGACGGGTGTGGCTCAGGGGGCGTCACTGAGGCCGAACGGGGTCAGTGGATTCCGACGGATGACGACGTGCAGGCGGCGCATCTGCTGGGCGTGGCCTACGGCTACTGCGGCGCCCCCGACCAATGGTGGCAGCAGCAGGTCATCCAGGGCCTACAGCGGGTGGGCACGGACCCGGCCCACATCGCCGAGCTGATGGCCGACTACTTCGAACTGACCGAGCTGCATATCGATCCACGCGCACAGGGTCGCGGCCTGGGCGAGGCCCTGGCGCGGCGACTGCTGGCCGGCCGCCCGGAAACCCACGTGCTGCTGTCCACCCCGGAGATCAATGGGGAGCGGAACCGTGCGTGGCGGCTCTACCGCCGGCTGGGATTCACCGACGTCATCAGGGGTTACCACTTCGCAGGCGATCCGCGCGCATTTGCCATTCTGGGGCGGGCACTGCCTCTCGAGAATCCGTGACGGACCGGCGTCGGAACGAACAGCCTCTGCCCTCGTCTGGCACGATGACGACGTGCACGCCCGCCCGCCCGCATCCCGGGCCAGAACCCGACTGGTCGCCTTGGTGATGTTGCTGCTGCTCATCCCCATGGTCGTGGGCTGTGTGCGGGTCAGGGCCTCGATCACCGTTTCCCCGGACGATCGGGTATCCGGTCAGATCATCGCGGCGGCACAACCACGCGACGGCGATGACGGCAATGACAAGGGGCCTCAGTTCCTCAACAATCTTCCGTTCGCCACCAAGGTCGCGATCTCGGAGTACAACCGTGACGGGTTCGTCGGCTCGCAGGCCGTGTTCTCCGATCTGACCTTCGCCGAAGTGCCCCAACTGGCGAATATGAACAGGGACGCCGCCGGAGTCGACATCTCGCTGCGGCGTGCTGGCAACCTGGTGATACTCGAGGGCCGCGTCGACCTGACCTCGGTGACCGACCCCCAGGCGGACGTGTCGCTGAGCGTGTCGTTCCCCGGCGAGGTGACCTCCACCAACGGCGACCAGGTCAGTACTTCGGTCGTGGAGTGGAAGCTTCGGCCCGGCGTGGTGACGACGATGAACGCCCAGGCCCGCTATACCGACCCGAGCGCCCGCTCCTTCACCAGCGCCGCGATCTGGCTCGCGGTGGCGTCGTTGGTGGTCGCCGGGATCGTCGGCGGGCTGGCGTGGACCAACCGGGACCGCTCGCCCAAGCCGGCCGAACCCTATCCGCCCGGCCGCTGAGGCCGCTCGGGGGCCGCTCAGGCAGGAACGCTGATGCCCAGGTTGGCCAGCACCTCGCTGGTGGCCTTGGCGAAGTTCAGCGTGCAGAAGTGCAGAGACGGCGCGCCCTCGGCGATGAGCCGCGCGCTCATCTCGGTGGCGATCTCGATGCCCACCTTGCGGACCGCGTCGCGGTTCTCCTCGGCGCCGTCGCCCGCGGCGCGGGTCAAGCGCGCCAACACGGCTTCGGGGAATTGCGATCCGGACAGCTCGACCATCCGCTGGACCGTCTTCAGCGAGGTGATCGGCATCAGCCCGGGAATGAGCGGCTTGGCGCCCTGTTCGGGATCGGCGCTGAACACCCGGTCGCGCAGCCGCAGGTAGTCGTCGACGTCGAAGAACATCTGCGTGATCGAGTACTCGGCGCCCGCACGCAACTTACCGACCAGGTTGGCCGTGTCGTGCTCGAGGTCGATGGCCCGCGGATGACCCTCGGGGAAGGACGCGACCCCGACGTGGAAGTCGCCCAGCCCCCGCACCAGTCGCACCATGTCGACGGCGTATTCCAGCCCCTCGGGATGCCGGATCCACTCCGCGTGGACGCCGCCCTGCGGATCGCCGCGCAGCGCGAGCACATTGCTGATGCCGCAGTCGGCGTAGGAACCGATCATCGCGCGCAGCTCGGCCACGCTGTGGCCCACCGCGGTCAGGTGTGCGACCGGCAGCAACGTGGTGTCGCGGGCCAGTTCGCGCACGATGCGGATGGTGCGGTCCCGCGTCGACCCGCCGGCGCCGTAGGTTACCGAAACGAAGGCAGGCGCCATCCGTTCGAACACCCGCGCCGCGCGCCACAGCTGGGCCTCGGCCGCCTCGTCCTTCGGCGGGAAGAACTCCACAGAGAACGGCACCCGGTCTTTGCCGATGGCCTCAATTCGGTCCACCACGGAGTTGGTGTGGCTGGCTCCTTGACCCCCGCCAGCACGTGTGCTTGTCACCACGACAGCATAGGTGCTCGGGCTGGAACCGCCCGCTGGGCGGACTGAACCGCCGGATGCCTCAGGCCTGACGCTGCGCCCTCGGCGCGCCCTGGCGGCGTCACTTGCTACAGATCCCCCGCGACGCTCTACTCTGAATGCACCGCGGGGGCACTGTGAAGGCCTGAATCGTACAGAAAGGGGCGCCCGCTGAGCGTGGATGCAGCGGCACCGTCAGCCGTCGAGTTGACCCGCGCCGTCACCGACGAGCTGAAGGACTATCTCCGTGAGCGCCGGAGCGGCTGCGCGTATATCGGCCTCGATTACGCGGACCTGACCGCCGCCCTCGAGGAGTTCGTGCTGCGCGGAGGCAAACGGCTGAGGCCCGCGTTCGCCTACTGGGGTTGGCGCGCGGTGGCTCCGCCCTCCCTTGACCCGGTCGAATCGGGTGCGCTTCGCCTGTTTGCCGCCCTTGAGCTGCTACACGCGTGCGCGCTGGTTCACGACGACGTCATCGACGCGTCCGCCACCCGTCGCGGCCTGCCCACCGTGCACCGGCTGTTCGCCGACGCCCACCGCGATCGCCAATGGCACGGATCGTCCGAGCAGTTCGGGCTGTCCGCGGCCATCCTGCTCGGCGACCTCGCCCTGGTCTGGGCCGACGACATCGTCGCGACGGCGGATCTGCCCGTCGACGCGCACCGGCGCGTGCAGCGGGTATGGGCCGATATCCGCACCGAGGTGCTCGGGGGGCAGTACCTCGACATCGTCGCCGAGTCCAGCGGCGCGGAATCGGTCGCGTCCGCGATGACGGTAAACACCTACAAGACCGCGTCCTATACGGTGTCGCGTCCCCTGCAGATGGGCGCCGCGGCGGCCGCCGACCGGCCGGATGTGCTGGCCGCCTTCCATGAGATCGGCACCGATCTGGGCGTGGCCTTCCAGCTGCGTGACGACGTGCTCGGCGTGTTCGGTGATCCCGCGGTCACCGGCAAGCCCTCGGGTGACGATCTGCGCTCCGGCAAACGGACGGTGTTGCTGGCCGAGGCCGTCGAGCTGGCCGACACGAGCGACCCCGTTGCAGCCAAGTTGCTGCGCACCTCGATCGGCACCGATCTGAACGACGCGCAGGTGCGGGAACTGTGCCTGGTCATCGAGTCGGTCGGCGCCCTCTCGGCGGTGGAGGACCACATCGACATGCTGACCCGCCGGGCGCTGGAGGTTCTCGTCACCATGCCGATCGACGAAAAAGCCAAAGCGGGCTTGTCCGAGCTCGCCAGATTGGCCGCCAACCGGTCCGCCTGAGGCGCATGACACACCCGACGCCCACCCAGGCCGGGAAAACCGGACTGGCCCTGCATATCTCGCGGCTCGTCACGTTTGCCTCGTCGCCGGAGGCACGCCCTGCCCGGCTGGGCTGCCTGGGGGCGGCTCTGATCACCGCGGGCGGACTCGGGGCGGGCAGCACCCGGCTGCACGACCCGCTGCTGGAGTCGCTGCACCTGTCGTGGCTGCGCTTCGGCCACGGGCTGGTGTTGTCCTCGCTCTTGCTGTGGGCCGGCGTCGCGCTGATGCTGATCGCATGGCTGTGGCTGGGCCGGCGGGTGATCGACCGGACGGCGAGCGAATACACCATGGTGGCCACCACCGGCTTCTGGCTGGCGCCGCTGCTGCTCTCCGCGCCGGTGTTCAGCCGCGACACCTACTCCTACCTTGCGCAGGGCGCGCTCCTGCGTGACGGCTTCGACCCGTATCTCGTCGGTCCGGTGGAAAACCCGAACCCGTTGCTGGACAACGTGAGTCCGATCTGGACTACGACGACGGCACCGTATGGCCCCGCCTTCATCCTGGTCGCGAAGTTCGTCACGATGTGGGTGGGCAACGATGTGGTCGCCGGGACCATGCTGCTGCGGCTGTGCATGCTCCCCGGGCTGGTATTGCTGATCTGGGCCGCGCCGCGGATCGCCCGTCACGTCGGTGGCAACCCGGCCGCCGCGCTGTGGATCTGCGCCCTCAATCCGTTGGTGATCATCCATCTGATGGGTGGCGTCCACAACGAGATGTTGATGGTCGGTCTGATGATGGCCGCGATCGCGCTGACCTTCCAGCGGCACCCCGCCTGGGGCGTCGGCCTCATCGCCACCGCTGTCGCGGTGAAAGCGACCGCAGGACTTGCCTTTCCGTTCATGGTGTGGGTGTGGATGCGGCAACTGCGCGACCGGCGCGGCATGAAACCGGTGCGGGCCTTCGCGACGGCGACCGCCGCGTCGATCGTGATCTTCGTGGCCGTCTTCGGTGTGCTCACCTGGCTCGCCGGTGTCGGGCTGGGCTGGCTGACGGCGCTGGCTGGATCCGTGAAGATCATCAACTGGCTGACGATTCCGACTGCGGTGTCCAATCTGGTCAACGCGCTGGTCGGCTTGGTGCTGCCGGTCAACTTCTACGCCGTGCTGGAGATCGCGCGGATCACCGGCATCGCGATCATCGCCATCTCGCTGCCAATGCTCTGGCTGCGGTTCCGGCACACCGACCGGGAAGCGTTGATCGGGACGGCGCTGGCGATGCTCGTGGTGGTGCTGTTCGTACCGGCGGCGCTGCCCTGGTACTACACGTGGCCGCTGGCGGTGGCTGCGGCGGTGGCGCAGTCTCGACGGTCCGTCGCCGCGGTCGCCGGGTTCTCGACGTGGATCACCGTGATCTGGAAACCCGATGGCGCGCATGGCATGTACTCGTGGGTTCACGTGCTGCTGGCCACGGTATGCGCTGCGGCGGCATGGTATTCGCTGTACCGGGCGCCCGGTCCGCCGTAAAAGGGCTGCCACACCCCGGCGAGCGTGCGCATTTGTACGGCCCGAGCGGCGTGTCGGTGCACAAACACGCACCCTCGCCGGAAGGGGGACGACGCGCAGGGTGGGTCAGTACGCCATCGCCTGGGCGCGGCGCAGTACCTCGCGCGCCTGGTGGGAGTGCAGCGCGTCGACGGGGCGCGCGTTGGCCCGCCGCTCTGCGGACCCGTCCCGCCGGATCGTCAACGACGGATCGGGCGTGAAGAGCCAGCGCACGATCTCGGTGTCGCGGTATCCACCGTCGTGCAACACCACAAGCAGGCCGGGCAGGGCTTTGACCACATGGCCGGTGTCGTCGAAGAAGACCTTGGGCACAACCACCGATCCGTTTCGGCGCACCGCAACGAGATGACCCTCACGAAGCTGTTGATGCACCTTCGTCACCGGGACACCGAGCATGCCGGCGACTGCGGGCAGGTCGAATACGTCCTCGTCGGCTTCCAACACATCATCAGCGGCCGGAATGCTGCTCACCACACAGATTCTAGAATGCCGGAGCGGTCTGCGTGGTGCCGTTGGCGCCAAGACCGGCTACGTACGATGTGTTCGATGGCGGCAAACGAGCAACCTGTACCGCTCGTCGGCGCTGTGCTGGACGAGCGGTACCGAGTCGACGCCCCTATCGCCACCGGTGGCATGTCCACGGTGTACCGCGGACTCGACCTTCGGCTCGATCGCCCGGTGGCGGTGAAGGTCATGGACTCCCGCTACTCCGGCGATCGGGAATTCCTGGCCCGCTTCCAGCGCGAGGCGCGCGCGGTGGCGCGTCTGAAGGACGCAGGTGTGGTTGCCGTGTACGACCAGGGCATCGACGGTCAGCATCCGTTCCTGGTGATGGAACTCATCGACGGCGGCACCCTGCGCGAACTGCTGCGCGAGCGCGGCCCGATGCCGCCCCATGCGGCGGCGGCCGTTCTGGGTCCCGTGCTCGGCGGGCTCGCGGCCGCACACCGGGCCGGGCTGGTGCATCGCGACATCAAACCCGAGAACGTGCTGATCTCCGACGATGGCGAGGTCAAGCTGGCGGACTTCGGTCTGGTCCGCGCCGTCGCCGACGCGAAGATCACCTCGACCAGCGTGATCCTCGGCACGGCGGCCTACCTGTCACCGGAGCAGGTCAGTACCGGTGATGCCGGGCCGCGCAGCGACGTCTACGGCCTCGGCATCCTCGCCTACGAACTACTCACCGGCCTCACCCCGTTCAACGGCGACAGCGCGCTGGCCATCGCCTACCAGCGGCTGGACCAGGATGTCGCCCCTCCGAGCACCGTGATCGCCGGTGTGCCACCACAATTCGATGAGCTGGTGATGCGGGCGACGGCGCGCGACCCCGCCGAACGCTACGCCGACGCGCAGGATATGGCCGACGACCTCGACGCGATCGTCGACGAACTGGGACTGCCCGACTTCCGGGTGCCTGCGCCGCGCGAGTCCGCTCAGCATGCGTCGGCGGCGCGCTACCACAGCGGGTTTGCCCGGGACGCCACCACCGAGGTGAGTGGCCAGCCCGCGAACCTGGCCGCACAACCCGCGCCGCGCCAGCACACCAGGCGGCTCACCCGCGGACCCGAGGACTGGCAACCACACCGGGATCCCGTCCGGCCCGCCGCGGTGCGATTTGCCGGCATCGACATCGACGAGTTCCACTGGGCTCAGCAGCGAGCCAGGCGGGCGCTGCTGTTCTGGGTCGTCGCGATCCTCACCCTCACCGGTCTGGTCGCCGCGGGCGCGTGGATCCTCGGCAGCAACGTCAGCGCGATGTTGTGACCCGCCGAGTATCCGGAGCCGTTCAGTCCCGCAGCATCTCGGCGACCAGGAACGCCAGCTCCAGGCTCTGCTGGGTGTTCAGCCGCGGATCGCACGCGGTCTCATAGCGCCCGGCCAGGTCCGTGTCGGAGATGTCCTGGGCCCCGCCGAGGCATTCGGTGACGTTCTCGCCGGTGATCTCGACGTGGATGCCGCCGGGATGGGTGCCCAGCGCGCGGTGCACCTCGAAGAAGCCCTGGACCTCGTCGACGATGCGGTCGAAGTGGCGCGTCTTGTACCCGGTCGAGGACTCGTGGGTGTTGCCGTGCATCGGGTCGCACTGCCAGATCACCTGATGGCCGGTTGCCTGAACCTTCTCGATGATCGGCGGCAGCAGATCGCGCACCTTGTTGTTGCCCAGCCGGCTCACGATGGTCAACCGGCCCGGCTGGTTGTGCGGATCGAGGCGCTCCACGTACTCCACGGCGGCCTCCGGTGACATCGTCGGCCCGATCTTGACCCCGATGGGGTTGGCGATCACCTCGGCGAACGCCACATGCGCACCTTCGAGCTGCCGGGTGCGTTCACCCACCCACACGTAGTGCGCCGACAGATCGTAAAGCCGCGGTTCCGGCGCGTCGACCGGGAAGTCGTTGGACAACCGCAGCATCGCCCGCTCGTAATCGAGCACCAGTGCCTCGTGGCTGGCGTAGATCTCGGCGGTGTCCAGATTGCGGTCGTTGACCCCGCACGCGCTCATGAACGACAAGCCGCGATCGATCTCGGCGGCCAGCGCCTCGTAGCGCGCACCGGCGGGCGATGTGCGGACGAACTCCCGGTTCCAGTCGTGCACCTGGTGCAGCGACGCGAGGCCCGACGAGGTCAGGGCGCGGACCAGGTTCATCGCAGCGCTGGCGTTGGCATAGGCCCGCACCAGGCGGGACGCGTCGTGGTCACGCACGGCGGGATCGGGTGCGAACCCGTTGATCATGTCGCCGCGGTAGGACTTCAGGCCGAGTGCGTCGATGTCGGACGACCGCGGCTTGGCGTACTGACCGGCGATGCGGGCCAGCTTGACCACCGGCATGCTGGCGCCGTAGGTGAGGACCACCGCCATCTGCAGCAAGGTGCGGATGTTGGCCCGGATGTGCGGCTCGGTGTTGTCGACGAACGTCTCGGCGCAGTCGCCGCCCTGCAGCAGGAAGGCCTCGCCCCGCGCCACGGCGGCCAGCTGTGCCTTGAGCTTCTCGATCTCCGACGGCACCGTCACCGGCGGAACACTTTCCAGAACCGTGCGCATCGCCTTGGCCTGATCGGCCGGCCAGCTGGGTTGCTGGGCGGCCGGCTTGGCCAGCGCGGTGTCGAGCCGGTGGCGCAGGTCGTCCGGCAGCGGCGGAAGCGATGGGAGTTGGTCGATGGGGATATCGACGGTCCAGTTCACCCGTTCATGGTAACTGGCACGGACATCCGATTTTGACGCCGGACCTGCAGGTCAGCCCCGGCGCTCAGGCGCGGCGGTCGCGGTGCCGGTCATGATCCGGTAGCGCAGCAGGTTGTGCTTGGCATCGACGAGGGCGTCGTGGGTGTCACGCGGACGCGGCGGCATCCGCGGACAGCGGTGGTCCTCCCAGAACTGGCGCAATTCCCGGGTGAACCGGGGTATCGCGGGTGGCAGGTGCGTCATCGGTCCCCACAGCTGGCACAGCACCACATGGTCGTAGGCGCCGACCCACGCCCAGAGTTCGATCGGTTCGTCACCGTCGATGCCGAAGAAGTCCTCCAGCTCCGAGCGGATCTGGCGTCGTGACCGCCACAGCGGCGACGCGGGCGATGGCAGTTTCGTCAGCACGTGTTTGCGCACCCAGCTGCCCGCCCGGTCGGGATTGAACTCGGTGGAGATGGCGTAGTACTCGCGCCCGTCCTCGGCCGCCACTCCGATCGATATCAAGTCGATGGTGCTGCCGTCGTCGATGAACTCGGTGTCGTAGAAGTAGCGCATGACCGGCCCTACGCCGCGGCTTCCTGATCTCGTGGAGGGCCGTCGTGGGGGGCGCGGTCCCGGGGTGCGGGCGCGGCATGGATCTCGCGGTCCAGTTCTTCGTCCACCGCCGCGTCGTCGGGGAACTTCGGCATCCCGGCGATGGCATCCTGCAGCCACAGTTTCGCCTGCACGATCGGACGCCGCAGCCATCGCTCACGTTCCAGTGCCCGGTGCATCTTGCGCGGCCGGGTGGTGTAGCGCCAGCGCGCCCACGGGGCGTGCGGGCGCGACAACCGGATCGCGCCGATCACCAGCAACGGCGTGATGAACATGCCCACCAGTCCCGTCCACACCTTGCCCTTGAGCAGCACGACCACCGCCAGCATCAATGTCAGGACGGCCACGACCACCACCGTCGCACGGACGATAACCGACGGGTCGCCTCGCCAGATACCGACGTCGAAGAACGACAGCGGGTTGAAACCGAGGATCAGCAGGCCCGCCACCGCCACCGCGGCGAATACGGCATCCACCGACGTGCGGCCGTCCTCCGCCCAGTACACGTCGGACAGGTGCAGGATCAGCGCGAACTCGTCGAGCACCAGCGCGGCACCGATCCCGAAAAAGATTGACGCGACCGTGAATTCGGGTACTCCCCCGCTGACCGCCAGCGTCACCATCGATATGCCGGAGACCATGACCAAGATCACACCGATCACCACGTGGTGGATGTGCAGCGACCCGTGCCCGATATTGCGGGGCTGCCACCATTTGCGGGGCGCGTCGCTGTCCGCATGCCGTCGGATGTAACGCACGATGGTACGCGTCACGAAGAAGGTCAGGATGAACGCGATCAGGCAACACACCAACGGCAACCGGTCACGGGTGACGAAGTCGAGCTGGAAGGTCGCGTTCACGCAGAAAACTTACGCCGACCTGCGCACGTCGCGCCCGGGATACCCGTCGGCGCACCGCCGCGCACCGATAGTCTGTTCGATGGTATGAGTATTCGGCACTCGCCTCACTGGGCTGGGATGCGCGGGCGGTTCGCCGACGCCGCGCGCTGGCGCGCACGCCTGGAGGCCGGACCGTTGCCGGCTGTGGGCTGGCGACTGTTCCAGCTGGCCACCGTTGCCGGCCTGGTCTGGGTGGGCTGGCGGCTCCTGGGCCACACGCCCTACCGGATCGATATCGACGTGTATCGGATGGGCGGTCAGGCCTGGCTCGACGGTCGGCCGCTGTATGCGCAGGGGTCCACGTTCCACACCGGCGCGGGCATCGACCTGCCCTTCACCTATCCCCCGCTCGCGGCCGTCGCGTTCTCGCCGTTCGCCCTGGTTTCGCTGCCGGTGGCCAGCGCCGCGATCACCGCGGCCACGCTGGTGCTGCTCGTCGTCTCGACGACGATCGTGCTGAGCAGGCTGAACGTGTGGCCGCACACCTCGGCCACCTCCGAACCGGCGTGGCTGCGCCGCGGCTGGCTGGCCGCAGCGATCGTGGTGCCCGCGGTGATCCACCTGGAGCCGATCCAGGCCAACTTCGAGTTCGGGCAGATCAACGTCGTGCTGATGACCCTCGTGATCGCCGATTGCGTGCCGCGCCGGACGCCGTGGCCGCGCGGGCTGCTGCTCGGCTTGGCGATCGCCCTCAAGCTCACCCCCGCCGTCTTCCTGCTGTACTTCCTGCTGCGCCGCGACGTGCGCGCCCTGCTGGTCACGGCCGCATCGGTGGTGGTGGCCACCGCCGTCGGGTTCGCCCTGGCATGGAGCGATTCGTGGGAGTACTGGACGACCACCGTACGCAACACCGATCGGATCGGCACCGCGACGCTGAACACCAACCAGAACATCTCGGGTGCGCTGGCAAGGCTGGGCCTTGGTGAAGGACCGCGGTTCGTGCTGTGGACCCTCGCATGCTTCGCGGTGCTGGCGCTGACGATCTGGTCGGTGCGGCGCCTGCTACGCGTCGCGGCAGCCCGGGTCCCGGAGGGGGACGAAGCGGTCCTCGCGCTGATCTGCGTCGCCCTCTTCGGGCTGGTGGTTTCGCCGGTGTCGTGGTCACACCACTGGGTGTGGACGCTGCCGGCTGTGCTGGCGGCGACCATCGTGGCCTACCGGCAACGCAACGCGCTGCTCGGCCTGGTCACCGTCGCCGGTGTCGCGCTCATGGTGTGGACGCCCATCACCCTGTTACCCGAGCATCGCGAGACCACCGCATCCGTGGTGCGCCAGCTCGCCGGCGGTTCCTACGCATGGTGGGCGATCGCGATGATCGTAGTGGGCGGCGCAGCGGCGGCACATGCCGCCGAACGCAGCCGCCCGCCGCTCGGCGCGTCCCCGGTACCCGCGGCCAGCTGACTCAGCCGGCTTCTGCTGGACTGCCGGCTCAGCCGGCTTCTGCTGGACTGCCGGCTCAGCCGGCTTCTGCTGGACTGCCGGCTCAGCCGGCGGCTGTCTCCGGGACGCGTGCCGACGCAGACCCCGTCGCACCACTCTTGCCGGCCTTGACGTCGGCGGCATAAAGGTCGACGTATTCCTGCCCGGAGAGCTGCATCAGCTCGTACATCACCTCGTCGATGACAGCGCGCTCGATGAACCGATTGCCTGCCAATCCTTCGAACCGGCTGAAGTCCATCGGCTTGCCGAATCTGACCTCGACCCGGCCGAAGCGCCACATCTTGCTCCCCGGCGGGTTGACCACGTCGGTCCCGACCATCGCGACCGGAACCACCGGTACCCCGGTCTGCAGCGCCAGCCGGGCCAAGCCCGTCTTGCCCTTGTAGAGCCGCGCGTCGGGCGAGCGGGTGCCCTCCGGATACATGCCGAGCAGCTTGCCCTCAGCGAGCAGCCGTTCTGCGGTGTTCAGCGCGTTCTGCGCGGAACCGGCATCAGTGCGGTCGATGGGTACCTGTCCGGCCACGGTGTAGAACCACCGGGTGAACCACCCCTTGATCCCGGTGCCTGTGAAGTACTCGGCCTTGGCCAGGAACGTGATCCTGCGCCGAACCACGAGCGGCAGATAGAAGCTGTCTGCGACGGCCAGGTGGTTACTCGCGAGGATCGCCGGGCCGGAGGACGGAATATTATCCAGCCCTACGACTTTCGGGCGGCCCAGCAGGGACAACAGGGGCCCCATCAAGACGAACTTGAAAAGCCAGTACCACATGGACCCTCCCCATTGGGCATCTGACGTCAGACAACCGTATGGCACTCCGACGAGATGCTCGGCGACAACTCTACCCACGCCCCGTCGATGCTGACCACATACCGCGCAGTCGGCGCCCGCGCGACGAGACGGAAATCACTCCTCGACGGTGACCGGTATGTGCTCGTAGCGCCCCGGCGAGGGTGGCGGCGGCTCGTCCGGCGGGGGCTCGTCGGAACCCGGGGCGGTCTGCGACTCCGCGACCATTGCCCGGATCACCGCGAGTAATGCGGCACTGTGCTCGCCGATCATGCTCAGAAGCGGATGCTGTTCGCCCTTGACGAGTGCCGCCAGCGCGCACACCGGGCACCACACCTGCTGGCACTGCCCCGGTTCCTGACCCGCCGCAGCGGCGGCCGCCGCCCAAACCGCAGGCTCGAGGCGGTCCAGGATCGCTTGGGCGAGCTGGCGCAACTCGGGTCCAAGGTCGGCGTGCGGGGCCTTCACGCCGGCCACACCTCCGGTTTTGGTCGGAAACGCACAGTGAGTTCGCTGCCCCTCAGTTGCGCGTCCACCACGGTGCATCGCCGCAGTACGGACGCTAGACGGACGCGGCGGCGCATGCCGCCAGCGCCGATGATCAGGTCGTCGTCGACGCGACCCAGCGCCAGCGTGCCTGCGTCGACCTGGGGCAACTCTAACCGCAATCGGTAGATCGCATCGACTCCGGATCCCGACTCACGATCGACGATCGGCCGAAGCGGGCCGGGAGGAGGCGAGCCACCGCGCCGACGCGCACTGTCCAGTAATTCACCGAGCGCCTTGGGCCCGATCGGCTCGCCCGCGAGGTGTGGGACCAGCACCAACCCGACATCGCCGATGGTGGTGTCGAGTTCATCGAGCACACTGCGCTGTTCGGAGATCCGCTCCGCATACCAGTCGAAGGCCGGGTGGTCGGGCAGGTTCCGATACTCGTAGGAATCATCTTGAATGAGAATCTGATTGACGATCAATTCGTCGACCCGCACACCCATCAGCGCAAGCGACCCCAGGGTGCGGACGGCCTCGGCGGCGACCACCCGCTCGGCCGTCATCACCAGATGCGCATCCACCCGCGATGCGTCGGTGATCAACGAGCCCAGCGTCTTGGTGGCGGCATCGATCCGTTCCAGCAAGGAGACCAGCGCCAACGTCGTCATGTCGTCGGGCCGACCGGTCAACCGCCGATGGCGCGGCCAGGCCCGCTCCAGGTACAGGCCGAACGTGGCGGGCAGCGTCAACATCCGCAACGCATCGGCGGTCGATGCGCAGTCCACGACGACGTAATCCCACAGTCCCGAATCGGCCAGCTCGGCGACCTCGTGCAGGCCGAGGACCTCCTGGATGCCGGGAAACGCCGAGAGCTCCTCCGGCGCAATATCTCCCAGATCCGAGTTGGGAAAGCGGGCGGTGATGGTGGCTGCGATCTCGCGCCACCGCGTTTCCAGCAGCGCCAGGGTATCCAGCGCAAGCGCGTCCAGCGATCCGCCACTGCCCGACGCTCCGCCTGCGTCCAGTTCGGCCAGCACCCGCGTCGGGTCCCGCTGGCCGGTAGGGGTGATGGTGGTGCCCAGCACGTCGCCGGTCGAATGCGCCTGGTCGGTGGAGACGATCAGCACCCGCAGGCCGGCGCGGGCGGAGCGCACGGCCGTGGCCGTCGCCAGCGTCGACTTCCCGACGCCACCCTTACCGACGAACAGACTGATCCGGGCGCGTACCGATTCGCTCGCATGCGAGGCTGTCATATCGCTCCTCGCGTCCGCGGTGCTACTTTCGCTCCTCGCGTCCGCGGTGCTTCTTTCGCTCCTCGCGTCCGCGGTGCCTGGGGATCACCGGAGTTCACTCAGCCTCGGCCCGCTTCTTGAGGTCCTTCAGCGCGGTGTCGGTCAGTCTGCGCTCCGCCTTGCGCTTGAGCAGCCCGATCATCGGGATCACCAAGTCGACGGACAGCTCATAGGTGACCTCGGTGCCAGAACCCTTTGGCGACAGACGATATGCGCCGTCGAGGGATTTGAGCAGCGAACTGGACACCAGCGTCCACGATACCGACGCGCGGTCGGGCGGCCACGTGTACGACAGCACCATGGTGTCCTTGAGCACCGCCGCATCGAGCACCAGACGCGCGGTCTTCGGGTAGCCCTCGTCGTCGACGTCGAGCACCTCGGTTTCCTTGTACTCCGCCACCCAGTCCGGGTAGGAACCGATGTCCGCGATGACGTCCATCACCGTCGAAGGGTCGGCCTCGATGTAGATGGTTTGCGCCGTCTTGTCCGCCACCGGCCTGCCCTCCTGCCCACTGGCGCTTCCCGGGTCGCTTGCTCATACCCTCCGCACCAGAATCTACCTGCCCCCGTACCGTCTGGCCGAAGTATCAGGCCAGCCTCGACACTCCCACCGGCCGCGCCGCCTCCAACGTCCGCTTGACCTCGAAAGCCATCCGTTTACCCGCGACCCGTCGTGAGTGGTTCAGCTTGGCCAGCTTTGACCTGGTCAGTTGCCAGGCAGAGGCGCCCGACGGCTCGGCGTGCAGGAAATAGTGCAGGATGACGCCGTCGAGCTCGTGCTCCAGCCAGATCTCCATCGTGCCGGTCAGCGCTCCGGTCACCGTCCAGCGCTGCCCTTTGTCGGCGCGGTCCTCGATCACGGTCAGTCGCAGGTCGGGCCACCATCGCCGCCACGCCGCCGGGTCCGCCACCGCCCTGCCGACGTCGACGGGGTCGGCGGCAACGAACGTCTCGTCGGCGATCTGGATGCTGTTCATCGTCAACAAGCTTCACACATGCGTCTCCGCCGCAGGTACGGGGCCGACTAGGCTGGTCCTGGCAACGCCGCTACCAGAAGCCGGGAGGCTGTCAATCGTGCCCGAATTCAGTGTTCCCGCGACGTTCACCGTCGCCGAGCATGACAACATCGCCGACTGCGTGTTCACCCACGAACGCGACGATCCGCACCACGTGATCTTCCGGCGGTTGGTCGACGGCGCATGGACCGATGTCACCTGCTCGCAGGCGGCTGGCCAGATCCGTTCCGCGGCACTGGGTTTGATAGCCGAAGGCGTGCAGCCCGGCGACCGGGTGGCGGTGCTGTCCGCGACCAGGTACGAGTGGCCGATCATCGACATGGCGATCCTGTCCATCGGCGCGGTGACCGTACCCATCTACGAGACGTCCTCTGCCGAGCAGGTGCGCTTCGTGCTGGCGGACTCCGGCGCCGTCCTGCTGTTCGCCGAAACCGACGGACACGGCGACATGGTCGAACAGCTCGCCCCGGAGCTGCCCGCGCTGCGTAAGGTGCTCCGGATCGACGGAGCCGGTCCCGCGGCCCTCGACGTCCTCACCGATGCGGGTGCCGCCGTCGACCCCGGCGAGATCGACAAGCGCCTCGCGGCGATCCGCTCGGCCGATCCGGCCACGCTGATCTATACGTCGGGCACCACCGGGCGGCCCAAGGGCTGCCAGCTGACGCACTCCAACCTGCTCTACGAGATCCGCGCGGCCAAGGCCTGCTTCCCCGATCATCTGACCAAGGGCGAGCGGTTGCTCGTCTTCCTGCCGCTGGCGCACGTGCTGGCCAGGGCGATCACCATCGCGGCATTCACCAACAAGGTGACGCTCGGCTTCACCAGCGACGTCAAGAACCTGGTGGCGACCTTCGGGGTGTTCAAACCCACTCTCGTGGTGTCGGTGCCGCGGGTGTTCGAAAAGGTCTACAACACCGCCGAACAGAACGCCGAGAACTCTGGCAAGGGCAAGATCTTCCAGATCGCGGCCGAAACCGCCATCCAGTGGAGCACAGCCCAGGACAACCAGGCAGGCGACTCCGGGATCATGGGCGTCGCGCAGCATGTACTGCTGCAGGCCAAGCACGCCCTGTTCGACCGGCTGGTCTACGGCAAGCTGCGGGCGGCGCTCGGTGGCGAGTGCCACGCCGCGATCTCCGGCGGCGCCCCGCTCGGTGCGCGGCTGGGCCATTTCTACCGCGGCGTCGGCCTCAGCATCTACGAGGGTTACGGGCTGACCGAGACCAGCGCGGCGATCACCGTCAACCGGATCGGTGGCCTCAAGGTGGGATCGGTGGGAAAGCTGTTGCCCGGCAACAGCATGCGCATCAACGACGACAAAGAGGTGCTGGTCAAGGGCGGCGTGGTCTTCGACGGCTACTGGAACAACGAGTCGGAGACGAAGGCCGTCCTGCACGACGGCTGGTTCTACACCGGCGATCTGGGTGCGGTGGACGACGACGGCTTCCTGACGATCATCGGGCGTAAGAAGGAGATCATCGTCACCGCGGGCGGCAAGAACGTCGCGCCCGCGATCATGGAGGACCAGCTGCGGGCGCATCCGCTGATCAGCCAGGCGATGTGTGTCGGCGACGCCAAACCGTTTGTGGCGGCACTGATCACGATCGACCCCGAAGCGTTCGAGGGATGGAAGGGCCGGCACCAGAAGGATCCCGGCGCGTCGGTGGCCGACCTGGCCTCCGACCCGGACCTGGTGGCCGAGATCGACGTGGCGGTCAAGGAGGCCAACAAAGCGGTGTCCAAGGCCGAGGCGATCCGCAAGTTCCGGATCCTGCCGGTCGACTTCACCGAGGCCACCGGAGAACTCACCCCGACGATGAAGGTCAAGCGGGCGGTGGTGGCCCAGAAGTTCGCGACCGACATCGAATCGCTCTACGACAAGGGCTGAGGGTCCAGCAATCGGGCCAGGCGTTGCGCCTTGGTGTGCCATTGCCAATCGGCGACGACCCACCGCCGGCCGGCGGCGCCCATCCGCGCCGCCCGGTCGGGGTCTCCCAGCAGGTCACCGACCGCCGCGGAGATCGCCGCGGTGTCCGACCCGTCGACGACGAAGCCCGTCTCCCCGTCGCGCACGGTCTCCGGCGCACCGCCCGAGCGGCCCGCGACGACGGGGACGCCGGTCGCCGACGCTTCCAGGTACACGATTCCCAGCCCCTCGACGTCCAGTCCCGCGCCGCGGGTACGGCACGGCATCGCGAAGACGTCGCCAAGGGCGTGGTGAGCTGGCAGCTCGTCACCGGGGACGCCCGCGGTGAAGACCACATGCTCGGCCACCCCGTAGCGGTACGCCAGGCGCTGCAGGGCCTGGCGGTGCGGTCCGCCACCCACGATCACCAGCGCGGTCCCCGGCACCCGCTGCCGAATCGCGGGTAGTGCGCGGATCAGCATGTCCTGCCCCTTGCGCGGCACCAGCCGGGATACGCACACCACCACCGGTCGATCACCGAGCCGGTAGCGGGCGCGCAGCTCGGCGCGCGCGGCGGGGTCGGGGGCGAAGCGCTCGGTGTCCACTCCCGGCGCGAGATGTTCCAGCGCGGCGTCGGGCCCGAACGCGGAGGCGAACCGGTGGCGGGTGTAGTGGCTGACGAAGGTCACCACGTCGGTATCGTTGCCGATCCGGCGCAGTGCCGAGCGTGCGACCGGCAGCATCGACCAGCCCACCTCATGTCCATGCGTGCTGGCCACCACGCGGCACGCTCCGGCGCGGCGGGCCCGGCGCGCCAGCAGGGCCAGCGGCGCCGCCGCCCCGAACCACACCGTGTCGATGTCGCGGCTGCCGATCAGGCGGGACATCCGGCACGCGACCCTCGGTGTCGGCAGCATGAGCGTGCCCGGATGGCGGACCACCTCGTAGCCGGCGGCACCGGCCGCGGCGTCGAAGTCGTCGGCGCCTTTCCAGCGCGGGGCGTAGACCGTGACGGCGTGTGCGTTCGCCGCCACCACATGGGTCACCAGCTCGTGGAGATACGACTGGATGCCGCCGCGGCGCGGCGGAAAGTCGTTGGTAACCAGCAGGACCCGTGCCATTCCGTCAGGCCAGCGCCCGCCAGTGCCGCCACCCGTCGAGTACCTCGGGCAGGCCTGCACCGAGGGTTTCTCGCACGGCCGTGGCCACATCGGGATGCCCGGGCCCACAGGCCCGTCGGTACAGAGCGCGAAGTGCGGGTGTTCCGTAGCGATCGGCGACATACCTGGTGAACCACCAGGCCTGGTCGTAGCCGAGGGAACGCTCGGGGCCCACCGCATCCAGCGCGGCGTCAGTGGGCAACTGCGTCAGCGTCGAATGCGGCGCCGGCGGCGGACCGACGGGCCTGGCGACGAAGTCGGCGACGCCTTCGGTCAGCCAGCGCGGCGCATCGGCCGCCGTCACCGACCTGGCCGCGTAGTGGAACAGCTCGTGGCGCAACACAATCCGCAGCGCAGCAGGATTCATCGAGGTGGCCCCGGGTGCGAACACGATCCGCTCGTCGGTGGTGGCGGCGGCGGTGTCGGGTCCGAAGCCGACCAGGGAGTGGAACTGCTCATCGGTGGCAGAGGCGACAACCGTGATCTCACGTGGCCAGTCGTGCCCCCAGAAGGCCGTCACCGCGGCGGTGGCGTCGGCCATCTGTTCGGCGATGCGGCTCAGCAACGGTGCGGTGACCGGGCCGCCGAGACCGACCAGGCGGGCCCTGCGGCCGTCGGCCAGTACGTAGGGCTCCGACGGCGCGGCAGCGGACGGCACGGCTTGTGTCGCTACAGGATTCGCATACGGCGCGGACGGCTGCGGTGCGGCGGGCGATCGCCCGATCAGCGTTGCCGCAAGGATCAACTCCACTGCGAGCAGCAGTCCGAGCCGGATGCGATCAGTAGCGGCGGACGTTGTAGATCGGCGCATTGTTCACCGGGGCGACCCGCACCGGTGTGCCGTAGGTCGACGCGTGGACCATCATTCCGTCGCCGATGTAGATGCCCACATGGGATGCGTCGGAGTAGTAGGTCACCAAGTCGCCGGGCTGCATCTGATCCACCGAAACCGGCTGGCCGCCGTGGGCCAGGGCCTGGCTGGAGTGCGGCAGCGAGATGCCCGCCTGCTGGAAGGACCACATGACAAGGCCGGAACAGTCGAAGGACCCTGGCCCGGATCCGCCCCACACGTACGGGGATCCGATGCGGCTCAGGGCGGCCTGAATCACGGTGGCCGCGTATCCGTTCGGCGCGGGCATCGGTGCCGGCGCAGGCAGCGCGGCCTCCGGCGGCGGCGCCATATCACCCGGCGGGATGGCAGCGGGCGGGGCGGCCAGGATGGCGGGATCGTTGGCCGGCGGCGCATCCGGGGCTGGCACCGCGGCGGGCACCGGCGGAGCGGGCGGTGCGGCCGCCAGCACCTCCCGCTGTGTGGGCGTGAGGGCCTCGTACTGCGACTTCACGACTGCGATCTGCACCTGCAGCCGGCTCTGCTTGGACTGCAGGTCGGCGCGCACCGCGGCGGCCTGTTCGGCGGCGGTCTTGGCGTCGGCGGCGGACTTCGCGGACACCTCCTCGGCGCGCGCAGCCTGCTCGCTGACGGCGCGGAAGTTGCCCATCTGCGCGGACATCTCGGTGGCCATCACGCGCTGCACCGCGAGCTGGTCGATCAGCCCCTGCGGAGAGGCGGCGGTCAGGATCGCGTCCATGCCGTCGGTGCGCCCACCCATGTACTCGGCGGCAGCAAGCTTGTTCACCGCGGTCTGAAACGTTGCCAGGTGAGTCTTCGCCGTTTCAAGCGCGGCGGCGTCGGTAATGTGCTTGGCTTCGGCGGATTGCTGCGCGGCCAGCTTGGCGTTGAGGTCCAGCTGCGCCGAATGCATTGCCTCGGTGGTCTCTTCGGCTTCCCGCGAGAGCTCGTTGAGCTTTGCCATGGCGTCGTTGGCGGGGTCGGCGTGCACACTCGTGGCGAGGGCGCCGGTGAAAATCGTCAGTCCCGCAATCGCACCGACTAGGGTTCCTTTGACCAAACGTGACGTTCGGTGCGCGCGCGTGAGCCTCAAGATTGTGCGTCCTTAAAACTGGCGTTCCGTGCCGCCTGGAACTCGTTTAGGTCTCAGATAGGTTACGAAACGGCATCGGCCTTGTCCAACACGAGACGCAAATTTAACAGCCCCGCGGGAATCTTTCTCAACGCAACGGATAGCCGCGTGTCGTCAGGCAACGCCCGAGCGTCCCGGCCGGTGAATCGGCACCAAACGCAGCCGCGGCGCAAGGCCCACGTCGGCAAGCACTTCCAGTGCTCTGCACTCGTCGTCGAGCAAAGCATCCGGGACCCCCAACAGCACACTTACAACGCAATCCGTGCATCCGGGCCCCCGAACGGCGCAGTCGTCGCAATCGATGACCACCGTGCCGGTAGCAGGGCGGGTGCCGGGGTTGGGGTCGGGGTTGGGGTTGGGGTCGGGGTTGGGGTCGGGGTTGGGGTCTTGGGCGCCCTCTTCGTACGTCATCGGTCCGTCCTCTCCGTCAGGTGACCGCACGGTATCGGGCCCCACCGACAGCCTTCCCGGGTCCGCGGAGCGGGCGTTCACCGAGATCGACGCCAGCGCGGCCTTCACTCGCACTTTCTCGCGCTAACGTCGATCTCGGCGCTGACGAGCACCCGCCCGTCTGCGTGGCTCGGCCAGGATGTCGGTCCGGTTTCCTACCGTCACCACCTATGGGTCAGCTCAGCTTCGACCTCTCCGACGGCCCGGCAGAGCGGTCGGCGTTCGACGTCGCGGGGATCTCCCTGCGCGAGACCACGTTCGTCGTGGTGGACCTGGAGACCACGGGCGGACGGGCCGGCGGCGAAAACCACGACGCCATCACCGAGATCGGGGCGGTCAAGGTCCGCGGCGGGGAGGTGCTCGGCGAGCTGGCCACCCTCGTCGATCCGGGCCGGGCCATCCCGCCGCAGATCGTCGCTCTGACGGGGATCACAACGGCGATGGTGTGCGACGCCCCGCGCATCGAGTCGGTGCTGCCCGCGTTTCTCGAGTTCGCCCGCGGGGCGGTGCTGGTGGCCCATAACGCCGGTTTCGACATCGGCTTTCTGCGCGCAGCCGCCGAACGCTGCCATATCGCGTGGCCGCGCCCGCCGGTGCTGTGCACGGTTCGGCTGGCCCGCCGCGTGCTGACCCGCGACGAGGCGCCCAGCGTCCGGCTGGCGGCCCTGGCCCGGCTGTTCGGCACCGCGACGACCCCCACCCACCGCGCCTTGGACGATGCGCGCGCCACCGTCGACGTGCTGCACCGACTCATCGAACGGGTTGGCAACCAGGGTGTGCACACCTACACCGACCTGCGGTCGTATCTGCCCGACGTCACGCCCGCCCAGCGCCGCAACCGGGTGCTGGCCGCACACCTCCCGCACCGGCCGGGGGTGTACCTGTTCCGCGGGCCCGCCGGTGAGGTGCTCTATGTCGGGACGGCCGTCGACCTGCGGCGCCGCGTCGGCCAGTACTTCACCGGCGCCGACCCGCGCACCCGCATCAAGGAGATGGCGTCGCTGGCCATCGCGGTGGACCACGTCGAGTGCGCACACGACCTCGAGGCGGGCGTGCGCGAGCTGCGGCTGCTCGCCGCCCACGCGCCGCCCTACAACCGCCGCTCGAAGTTCCCGCACCGCTGGTGGTGGGTGGTGCTCACCGACGAGCCGTTCCCCCGGTTTTCCGTGGTGCGGGCACCACGATCAGACACCGTGGTGCGGGCACCACGATCAGACACCGTGGTGCGGGCACCACGATCAGACACCGTGGTGCGGACACCACGAACGGATTCGGCCGTCGGCCCGTTTCGGTCCAGATCCGACGCCGCGCAGACCGCCGCCCTGCTGTCCCGGTTCACCGGGGTGCGCAGCTGCACCGCGCGCCTGGCGCGCTCGGCGACCCACGGCCCGGCCTGCCCCGAGCGGGAACTGTCGCCGTGCCCTGCGCCGCGGGGTATCGACGCCGCCGCCTACGCCGGCGCGCCGCTGCGCGCACTCGACCTGATCCGCGGCCGCGACTGCGGCGCGATCGCGCAGGCGCTGGCACACATCGCGACGCTCGCCGAGGCCCACCGCTATGAAACCGCCGCCCGGCTGCGCGACCACACCGCAGTGGCGATCGAGGCGCTGTGGCGCGGCCAGCGCCTGCACAGCCTGGCCGCGTTGCCCGACCTGGTCGCCGCTCGCCCAGACGGCTCGGGCGGCTGGCATCTGGCGGTGATCAGGCACGGCCAGCTCGCGGGCGCGGGCAACGCCGGGCGCGGGGTGCCGCCGATGCCCGTCGTCGACGCCATCTGCGCGGCGGCACAAACGATCATGCCGACATCGGCGCCGCTCGGCGGCGCGCTGGTCGAGGAGACCGGACTCGTCGCACGCTGGCTCGCCAAGCCGGGGACACGCATCGTGCGTACCTCGGCAGACGCCGAATGTGGCTGGGCGACACCGGCATTGGCCGCAGGACGGTTCGCGGCGTGGGCGGCATCGGCCCGGTCGGCACGGCTGGCCGCCGAACAGGAACTGGGCGCCGACGGCGCGTCAGACGCTCTGCGTGAACCGCACCCATCGCGCGAGCAGCTGTTCGGCCGCACCGGAGTCGAGCGCTTCGGCGGCCCGGGCCAGACCCGACTCCCACGCCGGAACCCATTTGGCGTCGCTGGCTAGGCCGGCATGGGCGACCATCGCGCCCGCGGCGTTGAGCACCACCGCGTCGCGGACGGGGCCTTTGGCCCCGCCGAACACCGCTCTGGCGGCGGCGGCATTGGACTCGGCGTCCCCGCCGACCAGCTCGCTCAGTTCGGCGCGCCGGAACCCGAACGCCGCCGGATCGAACGTCAGCCGCTCCACGGTGCCCGCCTGCACCCGCCAGATGACACTGGTCGTCGTGGTGGTCAGCTCGTCGAGGCCGTCGTCCCCGTGCACCACGAGCACGCTGGACCGCCGGGCGGCGAACACTCCGGCCATCACCTCGGCGAGATCGGCCCAGGCGCACCCGATCAGGCCGGCCCGCGGCCCCGCCGGATTCGTCAGCGGCCCGAGCAGGTTGAAGACCGTCGGGACGCCGATCTCCCGGCGCACCCCGGAGGCGTGCCGGTAGGACGGGTGGAATTGCGGAGCAAACGCGAATCCGATGCCGACCTCGGCGACGCTCCTGGCCACTTCGTCCGGCCCGAGGTCGATGCGCACCCCGAGCGCCTCCAGTGTGTCCGCACCGCCCGACAGCGACGACGCCGCGCGGTTGCCGTGCTTGATCACCGGGACACCGCACGCGGCCACCACGATCGAGGCCATCGTCGACAGGTTGACGGTGTTGGAGCCGTCGCCGCCCGTGCCGACGACATCGACGGCGTCGGTGCCGATGTCGTCAGTCGGCACGCGGCGTGCGTGCGAGAGCATCACGTCAGCGAGTTCGGCGACCTCGCCAGAAGTGGGCCGCTTCATCTTCATCGACACGGCGAAGCCCGCGATCTGCGCCGGCGTCGCGGCACCGGTCATGATCTGGTCCATGGCCCAGGTGGCCTGGCCGCGTTCCAGGGGTTGTCCGGTGGTCAGACGGCCCAGTATCTGGGGCCATGAAATGGCAGTCACGCGCCCGATAGTCGCATGGCGCGAAGAACTACCCAAGACACCCCCCGGAGCCGTTTCGGGGCCGGAGAACAGACACCGTTGCGGCCGGCCGCAAAAACAACTCTGACGAAATGCGGCCCCCGGGTGGAGATCGACAACTACAAAGCGTCATACTTCATGGTGTGACGAGCGCTGTAGGTACCTCGGGAACCGCCATCACGTCGCGCGTACATTCGCTGAACCGGCCGAACATGGTCAGTGTCGGCACCATCGTGTGGCTTTCCAGTGAACTAATGTTCTTTGCTGGGCTGTTCGCGATGTACTTCACGGCGCGCGCCCAGGCGGGCGGCGACTGGCCGCCGGCACCCACGGAACTGAATCTGGTTCAGGCCGTACCGGTGACGCTGGTGCTCATCGCATCGTCGTTCACCTGTCAGATGGGCGTCTTCGCCGCCGAGCGTGGTGACGTGTTCGGGCTGCGTCGCTGGTACGTCGTCACCTTCCTGATGGGGCTGTTCTTCGTCCTCGGCCAGGGCTACGAGTACTACCACCTGGTCACGCATGGGACCACCATCTCCAGCAGCGCGTACGGCTCGGTCTTCTACCTGGCCACCGGATTCCACGGCCTGCACGTCATCGGCGGCCTAGTCGCCTTCATCCTGCTGCTCGCCCGTACCAAGATGAGCAAGTTCACCCCGGCGCAGGCCACCGCGGCGATCGTCGTCTCGTACTACTGGCACTTCGTCGACATCGTCTGGATTGCGCTGTTCGCCACGATCTATTTCGTTCGATGAGTTCCCCAGAAGAGATATCCCAGCATTCTCGGCCGATGAGAAGGGGTTCGATGACCAGCAAGTCCCGCCGTCGGTTTCGTAGGCGTTTGTCGGCAGCGGTATTGCTGCTGATCGGGCTGACGGCCGCGGGCGGAATGGCTGCCACGCTTACGCCAGCGCCGCAGGTCGCGGTCGCCGACGAAGCCCAGTCCGCACTGCTGCGGACCGGCCAGCAATTGTTCGACACCTCGTGCGTCAGCTGCCACGGCGTGAACCTGCAGGGCGTCCCCGACCGCGGACCCAGCCTGATCGGTGTCGGCGAAGCCGCGGTGTACTTCCAGGTGTCCACCGGCCGCATGCCTGCGATGAGCCTCGGCGCGCAGGCACCGACCAAACCCCCGAACTTCGACGAGGCGCAGATCGACGCGCTGGGCGCCTACGTGCAGGCCAACGGCGGCGGCCCGACAGTGGTCCGCGACGCCGACGGCGCCATCGCCCAGGAATCGCTGCTCGGCAGCGACGTGGCCCGCGGCGGTGACCTATTCCGGCTCAACTGCGCGTCCTGCCACAACTTCACCGGCAAGGGCGGCGCTCTGTCGTCGGGCAAGTACGCACCCGACCTCGGCGAGGTCAACCCGCAGCAGATCTACACCGCGATGCTGACCGGACCGCAGAACATGCCGAAGTTCTCCGATCGCCAGCTCTCACCCGAGGAGAAGCGCGACATCGTCGCCTACGTCCGGATGGCCGCCGAGACCCCCAGCCCAAGCGGGTACGGCCTGGGCGGATTCGGCCCCGCCCCCGAAGGTATGGCCATGTGGATCATCGGCATGGTGGCCATCATCGGTGCTGCGCTGTGGATCGGAGTGAGGGCATGAGCGACATCCAGAAGGAACCCACCGACGCCCAATTGGCCGAGATGTCCCGCGAGGAACTGGTCGAGCTCGGCGGCAAGCTCGATGGCGTCGAGACCATCTATAAGGAGCCGCGCTGGCCGGTCCACGGCACCAGGGCCGAGAAGCGGGCCGAGCGCACCGTCTCGTACTGGCTTCTGCTCGGCGGCTTTTCGGGCCTGGCGCTGCTGCTGGTGTTCCTGTTCTGGCCGTGGGAGTACGTGCCCTACGGCGAGCCCGGTGAGTTCGTCTATACCCTCGCCACGCCGCTGTACGGCCTGTTGTTCGGCCTGTCGATCCTGTCGATCGGCATCGGCGCGGTGCTGTTCCAGAAAAAGTTCATCCCCGAGGAGATCTCGATCCAGGATCGCCACGACGGCCGGTCCACCGAGCTGCAGCGCAAGACCGTCGCGGCGAATCTGACCGATGCGTTGGAGGGCTCAACGCTGCGGCGGCGCAAGATGATCGGGCTGTCCCTCGGTCTCAGTCTCGGCGCGTTCGGCGTGGGCACCCTGGTCGCGTTCATCGGCGGGCTGATCAAGAACCCGTGGAAGCCGGTGGTGCCGACGGCCGATGGCCTCGAGGCCGTGCTGTGGACGTCGGACTGGACCCCGCGGTTCCACGGCGAGACGATCTACCTGGCCCGCGCCACCGGAAACACCATCGGCGCACCGCTGGTCAAGATGCGCCCGGAGGATATCGACGCCGGCGGCATGGAGACCGTCTTCCCGTGGCGGGCATCCGACGGCGACGGCACCACCGTCGAATCGGCCCACCACCTCACCGCCATCTCCATGGGCGTGCGCAACCCGGTGATGCTGATCCGCATCAAGCCCGCCGACATGCACAAGGTGGTCAAGCGGCAGGGACAGGAGAGCTTCAACTTCGGTGAACTGTTCGCGTTCACCAAGGTGTGTTCACATCTGGGCTGCCCGTCGTCGCTGTACGAACAGCAGACCTACCGCATCCTGTGCCCGTGCCACCAGTCGCAGTTCGACGCGCTGCACTTCGCCAAGCCGATCTTCGGTCCGGCCGCCCGTGCGCTCGCGCAGCTGCCGATCACGATTGACAAGGACGGCTATCTGGTCGCCAACGGAAACTTCATCGAGCCTGTCGGACCGGCATTCTGGGAGCGGCGTTCATGAGTTCGAAATCTGCTGAGCGGCTTGCCAAACAGGGCGACGCCATTGATTCGCGCTACCACCCGTCGGCTGCGGTGCGACGCCAGCTGAACAAGGTGTTCCCCACCCACTGGTCGTTCCTGCTGGGTGAGATCGCGTTGTACAGCTTCATCGTGCTGCTGCTCACCGGCGTCTGGCTGACGCTCTTCTTCGACCCGTCGATGGCCCACGTCACCTACGACGGCGTCTACCAGCCGCTGCGCGGGGTGCAGATGTCACGCGCCTACGAGACTGCGCTGAACATCAGCTTCGAGGTGCGCGGCGGGCTGTTCGTCCGCCAGGTGCATCACTGGGCGGCCCTGATGTTCGCCGCGGCGATCATGGTGCACCTGGCCCGGATCTTCTTCACGGGCGCGTTCCGCCGGCCGCGCGAGGCCAACTGGGTGATCGGCTCACTGCTGTTGATCCTGGCCATGTTCGAGGGTTACTTCGGCTACTCGCTGCCCGACGACCTGCTGTCGGGCATCGGCCTGCGGGCCGCGCTGTCGTCGATCACCCTCAGCGTCCCGGTGATCGGCACGTGGATGCACTGGGCACTGTTCGGTGGCGACTTCCCGGGCGACATCCTGATCCCCCGGCTCTACGCGCTGCACATCCTGCTGATCCCCGGCATCATCCTGGCGCTCATCGGCGTCCACCTTGCGCTGGTGTGGTTCCAGAAGCACACGCAGTTCCCCGGACCCGGACGCACCGAGACCAACGTCGTCGGCGTGCGCGTCATGCCGGTGTTCGCGATCAAGTCGGGTGCGTTCTTCGCGGTGACGGTCGGCATCCTCGGCCTGATGGGCGGGTTGTTGAGCATCAACCCGATCTGGACGCTGGGCCCCTACAAACCGTCCCAGGTGTCGGCGGGTAGCCAGCCGGACTTCTACATGATGTGGACGGAGGGCCTGGCCCGTATCTTCCCGGCCTGGGAGCTCTACCCGTTCGGCCGGTACACCGTTCCCGCGGCGTTCTGGGTCGCGCTGATCATGGGCATTGTGTTCGGCCTGCTCATCGCATGGCCGTGGATCGAGAAGAAGTTCACCGGCGACGACGCCCACCACAACCTGCTGCAGCGGCCCCGGGATGTGCCGGTGCGCACCGCCGTCGGCGCGGCGGCGATCTCGTTCTACATGATCCTCACCCTGGCCGCGATGAACGACATCATCGCGCTGAAGTTCCACATCTCGCTGAACGCGACGACGTGGATCGGCCGTATCGGCATGGTGGTGCTGCCTGCGATCGTCTACGTCATCGCCTACCGCTGGGCGGTGGGGCTGCAGCGCAGCGACCGCGCGGTGCTCGAGCACGGCATCGAGACCGGCATCATCAAGCGGCTGCCGCACGGTGCCTACATCGAGCTCCATCAGCCGTTGGGGCCGGTCGACGGCCACGGACACGCGATTCCGCTCGAGTACCAGGGCGCGGCCGTGCCGAAGCGGATGAACAAGCTGGGTTCGGCGGGCGCGCCGGGCACCGGCAGCTTCCTCAACGGCGATCCCCTCATCGAGAACGAGGCACTGGTCGAGTCGGCACAGGCGGCCGAGCACAAGGCCGTCACGGCCTTGCGCGAACATCAGGACCGCTCCTCCAATGGGAAGACCACCAACGGTCATCACTGATCCCGACGGTCGCTCCGCATAAGCGAAACGGGCCCGCACAGCACACGCTGTGCGGGCCCGTTTCGTTGGTCGTATTCGTGTGGCGGGCGGCCCGCTCGCCCGGCCGGGCCGGATCCCGCCGGGATGATCAGGCAGGCGATTCGGTCTTGGCGCCGTCCAGCACGTCGCGCAGCTGACGCAGATGGAACCACGGGATGGCTGGCATGCCCACAATGATGGCTCCTGCGACCCCGTAGACCACCCAGGCCGCCATGGTCTTGTCCACCGCCATCAGATAGGTGCCGACGCCGACTGCCACCATCGCCGTGCCCATCGCACACCCGATGCCGAGCGCGCAGCGCAGCCAAATGCGGTCGATCGCGGTCACCAGCGGGGCGGGGAGTCCGGCGCGGCGGGGTGCGGGCGTGTAACCGGGGCGGTGGGCGGTGGGAAGTTGGTTCATCCGCAGCGTCTGTAGCTTCTCGGTGGGCGCCTCTCCCCCGCGAACCGCCGGATCCGCGGCGGGCGCGGCGGCCTGGACGGCCGGCGGCTCGGCGATCGCGGAGCGTCGCGCACGCAGCAGCAGAGGGACCGCGCCGGCGATCACCACCGCCGAGACCGCGATGACCGTGTACAGCAGCCACGGCGTGTCCGATGTCTGCGGAGTCTCGGACCCCGCGCGGCCCAGGTCCACCAGCGCGACCGTGGCGGCCACCACCGCGCCCAGCGCCACCAACCAGCCGGCGGCACAGGCGCCCAGCAGGATGCGGTCCAGATTATCCATATTGTCCAGCGGGCCGCGCGCGACGACGGCGGTGGACCGCGGGCGTTCCGAGGTGATGTCGGTGTCGGGTGCCATCAGCAGCTGGTCTGTGCGGAGTTGGCGGTGTTGGAGGACAGCACAGTGCCGTCACTTGCGGTTATCGAGCAGTTGAGTTTGCTCACCAGAAACAGGCTGGACGCCTGCACCGAACCGACGTCCGATTGCGAGATCGGGGTCACGGTGAATGACCACGGTATGTAGACGTTGCGCAGCGTGCGCCTGCGCCCCGACGGCTCGACGTAGGTGATGGTGATGATGTCGCCGGGCGCCTTCGTTCCGGTCACCGAATACGTCACCTGGCGCGGTCCGGCCGGAGCCGGATTCACCGGTGGCTCAGCGGGCGGCGGCGGCGGGGGCGGCTCCTCGCTCGGTGGCGGGGGCGGAGGGGGTGGGGGTGGTTCCTGCGTCACCGTCACCGTCTCCGGCGGAGGCGGTGGCGGCGGCTGTTCCGTCGGCGGAGGGGGCTGCGGTGGCGGCGGCTCCACCGCGGGGGGCGGAGTCGTGGTGGTGATCTCGTCCTGAACCGGCGGCGGGGACGTCGTCGTGCTGGTTTGCGGCGTCGCGAGGTTGTCGCTGTCGGGGCTGGTCACCAGCAAAGAAACCGACACCACGAGTGCGATCGCCGCGATGATCGCGGTGACCCCAACCACCCACGGCCACCGGGGCGGCGGCGGCTGGTCGACCACCGCGACGTCGGGGTCATAGCTGTCGTAGTCGTACAGCGCCGGGTCGGCGGGCACATAGGGGCCGCTGATGAACTGTTCGGACTCAGGCGCCGAATACGCCTGGGAGAGGAAGTCCGTCTCGCCGGTGCGCGGCGCGTCGTTACCGCCCGTGACGTATTCGGTCGGCTCGTCCTCCGGAGCGGCGTGCTTGCCCTGCTCCCGCTCGGGGTCCTGCGGCCCCGGAGAGTCCGGCCCTGGGGGATTCGGCCCGCTCATCTACGCCTATCCTTCTCGACTACTTCACCGGCGCTGTCGTGGTCGTGGCCTATGGTGCCAACCTCGCCCCGGCAACACTACCCAACCGTGATGAAGGAGCGCGTGAGCAGCGCGGGGGGTGCGCTCAACTGACGTCTCGATTGTGACCTTGGACGGCCCCGCAGGTGGGTGCCGAGGACAGCGGCGGAAGCGCTGTGGGTCAGTGCTTCTCCGGGCCGATGTAGTACTCGAACACCAGACCCGACACCGCGGCCAGCACGAAGACGATGCCCGCGACGAGCAGCCAGGGCAACCACAGCGCACCACCCACAGCGGCGGTCGAGAAGGACAGCGCGATCATGATCGGCCACCAGCTGTGCGGCGGGTAGAAGCCCAGCTCCCCTGCGCCGTCGGCGATCTCGGCGTCCTCATAGTCCTCCGGCCTGGTGTCCAGCCGGCGGGCGACGAAGCGGAAGAAGGTGCCGGCGAGCAGCGTCAGCCCTGCGGTGAGCACCAGGGCGGTGGTGCCCGCCCATTCAAGTCCGCCGGTGGCGAACAGAGCGGTCAGCACCCCGTACACGACGGCTGCCAGCACAAAGAATGCGGTGAGGAACTCGAACAACCGGGCTTCGATGTGCATGGATTTCCCTACTTGCTCGCAACGGGCTGGGGGACCCGCTCACCACGGCGGGTGTCGAACGGGGAGGTGGTCTCCGCCAGCGGCGACTGGTTGATCGCCCGCAGCGCCTCGGCGTTGGTCGCGCCGCCCATGCGCTCCTCCAGGTAGGCCTTGAAGTCATTGGGTTCCACGACGCGGACCTCGAAGTTCATCATCGCGTGATAGGTGCCGCACATCTCCGCGCAGCGGCCGACGAAGGCGCCCGTCTCCATGATCTCGCTGACCTGGAAGATGTGGTCGGAGTTGTTGGCCTCCGGGTCGGGCATCACGTCGCGCTTGAACAGGAACTCGGGCACCCAGAACGAGTGGATGACGTCGGCCGAGGCGATCTGGAACTCGATGCGCTTGTTGGAAGGCAGCACCAGCACCGGGATCTCGCTGCTGCTGCCCAGGGTCTCGACCTTGTCGAAGTTCAGGTAGGTGCGGTCCTCGGGGTTGAGGCCCTTGATCGCTCCGACGTGCTCCTCGCCGTGCTCGTCGACGCCCTCCGGCTTGGACTCCATCGCGGCCTTGCGGTCGTTGTCGACGCCGTCGTAGGTGAAGGTGCCGTCGGCGAAGTTCACCTTCTGGTAGCCGAACTTCCAGTTCCACTGGAAGGCGGTGACGTCGATCACCACCTCGGGATTGGGATCCTTGTGCATCATCTTCTCCTGCACCACCACGGTGAAGTAGAACAGCACCGAGATGATGAGGAACGGCGTCACGGTCAGCGCCAGCTCCAGCGGCATGTTGTAGCCGAACTGCCGCGGCAGTTCGGTGTCTGTCGCCTTCTTGCGGTGGAACGCCGTGGTCCAGAACGTCAGCGCCCAGACGATGACGCCCACGACCAGCGCGGCGATGACCGACGCGACCCACAGCTCGCGGTTCACGTGGGCCTCCGGCGTGATGCCCTTCGGCCAGCCGAGGCCGAGGGCGTCCGACCAGGTGCAGCCGGACAGCACGAACGCCGTCGCGCCCAGGACCACTGTCAGTCCGATTCCCCGTGCCACCACCTTGAGCCTGTGAGGTGTCACGTCGGCGCCTCCTAGAAGTCCGTGGAAATCGACCGCAAGCGGTCAGTCGCGCATGCGAATACTACGCAGCGTAGACCACCGCCGGGTGCGGGTCTCGGTACACCTCGGGATTAGGCATACTGACCCGGTGTGCGGACTGCTGGCCTTCCTGCGTAACCCGTCCGCCGATGTGTCCCGCGATGCCGTTGTCCAGGCGGTTTCCGGTGCGACACACCTGATGCGGCACCGCGGGCCCGACGAACCGGGCACGTGGTCGGACGACGCCGGCGACACGATCGTGGCGCTCGGCTTCAATCGGTTGTCGATCATCGACATCGCGCACAGCCATCAGCCGCTGCGCTGGGGACCGCCCGAGGCACCCGATCGCTACGTGCTGGTGTTCAACGGCGAGATCTACAACTACCTGGAGTTGCGAGAGGAACTCGCCGCCGGCCACGGGGCCACTTTCGCCACCGACGGCGACGGCGAGGCGATCGTCGCCGCCTACCACTTCTGGGGCGCCGACGCGCTGACCCGGTTGCGCGGCATGTTCGCATTCGCGCTGTGGGACACCGTCGAGCAGGAGCTGTTCTGCGCCCGCGACCCCTTCGGAATCAAACCGCTGTTCATGGCGACCGGCCCCGGGGGCACCGCGGTGGGCAGCGAGAAGAAGTGCCTGCTGGACCTGGCCCCGATCCTCGGCCTCGACCTCGGCGTCGACGAGCGCGCGGTGCAGCACTACACGGTGCTGCAGTACGTGCCGGAGCCCGAAACGCTGCACCGGGGGGTGCGCAGGCTGGAGTCGGGCAGCTACGTCCGCCTGCGGCCGGGCGTGCCGCCGCAGACCACGCGCTATTTCGTGCCGCGGTTCGCCGCGCGGCCGTTCGCCGCCGGGGGCGAGCAGGCCCGCTACGACGAGATCACCGCGGTGCTCGAGGATTCGGTGGCCAAGCACATGCGCGCCGACGTGACGGTGGGGGCGTTCCTGTCCGGCGGGATCGACTCCACCGCCATCGCGGCGCTGGCGATGCGCCACAACCCGCGGCTGATCACCTTCACCACCGGCTTCGAACGCGAGGGCTTCTCGGAGGTGGACGTCGCGGTGGCGTCGGCCGAGGCGATCGGGGCCAGGCATGTCACCAGGGTGGTCGGGCAGGCCGAGTTCGTCGCCGCGCTGCCCGAGATCGTGTGGTACCTCGATGAGCCGGTGGCCGACCCCGCGCTGGTGCCGTTGTTCTTCATCGCCCGGGAGGCGCGCAAGTACGTGAAGGTGGTGCTATCCGGCGAGGGCGCCGACGAACTGTTCGGCGGCTACACGATCTACCGGGAACCGCTATCCCTGAAACCGTTCGACTACCTGCCACGGCGGCTGCGCAAGTCGGTGGGCAAGATGTCGGCTCCCCTGCCCGAGGGCCTGCGCGGTAAGAGTCTGCTGCACCGCGGGTCGCTGACGCTCGAGGAGCGCTACTACGGCAACGCCCGCAGCTTCTCCGACGATCAGCTGAGGGCGGTACTGCGGCGGTTCCACCCGGACTGGACACACACCGACATCACCGCCCCGATCTACGCGGAATCGGCGAGCTGGGATCCGGTGGCCCGGATGCAGCACATCGACCTGTTCACCTGGCTGCGCGGCGACATCCTGGTCAAGGCCGACAAGATGACCATGGCCAACTCGCTGGAGCTACGCGTGCCGTTCCTGGATCCGGAGGTGTTCGCGGTGGCCGCACGGCTGCCGCTGGACCAGAAGATCACCAGGGCGACGACGAAGTTCGCGCTGCGGCGCGCGTTGGAGCCGATCGTGCCTGCGCATGTCCTGAACCGGCCGAAGCTGGGCTTCCCTGTGCCGATCCGGCACTGGCTGCGCGCCGGGGAGCTGCTGGAGTGGGCCCATGCGATGGCCGGGTCGTCGCAGGCGGGCGATCTGATCGACATCGCCGCGGTCCGCACCATGCTCGACGAGCACCGCGCCGGTGTCAGTGATCACAGCAGGCGACTGTGGACCGCGCTGATCTTCATGCTGTGGCACGCGATCTTCGTCGAAGGCAGCGTGACCCCGCAGATCAGCGAGCCGCAGTATCCGGTGCAGCTGTAGTCAGGCGCCGAGCGCCGCGCCGATCTCCTCGCCTGCCTCGGCGCCGTAGGCGTCGGCCAACCGCGCCACCGCCTCCTGCCGGTCCCACTGCCACTCCTGCGGGCCCGGCGCCTCGAGGACCAGCACCGCGACCAGCGACGCCAGCTGCGCCGAACGCTCCAGCCCCAGACCGGCGCTGCGACCCGTCAGGAAGCCCGCCCGAAACGCGTCGCCGATGCCGGTCGGATCCTCGCGGTGTTTCTCCGGCACCACGCCGACGTGGATGAACGTGCCGTCGGCGCCTACCACGTCAACGCCTTTGGAACCCAGCGTGGTCACCCGCAGACCGATCTGGCTCATCACCTGAGCCTCGCTCCAGCCGGTCTTGTTGAGCAGCAGATCCCACTCGTAGTCGTTGGTGAACAGGTAGCCCGCGCCGTTGATCAGCCTGCGGATCTCCTCACCTGACAGCCGCGCGAGTTGCTGCGACGGGTCCGCAGCGAACGTCAGGCCCAGTCCCCGGCATTCCTCGGTGTGCAGGAACATGGCCTCGGGGTCGTTGGCACCGACGATCACCAATTCCGGTGTGCCGATCCGGGACACGACATCGGCGAGGGAGATGTCGCGGGCCTGTGACATCGCGCCCGGGTAGAACGACGCGATCTGTGCCATGTCCTCGTCGGTGGTGCAGACGAAACGGGCGGTGTAGGCGGTATCCGAGATCAGCACGCTCGCACAGTCGACGCCCGCCGATTCCAGCCAGCGCCGGTAGTCGATGAAGTCCCGGCCTGCCGCGCCGACGAGGGCGACGTCGCCGCCGAGCACCCCGACCGCGAAGGCCATGTTGCCTGCCACTCCGCCACGGTGGATGACCAGGTCGTCGACGAGGAAGCTCAGCGAGACCTTCTGCAGGTGATCGGCGAGAAGTTGCTCAGAGAACCGCCCGGGGAATCGCATGAGATGGTCGGTCGCGATCGAGCCGGTCACCGCAATGGTCACGTACCGTCACCCTTCGTTCATCAGTGCGCCAGCATGAGCTTACCCAGCCGAGCGGTCCCGTTGGTGTCGGCGGGTTTGCGCTAACCTGCCTACAGGCTTCCGCCCGGTCACTGTAGACGGGCGATCTCATCAACCACTTCGGGGAGCGAACTCTTTTGGCCGGCCCATATCCGTACCCCGAACACTTTCCCCGGCAGCAGTTCCCGCCGCCGCATGCCCCAACCGGACCGGCGCAACCGTACCCCGACGACGTCGCATCGGCGTATCCGGGGATGCTGCCGCCGCCAGTTCACTACCCGAGGCGGCGGCGGTGGCCGGCGATCGTCGGAGCAATTGTCGCGATCGCCGCGATCGGCGCGGTGGCGACCGCCCTCGTCTTCGCTATTACCCGCGATGACGCACAACGGACCGGCGGGCCGCTGACCGACCACGCCGCCCGGGCCGCGATACAGGACTACCTGGACGCGCTGACCGACGGAGACGACGAGACCATCGCCCGGCACACCATGTGCGGGCTGTTCGACGAGGTCAGGGAAAAGCGCTCGGATCTGGCACTGGCGGCGCTGGCCGGCGACGCGTTCCGCAAACAGTTCAGCCGCGCCGAGGTCAGCTCGATCGACAAGATCGTGCCGTGGTCGAACTACCAGGCGCAGGTGCTGTTCACCATGCGGGTCGCTCCCGCGAGGGGTTCCACGCGCGGACAGCCTGCGCCCAACGACGAGGAGCAAGGCGTGGCGCAGTTATTGATCCAGGGCAGCGGCGCCAACCAGAGTGTGCTGGTGTGTTCGTACCTGCTGCGCAGCGGGGCTCAGTACTGAGCCCCGGTGCGGGTCAGTTGAAGGAGTCGCCGCACGCGCACGAGCCCGTGGCGTTGGGGTTGTCGATGGTGAAGCCCTGCTTCTCGATGGTGTCGACGAAGTCGATGGAGGCGCCCTGCACATACGGCGCGCTCATCCGGTCGACGATCAGTGCGACGCCGCCGAACTCAACGGTCAGGTCGCCGTCGAGCACCCGGTCGTCGAAGAAGAGGTTGTAGCGCAGACCGGCGCATCCGCCCGGCTGGACGGCGATGCGAAGGGCCAGGTCGTCGCGCCCCTCCTGGTCCAGAAGGGCTTTGGCCTTGGTGGCCGCGGCGTCGGTCAGGATGACGCCGTGGGCGGCGGTGCTGGTGGCCGACTCGTCCTGAACAGTCATTCCTTCTCCCTAAATGCTGTGCACGGGGGCATGACCACCGAAGGGTGGTGCCCACTTCATCAACGGTACCTTGTTTCGCCCCTATTCCCGATTTCTCCGCGGCCCGCGCTGTGCACACAGCGCGGGCACAGCCGGATCGGAGGTCCCTGCCCTGCGGGTGCGGTGAGGAAAGTAACCTGACATACGTGAACCTGCTGGGCCGTAAGAGGGACAATTCCGACTCCGAGGACGAGTCCTCGACCACCGCGGCTGCCGACCAAGGCGCCGGGTCGGGATCGGGCACGGCCCCCAAGGGCAGGCCGACCCCCAAGCGCAGCGAGGCCGGCCGCAAGCGCGGCCCGGTGGCACCCGCCCCGAAGACGTCGGCGGAGGCGCGTCGCCGGCGCAAGGAGCTGCGCGGACGGAAGCTCAGCAAGGAGGAACGCAAGGCCGAGCGGGTCGAGCGCCGCGCGGTGATGGCCGAGCGCCGAGAACGGATGATGGCCGGCGAGGACGACGCCCTGCTGCCGAGGGACAAGGGTCCGGTGCGCAGGTACGCCCGTGACATCGTCGACGCCCGGCGTAACCTGCTCGGGCTGTTCATGCCCGTCGCGCTCGGCCTGATCTTCGTCATGCTGGCGATGCCGTCCGTCGAGGTGCAGCGGATGATCTCCCCCGCGATGCTCGGGCTCGTGGTGATCATGGTGATCGACGGGTTCATCGTCGCCCGCAAGGTGAATCGCGCGGTCGACGAGAAGTTCCCCGGCAACACCGAATCCGGTTGGAAACTGGGCTTTTACGCCGCCAGCCGGGCGTCGCAGCTGCGCAAGATGCGCGCTCCGAGGCCGCAGGTCGAGCGCGGCACCAAAGTCGTCTGACGCACGGGTATAGCGTGCGGGTTCTGGTGCTCGGCGGTATCCGGTCGGGCAAATCACAGTGGGCCGAGTCCGCCATCGCCGGGTTGGTGGGCGTCGCCGAGCCCGTCCGTTATGTGGCCACCGGGTCCGGATTCGACGCCGAGTGGACCGCGAGGGTGGACGCGCATCGGAGGCGCAGACCAGCGCACTGGTCGACGGTCGAAAGCGATGACCTGCCGCGCCAGCTCAGGGCGGCGCCCGCGGCGGCGACGCTGGTCGACGACGTCGGCGGCTGGCTGACCGCGGTGATGGACCGCCGCGGCGCATGGGCGGGCGCCGACGTCGACCATGACATCGCCGAGGACACCGCCGACCTGATCGCGGCGGTGGCCGAGTTCGCCTCCCCCTTGGCGCTCGTCAGCCCGGAGGTCGGGCTGACCGTGGTGCCCGCCACCGAGTCGGGTCGGCGGTTCGCCGACGAACTCGGCACGCTCAACCAGCGGTTGGCGGCGCTGTGCGACCGGGTGGTGCTGGTGGTAGCCGGGCGGGCGCTTGCGCTCAAGGACTGCGATGACCAGCTCAAGGAGAGCGATGACCGATAGCCTTTCACCGGACTTTCCGCCGGTGACGCCGCCCGACCCGGCAGCGGCCGCGGCGGCGCTGGCGCGGCAGGACATCCTGACCAAACCGCGCGGCGCGCTGGGCAGGCTGGAGGACATCTCGGTCTGGGTGGCGTCGTGCCAGGGGGTCTGTCCGCCGCGGCAGTTCCACCGCGCCAGGGTGGTGGTGTTCGCCGGGGACCACGGTGTCGCGGCCGCGGGGGTGTCGGCCTATCCACCCGAGGTGACCGGCCAGATGGTGGCCAACTTCGCCGCGGGTGGGGCGGCGATCAACGTGCTGGCCGACCTCGCGGGCGCCGAGGTGCGCGTGGTCGACATGGCCGTGAACACCGACGAGCCGCTCTCGGAGTCGATCGGCGCGTACCGGGTGCGCCGCGCCAGCGGCAACATCGCCGTCGAGGATGCGCTCAGCGCGCAGGAGACCGTCGCCGCGCTGGAGGCGGGACGTCGGATCGCCGACGACGAGGTCGACTCCGGTGCCGACCTGTTGATCGCAGGCGATATGGGCATCGGAAATACCACGCCGGCAACGACTTTGATCGCCGCGCTGACCGGAACCGAGCCCGTCGCGGTGATCGGTCGGGGCACCGGCATCGACGACGGGGGCTGGGCCCGCAAAACGGCCGCGATCCGCGACGCGCTCTACCGCGCCCGCACCGTCGGGACCGATCCGGTCGGCCTGCTGCGGGTCTGCGGCGGAGCCGATCTGGCGGCGATGGCAGGGTTCTGCGCTCAGGCCGCGGTTCGCCGCACACCCGTGCTGCTCGACGGTCTGGTGGTGACGGCCGCGGCGCTGATCGCCGACCGCCTGGCGCCGGGGGCGCGATCGTGGTGGCAGGCCGGACACCGATCCACCGAGCCCGCACACGCGATCGCCCTGGAGCGCCTCGAGCTCACCCCGATCGTCGACCTCGGCATGCGGTTGGGCGAGGGTACCGGCGCTGCCGTTGCGCTGCCCATCCTGCGGGCGGCGGTCGCGACGCTGGCGTCGATGGCGACGTTCGATGAGGCCGGCGTCGCGACGTGATCCGTTCGGTCACCGGCGCTTTCGGGTTCGGCACCGTGCTGCCCACCCCGGCGGGGACGACCGGCGCGCCGGGAAGGGGCGTCCTGACCGCACTGCCGGTGGCCGGGGCGGCGGTCGGGGCGGTCGGGGCGGCGACGCTGTGGGTCTGCTCGTCGGCGTTCGGTGCGGGCAGCCCGCTGGCCGGCGTGCTGACCGTCGGGGTGCTGCTGCTGGTCACCCGCGGTCTGCACATCGACGGGCTGGCCGACACCGTGGACGGCCTCGGCTGCTACGGCCCGCCTGCGCGGGCACTGGCGGTGATGCGTGACGGTTCGGCCGGTCCGCTCGGGGCCCAGGCGATGGCGCTCGCCGAGTTGCCCGCCGGCGTCATCGGCTTCGCGGCCGTCGTCGTGGCGGTGACGGCGGGCCGGGTGGCCGCGGTGCTGGCGTGCCGACGGCCGGTTCCGGCGGCCGAGGGCAGTGCACTGGGCGGCGGGGTCGCTGGCACGCAGCCGACGCCGGTCGCCCTCGCCTGGGTGCTGGTCGTCGCCGGGGCCGCCGTCTTCGCCTGCCCGCGGCCCTGGCAGGGCCCGATCGCCGTGCTGGTCGCGCTGGTCTGCGGCACGCTGCTGGTGGGCCACTGTGTGCGCCGCTTCGGCGGCATCACCGGCGACGTGCTGGGAGCGGCGGTCGAGGTGACCGTCACCCTGACGCTGATCGGCTTCGCGATCAGTTGAGGCGGGTCATCCAGCCGTGCGTGTCGGCGAAGGTGCCGCGCTGGATGCCGGTCAGCGTGTCACGCAACGCCATCGTGACCTCACCCGGTTCGCCGTCGGCGATGGTGAATTCACCGGCACCGTACTTGACGTGGGACACCGGCGTGATGACCGCGGCGGTACCGCACGCGAACACCTCGGTGATCTCACCGGCGGCCGCCTTCTTGCGCCACTCCTCGACGTCGATCTTGCGCTCCTCGACGGCGAAGCCCGCGTCGGTTGCCAACTGCAGCAACGAGTCCCGCGTGATCCCCGGCAGCAGCGAGCCGGACAGCTCGGGGGTGACCAGCCGCGCAGTTCCGCCGCTGCCGAAGACGAAGAACAGGTTCATCCCGCCCATCTCCTCGACGAACCGGCGCTCCGTCGCATCCAGCCACACCACCTGGTCGCAGCCGTTGTCGGCGGCCTCCGCCTGCGCCAGCAGCGACGCGGCGTAGTTGCCGCCGAACTTGGCCGCGCCGGTGCCGCCGGGGCAGGCCCGGACATACTCCGTCGACAGCCACACGCTGACGGGTTTGATGCCGCGCGGGAAGTAGGCACCCGCGGGTGAGCCGATCACCAGGTAGCGGTACTCGTCGGCGGGACGGACCCCAAGGCCAGGTTCGGTGGCGAAGATGAACGGCCGCAGGTACAGCGATTCCTCACCGCCGGCGGGCGGCACCCAGGCCTCGTCGACGGCGATCAGCTGCCGCAGCGACTCGATGAACACCTCTTCGGGCAGCTCCGGTATCGCCAAGCGCCTGGCCGACGACCGCAGCCGCGCGGCATTGGCCTCCGGACGGAATGAGACGACGGAGCCGTCCGCCCACCGGTAGGCCTTGAGGCCCTCGAAGATCTCCTGCGCGTAGTGCAGCACGATCGCCGACGGGTCGAGTTCGATGGGGCCGTACGGGATTACCCGCTCGTTGTGCCAGCCCTTGCCCTCGACGTAGTCGATCGAGATCATGTGGTCGGTGTGGTAGCGGCCGAAGCCGGGGTTGCCCAGAATCGCGGCACGTACCTCGTCGCTCGCCGGATTCGCATTGCGCGCAACGGTGAACTCGAGTGGGCCGTCAGTCATCACGCCAGTCTATATCCGCAGCGCCACCGCTTTTGTCGGCCGCATCGGCTCAGCGGGTGCGCACCTGCACGAACGGCGGCTTGACGACCTCACACTCGATCAGCCTGCCCCGGACATCGACCGACACCTGCGCGCCGTCGGAGATGTCGGCGGCGCTGTCCAACAATGCCAGCGCGATGCCGACTTTCAGCGTCGGGGAGAAGGTCCCCGACGTGGTGACGCCGACCGGGGCGTCGCCGTCGAGCACCGTCAATCCGGGCCGCAGCACGCCGCGGCCCACCGCGCGCAGGCCGCGCAGCAGCCGCCGCGGGCCCGCCTGCTTCTCGGCGAGCAGCGCGTCGCGTCCCCAGAACGCGCCCTTGCGCCAGCCGACCGCCCAGCCGCAGCGCGCCTGCAGCGGGGAGATGTCCAGCGAGAGCTCGTGACCGTGCAGCGGGTAACCCATTTCGGTGCGAAGGGTGTCGCGGGCGCCGAGGCCCGCCGGTTCGCCGCCCGCGACGCGAACGGCCTCCACGAGGGCGTCGAAGACGGCCCCGGCCCCGTCCCACGGGGGCAACAGTTCGTAGCCGTGCTCGCCGGTGTATCCGGTGCGGCACACCCGCACGGGCACGCCGGCGAACTCACCGTCGGCAAAGCCCATGTAGTCCATGTCGGTGGGCAGCCCCAGCCCGCCGACCACCTCGGTGGACCTGGGTCCCTGCACCGCCAGCACGGCGTAGGAGCGGTGCAGATCGGTCACTGTCAGCCCGGCGGGGGCCTTCTCGGCCAGTGCGGCGACGACGGCGGCGGTGTTGGCGGCGTTGGGCACGAGGAAGATCTCGTCGTCGGCTACGTAGTAGGCGATCAGGTCGTCGATCACGCCGCCGGAATCGGTGCAGCACAACGTGTATTGCGCCTTACCCGGTTCGATGCGGCCGAGGTCGTTGGTCAGCGCGGTGTTGACGAACTCCGCTGCGCCGGGGCCACGCACCAGCGCCTTACCCAGGTGGCTGACGTCGAACAGGCCGACGGTGTTGCGGGTGGCGGTGTGTTCGCCGACCGTGCCCGCGTAGGACACCGGCATGAGCCAGCCGCCGAACTCCGCGAAGCTGGCGCCGAGTTGGCGGTGGCGCTCGTCGAGGGGGCCGTGCTGGATCTCGGGCTGGATACCCCTCGCACTGTCGCTCACCGGGTCATTCATAGCGCCCAACCCTATCGCCGGGTGATTAGGGTGAAGCCGTGAGCACCGCAACCGGATACCAGCCCCCGTCCGTGACCATCGCGACCTCGGTACCCAAACGCGGCGCGAGCGCTGCGGTGCTGATCGTTCCCGTGGTGAGCGGCGCCGACGACGGGCCGCCCACCGTCGTGGCCAATTCCTTCCTCGACGCCGAGGCGACGGGTGAGATCGAGGTGGCGCTGGAAGCGTTGGGTGCCAAGGGCGGCACCGAGCAAGTGGTGCGGCTGGTGGCGCCGTCGCTGGCCGTGGGCAGTGTGCTCACCGTGGGGCTGGGTAAGTCCCGCGACTCCTGGTCCTCCGATCTGATCCGGCGCGCCGCCGGGGTGGCGGCGCGCTCGCTCAACGGCACCGAGTCGGCGATCACCACCCTGTCGGAACTGGATCTCGAGGCGACGATCGAGGGCCTCATCCTCGGCGCTTACCGGTTCAGCGAGTTCCGCAGCGACAAGACCGCACCCAAGGACCGCGGTTTGCGCAAGATCACGGTGCTGGCCCCGGATGCCAAGGCCGCCACCAAGGCGGCCGCCCAGCGCGCGGTCGACATCGCCGCCGCGGTGGCCACCGCCAGGGACCTGATCAACACTCCCCCCAGCCATCTGTTCCCCGCCGAGTTCGCCAAGCGGGCCAAGGAGTTGGGTGAAGCGGCGGGCCTGCAGGTCGATGTGCTCGACGAGAAGGCGCTGGCGCGAGCCGGTTACGGCGGAGTGATCGGGGTGGGCCAGGGGTCGTCGCGGCCACCGCGGCTGGTGCGGCTGATCCACCGGGGCGCCAAGAAGGGCGCCAGGGGTGCCAAGGCCGGCAAGACGGTGGCGCTGGTGGGTAAGGGCATCACCTTCGACACCGGCGGTATCTCGATCAAGCCGGCGGCGAACATGCATCACATGACCTCCGACATGGGCGGGGCCGCCGCGGTCATCGCGACGGTGGTGCTCGCAGCACAGCAGGCGCTGCCGATTGATGTGATCGCGACCGTTCCGATGGCCGAGAACATGCCGTCGGCAACGGCGCAGCGGCCCGGCGACGTGCTGGAGCACTACGGCGGCATCACCGTCGAGGTCCTCAACACCGACGCGGAGGGCCGGCTGATCCTGGCCGACGCCATCGTGCGGGCCTGCGAGGACAATCCCGACTATCTGATCGAGACCTCGACGCTGACCGGCGCGCAGACCATCGCGCTCGGCGCCCGCACCCCGGGTGTGATGGGCAGCGACGAGTTCCGTGATCGCGTCGCAAAGCTGTCCCAGGAGGTGGGCGAGAACGGTTGGCCGATGCCGCTGCCCGAGGAACTCAAGGACGATCTGAAGTCGACGGTCGCCGACCTGGCCAACGTCAGCGGCTCCCGATACGCGGGCATGCTGGTCGCGGGGATATACCTGCGCGAGTTCGTCGCCGACGGTGTGCAGTGGGCGCACATCGACGTGGCCGCGCCCGCCTACAACACCGGCGGTCCGTGGGGCTACACCGGAAAGGGCGGTACGGGTGTGCCGACCAGGACGATGTTCGCCGTCCTGGAGGATGTCGTTGCCAACGGCTGAATCGGACCCAGCCGCTCGCGGCTGAATCGGCAGGGCGTGGGCGACGCCGTAGACGAGATAGGCCTCCGGGGCGACCGGGCGGATCGGTTTGTCCTTGCGCACCGCCGCGACGATCGCCTTGGCGACCTTGTCCGGGCTGTACTTGCGTGCGGCGAACAGTTTCTCGAACAGCTCCCGGCGGCCCTCGACGTCCCCGCCGCCTGCCGCGGGCGCATCCAGCCGCGTCGTGCTGACGATGTTGGTATCGATGGCGCCGGGGCAGACGGTGGTCAGCCCCACTCCGGCGGCGTCGAGTTCGGCGCGCAGGCAGTCGGAGAACATGTAGACCGCGGCTTTGGAGGTGCAATAGGCGTTGAGCGACTGCTGCGGGAAGTACGACATCATCGACGCCACGTTGACGATGTGCCCGCCGGTGCCGCGCTCGACGAGCCGCCGGGCGAAGGACCGGCAGCCGTTGACGACCCCGCCGAGGTTGACGTCCAACACCCGGTCCCACTGCTCGCGCGGGGTGTCCAGGAACCGGCCCGCATGCCCGATTCCGGCGTTGTTGACGACGATGTCGGGCACGCCGTGGGTGGCGCAGACTTCGTCGGCGAAGCGCTCCACCGCATCGGCATCGGAGACGTCGAGCACGTAGGCGTGGGCCACCCCGCCACGCGCGGCGATCTGGGCCGCGGTGTCCTTGGCGCTGGCCTCGTCGATGTCGCTGACGATCATCTCGGCGCCCTGCCTTGCGAACTCGAACGCCGTCTCGCGGCCGATGCCGCTGCCCGCGCCGGTCACGGAAACCAATGTGTCGCCGAATGGTTCGCGGGGGCGGCCCACCTGGGCGCGCAGCAGGCCGCGCGCGGGCGGGGCCCCGGCGATGTGGTCGACGAACTCCGCGAGCGACCGGGCGAGCACCGCCGGGTGCGACAGGGGTGACCAATGGCCGGCCTTGATGTCGCGTCGCCACAGCTGCGGCACGTAGCGGGAGACGTTCTCGAAACCGCTCGGCGGAATGACCGGGTCGGCGGTGTTGACGATGAGTTGCACCGGCACGCCGACGTAATGGTCGGTCCGGAACGCGCGTGGCCCGCGCGCGGCCAACGCCCGGTAGATCTTGAGCGTGTTCGCGGCGTCGGACGCAACGGTATCGGCGCGGTGGCGCTGGTCGGCAGGGACACCGTCGGTCAGCGCGGCCTTACCGCGCGGTCCGGCGAGCAGCGCACGAACGGCCGCCGGACCCACCCCGGGGACCGAGAACGGGATCATGTAGGACAGCCGAAGCGCCCGGCCCAGCGCACGGCCGAACCGGACGGGCCGATACGGCCGGGCCAGGTCGGCCCAGATGGCCGCGGCGTAGTGGTCCGCGCTCGGCCCCGACACCGAGGTGAACGAGGCGATGCGCTCGGCGGCGGCGGGGCGGCTCAGATACTCCCAGGTCAGGATCGAACCCCAGTCGTGGCCAAGGATGTGGACCGGCTGACCGGGGCTGAACGCGTCGATCACCGCACCGAGGTCGTCGGCCAGGCGCTCGGCGGCATACGCCTGCACCGCCGCCGGCACCGAGGACCGTCCGACGCCGCGGTTGTCGTAGCGGACGATGCGGAACCGGTCGGCGAGCAGCGCGACGATGCCGTCCCACAGCACATGCGAGTCGGGCCAGCCGTGGACCAACACGACCGTCGGCCCGTCGGGGTTGCCTTCCTCGTAGGCCGCGAGGCGAACCCCGTCGGAACTGTCCACGAATGTCGGGGCGGTTTCCCGCGCTGGCGCCGTAGCCATCAGACCTCCACAGCCGATTCAGTGTGAACTTCGATATCTCCCAAATATCTCCCACCGGCGCCTGAGGAGTCTGACAGGCGCGCGGCGTCACCGGTCCTCGAGTTCCTCTCGTGCGGTCCGGCGACGCTCGATCCGCCGCCGGGCATCGTAATCGCGCATTCGCTGCGGGTAGCCCACCTTCTGGACGTCGTAGACCGGAATCCGCAGCCGGTCACTGAGCCGGCGCGCGCCGGTGTCTCCCCCGGCACGCCGCCTGGTCCACTCGCCGTCGGCGGCGACCAGCACCACGGTGACGTCGGTGACGGTGGTCCGCGGCTCGACGAACGCCTCCACTCCGGTGTGCTCAGCAACCCAATCGCGCAGGTATTTCAGGTCGGCGGCGGGGTCATGCGCGGTGCCGCGCGGCGCGCGGCGGACCCGGAACCTGTCGAACATTCCCACCGGCCGTACCTTCCGCCTATCACCGCTGCCAGCATGGGCAGTCTGGGGCATTTCCTCCTTCGATAGTGCCAGAGGAACAAGTGCCTGGTCCGCCACGAAAGGCAGGGGTGAACATGACAGGATGGGGCCGAACCTATTCGACCCGGTACGACTGATGACTGTTCGAGGGAGTCAAGACACATGGCCATCTCCGTTCAGATGCCTGCACTCGGTGAGAGCGTCACCGAGGGCACCGTCACCCGCTGGCTCAAGCAAGAGGGCGACACCGTCGAACAGGACGAGCCGTTACTCGAAGTCTCCACCGACAAGGTCGACACCGAGATCCCCTCTCCCGCGGCGGGTGTGCTGACGAAGATCGTCGCCCAGGAGGACGACACCGTGGAGATCGGCGGTGAGCTCGCCCTGATCGGCGAGCCCGGTGAGGACGGCGGCCAGCCGGCCCCGGCCGCCGAGGAAGCACCCGCGCCCGCCGAGGAGGCTCCGGTGCCCGAGCCCGCCGCCGCGGAGCCCGCACCGGCTGCGGAGTCGTCGGGTGGCGGTGGCGGCGACGCCACGTCCGTGACGATGCCCGAACTGGGTGAGTCGGTCACCGAGGGCACGGTGACCCGCTGGCTAAAGCAGGTCGGCGACGAGGTGGCGGTCGACGAGCCGCTCGTCGAGGTGTCGACCGACAAGGTAGACACCGAGATCCCGTCCCCGGTAGCGGGCACGCTGCTGTCGATCACCGCCGCGGAGGACGACGTCGTCGCCGTCGGTGGTGAGCTCGCCAAGGTCGGCAGCGCCGGCGCGGCGCCCGCCAAGCCGGCACCGGAACCCAAACCGGAGCCCAAGCCCGAACCCAAGCCGGAGCCCAAGCCCGAGCCGGTGGCCGAGGCCAAACCCGAACCCAAGCCCGAACCCAAGCCAGCACCCAAGCCCGAACCGGCGCCCGCCCCGAAGGCGGCCGACGAGCCCGCCGGGTCCGAAGGCGGCCCCTACGTCACACCGCTGGTGCGCAAGCTGGCGTCCGAACACGGTGTGGACCTGGCCACGGTGAAGGGCACCGGCGTGGGCGGACGCGTCCGCAAGCAGGACGTGCTGGCCGCCGCAGAGGCGAAGGCGGCACCACCCGCTCCGGCCGCCGCGGCCCCCGCCGCGGCCCCCGGAAAGGCGCCTGCCGCCGCGCCCGCACCTGCCGCGGCGCTGGCCCACCTGCGCGGCACCACCCAGAAGGTCAACCGGATCCGTCAGATCACGGCCAAGAAGACCCGCGAATCGCTGCAGAGCACCGCGCAGCTCACGCAGGTCCACGAGGTCGACATGACCAAGATCGTTTCGCTGCGGGCCAGGGCCAAGAAGGCGTTCGCCGAACGCGAGGGCGTCAACCTGACCTACCTGCCGTTCATCGCGCGGGCGGCGATCGACGCGCTCAAGGCGCATCCGAACGTCAACGCGAGCTACAACGAGGACAGCAAGGAGATCACTTACTACGACGCCGAACACCTCGGCTTCGCGGTCGACACCGAGCAGGGCTTGCTCTCCCCCGTCGTGCACAACGCCGGCGACCTGTCCCTCGGCGGGCTCGCGCGTGCCATCGCCGACATCGCCGCGCGGGCGCGCTCGGGCAACCTGCGGCCCGACGAGCTGTCCGGCGGCACGTTCACGATCACCAACATCGGTAGCCAGGGCGCGCTGTTCGACACCCCGATCCTGGTCCCACCGCAGGCGGCCATGCTCGGCACCGGCGCCATCGTCAAGCGGCCGCGGGTGATCGTCGACGAGTACGGCAACGAGTCGATCGGCGTACGCTCGGTGAGCTACCTCCCGCTGACCTACGACCACCGGTTGATCGACGGTGCGGATGCGGGACGGTTCGTCACCACCCTCAAGCGTCGGCTTGAAGACGGCGCATTCGAGGCCGATCTGGGGCTCTGAACCGGATGGGCGGCGGAGCCGCCGGATCGTCGACGCCGGACACCGCCGTCATTGCCATAGCGGGGTCCTCGGGCCTCATCGGTTCGGCTCTGGTGTCCGCGCTGCGAGCCGCGGACCATCGGGTGGTGCGTATCGTTCGCCGCGCGCCGGCGAACGCCGACGAGCTGTTCTGGAACCCCGACGCCGGCGAGTTCGACGCGGGCGCGCTGCGCGGGGTGGACGCCGTGGTGAATCTGTGCGGCGTGCAGGTCGGGCGCAAGCGCTGGTCGGGTGCGTTCAAGCAAAGCCTGCGCGACAGCAGGATCGAACCCACCGAGGTGCTCGCCAGCGCGGTCGTCGAAGCCGACGTGCCGGTGCTGGTCAACGCCAGTGCGGTGGGCTATTACGGCGACACCAGGGATCGCATCACCGACGAATCGGCGCCGCCGGGCGAGGGTTTTCTGGCCCATCTGTGCCGGGACTGGGAGGCGGCGACGGTGCCTGCGCAACGCGCGGGCATCCGTGTCGTGCTGGCCCGCACCGGTTTGGTGTTCGCCTCGTCGGGCGGGATCCTGAACCGGCTGCGGCCGCTGTTCTCGGTGGCGCTCGGGGCGCGGCTCGGCAACGGCCGCCAGTACATGCCGTGGATCAGCCTGGAAGACGAGGTGCGCGCGCTGTTGTTCGCGATCTTTCACGACAACCTCGTCGGGCCGGTCAATCTGACCGGCCCGGCGCCCGTTACCAACGCCGAGTTCACCACCGCGCTGGGCCGCACGATGAACCGGCCGACGCCGTTGATCGCCCCCGGCTTCGTATTGCGCACGGTGCTGGGCGAATTCGCCGACGAGGGGGTGCTCGGCGGGCAACGCGCCATCCCGGCGGCGCTGGAGCGCGCAGGCTTTCACTTCCACCACCACACCGTGGGCGAGGCCCTCGCGTACGCGACGGCACCCAAAGTGGGCTAGCCGGGCGCGCCGCGGCGGCCGATTTCCCGCAGTGTGCGCCCCAAGTATCTTTGGAGAGTGGCGCCAACTTCCATCCGATCGGCGACGACACCCATCGACGTACGGTGGCTGGGCACCGTCGACTATGTGAGCGCGCTGGAACTGCAGCGCGCGCTCGTCGACGCACGGGTCGCCGGCGGACCCGACACGCTGCTGCTGCTCGAACATCCGCCGGTCTACACCGCAGGTCGCCGCACCGAACCCCATGAGCGGCCGGTCGACGGCACACCCGTGATCGACACCGACCGGGGCGGCAAGATCACCTGGCACGGACCCGGTCAGCTGGTCGGCTATCCGATCATCGGCCTTGCCGAACCCCTCGATGTGGTGAATTACGTCCGGCGGCTCGAGGAGGCCTTGATCGCGGTGTGCGCGGGGCTGGGTCTGCCGACAGGGCGGGTGCAGGGCCGCTCGGGGGTGTGGGTGCCCCCCGACGACCGAGGTACCGGGCCGAGGCCGGCCCGCAAGGTCGCCGCGATCGGTATCCGCGTTGCCCGGGCGACGACGCTGCACGGGTTCGCGCTGAACTGCGACTGCGACCTCGGTGCGTTCTCGGCGATCGTGCCGTGCGGCATCAGCGATGCGGGGGTGACGTCGCTGACCGCCGAACTCGGCGGCCACCTCCGGGTCGGTGACGCGCTCGACGACGTCGCCGACGCGATCGCCGACGCCCTCGACGGCCGTCTGCCGGTCGGTGGCGCGACCGCGGCGCGAGTAGGATCCGCACGGTGAGCCTCCCAGCCAACGTGGTACCAGATGGCCGCAAGTTGCTGCGCTTGGAAGTGCGCAACGCCCAGACGCCGATCGAGCGTAAGCCGCCGTGGATCAAGACCAGGGCGCGGATGGGCCCGGAGTACACCGAGCTGAAGGACCTGGTTCGCCGCGAGGGCCTGCATACGGTGTGCGAGGAGGCGGGCTGCCCCAACATCTACGAGTGCTGGGAAGACCGCGAGGCGACCTTCTTGATCGGCGGCGAACAGTGCACCCGCCGGTGCGACTTCTGCCAGATCGACACCGGCAAGCCCGCCGACCTCGACCGTGACGAGCCGCGGCGCGTCGCCGAGAGCGTGCAGACGATGGGCCTGCGGTACTCGACCGTGACCGGGGTCGCCCGCGACGATCTGCCCGACGGCGGCGCATGGCTGTACGCCGAGACCGTGCGCTACATCAAGAAGCTCAACCCGGATACGGGTGTGGAGCTGCTGATCCCGGATTTCAACGGACAGCCCGCCCTGCTCGAGCGGGTCTTCGAGTCGCGGCCGGAGGTACTGGCCCACAACGTCGAGACGGTGCCGCGGATCTTCAAGCGGATCCGGCCCGCGTTCCGCTACGACCGAAGCCTCGCCGTGCTGACCGCGGCCCGCGACTACGGCCTGGTGACCAAGTCGAACCTGATCCTCGGCATGGGTGAAACCCCCGACGAGGTGCGCACGGCGCTGGTCGACCTGCACGCCGCGGGATGCGACATCGTCACGATCACGCAGTACCTGCGCCCGTCGGTGCGTCACCATCCGGTGGAGCGGTGGGTCAAGCCCGAGGAGTTCGTCGAGTTCGCGGAGTTCGCCGAGGGACTCGGCTTCGCCGGTGTGCTGTCGGGCCCGCTGGTGCGCTCGTCGTACCGCGCGGGTCGGCTCTACGCACAGGCGGCGCGGCTTCGTACCCCCTAGCGCGCACCCGTATTCTGGATCAATGGCGAAGTCCCGCAATCCCGCTGCGGCCAAGGCCGCAAAAGCCGAGGCCAAAGCCGCCCGCAAGGCGGCAAGCAAGCAGCGTCGTCAGCAGCTTTGGCAGGCCTTCCAGATCCAGCGCAAGGAAGACAAGCGGCTGCTGCCGTACATGATCGGCGCGTTCGTGCTGATCGTCGCCATCTCGGTCGCGGCAGCGATCGCCATCGGCGGCATCACCCTGTACACGCTGATCCCGCTCGGCGTGCTGCTCGGCGCGCTGGTGGCGTTCGTCATCTTCGGCAGGCGGGCGCAGAAGGCGGTCTACAGCAAGGCCGACGGCCAGACCGGTGCGGCCGCGTGGGCGCTGGACAACCTGCGGGGTAAGTGGCGGGTGACGCACGGCGTCGCCGCGACCGGCCACTTCGACGCGGTGCACCGGGTGATCGGCAGGCCCGGGGTGATCTTCGTCGGCGAGGGGTCGGCGGCGCGGGTGAAACCCCTTCTCGCCCAGGAGAAGAAGCGGACGGCGCGGTTGGTCGGCGACGTCCCGATCTACGACGTCGTCGTGGGCAACGGCGAGGGCGAGGTGCCGCTGTCCAAGCTCGAGCGACACCTGAACAAGTTGCCGGCCAACATCTCGGCTCAGCAGATGGATTCACTGGAGTCCCGGCTGGCCGCGCTCGGTACCAAGACTGGCCCCGCCGGGATGCCCAAGGGACCGCTGCCGGCGCAGGCGAAGATGCGCGGCGTCCAGCGCACCGTGCGGAGGCGCTAGCCCCGCCTGATCAGCACGGTGTTCGTCAGCCGGTCGTGCAGGCCGCGCAGGTCGGTGTCGGAGATCAGCGGCGGGATGATCAGCGCGATGAGCAGTCCCCGGACCACGGCACGGCCGAAACCGACGCGCTCGCGGCCGTCGGTGGGGACCACCACCAGGCCCAGCGCCAGCTGGCCGGGGCTGAATCCGAACAGCGGCAGCGACACCGCGCCGATGACGAGCCAAATGACCAGAACAGCGGTGGACAACATCGCCGTCGACACCACTCCCAGCACCATCGCCAGCGCCGCCAATCCGTAGGCGATCAGCCAGTCGACGAACAGTGCCGCGACGCGCCGTCCCGTCCGGGCGACGGACCGCGGACCCGACTCCGCCAGGCCGAGGCGCTGGCCGGGAAAGGCGGTGGATGCGTGGTCCCGGGTGCCCGTCTCGCCGTCCGGTTCGAACGCACCGGACCCTGACAGCCAGGACCCAATTGTGCGGGCCATATTGTCAGGATAGGCAGGTGCACTACCGCTGCTGCCGGCGCCGCTGTCAGGACAATTGGAAGTGATCTGCGTAACTCCGGCGCAATATATGGTTGACGACGGCGCAATATCCGCCCCCTAGCGTAACCCCCGGGTTAACCAGTAAAGGAGAAAGCTCAGTGGCAGAAAAGACCGCTGATGACATCATGAAGCTGATCAAGGACAAGGAAGTCGAGTACGTCGACATCCGGTTCTGCGATCTGCCCGGTGTCGTTCAGCACTTCTCGATCCCCGCCTCCGCGTTCGACGAGAGCGTGTTCGAAGACGGGCTGGCGTTCGACGGGTCGTCCGTCCGCGGCTTCCAGTCGATCCACGAGTCGGACATGATGCTGTTGCCCGACCCCGAGACCGCCCGCATCGATCCTTTCCGCGCGGCGAAGACGCTGAACCTGAGCTTCTTCGTGCACGACCCGTTCACCCGCGAGGCCTACTCGCGCGATCCGCGCAACGTCGCCCGCAAGGCGGAGAACTACCTGACCAGCACCGGGATCGCCGACACCTGCTTCTTCGGTGCCGAAGCCGAGTTCTACATCTTCGACTCGGTGGCCTTCGACTCCAAGATGAACGGCACCTTCTACGAGGTCGATTCCGAGTCGGGCTGGTGGAACTCCGGTGAGCCCACCGAATTCGACGGTAGCCCCAACCTGGGCTACAAGGTGCGCCCGAAGGGCGGCTACTTCCCCGTCGCGCCCTACGACCACTACGTCGACCTGCGTGACGAGATGGCCACCAACCTGCAGAACGCCGGTTTCACCCTCGAGCGTGGCCACCACGAGGTCGGCACCGCCGGCCAGGCCGAGATCAACTACAAGTTCAACACGCTGCTGCACGCGGCCGACGACGTGCTGCTGTTCAAGTACATCATCAAGAACACCGCGTGGCAGAACGGCAAGACCGTCACCTTCATGCCCAAGCCACTGTTCGGTGACAACGGTTCGGGTATGCACGCCCACCAGTCGCTGTGGAAAGACGGTAAGCCGCTCTTCCACGACGAGTCGGGTTACGCCGGACTGTCGGATCTGGCTCGCCACTACATCGGCGGCATCCTGCACCACGCGCCGAGCCTGCTGGCGTTCACCAACCCGACGGTGAACTCCTACAAACGCCTGGTGCCGGGCTACGAAGCCCCGATCAACCTGGTGTACAGCCAGCGCAATCGGAGTGCGTGCGTGCGTATCCCGATCACGGGCAACAACCCGAAGGCCAAGCGCCTGGAGTTCCGCTGCCCCGACAGCTCGGGCAACCCGTACCTGGCGTTCGCGGCCATGCTGATGGCCGGCATCGACGGCATCAAGAAGAAGATCGAGCCGTTGGCGCCGGTCGACAAGGACCTCTACGAGCTGCCGCCCGACGAGGCCGCCAACATTCCGCAGGCGCCGACCTCGCTGGCCGCGGTGATCGACAAGCTCGAAGAGGACCACGAGTACCTCACCGAGGGCGGCGTGTTCACCGAGGACCTCATCGAGACCTACGTCGCCTACAAGCGGGAGAACGAGATCCTGCCGATCCAGATCCGTCCTCACCCGTACGAGTTCTCGCTCTACTACGACGTCTAGGCCGGCTCGCCGGCACGACGTATAGGCCGGCACGACCGGCTCGAGGCTCCAAGAGGCCGGGCGGCGTTCGTGCCGCCCGGCCTTTTGCATGAGCCGAGAATGGACGCATGCGGGTGCTGGTGCAGCGGGTGACGTCGGCGAGTGTGTCGGTGGACGGCAGGGTCGTCGGTTCGATCAGCCCGGCGCCCCAGGGCCTGCTGGCCCTCGTCGGCGTCACGCACACCGACGACCCGGGCACCGCGCGCAGGATGGCCGAGAAGCTTTGGCAGCTGCGGATTCTCGACGACGAGCGGTCGGCCTCCGACGTGGGCGCGCCCATCCTGGTGGTCAGCCAGTTCACGCTGTACGCCAACACCGAGAAGGGCCGGCGGCCGTCGTGGAACGCGGCCGCCCCCCGACCCGTCGCCGAGCCGCTGATCGCCGCGTTCGAGGACGCGCTGCGCGCGCTGGGCGCCGAGGTGGCCGGGGGTGAATTCGGTGCGGATATGGCCGTCACGCTGACCAACGACGGCCCGGTCACCGTACTGCTGGAGTTGTGATCGGGGGCCGCATCCGCTCGGCGAGGGGATGTGGCGTTCGCCGCACCGCCGAACCAAGGCTATCCGGACTGCGGTCCGAATAGTATGGTCGGGTCATGACGACGAAATTCGAATCCGTGCTCGGCGGCGTAACGCCGCTGGTCCTGAGTGTGTTCCGCGTCGTGTTCGGCTTGCTGTTCGCCGTTCACGGCGCCGCGAAACTGTTCGCGTGGCCCGTCGATACCGGCAACGGACGGGTCCCGGTCGGCACCTGGCCCTTTTGGTGGGCGGGCGTGATCGAGGTGGTGCTCGGCGTGCTGATCATTCTCGGGCTGTTCACCCGAATCGCGGCGTTCATCGCCTCGGGCGAGATGGCGGTGGCCTACTTCTGGCAGCACTCCCCGAAGAGCCTGCATCCGCTGGCGAACGGCGGCGAGCCGGCGGTGCTGTTCTGCTTCGGCTTCCTGCTGCTCGCCGTCGCCGGTGGTGGCGCCGTCGCAGTCGACACACTTCGCCGCCGCCGCTCGGCAGGCACCCCCGGCCCCGCCGCACCGGTGGCGACATGACGGCCCTGACCGATAGACGCTCGTCGGCCGCGCTGGCCGTGTTCCGGATCGTGTTCGGTCTGCTGTTCACCGTCCACGGAACGGTGAAGCTCTTCGCCTGGCCGGTCGACATGGGCGGGGCGGTCCCCGTCGGGGCCTGGCCCGCCTGGTGGGCCGGGCTGATCGAGGTCGTCACCGGGCTGCTCATCACGTTCGGGCTGCTCACCCGCATCTCCGCGTTCGTCGCCTCGGGCGCTATGGCGGTCGCGTACTTCTGGAAACACCAGCCGCAGGGGCTGCATCCGCTGGAGAACAACGGTGAATCCGCGGTGCTGTTCTGCTTCGCGTTCCTCCTGCTCGCGTTCACCGGCGCGGGCGCGTTCGCACTCGACGCAAAGCGCCGCCGAACGAGGACCTGAATGACGACCTGACGGACTGCGCAGGGTGTTCGGTCAGGCGCCGAACACCTTGCGCACCACGGCCTTCGCACGGCGGGTCACCCTCAGGTAGTTGTCGAGGAACTCACCGCCGTCGTCGCTGCCCCACCCGGCGGCCAGCGCCACCGCGTTGAGCTGGCGGCCGGGACCGGGCAGCTGGTCGGTGGGTTTGCCGCGCACCAGCACCAGCGCGTTGCGTGCCCGCGTCGCGGTCAGCCAGGCCTGCCGCAGCAGGTCGACGTCGCTTTCGGCGATCAACTCGGCCGCGCCGATCGCGTTCAGCGACTCCAGCGTCGACGTGTTGTGCAACGCCGGAACCTTGTGCGCGTACCGCAGCTGCAGCAGCTGCACCGTCCATTCGATGTCGGCCAGCCCGCCACGGCCCAGCTTGGTGTGGGTGTTCGGATCGGCTCCGCGCGGTAGCCGTTCCGCATCCACCCGCGCCTTGATGCGCCTGATCTCCTGCACCGCCTCCGGCGAGACACCACCGGACGGGTAACGGGTCTTGTCGATCATCAGCAGGAAGCGGTGGCCGAGGTCGAGGTCGCCCGCGACGCGGTGGGCCCGCAGCAACGCCTGGATCTCCCACGGCTGCGCCCACTGCGCGTAGTACGCCTCGTAGGACGCCAAGGTGCGGACCAGCGGGCCGCTGCGTCCCTCCGGCCGCAAACCCGCGTCGACCTCAAGCGGCGGATCGGCGCTCGGCGTGCCCAGCCGGGCACGCACCTGCTCGGCGACGGTGACGGACCAGCGCACGGCGGCCGTCTCCTGCGCGCCGTCGACGGGCTCACAGACGAACATCACGTCGGCGTCGGACCCGTAGCCGAGTTCGCCCCCGCCGAGGCGGCCCATCCCGATCACCGCGATCCGCGCCGGGACCCCGCCGTCTGGGGTGTTGGCGCGGATCACCGCGTCCAGCGCTGCCTGCAGCACGGCCACCCACACCGAGGTGAGCGCCCGGCACACGTCGGTCACCTGGAGCATGCCTAGGAGATCGGCCGACGCGATGCGCGCCAGTTCGCGGCGCCGCAACGTCCGTGCCGCCGCGATGGCCCTGGCCGGATCGTGGTGGCGTCCAGCCGAGGCCACCAACGCGCGGGCCACCCCGTCGTGCTCGACCTCGAGCAGTTTTGGTCCGGCAGGCCCGTCCGCGTACTGCTGGATCACCTCGGGCGCACGCATCAGCAGTTCGGGAACGTAGGCGGAGGTGCCGAGCACGCGCATCAGCCGCTTGGCGACCGCACCTTCGTCGCGCAGCGTCGACAGGAACCAACGCTGCTCGGTAAGCGCTTCGCTGATGCGCCGGTAGGCGAGCAGACCGGCGTCGGGGTCGGGCGTATCGGACAACCAGTCCAGCAGGGTCGGAAGGAGCACCTGCTGCACCCGCCCGCGCCGGCCGCCGTGGCCGGTCAGCGCCGCCAGATGCGCGAGCGCGCTCTGCGGGCCCTCGTAGCCCAGCGCGGCAAGCTGACGTGCGGCCGCCTTGGCGCTCATCCCCGCGCCGAAGCCCAGCGCGGGCTGTCCCACCGATTCGAGCAGCGGCTGATAGAACAGCTTCGCGTGCAGCCGCGACACCCGCAGGCTTTGCCGTTTGAGCTCCTCACGCAGCACACCCAGCGCACCGTGTCGCCCGTCGGGGCGCACGTGCGCCGCTCGCGCCAGCCACCGCATCGCCTCGTCGTCGTCGGGTTCGGGCAGCATGTGGGTGCGTTTGAGGCGTTGCAGCTGCAGCCGGTGTTCGAGCAGCCGCAGGAACTCATAGGACGCCGTCATGTTCGCGGCGTCATCGCGGCCGACGTAGCCGCCCGTCCCGAGTGCGGCGAGCGCGTCCACGGTGGACGCCACGTGCAGCGACTCGTCGTTTCGGCCGTGCACGAGCTGTAGCAGCTGCACGGCGAACTCGACGTCGCGCAAGCCGCCGGTGCCCAGTTTGAGTTCACGGGCGCGCACGGCGGCGGGTACCAGTTCCTCCACGCGCCTGCGCATCGCCTGCACCTCGGGCACGAAGTCCTCGCGTTCGCACGCCGTCCACACCATCGGCATCACGGCGGCGATGTATTGCTCGCCGAGCTCTTTGTCCCCGACCGCCCACCGCGCCTTCATCAGCGCCTGGAACTCCCAGGTCTTGGCCCACCGCTCGTAGTAGGTGACGTGGGATTCCAGGGTGCGCACCAGCGCACCGTGTCTGCCCTCGGGCCGCAGAGCCGCGTCGACCTCGAAGAATGCGTCCGCGGCGAACCGCATCATCTCGCCCGCCACCCGGGTGGCGATCGCGTCGGCGTTCTCCGCGACGAAGATGACGTCGACGTCGCTGACGTAGTTCAGTTCCCGCGCACCGCATTTGCCCATAGCGATCACGGCGAGCCGGGGTGCAGGACCGTCACCGCAGACGGTCTTCGTCGCGACGGTGAGCGCCGCGCCCAGTGCGGCGTCGGCCAGATCGGACAGGTGGGCGCCCACGGTCGGGAACTGCACCACCGGTTCGTTTTCCACCGTCGGGGCGAGGTCGAGCGCGGCGAGCACCATGAGCCGATCCCGGTGCAGCTTGCGCAGACTCGGCAGCGCCGACTTCGCATCGGCGGCCTTCTCGGAGACCTGCGTGAACACCTCCCGAAGGTGCTCGGCTGTGGGTAGGTCGGCCTCACCCGCCAGCAGGTGCCAGGAATCCGGATGGGCCACCAGGTGATCGCCGAGTGCCAGCGACGAGCCGACGACGCTGAACAGCCTGCCCCGCAGCGCCCGGTCCTTGAGCAGGGCCAGGTTCAGTTCGTCCCAGCCGCCCGCGAGCGCGTCGGCCAATCGCACCATGGTGCGCAGCGCGACGTCGGCGTCGGGCGCCCGCGACAGCGACCAGAGCAGCTCGACGTGCGCCTCGGAATTCCAGCCCAGGCGTTCCAGATCGGCGGGGGCAGACGCATCGACCAGCCCGAGCCGGCCCACACTGGGCAGCTTGGGCCGTTCGGTCGCCGGTTTCGCCACGACCACGACGGTAGCGCACCGGACCGACGCGACGGTTCACCCCGACCGCCCGACGCCGTGTCAGAGCGACAGGTAGTTCTTGAGCTCGAACGGCGTGACGTGGCTGCGGTAGTTCTCCCACTCGGTGCGCTTGTTGCGCAGGAAGAAGTCGAACACGTGCTCCCCCAACGCTTCCGCGACCAACTCGGACGCCTCCATCGCCTCCAGGGCGGCGCCGAGACTGGGGGGCAGGGCGCGGTAGCCCATCGCGGTGCGTTCGTCGGCCGTCAGGCTCCAGACGTCATCCTCGGCCTGCGGCCCGAGCACGTACCCCTTCTCCACACCGCGCAGACCCGCCGCAAGCAGGACCGCGAACGCCAGGTAGGGGTTGCATGCCGAGTCGGGGCTGCGCACCTCGATGCGCCGTGACGACGCCTTGCGCGGGGTGTACATCGGCACCCTCACCAGCGCCGAACGGTTCGCCGCACCCCACGACGCCGCCGTCGGCGCCTCACCGCCGTGAACCAGACGCTTGTAGCTGTTCACCCACTGGTTGGTGACGGCGGTGATCTCGTTGGCATGTTCGAGAATGCCCGCGATGAACGACTTTCCGACATCGGAGAGCTGAAGTGGATCCTCGGCGCTGTGGAAGGCGTTGGTCTCGCCCTCGAACAGGCTCAAATGGGTGTGCATTGCCGAGCCGGGATGCTCGGCGAACGGTTTGGGCATGAACGACGCGCGCACCCCGTCGCCCAGCGCGACCTCCTTGACCACGTAGCGGAACGTCATCACGTTGTCGGCCATGGAAAGGGCGTCGGCGTAGCGCAGGTCGATCTCCTGCTGGCCCGGGCCGCCTTCATGGTGGCTGAACTCCACCGAGATGCCCATCTGCTCCAGGGCATCGATGGCGTGCCGCCGGAAGTTCGGCGCCGCGTCGTGGACGGCCTGGTCGAAGTAGCCGCCGTTGTCGGCGGGAATCGGCGGGGTGCCGTCGTCCGGGCCGGGATGCAGCAGGAAGAACTCGATCTCGGGATGCACGTAGCAGGAGAAGCCCAGGTCACTGGCCTTGGCCAGCTGGCGGCGCAGCACGTGGCGCGAGTCGGCCCACGACGGGGAGCCGTCGGGCATCGTGATGTCGCAGAACATCCGCGCCGAATGATGCTGGCCCCCACTGGTGGTCCACGGCAGCACCTGGAACGTCGACGGATCGGGGCGCGCCACGGTGTCGGATTCCGACACCCGCGCGAAGCCTTCGATGGAGGAACCATCGAAGCCGATGCCCTCCTCGAACGCCCCTTCCAGCTCGGCGGGCGCGATGGCGACCGACTTGAGGAATCCGAGCACGTCGGTGAACCACAATCGGACGAAGCGGATATCCCGTTCCTCCAGAGTGCGCAGCACGAACTCCTTCTGGCGATCCATGACCGCAGCGTAGGTTCCGGCTGTTAATTCCATGTTACGTCCCTGGTCCCGTTTGATTCCTGATTAGCCAGGAGCCGGGGTTATTCGCAGAGCACACCGGCGGACGGGACGCGCAGGTCGATGAGATACGCCAGCACGGTCGTGTCGACGCACGCGTCGCCGTTGAACACCACGGTGTGCTGGCTGCCGTGGAAGGTGATCAGCGGCGCCTGCAGCTGCCCGGCCAGGTCCACACCCGACTGGTACGGCGTGGCCGGGTCGTCGGTCGTCGCCACCACCACGACCTTGCCCGGCCCCGGTGACAAGATCGGGTGCGGAACCGGCGTCGGCGGCACCGGCCACAGGGCGCAGGTGTCGCGCGGCGCGTAACCGGTGAACTGTCCATAGGAGAAGGCAGGCGCGACCTCGCGCAGCTGGCGATCCGCCTCGACCCACGCCGCGGGATCGGTCGGGAACACCGAATCCACACACCGCACCACGGTGGCCGCATCCTCCTGGTTGGTGTAGTGCCCCTGCGCGTCGCGGTGCAGGTACCGGTCGGCCAGCGCCAGCAGGTCACCGGCGTCGGTGCCGCGTTGCAGGCCGAGCAGCCCGCTCGTCAGGTAGGGCCAGTAGCGCGGGCCGTACAGCGCGCTGCCGGTGCCGGTGATGGCGTCGGGGTAGCTCAGGCCGCGCGGATCGGCGGTGTAGGCGGGACGCGTCACCAGCGGGTCCACCAGCTGGTGGTAACGGTTGACGAACCCGGCGGGATCGGTGCCCAGCGGGCAGCCCGCCGACTGCGCACACTGGGCCGCGAATTCGTCGAAAGCCTTTTGGAATCCGCCGTTCTGGCGGACCAGTTTGGCGATGGGCTCCTGGGCCGGGTCGACGGGACCGTCGAGCACCATGGCGCGGATCCGATCTCCGTAGAACTGCGCGTAGGTGGCGCCGAGCAGGGTGCCGTAGGAGAACCCGAGGTAGTTGATCTGCTCGTCGCCCAGCGCGGCGCGCACCGCATCCATGTCATGTGCGGTGGCCACGGTGCCCGCGTTGGCGAGGAACTGCGCACCCATCCGGTTCATGCACAGCTGCGCGAACTGCCGGTGCAGATCCTCGATCCGCGCGACGCCGGCGGGGCTGTAGTCGACGGCAGGCACCCGCCGGAACGCGTCGAACTCCGCGTCGGTGCGGCAGCGCAGTTCCGGGGTGGAGTGCCCGATCCCGCGCGGGTCGAAGCCCACCAGGTCGAACCGGCGCAGCAGGTCCGTATCGGCCAGCGCCGCGCCCATGCCTGCGACGGTGTCCACCGCCGAGGCGCCCGGGCCGCCGGGATTGACCATCAGCGCCCCGATGCGCTCACCGGACGCCGGAATCTTGATCACCGCCAATTGGGCTTGCGGCCCTTGGGGATTCGGGTCGTTCCAGTCGACGGGCACCGGCACGGCAGCGCACTGCGCGGTCGGGATGCCCGCGGTGTCGCCGATCCAGTTCTCACACCCCGTCCACACCGGCGGCGATGGGTGAACCTGGGTCGGCTCGCCCTCGGGGGTCGCCGACGCCGAGGGCGCGACGGGCACCACGACGACGCCGATCGCGAGCGCGGTGACGGTGACCGTTCGCGCACCCCAACCGGTCAGCCTCCCCACCCGCCACATGGCAGCCATGGTCGCATGCCCGCCGCACGGCGGTGCGCAGCCCGGCGGCGACGGTGACGGGTCAGCAACCGAACGGTGATGCGCCGGTGACCCGGCGCGAACCGGCGGCCGCCCTGTGTCCGCGGGTCAGCAATGGGTCCCCGACGGTGGAACGGTCACGTCGATCACGTATTTCGCGGCGATATCGTCGACACAGGCGTTGCCCTGGAACACCACCGTGTGCTGGGTGCCGTCGAACGTGACCAGCGTTCCGCCCAGCTGGCGCGCGAGGTCGACTCCTGCCTGATACGGCGTCGCGGGATCGTTCGTGGTCGACACGACCAGGATCGGGGGCAGCCCCTCGACCGAGATCTCGTGCGGGGTGCTGGTGGGAGGCACCGGCCAGAACGCGCAGGTGTCCAGCGGCGCGTGCCCGGTGAACTCGCCGTAGCTCATGAACGGCGCGGCCTCACGCAGCCGGCGATCCTTCTCGACGGCCTGCGCCCGGTCGCTGACCGCGGGCTTGTCGACGCAATTGACCGCGATGCGCACGTCGGTGGAGTTGTTGTAACGGCCGTTGGCGTCACGGCCCATATACATGTCGGCCAACAGCAGCATGGTGTCGCCGCGGCCCTGCTTGAGTTCGGTGAGCCCCTGGGTGAGGTGCGGCCACAGGCTCGGTGAGTACAGCGTGAGGATCGTCCCGATGATCGCGTCGCTGTAGCTCAGGCCCCGCGGGTCGTTGGTCTTGCCGGGATTCTTCACCAATGGTTCGACCAGGCTGCGGAACTCGTCGACGGCCTTGGCGGGGTCGGTGCCCAGCGGGCAGTCCGGACCACGGGCGCAGTCGGCGGCGTAGTCGTCGAAGGCCTGCTGGAAGGCGGCGGCCTGACGGACGTCGGCCTCCATGGGGTCCATGTTGGGGTCGATCGCGCCGTCGAGGACCATCGCGCGCACGTTCTGGGGGAACTGCTCGGCGTACATCGCGCCGATGCGGGTGCCGTACGAGTACCCGAGGTAGGTCAGCTTGTCGTCGCCGAGCGCGGCCCGCAGCGCGTCGAGATCCCTGACCACGCTGGCCGTTCCGATGTTGGCGAGGAACTCCGGACCCATCTTGTCCAGGCAGCGCTGGACGAATTCCTTGATCTCCCCCTCGATGTGGGCGACACCTTCCGGGGTGAACTCGACCTCGGGTTCGGCCCGCAGGCGGTCGTTGTCGGCGTCGGAGTTGCACCACAGCGGCGGCACCGACGACGAAACCCCGCGCGGGTCGAAGCCCACCACGTCGAAGCGTTCGCGCACCGACTGCGGTATGGACGCCAGCAGCGACGCCGCGCCCTGGACCCCGGACTCCCCCGGACCGCCCGGGTTGATCACCAGTGAGCCGATCCGCTCGCCGCTGGCCTTGAACCGGATCAGCGCGATGCGGGCGACCTCACCGTCGGACTTCTCGTAATCCACCGGCACCGACAGCATGGCGCATTCGGCGCCGGGCGGGATACGCGTCTCGTCGGACGGGGCGGCTTGGCACGACGTCCACTGCAGCGGCGTGCCCGGCCTCGGTACGGCGATGACGGCCCGTCCCTCGACCATCCGGCCGCACCCCGCGATGAGCAGCGCCGCGGCGGCAACCAGTGCCGCGAACTTGACGGCGCCGCACCTGAGGTTCATGGCACCACATGCTGCCATGGGCCCGCGTCGACGCTGGCAATGCGTGCGGCGGGCCGTCAGGCGGCGGCGAGCAACTCCTGCAGGGCGACGGTGAAGTCGTCGGCCAGATCCCACAGATCGGGCAGCAGTTCGGGGCACGACACGATGCCGACGTCGAGCTTGCCGGTCAGCGACATCACCGTGATGTTCAGGCCAGAGCCGTGGAAGATCGGCCCGAGCGGGTACATCGCGTTCACCTTCGAGCCGAGGAAGTACAGCGGCACCTGGGGACCGGGCACGTTGGACACGACCAGGTTGTGCACCGGTTTGGCGCCGCCGAGCCTGCTGGCCGCGTAGACGCGCATCGCGATCCCGAACACCGCGGGCGCGGCGAACTGCGTCCAATCCTGCAGCAGCGTCGCACCGATCGCCGAACTATGTTGCTTGGCAACCGAATTCGCTTCCGAGATGGACTTCAGCCGCTCGACCGGGTCGGCGATGTCGGTTTCCAGCCGGGAGAACAGCGCCGACACCTGATTGCGGCCGGGCCGGTCGGACGTCTCGTGCACCGACACCGGGATCATCGCCACCAGCGAGTTGTCGGGCAGTTCGTCGCGATCGAGCAGGAACTTGCGCAGCACCCCCGACACCAGGGCCATGACGACGTCGTTGACCTTGACACCGAAGTGGTCCTTGACCTTCTTGATGTCGTCGAGGTCGAGCTGGACGAAGGCCAGGTTGCGGTGTCCGGTGACGTTTTTGTTGAAGGGGGTATGGGGTGCGGCGAACGGCCGCGCCATTGTCAGCCCGGCCCGGGCGCGCCTGGCCGTGTCGATCACCGAGGATACCGTCACCGGCATGACGCTGGCCATTCTCAGTGGCCAGGTCATGAACCTGGCGGCACCGCCGATCGCGATCTGCAGCGCGTTTCCGCCGCCGACGCCGTCGACGGGAGCGGGCGCCGGCGCGTCGGGTTCGGTGCTGCACAGTTGCGACATCAGGTTGGCTCCGGTGACGCCGTCGACGGCGGCGTGGTGGACCTTGGTCATCACCGCAAGCCGGCCGCCCTGGTGGGCATCGGTGCCCGCAACGTTCTCGATGATCCACATCTCCCACAGCGGGCGGCTGCGGTCCAGGGGCAGCGAGGCGATGTGCCCGCAGATCTCGGCGAGCTCCCGCCGGCCCCCTGGTGCGGGCAAGCCGATCCGGTGCAGGTGGCGGTCGACGTCAAAGTCGTTGTCCTCCACCCACACCGGATGATCGAGGTTGAATCTGGTGTTGGCCAGCTTCTCGCGGAACTCGGGCATCGCCTTGATCCGCAGCGTCAGCTCGTCGCGGATCCGGTCGAAGGTGTACCCGCCGGGCATGCTCGAGGTGTCCAGTTCGAGGATCGAGCAGACGTGTAGCGGCTGGGCCGCGGTCTCGAGGTAGAGGAACGATGCGTCGAGTCCGCTGAGCCGTTGCATGCGCCGATCGTAGGACGCCCCGACATCCAAGACATCAATGTGAGCAAATCCACTGACCGCGGCGTACACGTCGATCGGTGAGGATGGCAGACTATGAGATTGTCAGACGACCCGGGGACCCGGTAGGGCCTCGAGGATCGACCAGACCATCGCATCAGGGGACAATGATGTCTGAGCAGACTGTCTACGGCGCTGCCGACGCGGCAAGGCCGCGCACAAAGATCCGCACCACCCACCTTCAGAAGTGGAAGGCCGAGGGGCACAAGTGGGCCATGCTCACCGCCTACGACTACTCCACCGCGCGCGTGTTCGACGACGCGCAGATCCCCGTCCTGCTGGTTGGGGATTCCGCCGCCAACGTGGTGTACGGCTACGACACCACCGTGCCGATCACCATCGATGAGCTGATTCCGCTGGTACGCGGCGTGGTGCGGGGTGCCCCGCATGCGCTGGTGGTCGCCGACCTGCCGTTCGGCAGTTACGAGTCGGGCCCGGCGCAGGCATTGGCCACCGCGACGCGCTTTCTCAAGGAGACCGGCGCTCATGCCGTCAAGCTCGAGGGAGGTGAGCGGGTGGCCGCGCAGATCGCCGCCGTGAGCGCGGCGGGCATACCCGTGATGGCCCACATCGGCTTCACCCCGCAGAGCGTCAACAGCCTGGGCGGGTTCCGCGTTCAGGGTCGCGGCGACGCCGCCGATCAGACCATCGCCGACGCCATCGCGGTGGCCGAGGCCGGCGCCTTCTCGGTGGTGATGGAGATGGTGCCCGCCGAGCTGGCCACCCAGATCACCGGCAAGCTGACCATCCCGACGATCGGCATCGGCGCCGGGCCCAACTGCGACGCCCAGGTGCTGGTGTGGCAGGACATGGCCGGCATGACCGACGGCAAGATCGCCAGGTTCGTCAAGCGCTTCGGCGATGTGGGTGCCGAATTGCGACGCGCGGCAACGCAATACGCCGATGAGGTAGCCGCCGGGGTGTTCCCCGACGACTCCCACAGCTTCTGAGCCGGGTTCAGTACTTTCCGGCCAGGTACTCCGCGCGGCAGGCCCGCCGGGCCAGCTTGCCGCTCGTGGTGCGTGGAATGGCTCCCGCCGCAACGAGTTTGACGTCGCTTGCGGACAGCGCGTGGTGGCGCGAGACGGCCGCGTGGATGGCCTCGCGCACCGGCTGGCCGTCGGCGCGGCCGGCACCGGGTGCGCGTTCGGCGACGATGACGAGTCGCTCCCCTATCCGAATCGCTCCTCGCGTGCGCGCTGGCGCGCCGTCTGTGCCGTCGGGGTCCGTCGGCACCGAGAACGCCGCGACGAACCCCGGGCGCACCGCGGAGGCGGCTTCGGCCACGGTGGCCTCGATGTCCTGGGGGTAGTGGTTGCGGCCGTCGACGATGACGAGGTCCTTGATCCGGCCGGTGATGTACAGCTCGCCGTCGAGGTAGACGCCCAGGTCCCCGGTGCGCAGCCAGAATCCGCCGAAGGGCGCGCCCTCGGCATGGCTGCCGCGGTCCAGCCTGGACTGCAACTTGTTGTGGAAGGTCACATCGGTTTCCCTCCGCCTGCCCCAGTAGCCGCGGCCGATGTTGTCGCCGTGCAGCCAGATCTCACCGACCCTGCCGTCGGGCAGTTCGGCCTCGGCGTCGGGGTCGACGATCACCGCCCATTGGCTGCAGGCCACCCGCCCGCAGGACACCTGCGCGACGGCGCCGGGTGCGGTGGGCGCCACCGTCACCGCCTCGCCCGCGCCGAGCCGTTCGCGGTCGACGTAGACCGCGGCCGGTTGGGCGCCCGGGGTGATGGTGGACACGAACAGCGTGGCCTCGGCCATCCCGTAGGACGGCCGCACGGCGGTGGCGGGCAGCCCGTAGGGCGCGAACGCGGTGGTGAACTTCTCGATCGAGGCGAGGTTGACGGGTTCTGACCCGTTGATGAGGCCGGCGACGTTGCCGAGGTCGAGCGGCTCGCCGGGTTTCGGCAAACCCCGCTGGGCGGCCAGTTCGAACGCGAAATTGGGTGCGGCCGCGAACGTCCGGCCGTGGCGAGATTCGTCGGCCAGCGCCCTGATCCAGCGGTGCGGCCTGCGGACGAACGCCAGCGGGGACATCAGTGTGAGCTGCGCGCCGAATAGGGCCGGATACATGATCATCAGCAGACCCATGTCGTGATAGAGCGGAAGCCAGCTGACGCTGCGGACATTGGCATCCAGTCCGACCGACATGATCATCTGCAGCACGTTGGTGCACACCGAGCGGTGGGTGATCTCCACCCCGGCAGGCGTTCTGGTGGAGCCCGACGTGTATTGCAGGTAGGCGACGTCGTCGGTGTCCGCCGGGTGCGGCACGAACGTCCGCCCCACCGGGTCGGGCACGGCGTCGATGGCGATCATCCTGGGTCTGCGCGAGCGCGGCATGGTGCGCAGGAAGGCGCCCACCGACTCGGCGGCCGCCGATGTCGTCAGTACCACCGACGGGTCGGCGTCGGAGAGCACCGCCTCGAGCCGCTCGGTGTGACCGGGCAGTTCGGGCGCGAACAGCGGCACTGCGATGGCACCCGCGTGGATGGCGGCGAAGAAGCCGACGACGTAGTCGATGCCCTGTGGGGCGAGGATCGCCACCCTGTCCCCCGCTTGGCAGACCTGTTGAAGGCGGGCGCCGACGGCGCGCAGCCGCGCGCCGAGCCGCGCCCAGGACAGCTCGACGGGCGTCCCGTCGTTGGCGTAGTCCAGGTAGCGGTAGGCGGTCGCCTCGCCGAGGGCGGCGACGTTGCGCTCCAGGTACGACGTCAGCGTGACGCCCGCGGGCAGGGCGATGTGTCCGTCGGCGTCGAGGTGATCGTCGAGCTTTTCCTGAAAGAGTCCGGAAACAACATCCATAGAACCAACTCTAAGAGCAATTCTTAGAGTCCTGACAATTCGCCGGGCCGTTTGACGATCTCGATTCGGCATCAGTCCGAGAACGCCGGGTTGTTAACCTTGGTGTGGCAGTGTGTGCACCGCTTCTTCACCATCGTGGCTGCCATCGAAGGGACACTTCCTAAACCATGGCGAAATCCGCCAACCAGGCAAAATCGCGGTATCTGGAGGTCGAACGCAAGTTCGATGTCGTCGCGGACACCGTCTCCCCGTCGTTCGCCGGCCTCACGACCGTCGCCAGGGTGGAGCGGTCCCTGACACAGCAGCTCGACGCCGTCTACTACGACACACCGGCGCGCGAACTGGCCGCGCACCGGATGACTCTTCGCCGCCGTACCGGCGGCCCGGACGAGGGCTGGCACCTGAAGCTGCCCGCGGGCCCGGACTCCCGCACAGAGGTGCGCGAACCGCTCGGCGACCCGGACGGTGCCGACGCGGTGCCCGACGCGTTGCGCGACATCGTGCTCGCGATCGTGCGCGACCATCCCCTCGAGCCGGTCGCCCGGATCAGCACCCGGCGCACCGTCGACCTGCTCTACGGCCACGACGGTGCGCCGCTGGCCGAGTTCTGCGACGACGACGTGACGGCATCGGCTTCCGGGCACGAGGCCGAGGTACAGCGGTGGCGGGAATGGGAACTCGAACTCGCCGAGGGGGCGCCGCGCGAGACGCTGGACCGGCTCACCAACCGGCTGCTCGACGCCGGCGCCGCGCCCGCCGGGCACGGCTCGAAGCTGGCCCGCGTACTCGACGCCGCCACCGGAGCGCCGCCGACGCCCGCCGAGCCGCCAGCCGATCCCGTGCACCGCGCGGTCGCCGAGCAGGTCGGCGAGTTGGTGGAGTGGGACCGTGCGGTGCGCACCGATACCTACGACTCCGTGCACCAGATGCGGGTGACCACCCGCAAGATCCGCAGCCTGCTGCAGGCCTCGGAGGGCGCCTTCGGCATCACCGACGAGTGGATCCTCGACGAGTTGCGTCAGTTGGCCGCGGTGCTCGGCGTGGCCCGCGACGCCGAGGTGCTCGCCGAACGATACGAGAAGGCGCTCGACGAGTTGCCGAAGGATCTGGTGCGGGGCCCGATCCGCGAACGGCTGGTCGAAGGGGCCAAACACCGCTACACGACGGGGTGGCGGCGTTCTCTGCTGGCGATGCGTTCGCAGCGCTATTTCCGGTTGCTCGACGCACTGGAGACCCTCGCCACGGCGCAGCCGCCCGCCGCTGCCCACGGTGAGGAGCAGGCCCAGTTGACGATCGATTCGGCGTACAAGCGCGTGCGCAAGGCCGCCAAGAAGGCCAGCGACGCCGTGGAGACCGACAAGGACGAGGCGCTGCACCGCATCCGCAAGGGCGCGAAACGCCTCCGCTACACCGCCGCAGCGACGGGTGCGTCCAAGGTGGCGGAGCGCGCCAAGACGATCCAGACGCTGCTCGGTGATCACCAGGACAGCGTGGTCAGCCGGACGCATCTGGTCCACGAAGCCGAGTCGGCGCACGCCGCGGGCGAAGACACCTTTACCTACGGGGTGCTCTACCAGCAGGAGGACGACCTGGCTCAGCGCTCACGCGCGCAGGTCGACGACGCGCTCAGGGAGCTGACGAAGGCCATGCGCAAGGCACGATAGGGGGCGGACGAGCTGGCCTGTAAGCCGGATTCTGTCCCTCGCCGCCATGTCTGGCGACGAGGTGGCGACCATCCATCTGGACACACCGTCACCGGGTGCCTCGAGCGGCCTACCCGCAGGCTCGGGCGAGCAGCCCTCGGGCGCCTGCGCGGCCGCACAACGTGCGGCCTTCTTGGCCTTGCTCCGGGTGGGGTTTGCCTAGCCATCCCGGTCACCCGGGATGCTGGTGCGCTCTTACCGCACCGTTTCACCCTTACCATTCCTGGCGGTCTGTTTTCTGTGGCACTTTCCCGCGAGTCACCTCGGATTGCTGTTAGCAATCACCCTGCTCTATGAAGTCCGGACTTTCCTCCGATCGCTGCCGGCAGGCATCGATCCGCGGCCGCCCGGCCAACTCGTCCGCGCAGATCACCGTACTCTGAATCGCATGCCTCGGGTGCCACCGGCGCGATATTTGTTGCGGGCGAAGGATCTGGTCGACGCGCGCTACGCCGACCCGATCACCGTCGACGACCTCGCCGCCGCGGCTGGGCTGTCGCGGGCACACTTCTCGCGGATGTTCACCCGCACGTTCGGTGAGTCCCCGCATGCCTACCTGCAGTCCCGCCGGCTCGAACGGGCCGCGGCGCTGCTGCGCCAGACCGACCGCTCGGTGGCAGACATCTGCTCGATGGTCGGACTGACCAGTGTCGGGTCGTTCACGTCCAGTTTCGCCCGGGCCTACGGCAAGCCGCCCGCGGCCTACCGGGCGAGCCTGCCGCCCGCCGCTGTCTACGCGCGGGTGCCCAGCTGCATCGTGCGGCGCGATACCCGCCCGCCCGCCGACAGCCGGGTCAAGACAGCACACGGGGAGAAGACACCGCCCGCCACTCGACCGTAGCGTCGTGCACCATGATAAAGATCGCAAGTGCACAACTGTGGGTCCACGACCAGGACGCCGCGCTGAAATTCTGGACCGAGAAGGTGGGAATGGAAGTGCGACAGGATATTTCGATCCCCGAGCTGGGCGGGTTCCGCTGGCTCACGGTCGGGCCGCCCGGCCAGGACGACGTGTCCATCGTGCTGATGGCCGTTCCTGGCCCGCCCGTCATGGATGACGCCACCCAGAACCAGGTGCTCGACGTCGTCGCGAAGGGGTTCGCCGGAACGGTGTTCCTGACCACCGAGGACTGCCACGCCAGCTACCGGGAACTCTCGGCGCGCGGTGTCGAATTCAGCGAACCGCCCTTCGAGCAGCCGTACGGCATCGACTCGGGTTTCCGCGATCCGTCCGGCAACAGCATCCGGCTCACCCAACTGGCCGACCTCAGCGCCTTCACCGGAGGCTAGGGAACCTCGGCTAGGCGGCGTGCCCGGCGATCGCGATCCCGATGCGCGTTTCGAGTGCGCTGATGTCCACGATCAGCGGTCCGGGTAACGGCGGCGCAGTGGAGCGGTAGCGGGCCCCGGTGGGCGTGGTGAATTCAGCGGTGTGACAACCTGTTTCATCGGTGACGGTAGTGACGCGCCAGCCGGGAGCCTGCTTGAGGTAGTTGCACAGCTCGCAAGACCCATCGCCGTTGTGCGCCGCGGTCGGGCCACCGTCGACGAAGGGTTGGGCGTGGTCGATGTGCCGGATGGGAGCGTCGCAGTAAGGCGTGCGGCAGGTGCCACCGTCGCGCAGCGAGATGAAGTCGGCCAGCCCGCGCGGGAAACACCGCGACCGGGATTCCATCGCAACCAACGCCCGCGATGCGGGATGTGCGTACAGTCGGCGCAGGGTGGCCCGCGATCGCTGGTCACCCACCGCGGACGCGACGAGCCCGCGCGCCACCGCCGCGGGGATCGGCCCGTAGCCGGTGATCGTCGCGGCATCCGAGCCATCCCCGAGCAGGGCGTCGTCGGACAGAACCAGGTTTACGGCGATGGGTTCGGGGACGTCGGCGGGTCGGCCGGTGACCCGGTGTACAAGGGTGTCGGCCATGATCTGGCCGCGCGAGCGTCCATCGGAGGTGGTGTCGGCCTGACGTTTGAGCGCCGCGTAGACCGAGACGCCCTGCGTGACGGGCAGTAGCGCGGTGACGTAGGTCATGGTGTCCGGTGCGGGCCGGATCGTCACCGTCCGCTCGCTCACCGCATGCGCGGCACGATCCACCACCGCCTGCGGATCCAGCCGATAGGCGATCGCCTTGGCCGCCGCGGCGATCCCCCCATCCCCCTTACCCTCCAACCCCCCGGGATCAGCACACAACTCCTCATCGAGCCGGCGCCGATCCTCCACGGTCAAACACGCGCTCTCCCGCACGATCAACGTTGCCCGCCACTCCGAGAGCACCCCACCCTCCAGCGCGGCCAGGGTGTGCGGCATCTCGTAGACCAGCGCCTTGGCCAACCCCAGATGACGACCCCCGCGCGCAGGCGCGTCACGCCGTGCCAGCGCCACCTCACCGGCCAACCCCCGGCACCGGCGCGCCGCTGGCACCCCCGCGGCGGCCTCGGACGCCCGCCGGGCGGACTCCAACGCGACCGCACACCGCGCCTGTCCGGCCGCCGCGGCCGACTTGAGCGCCTCGAGCTCGGCGATGCGCGCCACCAGCGCCGACTCGTCAGCCTCGGGATCCACGCTGAGCATGGTATCGAACATACGTTCGAATATAGCTCCACCCACTGACACGGCTCTCACAAACCGCCCGCCGCGACCGTCTACAAGGTGACGAAGGACGACGAGTGATATGACGAGGGAGAGGACATGGCGACACGACACGCGGTGATCGACAGCGCGCTGGGCCCACTCACGGTGGTGGCCGAGGACGGCGCCCTGACCGGTCTGTATTTCCGCCACCATTGGCGCCGCCCGCGGGCCGAGACCTTCGGCAGGCATGCGCACCCCGACGACGAGCTCCTGGCGCACGCACGGACTCAGCTGACCGCCTACCTCGCGGGCGAGGTGCGCGCCTTCGACCTGCCGACCGCGCCGCACGGAGACGCGAGCCAACTGCGGGTGTGGTCGCTGCTCGGTGAGATCGGCTACGGGGACACCGTGACGTACGGGGACCTCGCCACCGCCCTGGGCGACGGATCGACACCGCGCGACGTCGGGCAGGCCGTCGGGCGCAATCCGTTGAGCATCGTCGTTCCGTGTCACCGCGTGCTCGGTAAGAACGACAGGTTGACCGGCTATGCGGGCGGATTCGCCCGCAAGCGGTTCCTGCTCGACCTCGAGGCGTCGCCCGAATCCCGGGCCGCGACACTGTTCTGATGGCGACGGAAACCTGGCGGACGCGGGTCGACGGGGGCGACTGGAACGCCATCACCGCCGAGGTCGATGAGTTCGGCGGCGCGCCGCTGCCCCGGCTGCTCACCGCGGAGCAGGCGAGGGCGATCCGGGATCTCTACGCCGACGAGGGCCGGTTCCGTTCGACCATCGACATGCGCAGGCACCGCTTCGGCGAGGGCGAGTACCGCTACTTCGCCCGGCCTTATCCCGAGCCGATCGACGAGCTCAAGCGCGCGCTGTATCCGCGGTTGCTGCCCATCGCCCGGGACTGGTGGGCCAAACTCGGCCGCCCGGCGCCCTGGCCAGACACCCTCGACGAGTGGCTGGCGATGTGTCACGACGCTGGACAGACCAGATCGACGGCGATCCTGCTGCGCTACGGCCCCGGCGATTGGAACGCCCTGCACCGGGATCTGTACGGCGACTTGGTGTTTCCGCTACAAGTCGTGATCGGGCTGAGCGAGCCCGGCGTCGACCACACCGGCGGTGAATTCCTGATGGTCGAACAGCGCCCACGCGCACAGTCCAGGGGCAGTGCCACAACTCTGCAGATGGGTCACGGCTTCCTGTTCACGACGCGGGACCGCCCGGTGCGCTCGGCCCGGGGCTGGTCAGCCGCACCGGTGCGCCACGGTGTTTCGACGATCCGCTCCGGCCACCGCTACACGCTGGGCCTGGTGTTCCACGACGCGGCGTGATTGGCGGCCCCTAGCGGCGCCGCAACACCATGACGTTGTCGGCCAGCGTCGCGGTCTGGCCGTCGGGCCCGACCGCCTGCCGTTCCACCGACTCCATCCGGTCCCGTTCCCAGTCGGCCTCGGCCAAATCCAGCTGCGCGACAACCTCTTCGGCGGCCGGGAAGTAGTGGTCGTGGATCTCCCGATCGGCCCACGGCGGCGCGCCCCCGTGGTCGACGATCAGCAGCCGCCCGGCCGGGGCGACGGCCGCGGCGGCGTTACGCAGGATCTGCTCGCGCTCCAACCGGACCAGCGAATGCAGGAACTGCGCCGACACCAGGTCGTAGGTGCCCGCGGGAAAGCTGTCCGACAGATCGTGGTGCTGAAAGTCGATGCGCCGCAGCACGTCACGCTCCCGTGCCGCTTCGGCCGCCCGGTTCAGCGCGGTCCGGGAGATGTCCACGGCCACCACCGCCCAGCCGCGTTCGGCCAGCCACACCGCGTCGGCACCCTCCCCGCAACCCAGATCCAGTGCCCGGCCAGGCGGCAGCTGCGCCGCCAGCTCGGCCAACCGGGTGTTCACCCGGCCACTCCAGATCCGATCCTGCGCGCCGTAGCGCTCTTCCCAATGTTGTTGCGCCTCGGTCATCGACATGACCCCAGCTTGCCCACCACTACGGCAAGCTGCCAAGCTGGTTTGCCATGCAGGCAAACCAGGACGACGTGGACAACCGGGTGCGACGCCGGCTGCGCGAGCTGAGGCTGCAGCGCGGGATGACGCTGGACGACGTCGCCGGACGAGCGGGTATCGACGTATCGACGCTGAGCAGGCTGGAGTCGGGAAAGCGCAGGCTCGCACTGGATCATCTGCCGCGGCTGGCCACCGCGCTGTCGGTCAGCACCGACGAACTGCTGCGCGCACCCGAGGCCGCCGACCCGCGCGTGCGCGGCGAGCCGCACACCCGCAACGGCGTCACGTTCTGGCCGCTGACCCGCCATGGACCGGCGGGCGGCCTGCACGCATTCAAGGTCCGCATCAGCGCGCGCCGTCGCTCGCCGCCGCCGGATCTTCCCGTGCACGAAGGGCAGGACTGGGTATACGTGCTCTCCGGGCGCCTACGGCTCATCCTCGGCGAGCGGGATTTCACCATCGAGCCCGGTGAGGCCGTCGAGTTCAGCACATGGACGCCGCACTGGTTCGGGACGGTCGACGGTCCCGTCGAGGCGATCCTGATCCTGGGTGCGCACGGAGAGAGGCTGCACCTGCATACCTGACCTACAGGTGGGCGGTCTGGTTCACCAACCGTACCGAGGAACCGCCGTCCGGGTAGAACTCGGCGATGCTCAGCGAGGCGAGATCCAGGTGCAGCCGGTAGAGAATGCCCTCCCCGGCATCCAGCGCCATGCGCAACATCGTCTTGATCGGGGTCACATGCGACACCACCAGCACGGTCGCCGCACCGTACTCGGCGATGAGGCGGTTGCGTGCCCTGCGCACCCGGTGCGCCACCGCGTCGAAGCTCTCCCCGCCGGGCGGCGGCACGCTGGTATCGCGCAGCCAGCGCCGGTGCAGGTCGGGATCGCGCTGTGCGGCTTCCGCGAAGGTCAGCCCCTCCCACGCACCGAAATCCGTCTCGACCAGGTCGTCGTCGACGGTGACGTCCAGCCCGAGCGCCTTCGCAGCGGCGGCCGCCGTGTCGTAGGCGCGCTGCAGCGGGGACGTCACCACGGCCGCGATGCCGCCCCGCTCCGCGAGATATCGCGCCGCGGCGTCGGCCTGACCCCGGCCCACCTCGGTCAGAGCCGGGTTGCCCCGGCCCGAATAGCGCCGCTGCGCGGACAATTCGGTCTGACCGTGTCGCAGCAGCAGCAGTCGGGTGGGCTCCCCGGTTGCCCCGGTCCATCCGGGCGAAGGCGTCGGGTCCGGGATCCGGGCCGCGGGTTCGGCGAGCGTGTCGGCGATGTCAGCGATGTGCGCCGCCGCATCCATGGCCTCGTTGGCCAGCCGGTCGGCGTGGGCGTTCTCGGCGCGCGGGATCCAGGTGAAGTCGATCCGGTCGAATACCCGTGCCAGCGCGGTGGCTTGGCGGTTCAACTCGATCAGGTCGGGATGCTTGACCCGCCACCGGCCCGACATCTGCTCCACCACCAACTTGGAGTCCATCGACACCGCGACGTCCGACGCGCCCAGCCGGGCCGCTTCCTCGAGTCCTGCGATGAGCCCGCGATATTCGGCGACATTGTTCGTCGCCACCCCGATGGCCTGTTTACTTTCGGCCAGAATCGTCTGACGGTCCGGCGACCACACCACCGACCCGTACCCCGCCGGGCCGGGGTTGCCGCGCGATCCGCCGTCGGCCTCGACGAGGACTTTCACTCGACCTTCATCTGCACGCTCAGACCTTGACCCGCAACAGGATTGCGCCACACTCCGGGCAGCGCAGCACCTCGTCCTCCGCGGCGGCCGCGATCCTAGCCAGTTCCCCCTTGTCGATCTCGATGCGGCAGGCCCCGCACCGGCGGCCCTGCAATACGCCCGCACCTGCGCCGCCACGCTCCCGCTGCCGTTCGTAGAGCGCGACCAGTTCTGCGTCCAGGGTCGACACCAGTTCGTCACGGCGGGAAAGGTTCTGGTGCCGGGATTGATCGAGGGTGTGCAAGGCTTCCTCGCGCGATCGTTCGGCGGCGCTGAGGTCGTTTTGCACTTCGTCGATACGGCTGAGTTCGGCGTCCTGCTGGCCCTGCAGTTCCTCCCGGCGCTCCATCACCTCGAGCAGGGAGTCCTCCAGGCTGGCCTGTCTGCGCTGCAAGGTCTCCAGTTCGTGCTGAAGTTCGGTGATCTGTTTGGCACCGACCGTTCCGGCGTCGATCAGCGAGCGGTCCCGGTCCTCGCGCTGGCGCACCGCGTCGATCTCGGATTCGAACTTGGCCACCTGGCCGTCCAGATCGTCCAGCGCGATCTGCAGGACGGCCAGACGGTCGTTGGCCTCGCGGTGCGCCGCCTGGGCCTGCTCGAGGCGCTGCTGTTCGGGCAGGTTCTTGCCACGGTGCGCGATCCGGCTCAGTTCGGCGTCCACCCCAGCCAGTTCCAGCAGCGAACGTTGTTGCACGACTTCAGCTTTCATGACCCTCTCTCGACGTTCCATGGATCGGTGCGAATCGGGCACACCCGCACGGGCAGGGCATCACCGAAGTGATCACGCAGCAGCCGCGCCGCCTGACCGCACCACGGGAACTCGCTTGCCCAGTGCGCAACGTCCACCAGCGCCACCCCGGATGCCCTGCGGTGCTCGTCGGCCGGATGGTGGCGCAGGTCGGCGGTGACGTAGGCCTGGACGTCGGAGGCCGCCACCGCGTCCAGGAATGAGTCCCCCGCTCCCCCGCAGACTGCCACCCGGGTGACGATGGCGTCGGACTCCCCCGCGGCGCGCACCCCCCAGGACGTCGCGGGCAGCGCATCGCGCACCCGGGACACGAACGCGGGCAGCGACTCCGGCGCGGGCAGCACGCCGATCCGGCCGAATCCGACCGCCGACGGGACGGGGGCCAGCGCGAGCACGTCGAAGGCCGGTTCCTCGTACGGGTGGGCCGCCCGCATGGCGGCCAGGATGCGCCCGCGCAGCCGGGCCGGGGCGATCACCTCGACCCTGTCCTCCGTCACGAGTTCGACGGTTCCCACCGAGCCGATCGCGGGCGTCGCTCCGTCATGCGGCAGGAACTGGCCGGTGCCTTGCACGCTCCAGCTGCACTGCGAATAGTCGCCGATCTGGCCGCCCCCGGCGGTGAAGATGGCCCCCCGCACCGCGGCGGCGTGCTCGCGCGGCACGAAGACCACCCACTTATCCAGATCCGGCCGGCCTGGGCGGGGCGCGAGCACCCCGTCGACGGCTAGGCCAATGGCCTCGGCTAGCGCGTCGGAGACTCCCGGCGACGCCGCGTCGGCATTGGTGTGTGCGGTGAACAACGCGCGCCCGGTGCGGATGAGCTGGTGGATGAGCGCGCCCTTGGCGGTGTGGGCGGCGACGCTGTCGACTCCGCGCAGTAGCAGGGGGTGGTGGGCCAGCAGAAGTCCCCGCTCGGGCACCTCGGCGATCACGGCGGCGGTGGCGTCGACGGCCACCGTCACCGACTCGACCGTCTCCCCGGGATCACCGCACACCAGGCCCACCGAGTCCCAGTCCTCGGCCAGGCCAGGCGGGTAGGCCGCGTCCAGCACGCTGATGACGTCGGCCAACCGGACGCTCATCGCACCACCCCGCACCGAGGGAGTCGACTTACCACATCACGACAGTAGTGGGCCGGGCCACGGGCCAGGCACCGGGACGACCACGATCGTCAGGGACAATGGGGACGTGACACATACGGCGCACGCGAGGAGCACAGAAACCCCGGCGCACGCGAGGAGCACACGCCCGCAGCTGGTCCTCTTCGACCTCGATGGCACCCTGACCGACTCCGCGCACGGAATCGTGTCGAGCTTCCGCCACGCACTGGCCGAGATCGGCGCGCCGATTCCCGACGGCGACCTGGCCGGCCGCGTCGTCGGGCCGCCCATGCACCACACGCTGCAGACCATGGGTCTCGGTGACAGCGCCGACGCCGCCATCGCCGCCTACCGCGCGGACTACACCACCAGAGGCTGGTCGATGAACAGCCTGTTCGACGGCATCCCGGAGCTGCTCGCGGACCTGCAGGCGGCCGGGGTCCGGCTGGCGGTCGCGACGTCGAAGGCCGAGCCGACCGCACGCCGGATCCTCGAGCACTTCGGGCTGGACGGCCACTTCGAGGTCATCGCGGGTGCCAGCGTGGACGGGACACGCGCCACCAAGGCCGATGTGGTCGCGCATGCACTGGCGCAGCTGGGGCCGCTGCCGGAGCGGGTGCTGATGATCGGCGACCGGATGCACGACGTGGAGGGCGCCGCCGAGCACGGCATCGGCACGGTGGTGGTGGCGTGGGGCTACGGGGGCACTGACTTCGATAGCGCAGTCGGTAGTGAGAGCACTGCCGCGCTGGCGCACGTGTCGACGATCGGGGACCTTCGTGGGGTGCTCGGTGTCTAGCCCCGGCCTGCACGTCACATTCATTTGTTCGGGCAACATCTGCCGATCACCGATGGCCGAGAAGATGTTCGCCCATCAGATCGACGAGCGCGGCCTGGCCGACGTGGTCCGGGTGACCAGTGCGGGCACCGGCGGCTGGCATGTCGGGGACGCGGCCGACCGGCGGGCCAGTCACGTGCTGCGGGAGCACGGCTATCCGACCGCGCACCGGGCGGCGCAGATGGATGACGATCACTTGTCCGCCGACATGGTGGTGGCGCTGGGCCGCGACCACGCCCGGATCCTGCGGGATATGGGGGTGCCGGCCGACCGGCTGCGGATGCTGCGGTCGTTCGACCCGCGATCCGGCAGCCACCCGCCAGACGTCGACGACCCGTACTACGGCAGTCAAGGCGACTTCGACGACGTGTTCGCGGTGATCGAGGCCGCGCTGCCCGGCCTGCACGACTGGGTAGACGAGCAGCTCGCCGAGCGGGGCGTCGCGAGTTAGCCCGCCGATGAACCCGCCGACGAACACAGTGAAGAAGCGAAACCGGTTGCCGCGCTGTATGTTCCTGTTGCGGCCGTCCTGGCTGGCGCTGTTCGTGGTGGTCGCCGCGTTCGCCTACCTGTGCTTCACCGTGCTGGCGCCCTGGCAGCTGGGCAAGAACACCAAGACTTCCCGCGAGAACGCCCAGATTTCGCACTCGATGACCGCCGACCCGGTGCCGGTGACGGATTTCCTCCCGCACCAGGATTCGTCGGCGCCGGACAAACAGTGGCAGCGGGTAACGGCCACCGGCCGCTATCTGCCCGACGCGCAGGTGCTGGCGCGGCTTCGAGTCGTGGAGGGCGAACCGGCATTCGAGGTGCTGGTGCCCTTCGCGGTCGAGAGTCCGGTCGGCGGTCCGGTCGTGTTGGTCAATCGCGGCTACGTGCGGCCGGTGCAGGGTTCGCAGGTGCCGCCGATCCCGCCGCCGCCGACGGGCACCGTGACGATCTCGGCCCGGATGCGTGACTCCGAGGGGGTCATGTCGGGCAAGGAGCCGTTCGTGGAAGCCGGGACGCAGCAGGTCTACTCGATCAACGTCGCGCAGATCAGTGCCCTCACCGGGGTTCCGCTGGCCGGTTCCTACCTGCAGTTGAGCGACGATCAGCCGGGCGGCCTCGGGGTCATCGGATTACCGCACCTGGACGCCGGGCCGTTCCTGTCCTACGGCATCCAATGGATCGCGTTCGGCATCCTCGCGCCGCTCGGCGTCGGCTATTTCGTCTACTCCGAGCTGCGGCAGCGCCGGCGGGAAAAGGCCGCGGCAGACGCGGCCGACGCCAAGGCCGCTGAAGCGTCGCCCGCCACCCCGGCACCGCCGCTCACCGTCGAGGAGAAGCTTGCCGACCGCTACGGGAGGCGGCGCTGACCGACGCGGCCGCCACGGCCAGCACGGCCGCCAGCGCCTGCGTCGCGCGTGAGAGCCTGACGGAGGCGGTGAGGTCGGCGGTTTCGGGTATGCGTCCGTCGCCCAGCGTCGGGCGCATCTCGAGCTGATGGGCGTACTGGGTGGGTCCGCCGAGCCGGACGCCCAGCGCCCCGGCGAACGCCGCCTCCACCACGCCAGCGTTGGGGCTGGGATGGCGCGCGGCGTCGCGGCGCCACGCCCGCAGCGCCGCGCGCGGCGACCCGCCGACCAGGGGTGCGCACGCGGCGGCGAGCAGCGCGGTCACCCGGGACGGCAGGAAATTGGCCACGTCGTCGAATCGCGCTGCCGCCCAGCCGAAACGGACGTAGCGCCGGGAGCGGTGTCCGATCATCGCGTCGAGTGTGTTGGCGCCGCGGTACACCAGCGCTCCCGGCACGCCGAAGGCCGCGGTCCACAGCAGTGGAGCCACCTGGGCGTCGGAGGTGTTCTCCGCCACCGATTCCAGCGCCGCACGGGTCAGACCCGCGCTGTCCAGCGCAGCCGGGTCGCGGCCGCACAGCGAGGGCAGCAGGCCTCGGGCGGCGTCGATGCCGTCCGCGACGAGCAGCCCCGACATCTGGGCGCCGATCCGGGTCAGCGATGTCCCGCCCAGCGTCACGTAGGTCACGGCCGCCGTCGCGATCACCGTCGCCGCATTGCCCCGGCGCGCGGCCACCCGTTCCACCGTCAGGCCCGCGGCTCCGAGCGCGCCGAGCAGCGAGGCGGTGTGCAGCAATCCCGCTCGCCGGGTGTCGGCGTAGGTGAACCGCTCCAGTTCAGCGGCCGCCTGGCCGAACTGCGCGACGGGATGCGCACGCCGCGGATCAGCCAGCAACAGGTCGACGAGGTAGCCGACGGCGATTCCCGCACCGCGGGCGGGGATTCTGCGGCCACGCACCCCGCGAGCGTCTCACGAAGTGGTCCACTCGAACGAAACGGCGCGACGGAATCGAACCCATCGGTGCCCGCGTACGTGTGGATTCGTGTATGCCCATCGACAGAGCGGGGAAAACCAATGTCGCCCTTCCCGGGACTCAACCATGTCGCCGTCACCGTGCGTGATCTCGGCGTCAGCGCACCCTGGTATCAGGAGCTGCTCGGCGCCGACCCGGTGCTCGACGAACACACCGATGCGGGGTTCCGCCACGTGGTGTGGCTGCTGCCCGGTGACACCCTGTTCGGCATCCACGAGCACGATCAGAGGGCGCCGGATGAGCGGTTCACCGAGTTCCGGGTCGGGCTGGACCACGTGAGTTTCGGCTGCGCCGACCGCGGCGAGCTCGAACAATGGGCCGCCCGGCTCGATGAACTCGGCATCGCCCACGGGTCTATCGTGGACGCCCCCTACGGTTCGGGGCTGAGCTTCCGCGACCCCGACGGGATCGCGCTGGAGTTCTTCGCGCCCCCGCCCGCGTAGTACAGGTATTTCTGAATACAGATCTAGCTGTACTATCGCTGGGTGCCGACGACACTCACGCACACCGACGCACTGGCGCGGTTCGGCCACGCCCTTTCTGACGCCACCCGCACCCGGATCCTGCTCAACCTCAACCGGGCGCCGAGCTACCCCGCCGAACTGGCGGAGCGCATCGGCGTGTCACGGCAGATCCTGTCGAACCACCTGGCCTGCCTGCGGGGCTGCGGCCTCGTCGTGGCGGTGCCCGAGGGTCGTCGCACGCGCTATGAACTCGCCGACGCGCGGATCGGTCATGCGCTGACCGATCTGATGGGTCTGGTGCTCGCCGTCGACCCCGACTGCACCTGCGTCGGGCCGGACGGTCAGCCGTGCGGGTGCCAATGACCGGGACCGGGGCTGTTGACCGCCGGGCGCTGCTCGCCCGCCGCATCCGGCTGTTCGTCGCCGCGACGATCACCTACAACATCGTCGAAGCCGTCGTGGCGATCTCGGAGGGGGCCCGGGTTTCGTCGACGGCCCTCATCGGGTTCGGGCTGGACTCGGTGATCGAGGTGTCGTCGGCGGCCGCGGTCGCATGGCAGTTCGCCGCACCCGATCCGCAGGCGCGGGAGAAGGTGGCGCTGCGCATCATCGCCTTCTCGTTCTTCGCGCTGGCCGCCTATGTGGCGCTCGACGCCGGGCGCTCGTTGCTGGGCGCCGGGCGGGCCGAGCATTCGACGATCGGGATCGCGCTGGCGGCAGCGAGCCTGGTCATCATGCCGGTGCTGTCCTGCGCGCAGCACCGGGCCGGACGGGAGCTGGGTTCGCTGTCGGCGGTGGCCGATTCGAAGCAGACGCTGTTGTGCACCTATCTGTCGGCGGTGTTGCTCGGCGGCCTGCTGCTCAACAGCCTGCTGGGCTGGTGGTGGGCCGACCCGCTCGCCGCGCTGGTGATCGCCGGCGTCGCGGTCAAAGAGGGCGTCGACGCGTGGCGCGGTGACGCGTGTTGCGCGCCGGTCACCGCCGAAGCGGGACGTCCCGGCGCGACGTGCGACTGCAGCGAAAACACGTAGTCGACGTGGTGCGCCAAACACCCATGAACAAATTGCGCTGCAACCACTTTGAAGCGGGTGACAGCTCCGGCGGCGACTACTTCGCCGGTATCAGATGCGCGTCGCCGAACTCGTTGGCCGTTCCGGCCGGGGTCAGGGCCGCGATGTAATGCTGCGGACCGTGGTCGTTCAGCGAAAACCGGAACGGCAGACCGCGCAGCAACCGGAACTTGCTCGCCACGAAACCCAACGGGACCTCGATGAGTCCGAAGAGGTCGGCCAACTGGGTGATCGGGTGGTCGGAGGTGTCCTTCCAACGGTGGTCGTATCGGTACTCGCGTCCGAAGTGCGCGAAATCGTCTGAGTCGCTTGGCGGCAGATGCGGCACGATGTCCTTGCGGTAGACGTAGCGGACCACATTCCCGTTGAGGAACTCGTGCGCGTCGCAGGCCTTGGCGAAGTCCGGCGAGCCCACCATCGGGGCCCCGAAGGTGTACGCGCCCTTGAAGACCGGCTCGAACAGCCCGGTGTAGTCCTCCTCCACGGACAGCATCACGGCCATCAGCGCAGCCATCGCCCCGCCGAGGCTGTGACCGGTGAGGTAGAGCGTCGTCATCGGATTCTGCATGCGCTCCATCGGCCGATCGTCGTCGTCGTCGAGCACGGAACGTCCCTCCAGCGCCCGCTGCAGTGCCGCGATCACCACGAATCGGGTGGCCCGAACGTTGCGGTAGAACCCGGCATGGACGGGATACGTGTCATGTGTGTCATCGGACGGGGCGGCTGGCTGCGTCTTCGGAAACGGGAAAGCAATCCGGTCCGGACGGACGTCGGTGTCGGTGAGCCAGTTGATCACGTTCGACGGTTCGGTGCCGCGGTAGGCCACGATCACCACGCTGCCGTCGCGACTCTGGATCACGTAGGCGGTGGACCGGATGAACATCGCGTCGACCGACATCGTCACCTGAAGGCAGTGATTGTCGATCAGGCCCATCCGCGCGAACATCATCGCCACGGTGTCCGCGTCCGAGTAGGCATAGCCGGCTGCCACGGCGAGGGCATGGGCCACCGTCGGGTCGGGCTGCGGCCCGGCCGCGGAGAGCCTCTCCGCCAGATCGGGGTACACAGGGAAGGCCGCCGATGCGGACCTCCTGGCCGGCCGCAGGATGTCCAACGGGGGTGCAATCGACTTCTCGATCAGCATGGGTGTCTCCTGTGTCGAGCCGCTGCCACCGGCAGGGCTGCGTCGTTACGGGTGTGCACCATGTGGTCCGCGATTGCTCCGCGACCCCGCGCACCCGCAACCTCATACCACGCACCCCAGTTCACCTGTGTCGGAAGCGTCGTACAGAACGGAGAAGTGATCGATCACGGGTGCGAACATGGTGGCGCGGGAACCGAGCACCCCGGGCATTAAGAAGCTGCAGGTCACAGGGTCGGCACCGTTGACCAGTGAAAACTAGTCCAAGCTGTGCTGCGGCCCCACAAAACTGGCACGTTGCCGTGTACGCCTATCAGGCACACAATGGTGTCATGGCTACAAAATCCGAGCGTTTCGCCGTGCGCCTGACCCCCGAGCAGGACGCGCTGATCCGCCATGCCGCCGAGGTCGAAGGTCTCGATCTCACCGCCTTCGCCGTGCGCGCCGCCCTCGCGCACGCCCACGATGTACTCGCCGACCGCCGGCACTTCGTCATCGACGCCGCCGCCTGGAAGGAGTTCAACGCCCTGCTCGACCGGCCCGCCCAGTCCAAGGAAGCTCTGGCGAAGATGTTCGCCAAACCGTCGATCTTCGAGAAGGACGGGTGACCGGCTACAGCACCCCCCGACCGATCAGCGACGCCGATGACGTCGCCGAGTTCGACAGCGGAGAACCCAGCCTCGACAACTACCTCCACAAACGCGCGCTGGCCAATCACGTCGGGGGCGCCTCCCGCTGCTTCGTCACCACCTACGACGGCCGCATCGTCGGCTACTACGCCCTCGCGACGGGGGCGGTTTCGCATGCCGACACCGCCCGCAAGTTCCGCCGCAACATGCCCGACCCGATACCGGTGATCTTGCTGTCGCGCCTCGCTGTTGACCACAAACACCAGGGCCTCGGGCTGGGCGAGAACCTGCTGCGCGACGCCATCGCCCGCGCCGTGCAGGTCTCCCGAGACGTTGGCGTCCGCGCGATCCTCGTGCATGCACTCCACGATGAAGCGCGCCGCTTCTACACCCGCTACCAGTTCGAACCGTCGCCCACCGACCCGCTGCACATGATGCTGCTGATCAAGGACGCCCAGGCGAGCGTTCCCGCCCTGCGGCCAGATGACGCGGACGACTCTCACCGTCGGGAGCTGATGGAAAAAATGGTCAAGGCCGGTGCAGATCGTGAGCACCTCGAATCGCTGACCGACGAGCAGTTTCGCCGCTTGATGTCAGTCATTGCGCTCACGCATGCCGACGAGTTGCGCAAACTCTTCCCGGATGGCGCCGATGCGGTGCTCGTCGCCGCTCGCGAAACCACCGGGTTTACGGACAAGGCGCTGCGGAAGGTGACGCTACGTGACGGGAGTGGTCTACTAGTCGACGCCGACTGCGAGGACACCGACGACGAGATCCGAGCTGCCTATCTCGCTGCTCACGAGTATCAAGACGAGGAAGGCCGCGAAGAGGCCCAGGAGATCGCTACGGCAGCGGAGGAACGGCCGTGAACCGCGCTAGCGGTTCGCCCCGTCCCGCCATTCGCGTTCAACGCGAGTGAACTCCTCGGTGAGCGAGACCATGGTGGTGCTGTCGCAGTGCGCGGTCGGTGCGTCGCTGTCCGGTGACGCGACCACGGCGACACGCCAGAAATGGATGAAGGACGGTCGAGGTCGACCGTCTTCATCTTCCGATCAGTCGAGTTCCGCCACTGAACTACAGGCCCCAATCCGTGGACCGAAGGGGACAACCTAAGGGGACAACTGTCGAACCCTCGAACGGTGGACCGCATCCGTCGCCTGAGTTCGCACTCGGCAGATTGTCCATGATCACCAGGGTCAACGTGGCATACTTGTGGCATGAATCGCATACGACTCAGCACTACTGTCGACGCTGAGTTGCTGAATAGCGCTCGCAACCTGCAGACCGGAGCCACCGATGCCGCACTCATCGACGAGGCTCTCCGCGCACTACTGGATCGCCACCGATCAGCCGAGGTGGATGCAAGTTACGCCGCCTACGACGAACATCCCATTGATGAGCCCGACGCATGGGGCGACCTCGCGTCGTGGCGGCGCGCAGCTGCGGACTCGTGAGCACACTTCCCGCACGAGGCGAGGTGTGGTGGTGCGAAATGGTCGAAATCGGCAGGCGTCCAGTTGTTGTGCTCTCACGCGATGCTGCCATTCCCCGGCTAAAGCGGGCACTCGTCGCACCCTGCACAACGACCATCCGCGGGTTGGCCAGCGAAGTTGTTCTCGAACCCGATTCCGACCCGATTCCGCGCCGATCCGCAGTGAATTGTGACTCAGTCGAAAGCGTCTCAGTCGGGGTGTTGGTGAGTCGACTTGGCAGACTCGCAGAGACACGGATGCACGACATCTGCTCGGCTCTGGCAGTTGCGGTGGACTGCCCCAATAACGGCGAAGCCGCGGCTAGCTTTCGACCTTGAAACTTAGGGCGTCTTGCCTGGTGGAGCTGACGGGATTCGACCCCGTGTTGCTCGAACACATCGTCCGTACCGGACGCCCTACTTTCCACCGCGCCGCCAACCGGAGGCCAGGGTATTACGGTGGGACGCATACGCGGGCTCGCTGGGACACCCTTGGGCCACTGGCACTCGCAGTACACGCGGGTCCGTTCGCCGCCGACGAGAGTACGGCCCGACCTGCAACAAACACTGGTGGGCGCGACAAGGATCGAACTTGCGACCGCTGGTGTGTAAAACCAGAGCTCTACCACTGAGCTACACGCCCCGTGCGGGGAGGCTACACGGCCGCGGCGGGCGACCGGAAATCCGTCAGGCCACCGTGAGCGCAGCGAGCGCATCGGCCCACACCGACTGGTCGCGCGCCTCCCCCGGCTGCTTGCACTCGGCGAACCGGATGATCCCGGAGCGGTCCACGACGAAGGTGCCCCGGTTGGGGTAGCCGGCCTGCTCGTTGAACACCCCGTAGGCCTGGCTGACCGCACCGTGCGGCCAGAAGTCCGAGAGCACCGGAAACGTGAAATTGCTTTGGGTGGCCCAGATCTTGTGGGTCGGCGGCGGCCCAACCGAGATCGCCAGCGTCGCGGTGCCGTCGTTCTGAAATCGAGGCAGATGATCGCGGATCTCGTTGAGCTCGCCCTGACAGATGCCGGTGAACGCGAGCGGAAAAAACACAAGCAGCACGTTCTTGTCGCGCATCGCGCCCAGGCTGACCGGCCGGCCGTTCTGGTCCTTCAGCGTGAAGTCGGGAGCCTCGACTCCGTTACCAAGCACTGCGAACCAGCACCTATCGCTTCCCCGCCCGCGACTTGGGCTGCACCAGCCGGCTTGCGATCCAGTTCCCGAGATTGGCCGACGAGGTCTGCATCAGGCCCGCCGTGGGCGCCGATTCGGCGATCTCGGCCGGTTGCACGTGCCCCGGTTTACCCGTCTTGGGGGTGACCACCCAGATCACGCCGTCCTCGGCCAGCGGGGTGATCGCGTCCATCAGCCGGTCCACCAGATCGCCGTCGTCGTCTCGCCACCACAACAACACGACGTCGACGACCTCGTCGGCGTCCTCGTCGAGCAGCTCGGCGCCGCACGCCTCCTCGATGTCGGCCCGGATGTCGTCGTCGCTGTCCTCGTCCCAGCCCAGTTCCTGGACGACCTGATCCTTCGTTACGCCCAATCGTTGGGCGTACCCCGGGGCTGCCTTCCCCCCGTCACTCCGCTCCTGCCCGCCGCCGCTCGCCGCGACCACCGTCTGGCCTCCTTCACCCCACTCGCGTTGTAGAGAACTAATCGTCGCACGCACGGTCTCGCTGCGAACGGCTGGCATCCGAGGTTTGTCAATATGCGGCATCACACAGATTCAGAGCGGTGTCCCTCGAGTCGTTGAGCCGGTTGATAGCGGTGTTGAAATCGTCGGGGCCGTAGTCGTCGCGAACGGCGACCGCCACCGCGCGGGCCGCGTCGACCCACGCGGTAAGCCCATCCCGCAGTTCACCGGGCAGCGTGTCGGAGATACCCGCAGCCACCAGATCGGCACTGCGGTTGAGGGCGTCGATGGCGGGCCCCGCCTTGGCCGTCACATCGGCGGCGTCGTCGTTGAAGGCGCCGACGTAGGCGTTGACCGCGACGATCGCGTCGACGCTCGAGGAGCTCAGGTCCTCGCACACGGTGTGGATCGCCTCGGTGGTCAGCGACTCCTGGCGCTGCGACTCACGCGCGCTGGAACGCGACGCCGACGCCTCGACCGACGACGACACCGAAGTCCGGTACGCGGGGGCGTCGCCCTTGTCGATCTGCGCCGTTCCGCTGGTCACGGACGTGCATCCGACGATGACCATCGCGAGTGCGGCGAGCCCACCGACCACCGCAGCGACGATCCGCAGCCGCCGTATCCAGCACCGCGAACCCGTCAGCACGGTCTGCAGACGTTACCGGTTGATGTTGGTACGTGCCCGTTCATTGCACTCGCCACACCCGACGTCGCCGATGCGGCACGATGGGTAGACGATAGAGCACGCCACAAGCACAAACACGCCACAAGCACAAAGAGTTCGCACCGCCACTGACACCGCCTACCTAGGAGCGGAAGTTGACCACCGAGTTCGTGCGCCAAGACCTGGCCAAAAACTCCACCCCCACATCCGAGGGTGATCGCGTTCGGGTTATCCGGGAGGGTGTCGCGTCCTATCTACCCGACATCGATCCCGAGGAGACCACCGAATGGCTCGAGTCGTTCGATGATCTGCTCGACCGGTCCGGCCCCGCACGGGCTCGCTACCTGATGCTGAGGCTGCTGGAACGCGCGGGCGAGCAGCGCGTCGCCATCCCGTCGCTGACCTCCACCGACTACGTCAACACGATCCCGACCGACCTCGAACCCTGGTTCCCCGGTGATGAGGACGTCGAGCGGCGCTACCGCGCCTGGATCCGGTGGAACGCCGCGATCATGGTGCACCGGGCGCAACGCCCGGGAGTCGGTGTGGGCGGCCACATTTCGACGTACGCCTCGTCGGCGGCGCTGTACGAGGTCGGCTTCAACCACTTCTTCCGCGGCAAGTCCCATCCCGGCGGCGGCGACCAGATCTTCATCCAGGGCCACGCCTCCCCCGGCATCTACGCACGCGCCTTCCTCGAGGGCAGGCTGACCGCCGACCAGCTCGATGGCTTCCGCCAGGAGCACAGCCATCCGGGTGGCGGCATCCCGTCCTACCCGCACCCGCGGCTGATGCCCGACTTCTGGGAGTTCCCGACGGTGTCGATGGGCCTCGGCCCGATGAACGCCATCTATCAGGCCCGGTTCAACCACTACCTGCACGACCGCGGCATCAAGGACACCTCCAACCAACACGTGTGGGCGTTCCTCGGCGACGGAGAGTGCGACGAGCCCGAGAGCCGCGGCCTGGCGCACGTGGCGGCCCTGGAGGGGCTGGACAACCTGACCTTCGTCATCAACTGCAACCTGCAGCGCCTCGACGGTCCGGTGCGCGGCAACGGCAAGATCATCCAGGAACTGGAGTCCTTCTACCGTGGGGCCGGCTGGAACGTCATCAAGGTGGTGTGGGGCCGCGAGTGGGACGCCCTGCTGCACGCCGACCGCGACGGCGCACTGGTCAACCTGATGAACAGCACCGCCGACGGCGACTACCAGACCTACAAGGCCAACGACGGCGGGTACGTGCGCGAACACTTCTTCGGACGCGACCCGCGCACCAAGGCCCTCGTCGACCCGATGACCGACCAGGAGATCTGGAACCTCAAGCGCGGCGGCCACGACTATCGCAAGGTCTACGCCGCGTACCGGGCCGCGACCGAGCACAAGGGTCAGCCCACGGTGATCTTGGCCAAGACCATCAAGGGCTACACGCTGGGTAAGCATTTCGAGGGCCGCAACGCCACCCACCAGATGAAGAAGCTTGCGCTCGAAGATCTCAAGGACTTCCGCGACCGCGAGCGGATCCCGGTCAGCGACGAGCAGCTGGAAGCCAACCCCTACCTGCCGCCGTACTACCACCCGGGCCCCGACTCCCCGGAGATCAGCTACATGCTGGACCGCCGCCGCGCGCTCGGCGGATTCCTGCCCGAACGACGCACGAAGACCAAGGCACTGACCCTGCCGAGCCGCGATACTTACAAGGCGCTGAAGAAGGGATCGGGCAACCAGGAGGTCGCCACCACCATGGCGACCGTGCGCACGTTCAAGGAACTGCTGCGCGACAAGAACATTGGCAAGCGCATCGTGCCGATCATTCCCGACGAAGCGCGGACGTTCGGCATGGACTCGTGGTTCCCGACCCTCAAGATCTACAACCGCAACGGCCAGCTCTACACGGCCGTCGACGCCGAGCTGATGCTGGCCTACAAGGAGAGCGAAACCGGCCAGATCCTGCACGAGGGCATCAACGAGGCCGGGTCGACGTCGTCGTTCACCGCAGTGGGCACGTCGTACTCGACGCACAACGAGCCGATGATCCCGCTGTACATCTTCTATTCGATGTTCGGGTTCCAGCGCACCGGCGACGGGTTCTGGGCCGCCGCCGACCAGATGGCCCGCGGGTTCGTGCTGGGCGCCACCGCCGGGCGCACCACGCTGACCGGTGAGGGCCTGCAGCACGCCGACGGGCACTCGCTGCTGCTCGCCTCCACCAACCCGGCGGTCGTCGCCTACGATCCGGCGTTCGCCTACGAGATCGCCTACATCGTCGAGGACGGTCTGGCGCGGATGTACGGGGAGAACCCGGAGAACGTCTTCTACTACATCACCATCTACAACGAGCCCTACGTGCAGCCCGCGGAACCGGAAGGGCTCGACGTCGAGGGTGTGCTGCGCGGCATCTACCGCTACCGCAAAGCGCCCGAGAGCCGCGGCAACGTCGCCCAGATCCTCACCTCGGGCGTGTCGATGCCGGAGGCGCTGCGCGCGGCCGACCTGTTGGCCGCGGAGTGGGACGTCGCGGCCGACGTATGGTCGGTGACCAGCTGGGGTGAGCTCAACCGCGACGGTGTTGCGGTCGAGAAGGAACAGCTGCGCCATCCCGAGCGCCCCGCGGGCACGCCGTATGTCACCAAGGCCCTGGCCGAGGCGCAGGGGCCGGTGGTCGCGGTGTCGGACTGGATGCGGGCGGTGCCCGAACTGATCCGGCCGTGGGTGCCGGGCACCTACGTCACCCTGGGCGCCGACGGGTTCGGGTTCTCCGACACCCGGCCTGCAGCTCGGCGCTACTTCAACATCGACGCCGAGTCGGTGGTGGTCGGGGTGCTCGAGGGGCTGGCCCGCGACGGCAACATCGACAAGTCTGTCGCGGTCGAGGCCGCACGCAAGTACCGGATCGACGACGTGTTCGCCGCCGAGGTCTCCTATAAGGACACCGGCAGCGCCTGAGCCCCCCGGCAGCATCCGCACCGTTTAGAGGGTTTCGCCAGTTTCCTGGCGTAGATTTTAGGGATGCCCGACAACCGGTTCATCCCGCCGGCATCCACGCTCGAGGTGCTGCAGAACGTCCCCGACTCCGTCCTGCGACGGCTGCAGCAGTACTCGGGGCGGCTGGCCACCCAGGCCGTGCACGCGATGGAGGAACGGCTGCCGTTCTTCGCCGGGCTGGAGGCCTCCCAGCGTGCCAGCGTGCATCTGGTGGTGCAGACGGCGGTCGTCAACTTCGTCGAATGGATGCGCAACCCGACCAGCAACGTCAGCTACACGGTGCAGGCGTTCGAGGTGGTGCCGCAGGATCTGACCCGGCGCATCGCGCTGCGTCAGACCGTCGAGATGGTGCGCACCACCATGGAGTTCTTCGAAGAGGCGGTGCCCCTGCTCGCGCGGTCCGACGAACAGGTCACCGCGCTGACGGCGGGGATCCTGCGCTACAGCCGTGATCTGGCGTTCGCGGCGGCGACGGCCTACGCGGACGCCGCCGAGGCGCGCGGCGCCTGGGACACCCGGATGGAGGCCAACGTCGTCGACGCGGTGGTGCGCGGCGACGTCGGACCCGAACTGCAGTCCCAGGCCGCCGCCCTGAACTGGGATGCCACCGCGCCGGCCACGGTGATCGTCGGGCTGCCCCAACCCGACCGCATCGACCTGGCCAGCGACGACGTTCGCGACGTCGTCAACCGCAACGACCGGGCCGCGCTCTCCGACGTGCACGGCACCTGGCTGGTGGCGATCGTGTCGGGCCCGCTCTCACCGACCGACCGGTTCCTGTCCGAACTGCTGCAGGTGTTCGCCGACGGCCCGGTGGTCATCGGGCCGACCGCGCCGACCCTGACCGCAGCCCACCGCAGCGCCACCGAGGCCATCACGGGGATGAACGCCGTCGCGGGGTGGAGCGGGGCGCCCCGGCCGGTGTCGGCGCGTGAACTGCTGCCGGAGCGGGCGCTTTTGGGCGACGCGACGGCCATCGCCGCGCTGGAAACGGAGGTGATGCGGCCACTGGGCGATGCGGGTCCGGCGCTCACCGAGACCCTCGATGCCTACCTGGACTCCGGCGGGGCGATCGAGGCCTGTGCGCGCAAATTGTTCGTTCATCCAAATACCGTGCGCTACCGGCTGAAACGGATCACGGACTTCACCGGCCGCGACCCCACGCTGCCCAGAGACGCCTACGTGCTGCGGGTGGCCGCGACGGTGGGCAGATTACACAGGCAGGCGCAACAGACCAGCCCGCCAAACGGCCGACTGATGGGAGTGCCTGCGGTGCGTCCGGCCGGCGCGACAGCATTTCGCGGAATGTAACAGGTTTCGGGACGGTATCGATGCAGTCGCATCACATGCGGTTTTGTGGACTCCCTACAAAAACATAAGACAAGGTTCATAATCTCTTACACCGCACAAATCCGTCTTCACAATGTTTTCTTAAAGACGTGCCTCAAACCCCCGTTGGATTGCTCGCGCCCGGACAAGGGTCTCAGACCCCCGGGATGCTCGCCCCGTGGCTCGAAGTCCCCGGCGCGCCCGACCGGCTCGCCGCCTGGTCGGCGGTCTCCGGACTGGACCTCACCCGTTTGGGCACCACCGCGACCGCCGATGAGATCACCGACACCGCAGTGACCCAGCCGCTCGTCGTGGCGGCAACCCTGCTGGCGTACGAGGAACTGACCAACCGCGGGCTGCTCGCCGACGCCGAGACGATCGTCGCGGGCCATTCCGTCGGTGAGATCGCCGCCTACGCGATCGCGGGCGTCATCTCCGCCGATGACGCCGTCGCGCTGGCCGCCACCCGCGGCGCCGAGATGGCCAAGGCCTGCGCGGCCGAGGCCACCGGCATGTCGGCGGTGCTGGGCGGCGACGAGGCCGAGGTGCTGGCCCGGCTCGACGAGCTCGGCCTGGTGCCCGCCAACCGCAACGCCGCCGGTCAGATCGTGGCCGCCGGGCGGCAGGAGGACCTGGACGAGCTGGCCGCCGACCCGCCCGCCAAGGCCCGGGTGCGACAGCTGGCCACCGCGGGTGCGTTCCACACCGAGTTCATGGCGGCAGCACTCGACGGCTACGCCGCAGCTGCCCAGGGGGTCGCCACCTCCGAGCCCACGACGACGCTGCTGTCCAACGCCGACGGTCTGCCGGTCACCTCGGCCGCCGACGCCATGACCAAGCTGGTGGCGCAGCTGACCCGCCCGGTGCGCTGGGATCTGTGCACCAAGACGCTTGGCGAACATGCGGTCGGCGCGCTCGTCGAGTTCCCGCCGGCGGGAGCCCTCGCCGGTATCGCCAAACGTGAGCTTCGGGGGGTGCCGACGCACGCCGTCAAATCCCCCGCTGACCTGGACGGGCTGAAAGAGCTTTAGCCGGCCCACAACCACATATCGACACATATCGACCCACCAGGACGATCGCTCCAAGCCCGGAGCGGCGACAAACCACCCGTTCGACGCATCCAACAGTCGACAGGACAAGTAGAAGGAGCCACTGTGCCCGCCACTCAGGAAGAGATCATCGCCGGCCTCGCCGAGATCATCGAAGAGGTCACCGGTATCGAGCCCTCCGAGGTCACCCCCGAGAAGTCGTTCGTCGACGACCTGGACATCGACTCGCTGTCGATGGTCGAGATCGCCGTGCAGACCGAGGACAAGTACGGCGTGAAGATCCCCGACGAGGATCTGGCCGGTCTGCGCACCGTCGGTGACGTCGTCGGCTACATCCAGAAGCTCGAGGAAGAGAACCCCGAGGCCGCTGCCGCCCTGCGCGAGAAGTTTGCGGGCGAATGACCAGACCTTCCACTGCTAACGGCGGCTTCCCGAGTGTGGTGGTGACCGCTGTCGAGGCCACCACCGCGCTTGCCGCCGATATCGAGAGCACGTGGAAGGGCCTGCTGGCCGGCGAAAGCGGCATCCGCGTCCTCGAGGACGATTTCGTCACCAAGTGGGACCTGCCGGTGCGCATCGGCGGCCACCTCGTCGACAACGTCGACGATCACATGTCTCGCATCGACCTGCGCCGCATGTCCTACGTGCAGCGCATGTCCAAGCTGCTGGCCACGCGGCTCTGGGCGAACGCGGGCAAGCCCGAGGTCGACCCGGACCGGTTCGCGGTCATCATCGGCACCGGCCTCGGTGGCGGCGAGAAGATCGTCGAGACCTACGACGCGATGAACGAGGGCGGGCCCCGCAAGGTATCCCCGCTCGCCGTTCAGATGATCATGCCGAACGGCGCGGCGGCGGTCGCCGGCCTGGAGCTGGGCGCGCGCGCCGGGGTCATCACCCCGGTGTCGGCCTGCTCGTCGGGCTCGGAGGCCATCGCCCACGGCTGGCGTCAGGTCGTCATGGGTGACGCCGACTTCGCCGTTGTCGGCGGTGTGGAGGGCGGCATCGAGGCGTTGCCGATCGCGGCGTTCTCGATGATGCGTGCCATGTCCACCCGCAACGACGATCCCGCGGCGGCCTCGCGTCCTTTCGACAAGGACCGGGACGGCTTCGTGTTCGGCGAGGCCGGTGCGCTGATGATCATCGAGACCGAGGAGCACGCCCTGGCTCGCGGCGCCACGCCGCTGGCCCGGCTGATGGGTGCGGGCATCACGTCCGACGCCTATCACATGGTGGCTCCGGCACCTGACGGCTTGCGGGCCGGTCAGGCGATGAAGCGGGCGATGGAGACGGCCGGGTTGTCCCCCAAGGACATTCACCACGTCAACGCCCACGCCACGGCCACCCCGATCGGCGACACCGCGGAGGCCAACGCCATCCGCGTCGCCGGAGTCGAGCACGCCGCGGTGTACGCGCCGAAGTCGGCGCTGGGTCACTCCATCGGTGCGGTCGGCGCCCTTGAGTCGGCGCTGACGGTGCTGGCGCTGCGTGACGGCGTCATCCCGCCGACGCTGAACTACGAGACACCGGACCCCGAGATCGATCTCGATGTGGTTGCGGGCGAGCCTCGATATGGCGACTACCAGTACGCCATCAACAACTCGTTCGGATTCGGTGGACACAATGTCGCCCTGGCGTTCGGGCGGTACTGAGGTAGCCGTTCATGCGTAGAGAGGAACTGTCGGAGTAGTAATGGCCGGGTTGAGCACGGGGAACGGCTTCCCCAACGTGGTTGTCACGGGTGTTGCCATGACAACTGCCCTGGCATCCGATGCGGACACCACCTGGAAGGAACTGCTCGACGGGAAAAGCGGAATCCGCAAGCTCGAGGATCCGTTCGTCGAGCAGTACGACCTGCCCGTCCGCATCGGGGGGCACCTCCGGGAGGATTTCGACCACGAACTGACCAGGGTCGAACTGCGCCGCCTGTCGTACCTGCAGAAGATGTCGACGGTGTTGAGCCGGCGGGTATGGCAGAACGCCGGTTCGCCCGAGGTCGATCCCCGCAGGCTGATGGTCTCCATCGGCACGGGGATGGGTTCGAGCGAGGAACTGCTCTTCGCCTACGAAGCATTGAAGGCGAAGGGTTTGCGGGCGGTGTCGCCGCTGGCCGTGCAGATGTACATGCCCAACGCCGCGGCAGCCGCCGTGGGTCTGGAACGCCAGGCCAGGGCTGGGGTCAGCACCCCGGTCTCGGCCTGCGCTTCCGGCTCCGAGGGGATCGCCAACGCCTGGCGCAACATCGTGCTCGGCGAGGCCGACGTCGCGATCTGCGGCGGTGTCGAGACCAAGATCGAGGCGGTGCCGATCGCCGGGTTCGCCCAGATGCGCATCGTGCTGTCCACCACCAACGACAACCCCGCCGGCGCCTGCCGCCCGTTCGACCGGGACCGCAACGGGTTCGTCTTCGGTGAGGGCGGCGCGCTGTTGGTGATCGAGACCGAGGAGCACGCCAAGGCCCGCGGCGCCACACCGCTGGCGCGCATCATGGGGGCCAGCGTCACGTCGGACGGCTTCCACATCGTGGCGCCCGATCCCAACGGTGAGCAGGCCGGATACGCGATGACGCGGGCCATCCAGCTCGCGGGTCTGCAGCCCACCGACGTCGACCATGTCAACGCCCACGCGACCGGCACCACGGTCGGCGACGTGGCCGAGGGCAAGGCCATCAACAACGCGATGGGCGCACACCGGCCCGCGGTGTACGCACCGAAGTCGGCGTTGGGCCATTCGGTCGGCGCGGTCGGTGCGGTGGAGTCCATCCTGACGGTGTTCGCGCTGCGGGACGGCATCATTCCGCCGACGCTGAACCTCGAGAACCTCGATCCGGAGATCGATCTGGACGTGGTCGCGGGCGAGCCGCGGCCGGGCAACTACCAGTACGCGGTTAACAACTCGTTCGGATTCGGTGGGCACAACGTGTCGATTGTGTTCGGAAAGTACTGAGCAGCAGTACTTTTCGGCAATATCGCGCAGCGACCCCCGCGCACAGGAGGTTTCGATGACCATCACGGCACCCCAGCCCATCGGCGAATCGCTGGATCCCCGCGATCCGCTGCTGCGGCTGAGCACGTTCCTCGACGACGGCAGCGTAGAGCTGCTGCACGAGCGGGACCGCTCAGGTGTGCTCGCGGTCGCGGGGACCGTCAATGGTGTGCGGACGATCGCGTTCTGCACCGACGGCACCGTCATGGGCGGCGCGATGGGCGTCGAGGGCTGCGCCCACATCGTCGACGCCTACGACACCGCCATCGAGGAGCAGTGCCCGATCGTGGGTATCTGGCACTCCGGCGGCGCCCGGCTGGCCGAGGGCGTCAAGGCCCTGCACGCCGTCGGTCTGGTGTTCGAGGCGATGATCCGCGCGTCGGGCTATGTCCCGCAGATCTCCGTGGTGGTCGGATTCGCCGCGGGCGGCGCCGCCTACGGACCGGCGCTCACCGATGTCGTCGTGATGGCACCCGAGGGCCGGGTGTTCGTCACCGGACCCGACGTGGTGCGAAGTGTCACCGGCGAGAACGTCGACATGGCCTCACTCGGCGGCCCCGACACCCACCACAAGAAGTCCGGCGTGTGCCATATCGTCGCCGACGACGAACTGGACGCCTACACGCGCGCCCGCAGGCTGGTCGGCTACTTCTGCCAGCAGGGCCACTTCGATCGGGCCAAGGCCGAGGCGGGCGACCTCGACCTACACGCGCTGCTGCCCGCATCGGCGCGGCGCGCCTACGACGTGCACCCGATCGTGCAGGCGCTGCTGGATGGGGAACCGGACGGAGCCTCGTCCTTCGAAGAGTTCCAGGCCAGGTGGGCGCCGTCGATGGTCGTGGGCCTCGGCAGGCTCGCCGGCCGCACGGTGGGCGTGCTGGCCAACAACCCGCTGCGGCTCGGCGGTTGCCTGAACTCCGAAAGCGCCGAGAAGGCCGCGCGTTTCGTGCGGCTGTGCAACGCGTTCGGCATCCCGCTGGTCGTGGTCGTCGACGTGCCCGGCTATCTGCCCGGCGTGGATCAGGAATGGGGCGGGGTGGTGCGCCGCGGCGCGAAACTGCTGCACGCGTTCGGGGAGGCCACCGTCCCCCGCGTCACGCTGGTCACCCGAAAGATCTACGGCGGGGCCTACATTGCGATGAATGCGCGGTCGCTCAACGCCACCAAGGTGTTCGCCTGGCCGGACGCCGAGGTGGCGGTGATGGGCGCCAAGGCGGCGGTGGGAATTCTGCACAAGCGCAGGCTCGCCGCGGCGGCTGACCACGAGCGCGAAGCGCTGCACGACGAGCTGGCCGCCGAGCACGAGCGGATCGCAGGCGGCGTGGACAGTGCCATCGACATCGGTGTGGTCGACGAGAAGATCGACCCGGCGCACACCCGCAGCAAGCTGACCCAGGCGCTGGCGGAGGCGCCCGCCCGCCGCGGTCGCCACAAGAACATCCCGCTCTGATCCCTGCCCCCTTCCCGCGCGAGCAGACGCAAACTGCCCCATTTTCCGCCGGAATTCGGGCAGTTTGCGTCTGCTCGGCCAGGAAGGTGAGGGGTCGGGGTGCCGTCGTTGAAGTCGCACCCGCTGGCGGCCCCAGCCCTGATGGTGCTCAGCGGCTGCACCATGTACGTCGGCGCGTCGCTCGGGGTCCTGCTGTTCGAGTACATCCCGCCCGCCGGGGTTGCGTGGCTGCGGGTCGCGGCCAGCGCACTGATCCTGGTCGCCCTGATCCGCCCCGGCCGGCAGGCATGGACCGGACGGCCGATGGTGCTGGCGGGGATGTTCGGGATCGTCACTGCGCTGATGAACATCAGCTTCTACGAAGCGATCGCCCGGCTGCCGCTGGGCACCGCAGTCGCGATCGAATTCCTCGGTCCCATCGCGGTGGTGGCTGCCGAGTCCCGCTCGGCGCGCGGATGGGTGTCGCTGCTCGCGGCGCTGGCGGGCGTCGTCCTCATCGCCGACGTCCAATTCGCCTCGCAGCCCCTCGGTATCGCCTTCGCGCTCGCGGCGGCGGCGTTCTGGGCGGGCTACGTCGTGCTCGGCAAAGTCGTTGCGCAAAGCGGCAATTCGTTGGACTCGCTGGCCGTCGGCTGGGCGATCAGTGCCGTGGTGACCGCGCCGTTGGCGATCGTGATCGTGCGGGGCTGGCACTCCCCCGACGGGTTGGGGCGGGTGGTGTGGCTGGTCCCCGCATTGGTCCTAGGCCTTGCGGTGCTGTCCAGCGTCATCCCCTACGCACTGGATCAGATGATGCTGCGGATGGTCGGCCGGGCGCGCTTCGCCCTGCTGCTGGCGCTGTTGCCGGTGTCGGCGGTGCTGGTGGGCTTCGCGGCGCTCGGGCAGGTGCCCACCGGCCCGGAGCTGGTGGGCATCGCGCTGGTCGTCGCGGGCGTGATCATCAGCGACCGGGACAAGGACCAGGCGCCCGCACCGTCCTGACCACCCGGGTCAGATCGTGACCCGGCGCGAGGCCACCAGCTCACCGCCGGAGTAGCCGTCGACCCGCAGCAGCTGACCGGCGGCCGCGCCGGAGATCTCGGCGGTCACCGGGTCGGCGCCGACGTCGTACGAGCCGCGGGGCCTGCCATCCAGCATCAGATCCGCCCGGTCGATCCCGTCCGCGTCGATACTCACCGTCACCGCCCCGCCGTCGATGGACGTGTCCAGATCCAGCCGGCGTACCGGCATGGCCGCGAGCAGCTCACCGGCGGCGTCGAGCAGGTCGGTGTTGCCGGCCAGCAGGTCGTTGCGGGTCAACTTGTGCAGCTCGTCGGGGCGCACGCCGAGGTCCTCGACCGGCGTCCCGGACTGCGCACCGACCCGCAGCGTGCGCCGGATCGCCACCCGCATGTTGGCATTGTTGGGCAGCGCCCGGTACGGCGAGACGCTGTCGGCGGGCGGCGGCTGCTGGAGCAGCTGTGACAACAGCCCGTGGGTCCACACGTTGGCGCCGCCCGCGCCGGTGTTGTCGTCGACGCCGAGGATCGTGCCGACGCCGTGGTCGGCGAACCCGGCGGCGAAGATGTCCGTCGCGGAGTAGCACCGGGCGTCGGTGACCAACACCACCGGCCCGTGGTAGGTCTGGCCCAGGTTGTTGGCGCCGTCCTCGGGCGTGATCGGTCTGGCCGCGGAGAAGGCGGCGCCGATCTCGGTCGCCAGGTCCAACGACTCGACCCATGGCCCCAGGTCGATGCCGACCGGATTGTCGCGGTGGCGGCGGCAGATGCGCAGGTTCAGCGGTGTGCTGATGAATTGCACCGGCTCGGGCGAGATCCGGTGCGGCGTCATGGTTTGCAGGATGAACTCGCCTGCGTAGATGTGGCCGCCGCCGTTGTCGCGGACGTCGAGGATCAAGCCGTTCTGGGGCAGCGCCGCCGCCAACCGGACGAACTCGTCCCGAAAGGCCACCGGATCGTTGACGCTGAACGTGAAAATGCGGATGTGCCCGAACGTTCCGTGTGCGGTGTCGACCTGCCGCGCCCGGAATACGCCCGGCATCGTGGTGGGCAGATCGGCACCGCGCACCGCCACCGGCTCGTCGAGCTGCGCCGAACTGAGACCCCGCTCCAGCCGGACGACCTCGGGGATGAACAGCAGCTTCCTGGCCCGACCCTTCTCGTCGGAGTCCAGGTCCAGTCCCATCGAGGCCGCGGCGGTGCTGATCGCGTCGAGGTCGGTCATCGGCGGAAGGTTGTCGGTCACCTTCCACGGTTCGCGTAGCTCCTGCGTCGATCCGTCCAGGCCGATGTAGCTCAGGGTGACCCAGTCCTCGTCCGGTGGTGACTGGATGATCAAGGGGCGCAGCGTGAGCGAATCCAGCCCGCGGGCGAGGTTGGCCGCCTCATTGCTTCCGGCGAACTGACTACCATTGAGCGCGACGGCACGCGCGATCGGCATTCCGTTCCAGTGGGTCACCTCGACGCCGGGGCCGAACTGCGGCGCGGCGAAACCGGTCACGACGCTGGTCACCAGATACAGCTCGTCGGAACCGTCCCAACACCTTTCGATGCCGAACGGCAGGAAGGCGATCTTCCCGGCGAACGGCGCAGGCAGTAGGTAGTTGGTATGCAGGTCACGCACGGAGTGAAAGACGCTGGACATGGCGCGGTGGAACTGCCACTCCGGCTCCATCGTCGCAGGGGTCTGGCGCTCTATCCTGGCGCGCATCACCCGCAGCCGCTGCACGGGGTTGACCGCGTGCATCGCCACCTTCAGGGGCAGGTGCACGAAGTTCTGCTCGAGCAGCAGGATCGCCTGATCGACCAGTAGCTTGCGCTGGTTGAGAGTGAGATTGCCTGCGCCGGAGAGGAAGTCCGGCAGCGGCACCGTCGCGCCCTGCTCGGCGGTGGCCCGGGCCCGCCGCGGCGTGGCCTTGGCTGTTGCGCGCCGCTTCTCTGCCACCGCCTGACCGCTCTTGCCCATATCCGACCCCTTCCCGTGCGCCCCCGAGAACCCTGCCGTGTCGACAGGGCCCGTGACTCACACGGTAAGTCGGCCGGCCGCGCATGACCTGAGTAGTCGGCTACTCATATGTTCTCGGCTCAGACCCTTCACCGAGATCGACGTGAGCGCGCGCTGCAGTCGCACTTCCTCGCGCTGGCGTCGATTTCGATGACCACCGGCCTGATCGTGTCCTACCCGGAGCCGTGTCGCGGCAGGATCATCACCGGCACGGGGGCGTTCCTGATGATCTTCGATGCCGCCGAACCGAGGAAAACATGGGTCGACTGACCGGCCGCACCGGAACCGAGCAACAGCAGATCGCCGGACTCCCACGGCACGTCGTCGACCGCGGCACCCCAGTCGGTGCCCGAGCCGATCACGACCTCGACATCAGGCAGCGCAATCGTGGTGCGAACCTCGTTGAGCTGTTTGGTGACTTCCGCGACCGTCCTGCGCACCCACTGCTCGATCACCAGACCCTCCGCCGACGTGTCGACGACGCCCCCGAACAACCTGGCCGGACGCACGGTGAACGACACTATCCGCAACCGCGCCTTCCACCGGGTGGCCAGTTCGGCGCTCGCGGCGATCAGGCGGACGGCGTCGGCCTGACCGCCGTACGAGACGGTCAACCGGTCGATCGGCCCGGGGTCCAGCGGGTAGCCGCGCGGGGCGATGGCAACCGGAACCGACGCGGTGTGCACGAGCCGGGAAGTGACGCTGCCCAGCGCAACCCTGCCCAGCAGACCCGACGACGAGGATCCGACCACCACGATGGTGGCGTCCAGTTCGGTCGCCAACTCGGTCAATCCCGTTGGTACCGAGGATGACTGGTGGACGACCACCCAGCTGTCCAGGTCGGCGGGCAGCTTCGCCACCTCCTCCTCAAGGCATCGTTTGGCCCCCGAGCTGACGTAGTCGATGAATTCGTCCTCCACCGAACCCGCACTGGGTTGCCACTGCCGTTCCACGATCGCGGTGGCCACGATCTTCTCCCCCGTGCACCGCGCGATCCTGGCCGCCAGCTTCAGTGGGGCGGCGCTCTGGCCCGCCCAGCTGAACCCGGCGATGATGGTCATGAGGTACTCGATGCGATCACGGCCGGCTGGGCGACGATGTGGGTCACCGGCACGTCATAGGCGGCTCTGGCGCGGTCGACCACGTCGAACCGGTGCCAGACCGAGTATTCGGGCGGCAGTGTCGCAATGACGATCTGGTCCGGTTGGAAGGTTTCGACGCCCTTGGCCAGCGCGCGCAGCGGCCGTTGGTCGCCGAGTTCACCGTCGGCGTCGAGGTTGTCGGAGCGCAGCGTGTTCAGGGTGTGGTCCAGGCGCCGCTGGGCGGCCGCCTGGGTGGCCTCCCAGAGGTCGAGCGGTCCGTGGGTGGCCGCGGTGCCCGTCTCGACGGCGCTGGCCGGGACGACGACGTGGTACTTGGCGTCCTTGTCGGCGCCGATCCGGCGCAACTCGTCGATGAGTTCGGCGGAGTTGGCCGTTTCGTTGGCCATCACCAGCACCCGGTGCGGTGCGGTCGCCGCGGCTGGTTGCTCGGCCTCCGGCCTGCGGTTGAGGTAGGCCTTGTTCGCGAAGTACAGCGCCATCACCGCCGCCCAGGACAGCAGGCTCAGGATCAGCTGGGGGCGCAGCGACTCGTCCAGGAACATCTGCACCAGGATCAGCACGATCCCCACCGCGGTCAGGATGGACAGCACCGGGAACAGCCACATCTTGACCTTCAGCGTGGACGGGTCGGAGCGGTAGCGCAGCACGATCTGCGAGATGCAGATCAGCAGGTAGACGAACAGGATGATGGCGCCGCTGGAGTTGAGCAGGAACGCGAAGATGGTGTCGGGCGAGACGGCCGCGGCGATGACGCAGAGGAAACCGACGACCGAGGACGCCAGGATCGCGTTGGCGGGCACACCGCGTTTCGTCACCTGCACCAACTGTGCCGGTGCCTCGCGCCGGGCGGCAAGGACGAACAGCATCCGCGATGCCGTGTACATACCCGAGTTCAGGCAGCTCAGCACCGCGGTCAGCACCACCGCGTTCATCACGTCATCGGCGTACGGGATCCCCATCCGGGTGAACGCCGAGACGAACGGCGATGCCGCCAGTCCCTCGTCGTTCCACGGCACGATCATGACCAGCAGCAGGACCGCGCCCACGTAGAACACCAGGATCCGCACGATCACCGAGTTGGCGGCCTTCGCCACCGCGGTCTCCGGATCCTCCGATTCGGCGGCGGCGATCGTCGCGATCTCGGCGCCCACCATCGAGAAGATCACCGTGACGATCCCGACCGTGATCACGCTGAAGCCCATCGGCAGAAATCCGCCGTGGGAGGTCAGGTTGGAGAAGTCCGGCGACTTGTTCGGCCACAGGCCGACTACGAACAGCAACCCGAGTGCGATGAACGCACAGATCGCCGCCACCTTGACGCCGGCGAACCAGAACTCGAACTCGCCGAAGGACGACACCGAGAACAGGTTGGTGCCGGTCATCAGCACCATGAAGATGAGCGCGGATATCCATAGGGGTACGTCGACCCAGTACTGGATGATCTTGGCGCCCGCGATGGCCTCGAAGCCGACGACGATGACCCAGAAGTACCAGTACAGCCAGCCGACGGAGAAGCCCGCCCAGTTGCCCAGCGCATTGCGAGCGTAGTCGGCGAACGACCCGGTCGATGGGTTGGCGACGGCCATCTCGGCCAGCATCCGCATCACCATGATGATCAGGACGCCCGCCATGGCGTAGGTGAGGAAGGCGCCGGGGCCCGTCGCACCGATGACGACCCCCGAGCCGACGAACAGGCCGGCGCCGATCACGCCGCCGATCGCGATCATCCGCAGCTGTCGCTGGCTGAGTGCCTTCTGGAGTACCGGTGTCCCGCTCATCGCGCCTCCGATCGTCTATTCGGAGATCATGAACACTTCGGCGGGCTTTCGTGGCGGTTTCAGCCGAACGTTACCCTCGCATTACCCTCCGCTGTTAGCGGGTGGTGTACCCGCCGTTTGCGAAAATCGTCTGCCCGGTGATCCAGTGCCCCTCGTCGGCCAGGAAGACCACCAACGGCGCGATGTCGGTGATGTCGGTCAAACGGTTGCCCATCGCCTGCGACTTGTGGAACGCGACGCGCTCGGGTGTTTCCTGGCCGTAGAAGAACGGGGTGTCCATCGGGCCGGGTCCGACGTTGTTGACGTTGATTCCGCGCGCCGCGAACTCCTTGGCGGCCGCGCGGGCGAAATGTTCGACCGGGCTTTTGGCGCCTGCGTAGGTGGAGTAGCCGTCGGTGAATGCCGCCAGCAGCGAGGTGACGATCGTGCTCACCGATCCGCCGTCGGCCAGCTTGCGGCCCGCCTCCTGCAGGAAGAAGTAGGCGGCCTTGGAGTTGATGTCGAACATCGAATCGTATTCGGCCTCAGTGGTTTCGACGATCGGCTTGCGCAGCACCTTGCCGACGGTGTTCACCGCGATATCGACGGAGCCGAAGGCGTCGATGGCCGCGTCGAAGAGCTGTTCGACGTTGGCGGGCACGGTGAGGTCACCCTGGACCTTGATCGCCTTGGCGCCCGACTGTTCGATTTGTGCGACGGTCTTGTCGGCGTCGGCCTCGGTGGCTGCGCTGTTGTAGTGCACCGCGACGTTGACACCCCGTTCGCCCAGGGTCGTGCTGATCAGTCCGCCCAGATTCTTCGCACCCGCAGCGACGACTGCGGATCTGCCCGTGAGGTTACCCATGGCGCCGACCGTAGTGCGAAGACTGACAAATAAGAAACGAATCTTTTCGCGGTTTCTACAAGTCCTGTTTGTGGTTAGTCTGATCCGGGTGGACCCCGGCTATCCCGACCTGCACCGCCTGCGCCAGTTCATCGCCGTCGCCGAGGCGGGCAGCTTCACCCACGCCGCCGAACGTATGCACCTCAGCCAGCAGGCGCTGAGCAGCTCGGTGCGTCAGCTCGAGAAGTCTTTGGGCGCTCAGCTTTTCGTTCGCGAGGGCCGGCGGGTCTCGCTGACCCGGGCGGGCAGGCTGTTGTTCGGCGAGGGGCGGACACTGCTGGCGGCGGCGCATACCGTCGCCGACCATGTCCGGCGCACCGCTGCCGGCGGGCGCGAGCACTTCGTCGTCGGCCACACCCCGGCGCTGAGCACGGCCGAGGTGTACACGCTGCTGGAGCCGGCGGTCGACTCGTTCGCCGACGCCTCGTTCACGCTTCGCCAGATGTTTCCCGATCAGCTCGTCGCCGCGGTGCTGGACGGTTCGGTGCAGCTCGGTATGCGCCGCGGTGTGGTTCCGCCCGGCGACCTCGCCGGTGCGGTGGTCGGCTACCACCGGATCCGGTTGGCGGTGCCCGCCGGCCATCGACTGGCCGGCCGCTCGCGTGTCGACATCGGCGATCTCGCCGGTGAGGTGATCGCGCTGTGGTCACCGCCCGGTATGTCCTACTACAGCGACCTGCTGCTGGGGGCCTGCCGACGCGCCGGATTCGAGCCGGACTACATCATCAGCCGCGTCCAGGGCGCGACCACGCTCGCCGCACCCCTGACCACCGGCGCGATCGCGTTCGTCACCCACCCGGCCGGCCCGGCCATGGACGGTCGCGTCGCGGTGATCGCCCTCGAACCCGAGTTGCTCAGCCCGGTGCAGGCGCTGTGGCAGCGCCACACCGCATCGGCGATCCGGGACGTGGTGCTCGATTCAGGTAGTGCACTACGCATGACCGCCGGGGCGTATGCGCGCGAGGCTGGGAGCTGGAAACTGGAGAAAGGGATGAGATGCGACGACTCGTCGTGTGCTGCGACGGTACCTGGAAGCGATCCGACGACCAGCGCGTGTCGAACATCGAAAAGATCGCCCGGGCCATCCGGCCGGTAACGGCGCACGGCACAAACCAGTTGGTGTTCTCCACCAACGGCGTCGGAACCCGCGGATTCCTCGATCGCCTCATCGGGGGAGCCTTCGGCGCGGGCCTCAACGACGACATCATCGGGGCATACCGGTTCCTGGCGCTGAATTACCAGCCCGGTGACCAGATCTACGTGTTCGGCTTCAGCCGAGGCGCCTACACCGCTCGAAGCCTGGTCGGCATGATCGCCACCATTGGGCTGCTCACACCCCAGGGGGTCGCGAGGAATCGCCTCGAATCGGCACTGCGGATCTACCGGAACCGCCCGCGCGAGGGCACGAACATCGACATCGAGCGATTCCGGGCCGATACCTACCGGAATGAAGTGACGCCGAAGATCCGCCTGCTGGGCGTCTTCGACACCGTCGGCGCACTGGGTGCGCCCGGACTCACCAGGAAGCGCTACAAGTTCCACAACGTGGAGCTCACCACCCAGATCGAATGCGCCCGCCAGGCTTTGGCGATCGACGAACGCCGACTCACCTTCGCTCCGTGCCTGTGGAACACCAGGGACAACACGGTCACCGACGTCAAACAGGTGTGGTTCGAAGGGGCGCACTCCGACATCGGCGGCGGCTACCCGGACACCGCACCGGCAGATCTCACCCTGCGCTGGATGGTCGGTGAGGCGCAACGCTGCGGCTTGGTGTTCGATTTCGACCTGTTCCCGGGACTCAATGATCAGCCGTTGTCGCCGCACGACTCGATGAAACCGCCCTACCGGGTGATCAATGCCGTCAAGAGGCTGGCACGTCCGCTGCGACCGAAAAGAGAGCTCAAACGTTTCCAGGGCGACCGTCGCATCCTGGCGGGCCAAGGCGATCCCGAGGTGACCGGCACACTGTGGATCTCCGAATCGGCCTTCGACCGCTGGCGCGACGACACCGACGCGCGCCGGCAGCAGGCACCGAACATCGGCTGGTGGGCAGGCTGGATGGATGACCTGGCCGCCCGGGTGGAGCCCATTCCGCCGCTAGCCCCGCTGGCCACATGGCAGCCGGTCAGCGCCGAGCGGCACAATCCCGTCAACGCCGAACGGCAGAGGGACGATCCGCGGTACGCGGCCGGCATGGCCTGACCTCGCCGGCGGCTAACCCACCCGCGACACGAATTCGGCGGCGACCGCGGCTGCCCGGGCCCGATCGGACTCGACGAGACCGATGCGGGTGCGCCGGTCGAGGATGTCGTCGGCCGTCAGGGCCCCCTCATGGCTGACCGCGTACTCGAACTCCGCACGCGTGACATCGATACCGTCGGCGACGGGTGCCGTCGGGCGCGCACACGTGGCGCGGGCGATGACGTTCGGCGCCTCCGCCCCGTAGCGCGCCACCAGCGATCCGGGCAGCACCACGGGCGTCCGCAATGTGGCCACCGGGTTGGCGGGGGCGCCTACCAGCGGCAGGTTGCGGGTCCGGCACGCCGACGCACGCAGGCCATGCAGCGCGACCGCCCGGTCCAGCACATCCTCTGCCATATAACGGTATTCGGTGAGCTTGCCGCCGATCACGCTGAGCATGCCCGACGCCGATTCGACGACAGCGTGCTCGCGGGAGATGTCGGCGGTGTGCCCGGTGACTGCGGTGTCTTTCTTGCTCCTCGCGTGCGCAGTGCTGATGAGCGGCCGCAGCCCGGCAAAGGCACCGATCACGTCACCCGGCGTCAGCGCGACGGCGAGCGCGGTGTTCACCGTGTCGAGCAGGAACGCGATCTCGTGCGGGGCCGGTTGTGGCACATCGGGTATCGGCCCGGGCGCGTCCTCGTCGGTGAGTCCGACATACACCCGCCCGAGCTGCTCGGGCATCGCGAACACGAACCGGTTGAGTTCGCCTGGTATCGGAATCGTCAGTGCGGCAACGGGTTTGCCGAAAGCGTCGGCGGGCAGGACGAGATGCGTGCCGCGGCTGGGCCGCAGGCCGATAGCCGGGTCCAGTTGGGCCGCCCACACCCCGGTGGCGTTGATCACCGCCCGCGCCGACACGTCGAACGCGTCACCCGAGAGCTCGTCGGTGAGAGTGGCCGAGGTCCCCGTCGGGTGCGCGGCGCCCACCCGGGTCAGAATGCGCGCGCCGTGCTGAGCGGCGGTACGCGCGATCGCGGTGACCAGCCGCGCGTCGTCGATCACCTGCCCGTCGAAGGCCAGCAGACCCCCGGCCAGGCCGTCCCGGCATACAGCGGGCACCAGCTCGATCGCCCGGTCCGCGGTGACGCGCCGCGACCGGGGTAACACCGCCGCGGGGGTGCCCGCCAGCCTGCGCAATCCGTCGCCGGCCAGGAATCCGGCCCGCACCAGCGCCCGCTTCGCACTACCCATGGCGGGCAAGAGGGGGACCAGTTGGGGCATCGCGGTCACCAGATGTGGGGCATTGCGGGTCATCAGAATCCCCCGCTCGACGGCGCTGCGCCGTGCGATGCCGACATTGCCGGTCGCCAGGTAGCGCAACCCGCCGTGGATCAGTTTGGAACTCCAGCGGCTGGTGCCGAAGGCCAGGTCGTGTTTCTCCACCAGCGCGACCGACAGGCCCCGGGTGGCGGCGTCCAAAGCGATTCCGGCGCCGGTGATCCCGCCGCCGATGACAAGTACGTCGAGCCGCTCTCCGTCGCCCAGCCGGGCCAGTTCGGCGGTGCGCCGGGCGGCGTTGAGCGCCGTGGAACCGGTCATGGCCGCAGGTATCCGTTCAGCGCACGGGACAGTTCGACATCCAGCGCGTCCGCGTCGAGGATGGGTTCCACCATCTGCGCGGACTGGATCGCCGATTGCGTGATGAGCAGGCACATGGCGGCGAGCTGGGCGGGGTCACCGGGCCGCACGCTGCCCTCGTCCTGGGCGCGGGCCAGCTCGCTTGCGACGGCGTCGATGAGGATCTGCTGACTGGTGCCGAGCCGCTCGGTGATATAGACCATCGCCAGTTCGGGGGCGTGCAACACCGAGGTGATCACCTCATCGGCGCGTAGTCGCTCTGCCACCGCAATCACTCGCTGCACCAAGGCTTCCCGGCCCACTCCGCGGCCGGGCACCGCATCGAGCACGCCGATCACCCTGGCGGTCAGGAGGGCGGCGAGGATCGAGCGGGTGTCGGGCCAGCGGCGGTAGACCGTGGGCCTGCTGACCCCGGCCCGGCGGGCGATCTCGGCCAGCGTCACCCTGTCCACGCCGTAGGCGACGACGCAGCTGGCGGCGGCGTCGAGGACTCTGGCCTCCACCGTTTCAGCCTCGTTACTGATTGACAGCATATGTAACACTGTAATGCATGTCCTCGATGAAGTGGAATGCCTGGGGCGATCCCGAGGCCGCCAAGCCGCTGTCCGACGGAATCCGTGCACTGCTCAAACAGGCTCTCGGCGTTGATGATTCGCTTGCCGACGAGCTGACAGAGGACCAGGTGAGGCTTCGCCCGTCAGCGCTGTCCGCCGCCGACCTGGACGCGTTCGCCGCCGTCGTCGGCGCGGAACACTGCGGGGTCGACGACCGGCTGCGGCTGCTGCACGCAGGCGGGAAGTCCACGTTGGACCTGTTGCGCCGCAAGCAAACCGGAATCCAGGACGCCCCCGACGCGGTGCTGGCACCGGGCGGCGACGACGAGATCGCCGCGATCATGCGGGTCTGCGCCGGGCGCGGCATCGCGATAGTCCCGTTCGGAGGCGGCACCAGCGTAGTGGGCGGTCTCGACCCGATCCGCGGCGACTTCCGCGCCGTGGTGTCCCTGGACCTGCGGCGGCTGGACCAATTGCATTCCCTCGACGAGGTTTCCGGCGAGGCCGAACTCGGCGCGGGGCTCACGGGGCCGCAGGCCGAGCGCCTGCTCGGCGAACGGGGCTTCTCGCTTGGTCACTTCCCGCAGAGCTTTCAGTTCGCCACCATCGGCGGATTCGCCGCCACGCGTTCGTCGGGTCAGGATTCGGCGGGCTACGGCCGGTTCAACGACATGGTCCGCGGGGTACGCGCGGTGACGCCCGCCGGCACCCTCGACCTGGGCCGGGCGCCGGCATCCGCGGCCGGCCCCGACCTGCGTGAGCTGGTGGTCGGCTCGGAGGGGGTTTTCGGGGTCATCACCCGGGTGCGGGCGCGGGTGCATCCGATCCCGCAATCCACCCGCTACGAGGCGTGGTCGTTCCCCGACTTCGCCACCGGTGCCGAGGCGCTGCGCGCGGTCACCCAGACCGCGACGGGACCGACGGTCATCCGGTTGTCCGACGAGGCCGAGACCGGCGTCAACCTCGCCACCACCGAGAGCATCGGCGAGCAGCGCGTCACCGGCGGATGCATGGCGATCACGGTCTTCGAGGGCACGGCCGAGCACACGGCCTGCAGGCACGCCGAGACGCGGGCGCTGCTGGAGGCCCGTGGCGGCACCTCGCTGGGTGAGGAGCCGGCCCGCGCCTGGGAGCGGGGCCGGTTCGCCGCCCCCTACCTGCGCGACGCGCTGCTGTCGGCGGGTGCGTTGTGCGAGACGTTGGAGACCGCCACCAGCTGGTCGAATCTCGTCGCGGTGAAGACGGCGGTGACAGAGGCGCTGACCCGCGCCCTCACCGAAACCGGCACACCGGCGCTGGTGTTGTGCCACATTTCGCACGTGTACCCCACCGGCGCGTCGCTGTACTTCACCGTCGTCGCCGGACAGCGCGGCAACCCGATCGACCAATGGCGCAGGGCCAAGGACGCCGCCTCCGAGGCGATGGTGCGGTCCGGGGCGACCATCACCCATCACCACGCCGTGGGCACCGACCATCGACCGTGGATGCGCGACGAGGTCGGCGACCTCGGTGTGCAGGTGCTGCGGGCGGTCAAGGCGACGCTCGATCCGGCCGGGATCCTCAACCCGGGCAAGCTCATTCCGTGAGCACCAGCGGTACGCCGGAGGCGGATCGCGCGTGAGCACCATCGGCCGTGTCACACTGCTGACCAACCCGATGTCGGGGCACGGCAACGCCCCGCACGCGGCCGAACGGGCGATCGCACGGTTTCAGCAGCGGGGCGTCGACGTCTGCGAGATCGTCGGGTCCGACCCGGCACACGCGCGCGAACTCGTCGACGACGCGCTGGCGGCGGGTACCGACGCGCTGGTCGTCACGGGCGGTGACGGTGTCGTCTCGCTGGCGTTGCAGGCCCTGGCGCTCGGCGACGTGCCGCTCGGCATCGTGCCCGCGGGCACCGGCAACGATCACGCCCGCGCGTTCGGGCTGCCCACCGGGAATCCCGAGGCGGCGGCCGACGCGATCGTCGACGGCGTCGTCGAGACCGTCGACCTCGGCCGGATCACCGCCTCCGACGGCGCTCAGACCTGGTTCGGCACGGTGATGGCCGCCGGGTTCGATTCGCTGGTCAGCGACCGCACCAACCGGATGCGCTGGCCGCACGGTCGGTTCCGGTACAACCTGGCGATGGTCGCCGAACTGTCCAGGCTGCGGCCGCTGCCGTTCCGGCTGTCGTTCGACGGCGGCCCCGAGACGGTGGCGGACCTGACGCTGGCGGCATTCGGCAACACCCGCAGCTACGGCGGTGGTATGCGCATCTGCCCGGGCGCGGACCCCACAGACGGCCTGCTCGACGTCACGATGGTGCACGCCACGTCACGGACGCGGCTGATCCGGCTGTTCCCGACGGTGTTCAAGGGCACCCACGTCCACCTGGACCTGGTCACCACCGCGCGAGCGCGGACGGTGCATGTGCAGTCGCCGGGCATCAACGCCTATGCCGACGGCGAACTCGCGTTCCGGCTGCCGGTCGAGGTGACGGCGGTGCCCGCCGCGCTGAAGATCCTGCTCCCCCGCTTCGCCTGACCCGTCCGCGCGCAGAGAAAGCGGGAGCGCCTTATCCCACGCCGCGGCTGAGCCAACTCAGCTCGGCGGTATCCCCGCCGTCACGGAACGGCTCCAGCGCCTCATCCCACGCGGTGCCGAGCACCGAATCGAGCTCGGCGGCCAGCACGTCGGCCCCCGACGCCATCAGCGTCCGCAACCGCAACTCCCCCACCAGCACGTCGCCATTGGCGCTCATCGCCCCGCTCCACAGCCCCAGCTGCGGGGTGTGGCACCAGCGGTGCCCGTCGACACCGGCGCTGGGATCCTCGGTCACCTCGAACCGCAGCACCGACCACGACCGCAGCGCGTTTGCCAGCTGCGCCCCGGTGCCGACCGGTCCCACCCAGTTGGTCACGGCACGCAGCTGACCGGGCATGGCCGGTTGCGGGGTCCACTTGAGATTCGCCCTCGCCGCCCCGCCGGGGTATCGGCGGCAATGCGGCTCGAGGGTCGACGACAACGCCCACTCGACATGTGGGCACACCGCCGCGGGCGAGGCATGGATGTAAACCACGCCCGAGGTCGCGTCGGCGAACTGGTTCGACGCACGCATCAGCTGCTCCTTCGGTTCCACAAGGGACGTCTTCCCCAACGACCTGGTGAAACGGCAGAGCGAGATAAAGTTGTGGCGAACGTGTCTATTGTGCCCCGTGGGACGTGTGTTGCGCTAGTCCGGTCGGAATTCTCTCAGTACTCCATCAGAGACGACGGGCCACAGCGGATGCGCCCAATCACCGAAGTCACGGTCGGTCAGCACCACCAGCGCCAGGCCGGCATCGGGATCGACCCACAGGAAGGTACCCGTCTGGCCGAAATGCCCGAAGGTCCGCGGCGAGTTCGTTGCCCCGGTCCAGTGCGGCGACTTGTGGTCACGCAGTTCGAACCCCAGCCCCCAGTCGTTGGGGCGCTGGACCCCATACCCCGGCAACACCCCGAGCACGCCGGGAAACTGGACGGTGGTCGCCTCGGTGTGCATCTGAGGTGACACCAGCGCCGGCGAGAGCAGTTCGCCGGCGAACGCGACGAGGTCGGCGACCGTGGATGTGACACCATAGCCGGCCGCCGCCACTCCGCCCTCCAGGGTGCTGGCCGTCATCCCGAGCGGTCCGAACACCGCTTCGGACAGGTACCTGCCGAACTCGATCTCCGATTCGGCCTGCACGGTCTCTGCGAGCACCTGGAATCCGTAGTTGGAATACACCCGCCGGGCGCCCGGCTTGGAGATCACCTCGGACGATGTCATCGCGTATCCCGACGTATGCGCGAGCAGGTGGCGCACCGTGGACCCCGGCGGACCCGCCTCGGTGTCGAGTCCGACCACACCCTCCTCGACGGCGACCTGCGCCGCGCGGGCGACCAGCAGTTTGGTCACCGAGGCCAGCCGGAAGGGACGGTCGGCGTGGCCGTATGAGGCCAGGATCTCCGACCCGTCGAACACGGCGGCGGCTGCCGTCGGGACTGGCCAGTCGGCGAGAATATCGAGCGCGCTCATCGCGGTGGAGCCTACTTGCCCGTCGCGCCGACGGACTACTTGCGCGCCACGTAATAGGTATTGAACGGATCGGTTTCGACCTCGCACACCTGGACCTGGCCGAATCCGGCCTGGGTGAGCATCGCGGTGGCCAGCTGCTCCCCCCACATGGTGCCGAGGCCGGCGCCGCCCGCCGACAGGGACACCGTCATGCAGTGCATCGTCGAAATCGTGTAGAACAGCGTCGCCCATGGAATCTCGGTGTTGTCCTCCAGGTTGCTCGACGCCTTGATGTCGACCATCAGCAGCACTCCGCCCGGCCGCAGCGCCCGATGGATGTTGGCCAGCACCCGCGCCGGGTCCACCTGGTCGTGTATCGCGTCGAAAGCCGTTATGGCGTCGAATGTTTCGATGGCATCGAGGGTGGCCACATCCTGGCGGACGAATGTCGCGTTGCGCAGGCCGAGGTCGTCGGCCTCGGCACTCGCGGCCTCCAGCGCCGCTGCGGAGAAGTCGTAACCGGTGAACCGGCTGGCCGGAAACGCCTGGGCCATCAGGTTCACGGCGTGCCCACTGCCGCAGCCGATGTCGGCGACGTCGATGCCGGTGCGCAGCCGCGCGGGCAGACCGTCGACCAGCGGGAGAATGCCGTCGACGAGCGCGACGTCGTACACCCCACCGCTCTCCTCGGCCATGACGGCGTGGAAGCGGGGGAACTCGGTGTAGGGCAGCCCACCACCGTGGCGGAAGCACCCGATGATCTTCTGCTCGACCTCACCGAAGATCCCGATGTACTGGGCGAGTTTGGCGACGTTGTCCGGACCGCCTGCGCTGGTCAGCGCGGGCGCATGGTGGCGCGGCAGGGCGTATGTCGCCGACGCGGGGTGATAGTCGACAATCCCAGCGCTGACAATGCCGCCCAACCACTCCCGGACGTAGCGTTCGTCCAATCCCGCGGCGTCGGCGATCTGGGCGCTGGTGGCCGCGGGCAGATCGGCCAGGGTGTCGAACAACCCGGTCTGATGACCGATGCTGACCAGCAGCGCCGTGGCCGCGTCGTTGACGACGCCGATCATGCGGGCGGCAAAGTCGGCGGCCGGATCGGCGGCCGAATCGATGGCGTGGCTGGCTGATTCCTCGATTGCTGTCATGCCGATGACGCTAGGGCGGCGGCCGCCGCGGCCGCATCGGGCGATCGATGGGGCGCCGGGCGGCCCGGCATGGTGCAGACGATCCCGGCGTGGTGCAGACGATGTAGTTCAGTCCGGCGGCTGCAGCAGCTTGTTCTGGAACGCCCAGTTCGCCGCGGCGGTCCGGGACGACACCCCGAGCTTGGTGTAGATATTGGCCAGGTGGCGCCCGACGGTCTTCTCGCTCAGGTACAGCTGCGCGGCCACCTGCCGGTTGGTGGCACCCGCGGCGATCCGCCTCAGCACGTCGATTTCGCGTTTGGTCAACCCGCCCGGCGGAGCGGTGCCGCAGATCCCTCCGGGTTCGACGCCGAGCTGGTCGTAGATGGCCGCCGCGGTGGCGCTGTCTGCGGCCGCGGTCGTCTCGTCGCCGAGACCGCGATGCGCCAGCGCCATCCACTCGTAGACCTCGGCGGTCTCATAACGCGCCTGCAGGTGCCGGTACTCACGCAAGGCCGCCCCGAGTTGACCGATCGCCTCGGCGTGGCGATCCCGCCGCACCAGCACCGCACCGCGGGCGTGGGCGGCCCACGCCTTGAAGCCGGGCGTGCCGAACGCCGCTGCGCCGTCTTCGAGTTCGCGGCAGTGCCGGTCCGCCTCGTCGAGATTCTCGTGCGCCAACGCGACGTCGACCGCGGCACGCAGCATCCTCATCCTGTCGATCCCGTCCTGGCCCATCAGCGCCACCCGCAGTGCGGTCCACGCCGCCTGCTTGTCGCCGAGGCCGCAGCGCAGCAGTGCCTCCCCGGGCTGCGGATCCATGCCCAGCGAACGGGCCCTTGCGAACGCGGCCAGCGCTCCCTCCGGATCGCCGAGCCTGCGGCGCACCTCCCCGAGCTGATAGAACCCCTCGGCCGCCGTCCACCCGTTGACGTCGGCCAGCGCCTGACTGGCGGTCAGCAGCCGGTCCTCGAGCTGGCGGTAGTCGCACTGGTCGTTGCAGGCGGCCTGCAGCTGCAGCCGGTGCACGTAGCAGATGCCGCCGTAGGTCACCGAACCCGACAGATCGGACCACTGCTCCATCGCCTGCGTCCACGCCCGCATCCGCGGGAGGTCGCCGAGCAGGTGGCAGTGGTGCAATACGACGCAGTAGATGTCGCCTGCCCATTCGATCGGCACCTGGTCGGCGAGCACCGGAAGCATCGCCTCGTCGATAAGGCCATATCCCTCGGCGGTGCGGGCATCGAGTATGGCGGCCAGCCCCTCGGTCAGCAGGCTGAGCGCGGTGATCGCGGGTACGTCGAGCCTGCCGCCGATCTCGCGCAGCGCGGCCACCCGCGGCGCCAGCGCCTGCCGGTCCCGCTCCATCACCGCGTGGATGGCTTCGAGATACGCCAGATAGCCGTGCGCCGGGCCCTCGGTCGCGCCGCCCAACAGCCTGCGGGCGCGGTTCATCCAGCCGAGGCCGATGTTGACGTCGCCGCGAGTCAGCCAGGCCAGCGACAGCTCGGTCGCCTTCATCGCCGCCGCGGCCGGATCGGTCCGTGCCAGCCGGGTGAACACGAGCTCGGCGATCCGCACCGTCTCCTTGACGTTGCCCAGTCGCCACGCAGCCGTAGCCAGCGCGTCGAGGTCGTCGGTGGGCAGCGGGCCGAGCCCACCGGCGCGCTCGAATCCCGCGTAGGCGGCCCGCCAGTCGCCGTTGCGGTACGCCTCGCGGGCAGCGCCGAGGAGCTCGGCCTGGGTTTCGACAAAGGTGTTCATAACGATCGGGGTCAACGTTACTGTGCGGGCGCGGCGTGTGGCACTCGCACGCGCAGACGGTTCCGTGGCCCGCGGGGCGGAGGCTAGGTTGTACCCATGCCTCAGACTGTGCGCGGTGTGATTTCACGTAAGAAGGGCGAGCCCGTCGAGGTCACTGATGTGGTGATACCCGACCCCGGGCCGGGTGAGGTGGTCGTCGACATCATCGCGTGCGGGGTGTGCCATACCGACCTGACCTACCGCGAGGGCGGCATCAACGACGAGTTCCCGTTCCTACTGGGCCACGAAGCCGCGGGCACCGTCGAATCGGTGGGCCCCGGCGTCACCGCCGTCGAGCCCGGCGATTTCGTGATCCTGAACTGGCGTGCGGTGTGCGGACAGTGCCGCGCCTGCAAGCGGGGCCGACCGTGGTACTGCTTCTCCACCTTCAACGCCACCCAGAAAATGACCCTCACCGACGGCACCGAACTGACCCCCGCGCTGGGCATCGGTGCGTTCGCAGAGAAGACACTGGTACACCAGGGCCAGTGCACCAAGGTCGACCCCGAGGCCGACCCCGCCGTGGCCGGGCTGCTGGGCTGCGGGGTGATGGCAGGCATCGGCGCCGCGATCAACACCGGCGCGGTAACCCGCGACGACACCGTCGCAGTGATCGGCTGCGGCGGCGTCGGCGACGCCGCGATCGCCGGCGCCGCACTGGTAGGCGCCAAACAGATCATCGCCGTCGACACCGACCACACCAAGCTGAACTGGGCCCGAGACTTCGGCGCCACCCACACCATCAACGCCCGCGAACTCGACGTCGTCGAAACCATCCAGGACCTCACCGACGGCAACGGCGCCGACGTCGTCATCGACGCCGTCGGCCGCCCAGAAACCTGGAAACAAGCCTTCTACGCCCGCGACCTGGCCGGAACCGTCGTCCTCGTCGGCGTGCCCACCCCGACCATGACCCTCGACATGCCGCTCATCGACTTCTTCTCCCGCGGCGGATCGCTGAAATCCGCCTGGTACGGCGACTGCCTACCCGAACGCGACTTCCCCACCCTGATCAGCCTGTACCTCCAGGGCCGGCTACCACTGGACAAGTTCGTCTCCGAACGCATCGCCCTCGACGACATCGAGAACGCCTTCCACAAAATGCACGCCGGCCAGGTACTGCGCTCGGTGGTGATGCTGTGATCCAGCGGGTGGTCACCCACGGCACCTTCGAACTCGACGGAGGCAGCTGGGAAGTCGACAACAACATCTGGCTGGTCGGCGACGACGGGGAACATGCAGACGTCGTGATCTTCGACGCCGCGCACTCCGCGGCGCCCATCATCGACGCCGTCGCCGGGCGCAACGTAATCGCCGTGGTATGCACCCACGGCCACAACGACCACATCACCGTCGCCCCCGAACTGGCAGCCGCGCTCGACGCCCCGGTACTGCTGCATCCCGCCGACAACATGCTCTGGCGGATCACACACCCAGACAAAGACTTCCACAACGTCGAGGACCGCCAAACACTACGCGCGGGCAACCTGGAACTGCGCGCCCTGCACACCCCGGGCCACTCCCCCGGCTCAATGTGCTGGTATGCACCCGACCTGCACGCAGTGTTCTCCGGTGACACCCTGTTCGAAGGCGGCCCCGGCGCCACCGGCCGCTCCTACTCCGACTTCCCAACCATCCTGGACTCAATCTCCACCCGCCTGGGCAGCCTGCCACCCGAAACCATCGTCTACACCGGACACGGCGACACCACCACCATCGGCGACGAAATCGTCCACTACGACGAATGGGCCGCCCGCGGACACTGACTCAACCGAGATAGCCCAGGCGCCTGCTGATTCGGTGGGCGGCGGCCATCGTCAGCTCCGCAACCTCTTCGAAACGTTCCGGTTTCAACCGGTACGCCGGCCCAGAAACGCTCAGGGCCGCGATGACCTGTCCGTCGCCGTCCCGCACAGGAGCGGCGATCGCGTTGAGGCCGACCTCCAGTTCCTCACGGACACTTGCCCATCCCCTGCAACGGGCCAGCTCGAGTTCGGCATCGAGAGCCGGCCATTCGACGATGGTATCCGGGGTGTACGCGTCGAGGCGCTTGCCCAGCAGCTTGTGGACACGCTCCGGTGGCAACCCTGCCAGCAGTGCCTTACCGCTGGAGGTCGCATGAACCGGACACGTTTGGCCGACCCAGCTGCGCAAGGCGATCTCTGCGGGGCCGATGGCTTCGACGAGGTTGACGACCCGCACACCGTCGAGGATCGCCACGTTGGTCGTCTCGCCGGTCACTTCGGCCAAGTCGTCGCAGACACTCTGGCCCTGCTTCGCCAGATCCGTACGCGCGCTGGTGGATCCCGCGAGCCGCACGATCAAGAAACCCAGGCGGTACTTGCCCCGGTCGGACACCTGCTCGACGAATCCGCGTGATTCCAGGACCGCGATCAGCCGTGACACCGTCGATTTGTGGACTCCGAGCTCGGTGGCGATCTCGGTGACCCCGGCACTGCCGAGTTTGCCGAGGATCTGCAGGACGGTCAGCGCCCGGTCCACCGACTGCACCGCGGCGACCGTTTTGTCCCGTTGCGGGGTTTGGTCCTCGGCGCGCTCGGTCATCTCCAGTGCAGTGTAGAGCGTGCCCGTGACGGCATGGGCTGTCCCTGGGTCAGACTCTGTGGCCGGCCGTCGTCAACGCGAGATTGCGGACCCGGCGTTGCACGGCGGCGACCTCTCGTACCCCGTCGTAGAGCAGGCTGCGGCTCAGCGGCGACAACGCCGACATCGTGATGATGTCGCCGGGCGGAACACCGGCCGACATCTGATCGATTTGGTGGGCCATCCGGAGGCGCTGTAACAGGCCGAAAACTTCACGCAGGGTGGACGCGTCGCTCTCCGAAAGCAGGCCGTTGCCGGCCGCTGCCTCCAGCCGTGCCGGAGTCGACCCGGACACCATCCCCACGGTCAAGCCACCCCACCGAGCCAGGTTGACGATGGGTGTCAGCGCGTGACTTTTCAGGTCGAACGTACCGCCCCGGCGGGCCACCACGTCGCGCAGCGAACGAGTTCGTGGTTTGCCCGACAGCGCGTCAAGCAATTGCAGGCGAAGCGCATTCGGATGCTCGACGGGCATCCGGCCGAACGCGGCCGGCGCGGTGTGCAGCGCGGCGTCTCCCCACACCGCACGGGCGTCGAGCAGCAGCGACGACATCACGATTCCCCGGTCCTGCATCGGATCGTCGAGCCATCCCATTGCCGCATCGATCCACTGCGCGCTCGACCGCGCAAAGCGCGGCTTGAACGCCACTGCACCGTTGCTGTCGGCAGGCAGCCCGCACAGATCCAGCGTCGCGTGAACGGCGGTAGCCAGCCGCCGCAACCTACCCCTCTCGGCGGTCATGTCGTCTGCCCATGACAGCGCGCTGTCGACATCCGATGACGGCATCGCCTCACGGCGGGCGACGCTGCCCAACGTGAGCCAGGCGAACCGGTCACGCCACTGCCCGACCTGGTCGGCGAGTTCGAGATCCAGGGCCCGCCGGACCACCGCGTCGATCACGACCGACAGCACCGCGCTCGTGCCCGCGGCGTCGGTGCCGCTTCGAAATAGGTCGACGACGAGGTCGGCGATCCGGCGCGTGGCGGCCTTCAACTCCATCGGATCGGCGGCGAGTGCGATCGATCGGCGCAGCAAGAAGCTCTGACGGGTCGAGGACGCGGCCAGGTCGCTTTCCTCCACCACACCGAGAACCTGACCGCGGTGGTTGAGCACGGGCATATGCCGCAGCCCGCTCTCCAGCATGTCCAGCAGGACGGTGGCGGCGACCCGGTCGGCGGTAACCGTGCGCGCCGGCGCGCTCATGACCTGCCCGATCGAGACGTCGAGCCCGGCCCCGGCAGCTACCACCCGGGTGCGCAGGTCCCGATCGGTGAAGATGCCCAGTTCCCCACCGGGCAACGGAATCAGCGCGTATGACGCGCGTCGCTCGGTCATGTACCGGACGGCGTCACGTACCGAAGTATCGGCCGAGGTGAACACCGGTTCGTCGCTGACGAGATCACCCACCGCCGTCAGCGACGGCCGCTGAGCGCGTTTGCGTGCCGATATGGTGTCCCACGCCGATGCCGCCAGGTACGAAAGCCCGGCGGGTTTGGCGAACACCGAACGGACCTCGGCGCCCGGCAGCCGAAGCAGTGTGCTTGGTTCGGTTGTCCGGGCGCTGAACGTCACCCGGCCGTCGCTGAGCAGTGGAAGATATCCGAACACACCGCCCGGCCGCACGGTGTCGACGGCCTCGCCGTCCTCCTTCGAATCCGCCAGCAGTACCACTCGGCCGCTGCGAAGCATCCAAATCGCATCGGGCGCGTGTGCAGCGTAGTCGACGATGAGTTCACCGGCGTCGAAGGAATGAATGGACGCTGCCCGGGCGAGGTTGGCCAGGGCATCGTGCGCCATCGAGTGAAACGGGGCATGATCACTCAGATAACCAATCAGGTCGTCGACGCCGGTCATGCTGCAATCAGATATCACCCATTAGATCCGCGCACTTCTCCGCCATCGCCATAACGGTGATATTCGGGTTCACCGCAGGCAGTTTCGGCATCGCGGAGGCGTCGACGACTCGCAGCCGGTCGACACCCTTCACGCGCAACTGCGGATCGAGGACGGCCATCGGATCCTCGATGGACCCCATCCGCGCCGTTCCCGCCGGGTGGTACACGGTGTTGTGGGTCTTGTGGATGTAGTCGAGCAGATCCTCATCGGTGACCGCGTCCGGCCCAGGTGCGAGTTCCCTGGCGATCCACGACCGCAGGGGTTCCTGCTCGGCGATCCGGCGGGCCAGCTTGATGCCCGCCAGCATCACACGTTCGTCGTGGCCGTCCGGGTCGGTGAAGTACCGTGGGTCGACCTTGGCGCGGTCGCGGAAATCCCTCGACCGCAATCGAACTGTGCCCCGGGACCGCCCGAGGGTGACATTGGGGGTCAGGCAGAACCCGTTGTCGGTGGTGGGGTAGCCCCATCGCAGCGTGTTCATGTCGAACGGGACACTGCCGTAATGCATCATCAGGTCCGGCTGGACGAGACCCTCTTCGGTTGCGGCGAACACACCGATCTCCCACCACTGCGTTGATGTGGTGACCATCGGCCGACTCGCCTCCCAGAACACCAGGCCCTCGACATGGTCGTCGAGATTGGACCCCACGCCCGGTGAATCGACACGCACGGGGATGCCGATATCGGCCAGGTGGTCAGCCGGCCCGATCCCCGAGAGCATCAACAACTTCGGGGTGTCGATGGCTCCGGCCGTGATGACGACCTCGCGGCGCGCCGTCACGGTGTCGTACCCGGTCAGATCCGGCCGCTGATACCGCACCCCGGTGGCGGCCCCGGACTCGTCGAAGAGGATCTCGCTGACCCATGAGTCGGTACGAACCTCGAGGTTCTTGCGTTTCTCCAGAATTGGGTGCAGGTAGGCGTGCGACGACGACATCCGGATGCCGTCCTCGTCGGCGTTGATCTGAAGCCAGCCCGCACCGTTGACCACCGTGGCGCCGCGGTTGAACTTCACCGTCGGCAGACCGACCCTGGCAGCGGCCTCGAGCACTGCGGCCCCGCACGGGTCGTCGGGTGGGATGTCCCGCAACCGCACGGGTCCGCTGCGGCCGTGATGGTCCCCTTCTGCGTCGTTGCGTTCCAGCCGGGCGACATAGGGCAGCAGGCCGTCGGGGCCCCAACCCGTGGCGCCCATCGCCTCCCACTCGTCGAGCCCCTCGGCCGGCGGCCAGAAGGCGATACACGAGTTGTGGGAGGAGCAACCACCGAGAACCTTCGCCCTGGCGTGGCGCAGGAAGCTGTTGCCGTTCTGCTGCGGTTCGACGGGGTAGTCCCAGTCGTAGCCGGAGTCCAGCAGGTGCATCCACTGGTCGAGCACCAGGACGTTGTCGTCGCCGACGTCGCTGGGCCCCGCTTCGATCAGACACACCGTGACCGACGGGTCTTCACTCAGCCGAGCCGCCAGCACACATCCTGCGGTGCCGCCGCCGGCGATGACGTAGTCGAATACAGCGACATGTGGTTCAGACGGTGTTTCCGCCATGATGGCAACTCCTTGAATGTGGGCTGGCGAGAAATGAACCGGCGTCAGTGAACGCTGTCGACCTGATCGGGAATGGGGCTCCCATCAGTTCGCAACACAGGTCCGTCGGACCCGTCGGAATTGGTGAACGCCGTCGGGCAGGTGTACGGATCATGTTGGGGCAGTGGATCAATGAACATCTCGTTGACCGCCCAGGTGCCACCGTCGTTGAACAGCCCGTCATAGGCCCGGCACATCAGCTCGGGCTTGTTGCGGTTGATCACCAACGACGCCGCGGTGGCGTCGCCTACGAAGGTCACGTCGGTGACCGAGTCACCGGCGGCCAGGATCTGACGGCGATCGGCGGCGAGCTGGTCGAACGCCGCGGGACCCTGCACGCCGAAGATGGCCTGGTTGGCCCAGCACCGCTTACCGTCGATGTAGGTCATCACCGAGTCATCGCCGTCCGGGACGCCGCCGCAGCCGACCAGATGCGTCGTCTGCTTGCCCGCCGCGTCGTAGATACTGCGCACACCGACCACCCGGTCAGGGCCGATGCCCACCTCCGACGCCCACACCTTCACGATCGGCTCCGGCGACGCCGACACCACCCAGGTGTCCACGCCGTGCGCCTGCAGGGTGCCGATGAGGTCCTTGATCTGCGGATAGACCCGGATGTAGCCGTCCATGTCCTGGGTGCCGATCTTCTGGGTCGCGCCGACCTCCGCCGCGAGGTTCTGCTCCTTCATCTTCTGCGCGAAGCCGGCGAGCTCGTCGGCGGTGTAGCCGGCCGACAGCGCGGTGCCCCATGAGTACGGGCCGGTCATCCGCCGTTCGTCGTATCCGGCGAACGCTGTTTCCCCACCGGTGGTTTCGCCGTCGAGGATGGCCAGGATCTCGTCGGCGCACGCGGTGTTCGTGCTGGTCGGCAACGGCATGCCGGCCACGACGTCGGTGCCGCACGCGGTGCGCAGCGCCGTGGCCGCGGCGTCGGTCATGTACCGGTTGGTCGCCTTCCAGTCCTGGTTCGGCGGCTGCAGAATCAGGTCGTTGGCGAGCATGTAGAAGTTGGTGCCGTAGCCGATATCGTTCTTGACCACGGTGTTGTCCCAGTCGAAGATCGCCACCTTGCGCTCGGCGCCGCGGGCAGTCCCGGTACATGTGCTGTTGGCGTCGATGGCCTTCTGCAGGAACTCGCGCACGCCGTCGTGCCACGGCAGCGACGGATCGAGCTGACGGCATTGCGGCTGTGCCACCGACTCCGCCGTTTGGGACTGGTTCGTCGAACACCCGGCGACGACGCCGCCGAGCAGCATCGCCGACAGGGCGAGCGACATGGTGATACGCCTCATGACTCCACCGCCGGCGCCTGGTGCGATGCAAGGGTACCAATGTGCTTGCGGCCCTTCACCAAATACCAGAGCAGGCCCAGGCCCAGGATCACGCCGATGTAGACGAACGCGCCCCAGGTGTTGTACCAGGGAGCGCCGTAGACGGCGGCGCGCGGCCATGCCAGGTTCAGCGCCATCCCCACACCCCAGAGCACGGCGAAGATGTTGACCGGCAGGCCCCAGCGGCCCATGGTGAAGTAGCCGCCCTCCTTCAGGTCGGCCGGCGGCCACTGACCTTGCAACCGCTTCTTGAGCAACGGACCAGTGACCATCAGGTAGGCCAGGTAGATCATGATGATGGCGATCGAGGTCAGCACGGTGAAGATCTTCGGCTGCCCGATGTTGATGACCAGGATGATCACCGAGATGATGCCGATGGTCACCGCGGGAACGATCGGGGTCTGCGTCTTCGGGTTAACGGTGGCCAACTTCTCGCCGAACGGCAGCGCGTTGTCACGGGCCATCGCGAAGGTGAGCCGGATCGCAGCGGTGTGCACTGCCAACGAGCACACGATGACAGCGACCACGATGCACAGCAGGAAGATCGTGCCCAGCGGTCCCCACATCACCTGCTCGACGATGTACTGCAGGCTGCCCTCGGGGCTGGCCAGCAGCGGGTCGTCGAGGTCCGGCGCGGCCATGATCGCGAACACCAGGATCGCGCCACCGATGACGAAGGACGCTAGGATCGCCCGCAGGATCGCCTTGGGGGCGGTGCGACGCGGCTCCACGGTCTCCTCGCCCAGGGAACTGGCGGTGTCGAATCCGTACATCACGTAGCCCGACGCCAGCGACGCGACCAGGAAAGCCCCGAGGTAGCCCCCGGATTCGCCCGCGCCGTAGCCGTGCGTGGAGAAGAACACACTGGGTCCGCGGGTGATGTTCGCGGCCAGGATGACCGCGATCAGGACGGCGGCAATGAGTTCGATGAACACACCGGCGCTGTTGATCATGGCCATCAGCCGCACGCCCAGGGCGTTGATCACGGTGGTGATCACGATCATGATCGTGCCGAGAAGGACTGCGTTGGCAGCGAAGTCGTACTCACCGGAGCCGTCACCGATCAGCTGGAATCCGCTCCACAGCCGCGGCAGATTGAGCTGCAGCGCCAGCACCACTGCCGACAGCGTCACGATCGACGCGGTCAGCATCAGCCAGCCGGAGCACCAGCCGACCAGGCGGCTGCCGAGGATCTTGGCCCAGTTGTAAACGGATCCGGCGACCGGATACTTGGCCGCCAGCTCCATGAAGCACAGCGCGACGGCCATCTGACCGACGAACACCATGGGCCACGACCACAGATACGCGGGCCCGGCGGTGCCGAATCCGAAGTAGAACAATTGGAAGGTGCCGGTCAGAATGGAGATGTAGCTGACGCCGGCGGCGAAACTGGCGAACTTGCCGATACTGCGGTCCAGGGATTCCTTGTATCCGAAATCCTCCAAACCGCTGTCGTCACTGGATTGTGTTGCCTGAGTTGTCATATCGAACAATCTGCTTTCTCACACGTGGATAGACCGGAGTGCGCCGTTGGGCTCCGCATCGATGACGCCGATCAGTCGGTGAACCAGCCCACCTCCTTCGGCGCGGTGTTCGTCCAGATGTGCTTGATTTCCTGGTATTCGGCCAGTCCTGTTGGGCCGAGCTCACGACCGTTGCCGGATTTCCCGAAACCACCCCACTCCGCAGCAGGGGTGTAGATACCGAAGTCGTTGACCCACACGGTGCCGTGACGCAGGGCCCGGGCCACCCGTTCGGCGCGCGCCGTGTCGCTGGTGCGCACGCCGGCCGCCAGTCCGTAGGCAGTGTCGTTCCCCAGCGCGACGGCCTGCTTCTCGGTGCTGAAACGCTCCACGGTCAGGATCGGACCGAACGTCTCTTCCTGCACAATCCGCATCGACCGTTCGCAGTGATCGAAAATCGTTGGTGGGAAGAAACTTCCGCGGACCAGCCGCTCCTCGGTGGGCCGCCGTCCGCCTGCGATGAGTTCAGCGCCTTCGGCGATGGCCAGCGCGACGAACGCTTCGACCTTCGCGCGGTGTTGCTCCGACACCAGGGGCCCGGTTTGGCTGTCGGGGTCAAAGCCGTCGCCGAGCCGGACCCGACCGGCCCTGCGGGCCAGTTCGGCGACGAACGCGACAGCGATCGGCTCCTCGACGATCAGCCGGGTGCCCGCGGAGCACACCTGGCCGGAATGCATGAACACGCCCGTCAGCACGGCGTCGACAGCGGCGTCGAGATCGGCGTCGGCGAAGACGATGTGCGGATTCTTGCCGCCGAGTTCCAACGCCACCCTGCTCACGTGCGGTGCCGCGGTCCGCGCGATAGCCGCACCCGTCGCCGCGCCTCCGGTGAACGAGATCAAGTCGACGTCGGGAGTGTCGGTCAACGCGGCCCCGACAGCCGCACCGCTGCCCTGAATGAGGTTGAGCACCCCGGCGGGGACGCCGGCCTCCGCGGCCAGGCGGACCAGCGCGATCGTGCTGAGCGGGGTCACCTCGCTGGGTTTGGCGACCATGGTGCAGCCCGCGGCCAGCGCGGGCGCAATCTTCCAGGCGATCTGCAACAGGGGGTAGTTCCACGGGGCGATCAGCACGCACACCCCGATCGGCTCACGAACCACGCGGCTGATGATCGAGGGATCCCCGACGTCGACGAGCCGGTCGGATTCCACGGCGGTCAGACGGGCGTAATAGCGGAACACCGAGACGACATCGGCGATGTCGATTCTGCTCTCCCGCAGTGTCTTTCCGGTATCCAGAGTCTCGATCACGGCGATGCGTTCGGCGTCGCGAATCAGCAGATCGGCGATCCGGTCCAGCAGTTCAGCCCTTTCGGCCACCGGGGTGTGGGGCCAGGGCGAGGAATCGAACGCCGCGCGGGCCGCCGCCACCGCCGCGACCGCATCGGCATGCCCGGCCTCGTCGACGACCGCCACGACGCTGCCGTCAGCCGGGTTCACGATGTCGCGGGTGCCGCCGTCCCGGGCGCGCTGCCACGCGCCGTCGATGTAGAGGTTGGGCGAACAGTAATCGTCAATATCGGAGGTCATGTCGGAGGTCATGTCGGAGGTCATCGGTCACCGCTGCTGCCGAGCTTGCCCAGCGCCCATTCGTGGAACTCGCCGATGTGGTGTTCGGACGGCACCAGCACACCGCCGCGCCGGTAGGCCCGCGATGCCATCGCAGGCTGGGTACGCTCACACGCTTCGAAGTCCTGCAGGTTGACCCGGTGGAAGAGTTCGACCGACCGCTCGATGTCACGGTTTTGCGCGACAACGTCTTCGGTGTAGAGCCAGTCGCATTCCACGATGGTCCGGTCCACCGCCACCGGATACATCCGGTGGAAGATGACGTGGTCGGGCACCAGGTTGATGAACACCGTGGGGCGCACGGTGATTGCGAAGTATCTGCGGTCCTGCTCGGCGGTGACGCCGGGGATCGGGGTGAGTCCCGCACTGCCGTCAACCGTGAAACCCTCGACTCCATCGCCGAACTTTGCGCCGTGGCCCACGAAGTACTGCGCGGCCAGACCGTCGGCGAATTCTGGTAGCACCTCGGTGAGTTCCGGGTGGATGGTGGCGCAGTGATAGCACTCCATGAAGTTCTCCACGATGAGCTTCCAGTTGGCCGCGACGTCGTACACCACGCGGCGGCCGAGCGCGAGATCGGCGATGCCGTAGCTCTCGACCGCGTCTGTTGCGCCGAGGCGCTCGGCGACGGCCCCGACAACGTCCCGTTCGAACGACGGGGGCGCGGCGGCCAGGCACACCCAGGCGTATCCCAGCCATTCCCGAAGCGCGACCTCGACCAGCCCGTATGCGGTCCTGTCGATTCCGCTGCCCGTTTCGTCCACGAGGGCACCGAGATTCGGCGCGGCGACCAGCTTTCCGTCCAGGCCGTACGTCCAGGCGTGATACGGACATCGCAGGTGGCGTTTGACCTGCCCGCTGTCCTCGGTGCACAACATGGCGCCGCGGTGCCGGCAGATGTTGAGGAATGCCCGCAGCGCGCCGTCACGACCGCGCACGACCAGCACGCTCTCGCGGCCGACCTGCACCTTGCGGAACGCCCCCGGTGCGGCCAGGTCCGCACTGCGCACCGCGCAGAACCACATGTCCTCGAAGATCAGTTGCTGCTCTGCGGCGAAGATGTCGGCGTCGCAGTAGTACTCGCCGCCGAGTGTGGAGATCAGCGAGCCGCCCGCCGCCGGAGGTACGAACTCTGTCAGGCGGGGATTGTCGATCGTTGTCATGATGTCACCAGTCGTCGCGGGTCGAAGAGGCCGATGGGATGGGCGGTGGTCCCGGTGGTGGCCAGTTCGGCGACGATCTCACCGACAACCGGGACGAACTTGAACCCGTGTCCGGAAAAGCCGGACGCCACAGTGACATCGGCGCAGTCCGGGTGCGGGGTGAGCACGAAGCGCTCGTAGGCGGCGCTGAACTTTTCCAGACCCAGCACCCGCTGGCCGCTTCGCGCCGGATGGCAGGCCGCGTCAATAGGCGCTGCTGCGCGGTGAGTCATGAATCCGAAGCTCCTGTTGCCTTGTACGCAACAATTGCGTATCAAGCAACAGATTGCTGGAGCGGGAGCCCGCCGTCAACCGGAAGAAGGTTGCATCTGCGTTACGCGTTCTCGAGTTGACCCGACGGTCGACCCACGGCACACTGTTGCGCATTCCGCATCTGTTGTCGGATACGCAACATGAGGAGAGAACGTGGCCGCTCGTACTATGCGCACCGTCGTCGCCCTTCTCGCCGACATTCCGCCGGGTGAGGTTTTCACCGTTCGGCTGTCCGGCCAACCGACGATCTCCATCTTTCACACCGACGACGGACTGTTCGCCATCGACGACACCTGCACGCATCAGGATGCTTCGCTGGCCGACGGCTGGGTCGAAGACTGCACCGTCGAGTGCCCGCTGCATGAGTCATGCTTCGACCTGCGCACCGGCGCCGTGTCCGGGCCCCCCGCCAAGAACCCCGTCCGTACCCACAGCGTTGGCGTCGAGGACGGCCAGGTCTGGCTCGAGGTCAGCGCACCGTGACCACGCCCGAACACGTCGCCATCGTCGGGGCCTCGCTGGCCGGGATCACCACCGCGCGGGAACTGCGCAGCGCGGGCTACGCGGGCGCGCTGACCCTGATCGGCGACGAGCCGCATATGCCCTACGACCGGCCGCCGCTGTCGAAGGCGTTCCTCGGGCAGGACGTGGACGTAAGCCTCGCCGCAGCCGATGAGATCACCGCGCTGCGCGCCGAGTGGGTCTTGGGCCGTCCCGCCACCGGACTGAGCACCGATGCCGACGGTCGGCACGCCGTGCTCCTCGGTGACTCCCAGATCAGTGCCGACGTCGTGGTGCTTGCCACCGGTGCTCGCGCCCGTCTGCTTCCGAACTGTCCCGATCTGGCCGGGATACACACTCTCCGGACACTTGACGACGCACACCGGCTGCGCGGCTCGCTGGCGCGGGCCCAGCGCCTGGTTGTCTTGGGTGCCGGGTTCATCGGCGCCGAGGTCGCCTCGACCGCCCGCGCCCTCGGCGTCGACGTCACGATTGTGGAGGTTTCCGCGGCACCCCTGGCGGCGGCGCTTGGAGACACGATCGCCGAATGCTGCACCGCGCTGCACGCCGCCAATGGGGTGCGGCTGCTGACCGGCGTCGGCGTTCGCGAGATCGTGGGCGAAGCACGCGTCACAGCAGTGCTCCTTACCGATGGCACGCGCCTACCCGCCGACGCGGTCGTCGTCGGCATCGGCGCCATACCCAACACCGAGTGGCTGGTGCACCCCCAGATCGACTCGACGAACGGGTTCCGCACCGATGCCCACGGCCGCACGGGTGTTGCGGGTGTCTTCGCCGTCGGAGACTGCGCGAACACGTTCGATCCCCACCGGGCGGCTCACCACCGCGGTGAACACTGGACCAACGCGACCGCTCAGGCGCGCGCAGTGGCCGCTGCCATCACCGCAACCGACCCCGCAAAGGCGAGCGAAGCGACGGGAGAACGCACGGCGCCGGCCGTACCCTACTTCTGGTCGCACCAATATGGCCATCAGCTCCAGTTCGCGGGTTACCGGCAACCCACCGACACCGTCCACGTCGTTGAAGGCAACCTGGGCAGCGGTCCCGTCGTGGCCATCTACCAGCGCGACAGCGTCACGGTTGGGGTGTTCAGCCGTGACAATCCCCGGCTGTTCACCCGTTACCGCAAGCAGATCGAGCGCACGATGCGCGAAACCGCAACCGCGCGCGACGCCGCTGCCGAAGCCGCCGTTCACACTGCGGCACTGGAAACCGGACGGCCGTCCGCCGAGTTGTGCGAAGACCTGCGGAGCTATCGACGGGGACATCTCGACTCCACGGAACTTCTTCGACGCACCGTGTCGCGCTACCGAACCCGTTGCTGAGCCGTGGTTCGACGCTCTACCTACCTCGACCCCGACACTGGCGTGCTGATCAACCTCGTGTCGGCGCGCACGGAAGCCGAGTTGTCCACCGCGGAACACGATCTTGTGATCGTGCGGCACATCCAACTCTGGGAGCGTCCGTTGGCCGGTGCGTTCGACCTGGCCCACCTCAAAGCCATTCATCGATTCCTGTTCAGCGACGTGTACCCCTTCGCGGGCGAAGCCCGCACGGTGGACCTCAGCAAGGTCGACGATCCCGGCCGTCGCTTCGTCCCGGCCCGCCTGATCGGCGCCTGTGCCGCACGGATATTCGCCGACATCGCCGCCGACAACTATCTGTGCGACATCGCCCGCGACACCTTCGTGGACCGGATGACCCAGCACTTTGTCGCCATCAACCACCTGCACCCCTTCCGCGGGGGCAATGGCCGCACGCTGCGCTTGTTCCTCCACGACCTCGCTGTGCAGGCCGGCTACCGGCTGGACTGGACCCTTGCGACCCGCGCGCAGGTTCTCGCCGCATGCCGGGATCCGCTGAATCGGGCCCGCCAGCTGCTCGACCAGGTCACTTCGACCGACTGACTGATTCACTTCGCAACCCAACCCAACGACGAACCAGGGAGACCCTCATGCCACAGACTGTGCGCGGAGTCATCGCACGTAGCGCCAAAGCCCCCGTCGAGGTCACTGATGTGGTGATACCCGACCCCGGGCCGGGTGAGGTGGTCGTCGACATCATCGCGTGCGGGGTGTGCCATACCGACCTGACCTACCGCGAGGGCGGCATCAACGACGAGTTCCCGTTCCTACTGGG